>JAKPQA010000302.1 GCA_029547025.1 Armatimonadota bacterium
CGGGCTTGATGCGCTCGAGCTGCTGGACACGGATGTCCTCGACGTAGAACTTCTCCTTGACCAGGCGGATGGTCGTCTCGGCCTCCATTGCGGCCTGCTCCGCGAGTTCCTTGGCTTTCTCCTGCACATTTCCAATCGCCATGTACAGCGAGTCGAACTTGTCCTGAGGGCTGTCGAGGTCGTCGAGCTTCTTGCCGAGGATCTCCCAGAGCGTGTCGTAGACGGTAATCGGTGGGACACCCATGAACGTGCCCTCGCGCGGCGTGGCGTACTTGGTGGCGAAGGGCTGCAGCTGTTCCTGGATGCCCGGTACCACCTCATTCTTGACTTTGGTGAATGCGTCGGCGATGGGCTGGATCTCCTCGGTAGGCCTCGTAAAGTCAATGTAGGTTGTCCGGATGGACTCCACGGCTTCCCGATTCTCGGCCCAGAGGGCCACGATGGCCTCGCAGTCCTTCGTTGCCTCCTCAGGCGTGATGGCGGCGTGCGCGAGGGAAACTGAGCACCCCACGATGGCGAGCAGTGCATAGATGCGACCTGTACCAAGCGACCCCAAACCCGACGCCTCCCTCTCACGAGCAGGCTTGCCGACAGCTCCGGTCGTGCAGTGTTCGGGCATGGCACTGAGGTGACCTCTCGGCTCGGCGAGACCGGAGGTGGGATCTGGCTTCCCGATGACCGAGTTGGGTCCCAGAGTCCGGCGGGCTCAGCGCCGCGGAATCGCGTCAGAATGCGGCTTGAGGGCTGCCAGGTGCATTGACGCCGGGCCTCCGATTTGGTACACTTGGTAGGTTTGAGCGCTTTGTCCTTTCGGGGGTTCAGAATGGCAAGTAACGGCTACGATGCGGACCAAATCAAGGTCCTCCGGGGCCTGTCTCCTGTCCGCGAGCGGCCGGCGATGTACATCGGCGACACGGGTTCCTACGGGGTTCACCACATCCTCTTCGAGGTCGTAGACAACTCCATCGACGAGTGCCTGGCTGGCCGCTGCGACACGATCGATGTTGTCATTCATAGTGATGGCAGCGTGAGCGGCACCGACAATGGGTGCGGCATTCCAGTTGACATGCACCCGGAGGAAAAGCGGCCCGGAGTCGAGGTCGTGCTGACCACGCTCCACGCAGGCAGCAAGTTCGGTGGAGGCGGCTACAAGGTCTCCGGCGGCCTCCACGGCGTCGGCGTTTCGTGCACCAACGCGCTGTCCGAATGGCTCGAGGTGCGGGTGCGGCGCGAGGGCAGTGAGCACGTGCAGCGGTATGAGCGGGGCGTGCCGAAGACTAAGCTTGAAGTGGTGGGGAAGGCAAAGGGCACCGGAACCATGATCCGGTTCAAGCCCGACCCCGAGATCTTCGAGGTCACCGAGTTTGACTACGAGGTGATCGCGCGCCGGCTGAGGGAGCTTGCCTATCTGACCGGCGGGGCCACGATCAGCCTGGCAGACGAGCGCACGGGCAAGCGCGAGTCGTTCTCCTACAAGGGCGGCATCGCTGAGTATGTGAAAACCCTGAATCGCAATAAGGGAGTGCTGCATCGGACGCCAGTGCTCATCGCGGCCGAGCGCGACAGCATTGGTATCGAGGTGGCTATCCAGTATAACGACGGATATGCCGAACAGGTACTCTCTTTTGCGAACTTCATCAATACACGAGAAGGCGGCACGCACGTCAGCGGCTTCCGCACGGCCCTCACGCGAACCGTCAACCAGTATGGCCGCAAGCTTGGGGTGCTAAAGGAGAAGGATCCAAACCTCTCCGGCGACGATGTCCGCGAGGGCCTGTGCGCGGTGGTCAGCGTGAAGCTGCTCAACCCGCAGTTTGAGGGTCAGACCAAGGCAAAGCTGGGTAACAGCGAGGTTGAGGGTATCGTCAACTCGGTGGTGGGTGAGAAGCTCTCGGAGTGGTTCGAGGAGCATCCGGCCGAGGCCAAGCGCATTATCAGCCAGGCGCAGGTGGCGCAGCGGGCGCGCGATGCGGCCCGAAAGGCCAGCGACCTCATCAAGCGCAAGTCGGCGCTCGAGAGTGGTTCGATGCCCGGGAAGCTCTGGGACTGCTCGTCGCGCAAGCGTGAGGAGTGTGAGGTCTTCCTCGTCGAGGGTGATAGCGCGGCGGGGAGCGCCAAGAGCGCTCGCGACGCGCGTTTTCAGGCGATCCTTCCCCTGGGTGGCAAGCCCCTGACCGTGGAGAAGGCGCGCATCGACAAAGTGCTCAGCCACGAGGTGTTGGGGACCATCATCTCGGCTCTGGGGACTGGGATCACCGCCCACTCCAACGGGAATGGCAAGGCCGAGGCTCAGGAGGAGCTCGGCGAAGAGCCGCAGGACGAAGGCGACGGCGAGGGCGAGGCGCAACCCGGGACCGCCGGGGAAGCTGATGGGCCCGACAACGGGACAATGGATCTGTCGAAACTGCGCTATGAACGGGTCATCATCATGGCCGACGCCGACTCGGACGGCCTTCACATTCGGACTCTGCTCCTGAACTTCTTCTTCCGGTACATGCAGCCGTTGATCACCCACGGGCATGTCTACATCGCGCGCCCGCCCTTGTTTCGGGTCAAGCATGGCCGCGAGATTGACTACGCCTGGTCTGAGGAAGAGCTGAACCGCCTCTTGGAGCGGACGTCGCCGCGCGGGCGGCAGGTATCGCGCTTCAAGGGTCTGGGCGAGATGGATGCCGAGGACCTGGCTCTGACGACGATGGACATCGCGACCCGGCGGATCTCGCGGGTGACCATCGACGACTGTGTAATGGCTGACGACCTGTTTGTGACGCTGTTGGGCGAGAAGGTCGAGCCACGGCGGGAGTTCATTGCGACCCACGCCAAGGAAGTCCGCAATCTCGACTTCTAGCCCGCGTCGATACGGGCCATAGCTGCGGCCGGGGCGGCGCGTGTTTGGAGTCTCCGTCCGGCCACTGCTCTGCTGTTGCCTCTTCGTGATTCGTTCGTATGTTGAGGAGCTCCGACCATGGACACCATCAGCCCGTTGACCTCCGAGATCACGCTCGAGTCGGAGATCAAGGACTCATACATGACGTACGCCATGAGCGTGATCTTCGCACGGGCCCTGCCGGATGCGCGCGATGGGCTCAAGCCCGTGCAGCGGCGGATCCTGTACACCATGCATGAGATGGGTCTGGCACCCAATCGGCAGCATGTCAAGTGCGCCAAGGTCACTGGAGAGGTGATGGGTAAGTATCACCCGCACGGTGATCAGGTGATCTACCCTGCCCTCGTGCGTCTCGCTCAGGACTTCAACCAGCGGTACCTTATGGTCGATGGGCAGGGGAACTTCGGCAGCGTCGATGGTGATCCGCCGGCCGCTCAGCGGTACACCGAGTGCCGGCTGGCCCGGGCCGCAGTGCCGATGATGGAAGACATCGACGAGGATACCGTCGACTTCCAGCCCAACTACGATGACCGCGAACAGGAGCCCTCGGTGCTGCCGGGGCGCTTCCCGAATCTGCTCTGCAATGGCGGCACCGGTATCGCGGTGGGCATGGCGACGAACATCCCGCCGCACAACGTGAACGAGATCTGTGACGGCATCATCGAGCTGATCCGTCGTCCGGAGATGACCGTCCAGGACCTGATGCAGATCGTCCACGGGCCCGACTTCCCCACCGCGGGCTTCATCCTGGGTCACAAGGGCATTCAGGCCGCGTTTGAGACGGGGCGCGGTTCCATTGTCATGCAGGCTCGTACGGCGGTGGAGCCCATCGGCCAGGGCCGTGAGGCGATCATCGTCACTGAGCTGCCCTACCAGGTGAACAAGGCCGCGCTGGTTCAAGAGATCGCTACATGCGTTCGTGAGAAGCGCGTTGAGGGCATCAGCGATCTGCGGGATGAGACGGACCGCAAGGGCATGCGACTGGTGATCGAGCTGCGCCGAGACGCCGACGCCAACGTGACGCTGAACCAGCTCTACAAGCGGACGCAACTGCGGGCGACGTACGCCGTGAACATGCTCGCCCTGGTGGATGGCGTGCCGCGGACCATAAACCTCAAACGGGCCATGGAGATCTATGTAGACCACCGGCGAGAGGTCATCACCCGGCGGTCACGGTTCCGCCTGGCCCGTGCGGAGGAGCGGGCCCACATCCTGGAGGGCTACCTCCGCGCCATCGACATGCTCGATACGGTCATCGAGCTCATCCGGTCCTCCCAGACACCGGCCGTGGCCCGTCAGCGGCTGCAGGATGAGCTGGAGTTCTCGGAGGCACAGGCCCAGGCCATTCTGGACCTGACCTTGTCCCGCCTGACGGGGATGGAGCGGGAGAAGATCCAGAACGAGTACAACGAGACCCTGGCCCTCATCGCGGACCTGAAGGACATCCTGTCGAACCCGGCCCGCGTCGACGCGATCATCGTGCATGACCTGGAGGAGATCAAGAGATCGCACGGCGACGAACGCCGGACTCGCATTCTGGCGGGCGAGGCTGACGATATCAGCATCGAGGACCTGATCGCCGAGGAGGACATGATCGTCACGATCACCCGCACGGGCTATATCAAGCGCCTGCCCGTGGACACGTATCGAGTGATCAAACGCGGCGGTAAGGGTGTCATCGGGCTCACGAAGAAGGAAGAGGACGAGGTGCAGGATCTGTTCGTGGCCAGCACCCACCACTATCTGCTCTTCTTCACCGACCAGGGCCGGGTGTATCGGATCAAGGCCTTCGAGGTGCCCCCGGCCAGCCGGACGGCGCGCGGGACACACATCGCGAACCTGCTTGAGCTCGAGAAAGGCGAGCGGGTCACAGCGACCATCGCGGTGCCGAGCTACGACATCGGTGGTTACCTGGTGATGGTGACCGAGCGCGGCATCATCAAGAAGACGGCGCTAAAGGCCTATGACACGTGCCTGAAGGTGCGCGGCATTATCGCCATGACCGTGGCCGAGGGCGACTCGATGCGATGGGTCAAGTGGACCGACGGGAGCCGCCACCTGATCTTCGTGACGCGCCACGGCATGTCCATCTGCTTCCCCGAAGCTCAGGCCCGCCCCATGGGCCGGCAGGCGGCCGGGGTGAAGGGCATTACCCTCGGCAAGGGGGACTCGGTGGTTGGGTTCGACGTCGTGGACCCGAGCCGCGACCTGCTGATCGTGACCGAGGGCGGGTACGGCAAGCGGACTCCACTCACGGAGTACCGACCCCAGGCGCGCGGTGGCAAGGGACTCAAGACGGCCAATATCACAGCGAAGAACGGTCCCATCGTGGCATGCGAGGTCGTCGATGACGCCGACGAACTGATGCTCCTCACCAGCGTCGGCATGGTGATCCGCATGCCGGTGGAGAAGATCCGCCGCACCGGTAGGTCAGCTCAGGGCGTGATCCTCGTCCGCATGCAGGACGGCGCTAAGGTCCGTTCGGCCGCCAAGATCATCCAGGAGCGGGAGGAATAGTGCGGTTCGAGGAACTCGAGCACACGGCGGACCTTTCCATTCGGGCGTATGGACGCAGCCTGCCCGACCTCTTCGAGAACTCTGCGCTCGGGATGTTCTCCCTCATATGGCACCCAACCGATGCGGAGGAGCTCTCCCATACGGCTCACGTCAGGCTGGCGCCCGACGAACCCGCCGCCCTGCTCAGACGCTTCCTGGCGGAGCTGCTGTTCGTCCATGAGGACCGCGCACTGCTCTTCGCGCGTTTCCATGTCGCCCTGCCTCCGTGCGGCCCGCTCGAGTGCGAGGCGGAGGGTGTTCCCATTGCCGGCCACGAGCTGCGCTCTCACATCAAGGCCGTCACGTTCCACCGCCTTCAGGTCTGCCAGGACGACAATGGGCTCTGGACGGCGACGTTGGTGTTCGACACATAGCCGCAAAAACACAGCGGGGCACCGGTAAGGTGCCCCGCTCAGACTGCCCGATGGTCGGGATGGGCGGACTTGAACCGCCGACCTTTCGGTCCCGAACCGAACGCGCTACCAAACTGCGCCACATCCCGATGTTACGTGCTGATGGTACACTCTCGTGGCGCTCTGGTCAACTCACGGCGCCAGCCGCGTCGGGGCGGTACGGCTCCTCTTGCAGCAGGTCGGCCCCTCCTGGCATGTGCCGATGGCCTCCACGCAGGACGGTATACCCCAGCTCGCGGCTGGTCCCCTCTGCTCGCCGCGCGGGGGACCTTCCGGACGCCGCTCGCAAGAGGCCCAGCCAGGCCTATGCTCGCGGGGGCGCCGCGCTGCGCACGACCTCCTCGACCAGTGCCCGCTCGACGCCCGAGACCACATCAACCTCACCGATGCCGCGGCACACCACGAAGCGCAGTCCTTCCGCCCCCGCCTTCTTGTCGAGCTCCATCGCCGCAAGGACCTGAACCGGGTCCAGACCCGGAGCACTGGTCGGAAGGCCGGCCGCACGCAGCAGGGCCGTCACCCGGGAGGCATCGTCTTCGGACAGCAAGCCGAGGCGTACTGACAACTGGCCGGCGCAGACCATACCCACGGAGACAGCCTCACCATGCCGCAGCCTTCGCAGCGCCCCGGCCGTCTCGAAGCCGTGGCCGAATGTGTGCCCGTAGTTCAGGATCCGGCGCAAGCCCGTCTCCCTCTCATCGGCGGTCACCACCGCTGCCTTGATCCGGCACGATCCCGCTACCAGGGCCGTCAGAGCGTCGGCGTCGCCGCCGAGCAGCGCATTCAGGTGCTCTTCGATGAATGACAGGTAGGCGGGGTCGCGGATCACCCCGTGCTTGATGGCCTCGGCCAGGCCCGAACGAAGCTCTCTCGGTGGCAGGGTGCGCAGGACCACCGGGTCGCACACCACGGCAGCCGGCTGAGCAAAGGCGCCGACCAGGTTCTTCGCAGCCCCCAGATTCACCCCTGTCTTGCCGCCCACCGACGAGTCCACCATGGCCAGCAGTGACGTGGGCACCTGAACGCATGCAAGCCCGCGCAGAAACGTGGCTGCAGCAAATCCGCCCAGATCGCCAACGACGCCGCCACCCAGTGCCACCACAACAGAGTCTCTGGTCAGGCGCGCATCGACCATGGTGCCGTACAGTCTCTCGAGCGTCCGCAGCGATTTGCTGCGCTCCCCTGAAGCGACCACGTGCGTGCGCACGTCCAGTCCAGCAGAGCAGAGGCTCCCGACGGCGTCCTTGGCCCACACGCCCCCCACGTTCCGGTCGGTGACAACGAGGGCGCGCCCGTCCCTGGCAACTCCCGCCACTGCTCGGCCGAGCAAAGCAACCTGGCCCGCGCCCACGCGGATCTCATACGAGCGCGATCCGAGCTCGACACGCACCGTGGTCAACGCCGCATGCCTCCCCCTGAAAACAACGATGGGGCGGCGCGGTGCCGCCCCATCGCGTGTGTGCGCCGAACTCGGCGCTAGAGCTGCTCGTCGACCGTGAGCTGTGTCGGCATGACCTTGACGGTAATGAAGAACAACAGCTCACGCTCGCGCAGGTCGGTGCTCCGGGAGCGGAAGAGGGACCCGATCAGCGGGATCTCCGACAGGAGGGGCACCCGCCCCCTGCTGACGCTGCGGGATCGGTCGATGACGCCGCCGAGCACGACCGTCTTGCCGTCCGGCACCTGCACAACCGTCTCGATGTACTGCTCGGACTCGGTCGGGATGGAAGTCCCGTTGACGACCAGCGTCTCGCCCGGAACTGAGATCTCGGGCACCACATACATGGTCACCGAGTTATCCGCATTGATGCGCGGGGTGATGTTGAACATGACGCCGATCTCGAGTTCGTCGACCTGCTCCAGGCCCTGGATGACATTCCCGAAGGCGTCGCGCGTCAGTGTAGGGATTACCACCGGGACCGTTCGGTACTCGCCAATGAAGGCGGGGGTCATGTTCTGCGTGATGACCCGTGGCATCTGGAGAACGTCCGCAACGGTCTCGAGCTTGTTCGCCGAGAGTGCCGCCCGGAAATCGCCATTCACGTAGCCGATCGATAGACTGCCGCCCGTCGTCGCTGCCGGGTTAGACCCGATCTCCACCGTCCCGTCAGTGAAGCTCACCCGGATGGCCTTGCTCTTCGTGTCGCTCATCGATACATCAGCCACGATAAGCTCTACCGCCACCTGCTTGATCGGCTGATCCAGAATCTCGATGAGCTCGCGGACCTGGTCGATCCCCTGCTGGGCACCGTGAACAATGACCGAGTTCAGCTCGAGGACGGCCTGGATGCTGTCGACGTCATCCGGGAGCACCAGGTTGCCGCCGCCGCCGTAGCCGCCCCCGAAGCCGCCGCCGAACCCACCGAGGCCGCCGCCACCAAACCCACCGCCACCCCAGCCACCGCCGCCGCGACCACCAAAGCCCCCACCGCCAAAGTTGCCGCCACCGCCCCAGCCCCCGAACTGGCCGTAGCCGGCGCCGCCAACTCCGTTGAGCGCGGCCATCCGGTTGATGTTCGCGCTGGCGAACTTCGAGCCACGCATGCCCTCGCGGCGGAGAGCGGCCATCTGGGCCTCCTGAAGCGGCCCCAGCCCGCGTGGTCCCGTGCTCACTACGGTGCCACCCACCGCGGCGACAACAGTCGGCAGGTCCGCATACTTGACCTCGATGACCTCATAATGGCGAGGCTCCTCGGCCTTCTGCTCTCCGCCCGACGCACCCGCGCCAATGGCGTCGGACGCAGAGCGGATGCCCTCGACCGACCCTTTGGGCTGGAGCTTCAGATCGGGCGCGGCGCTGACGTTCAGCACCTCGGCAGCCCTTCGCAACTCCGGGGCGTCAGAGGCCGCCACCCCGGTGCCCGCTCTCTCCGCCACGGTCCGGCCCGCCTCGGAGTCCTTCGAGTACACACACAGTATGCCGTTGCGGGTTTCGGAGGCCAGGCGCAACTCCGGGTTGCCCAGAATCGCCTGAAGCACCTCGTCGGCCGTGGCGCTCGGGATGCTCAGATAGCCAATCTCGCCCTTGACGTCGGCCCCAATCATGATGGGCAGCCGGCGCCACTCGGCCACGGCACGCAGGACCTGCGACACGGGCACATCCTGGAGTTCGAGCGAGACGGGCTCATCGCCGAGGCCCTCAAGATCGGCGAGGCTGGCCGCCGTGTCGCTGGCGCCGACTGCGGCGGCCGCATCCGCGGCTGCGCCCAACGCCTCCTCATGCTCGAGCCGGACTGCCGTGCCGGTGGTGTCGCCGGGTACCGCAAGAACCGCCGATGCGGCCACGACGATGAGTAGTGTCGCGAAGCCCCAGAGCTTAAGCTTCAACGCTCTGACCCCTCCCCTAGTCCAGCACGAGGAGCCCGTGCCGTGCCTCTCACGAGGGAACGACGCCCGTAACACAACGGTGGCCGGGAGATTCCCGTTCACCCCCGTCGAGAGACCAATACATCCGCACATATTCCAGCAGAGGCGGCAGCGCACCTTCCGGCGGCTGCCGCCCGATCTCGGCGCCCAAAACAGGGGATGCTACCAGCCGCCGCCCCATCCGCCGCCACCACGGTTGCCGCCCCATCCGCCGCCACCGCGGTTGCCGCCCCAGCTGTTTCCGCCACGGTTCGACGAGTAGCCGCCACCACGGCCACCGTAGCCACCGCCTCGGCCGCCATAGCCGCCACCACCGTAGCCGCCACCACCGTAGCCGCCGCCATAGCCGCCGCCACCGTAGCCGCCGCCACCCATCTGCATCACGTCGGTGTTCATCAGCACGTAACCGCCACCGAAGAGAAGGGCCGCGCTGTAGCCGCCGATGTGCTTGGCCTCGATGACTTCGTACAGGTAATCCTCGGTCTCCTCTTCGGAGGCTGTTCCGCCCTGCCCACCGGCGCCCGGGCCGGTTCCGCCGCCGGCGCCCAGACCGAGGCCCCCGGATCGGCCGGTGCGTCCACTCGACGTGCCGCCGCGCCGATTGGTGGTCCCGCCACCCATCATGCCGCTGCCCTGCGCGATCTGCAGCGGCGCGACGCGGTAGACGATCTCGGAGTCATCACCGGCAAGGACGCTCTTGCCCTTGCCCTCAGAGGCGCCCTCAGCACGCTTGTTCGTGGCACCCGCCTTGTTCCGGATCGTTAGCCCCCCATCGGCCTCGACCTTCTCGAGCCCGTACTTGTCCAGGATGAACTGCAGCGCGACGGCCGGGGTGACCTCGCTGAGCAGCACGGTAACGTCCTGGTCACGGACGTCCTTGGCGAACTCGATCTTGGGGAGCCCGAACTTGGCGATGGCCTGCACGACTTCCTTGAGGCCCTCGTCGTAGCACTTCACTGTGATGAGGTCGTTGCTGGCCTGAGCGAAGGCAGTTCCGCCGCAGACCAGGAGCCCCACGGCCACCAGTGTGAGACCCGGGAGAAAGCGTCGCATCCCTACACCACTCCTCTTCTCGCCTCGCGCCGTCCGGCCGAACCGCACGCCGCATACGGCGTGGAAGCACCGCGCGATGCCCCCAAGAGACGGTCGAGCTGCCCTCGGGTTCGCGGCAGCAGTACCGTCAACCTTCGTTGGCGGTTACGCCCCGCAGGCGCACGACAACATCCTCCGTCGACCCGGTCTCTCGGAGCGACACGGAGTCTGCGCCAATGGCACGCACCGTAAACTGGCGACCGCCGGCGCGGATTCGGTCGCCCGGCTTGACAATTCGCCCTACCGGCTTGTCGCCCTCGTACACCTCGATGATCGCGAGCGAAACACCATCATGAAGGATACCGGACACCCTGCGGAACGACCAGTCTGGCGGTTTGCGGGTCACGCGCGGCCCCACGGCCCCCACGCTTTGCGCTCCACCCGCAACGACGCGCGGAGCTTCTTCTTGCGATGTGCCCACAACCGGACGGACGGACTCGCCACCGAGCTTCGGCGGTTGGGCGCGCGGGATGGTTGGGTTCGGGACAAACCATCCAGCCGGCTGGATGCCGATGGGCTCGGGGCCCGCAAGCACGGGCTGGCGAACCTTCCGTGGCCGGGGGAATCCGCGCTCGGCGAAGACATCGGCCGGATCGTGCATTGGCAGAGATGCACTCAGGCTAGAACGCTTGGAGGCGAAGGGGTTCTCCTTGAACGGGAACAGTGGGTCACCGAAGTCCGTGACGGCCAACTGGCCCTGCATCGTTGCCGCGCCCTCTCCGCTCGGGGCTGAGGCGACTGGGGTGCCCGGTGCGCCTGCCGAGCCCGGTGCCGGACTCCCCGAGGGGGCGGGTGCGCTGCCCGGCGCCGCGGCGGTAGGCGCCGCCTGGGCCGGAGGTCCCGCCGCAGGTAGTGCCTCGCCCTTGGGCGGAGCCCCGGCGACTGAAAGCCCCGGTGCGCCCGGCTGAGCCTCCGACGGCAGTTGGCTGGTATCGATCCGGTTCTTCTTGAAGAACAAGGTATTGACCGCGAAGAAGCCGCCGACGGCCGCGATCAAGCACAGGACCACGACGAGCACTGTCTTCCCGGCTCCGGAACCCTTATCGCGCGATTCAGCCACTCATGTCACTCCCAGTACTACGCCGATCACCCGCCGGGCCCCTTGGAGGTCGGGGCCGCCATCGGGGCGGACCCGCCGCCCCCACCACCCATCATCCCGCTGCCCATCATCCCACTGCCCATCATGCCACCGCCCATGCCGCCGGCGGGGGCGCCGCCTCCGGCGCCTGGTCCAACATTCTGGAGGCTCTCGGGCGCAATGTCGGGCATCTCGTAGATCGACACATCGAAGGCGGCCGTCAGCATCTGGCCATCCGTGTCCGCTTGGGGTGTGATGGTCACGTTACGGATAGCAAGAAGCCTCGGGAAACTGCCGAGCCGCCGGAAGAGATTGAGGATCTGGGCGAACCCCCCCCGGACCGTGAACCGGCCGGTAAAGGTCACGGGGCCGGGAGAGGAGCCGATGCCCGACACCGAGAGCGCATCGGCCGGGACGGTGGGCGAGACCAGCGTGCAACCGGTTGCCGCAAAGAAGTTGAAAAGAAGCGTAGGCAGATCCTCGCGGCTCTCGTAGATGTAGTCCATCTGGAGCGCCTGCTCGCCGGTGATCTCGGACGTGATGCCCGAGTCGCCGAAGGTCGCGAGAACGCCCGTGGGTTTGAAGGCCGAGCCCCAGCGCTGGTTCTGCCAGAATGGGTTGCCCGCGATCAGGGGCATCTTGTTGGTCTTGAACCAGACCCAGTCCTTGGATGCCAGGCGCTTGTCTTGGGCCGCTTTGCGCTTCTCGGCTTCGTACCGCTCCTTGTTGGCGATCTCGGCTTCGGCGGCCTGAATGGCTGCCTGGGCGTCGGCCACCCGCTTGGTCTGCGGCTCGATCAGCATCCGGAACCCGCCATAGCCGAGCCCGCCACCGATGATCAGGCCGAGGATCAGCACCATCCACCATCTAAGCTTCTTCTTCATGACAGTCGGCCATCATTCCTAAGAGTACCGTCGCGCCGGCGCGCTCCGCTGGATCGGCCGGCCCTGCCCGTCGGGTGCAGGCGCCCAGGGAGGAGTCTACTCGTCGCCGCCGCCTCCGCCGCCCTTGCCGAGTCCCCGCGTGCCCTTAGTGCTCTCCTCGTCGCTGTCACCGCCGCCGCCAGACGGGGGTGCGCCGCCCCCGCCTCCCATGGGTGCCCCCATCATGCCCATACCTCCCGCCGGGGCGGCCGCGGCCGGCGCGGCAGCCTTGACGGGCTCGAGAGCGATGGGATTGGCCAGGGTGGCCGTGAAGGTGAATGTCATCGGGGCCTCCTGCACGATACCCGGAGCCACCGTCCGCCATGAGGACCATCCGCTGCCGTTTCCGACGAGGTTCAGGAGCGCGGCTAGAGGCGTGGAGGCGGACCCGCCGCCTCCTCCGGCGCCGCCGCCCATGCCCGGGCCCATGCCCATGCCCGGGCCCATGCCACCCGACCCCATTCCCGGTCCCATGCCCATGGCTCCGGGCGGCATGCCGGACCCCATCCCGCCGGGGCCCATGCCCATGGGGCCCATCGCGCCTCCGGGCCTTCCACCGCCACCAGCTGCGGCACCGGACATGCTGATCGTCCAGTTGCTGGTGAACAGAGGAGTCCGCGGGAGTCCGGTGGTGACGTTGTCTTCGGACCACAAAGGTTCGGTGCCGCTCCCCTGACTGGGTAGTCCTGCGGGGTCAGGCGGTGGCACCTGCAGACGCTCGAGGTTCTTGCAGAACTGGACGGCTGTTTCAAAGTTGGGGATTACGCACGAGAACCGGACGGTATCATCGGCACCGGTGCCGCCTCCCGAGCTGCCCCCACCCATCATCCCCATGCCCATGCTCATGCCGCCCATCCCAGGGCCCATGCCGCCCATTCCGCCCATGCCCGGCCCCATGCCTCCGCCGCCTCCGGCAGGCGTGATGGAGAAGCTCGTGAGGGTGATCTCATCCCAGATGTAGCGCGACACTGCCTCTAGGACATCGGCGTAGCGCGCGTTGATGGTCTCGAACTGCCGGCAGAACTTGGCCAAGTTCAGCACGGGCTCAATGCCGGCACGGATCTGGTCGGCTTCGGCTTTGATCTGCTTGACGGCGTTGGCCTGTGCCTCCTTGTCGGCCTTCTCCTGTTCGAGAGCGTCGGCTTTGGCTTTGGTCTGCATGCCGAGGAACAACACGCCGACTACCACGAGCCCCACGAGCGCGAACATGGCCAGGATGGTCAGCTTGGTGCGCTTCCACCCTGAATGCCACCGCGGCAGGAGGTTGATCTTCTGCAACCGGTGCTCACTCCTCTGCCAGGCTCACGCGCAGCGGGCCCCAACCGCTCTCGCCTGGCGCCGAACCCACCGGGGTGTCGGCACTACTTCAGGCCATGATGTAACGTTCGGACGATGAGCACGGCTCGCCTTCCGCCCCGGCTCTTTTGGGCGCGCGTTTTTGTGCCAACCGTTCGAACGGCGACTCCTGTTCACCGATCCGCTCAGTACCAGGGATGGAGCCCGGCACCGACGGCGACCGCCATGATCGGCGCAATGTCTGCCAGGTACTCCTCGTCGTAGCCCGCACCGGGATCGATGGCGACGGAAGCAAATGGGTCACCGATCTCGGTGGGGATGCCCAGTTCCATCTCAACAAACGTGGCGATGTTCTTGACCCGGGCGGACCCACCGATGAGGATCACACGCTCGACATCGATGTCATCGTGCCGGGAGCGATAGTACTCGACCGAGCGCCGGATTTCGGCCGCGAGCTCGGCGACCACGGGTTTGATCGCGTCCGAGACCTGTTGCCGCGTCACATCCGGATCCTGCCCGTCGACGGCGGCGGCCTCGGCGCCCAGGTCGCCCATCTCAATCTGATCGACGCCCGTCAGCGTGGGCTCGTCGGCCATGTCGGGCTCGCCGAAGATCGGTCCGTCGACGGTGTCAACGAAGGCCGGCGCGGCGGCGTCCGGGCCGAAGACGGGTCCCTCGGCGGTGTCGATCATGGTGCTGCCTGTGGGCCGGATGGGCTGCCGCCCGCCCACCTCGGGCTCCGTATCCAGGCTCCGGATGGCCATGTCGCGGACATCGCCCCAGTCCTCGGGTTGGGGTCGGGCGCCGCCGGAGTCGAGGGTAACGATGGCCCAATCGTGCTTGAGCTGCTGGGCCTCGTCCGACTCGACGATGAAAGCCTGGCCCAGAGCGCTGGTCAGCGTATCGCCGGCCAAGGGCAGGCCTCGGTTGAAGCGGAGCCAGTCGTTCTGGATGATGCTGATATCGGTGAGCTCAGCGCCAATGTTGACGATGGCGGTGCAGCGCTCCTTGGCCACGTGGGCGGGGGCACTGACGAGAGCGCGGCCGGCCGCGAAGGGCTGAGCGTCGATGGCGGCGGGCTCGAGCTTGGCGGCGTTGAGGATCCGTAGATACTTCTCGCAGTTCTCGTCCTTGAGAACGGTGATGGTGACTTCCATGTTGGGGCTGGTGGGATCGGCGTCAGGCCCCTGGTAGATCGAATAGCTGATGGATTCCTTTGCCTGCTCGCGCGGGAAAGGAAGGTGGCGCTCGAGGTCCCACTTCATGGCGTTGCGCAGCTCGTTGAGCGTCATTCGTGGGACTTCGGTGACGCGGATGACCATGTCGGCCTGGCCGCCCACCGAGATGACGGCCTTCTTGGCGCTAAACCCGTTGCTGCGGAGCATGTCGGTCAGCGCGGCACTGACGGCGTCGGGGTCGATGACGACGCCGTTGGCGATGGTACCCGGCGGCGTCTCCTTGACGGCCGCCCGGGTCAGCACGGTCCCTTCGCGGCCGGCGACGAGTTCGACGGCCTTCATGTAGTGGGATCCCAGGTCAATGCCGATGATCGCGTTTGCCATCCGTATTCACCCTAAAGGCGAAGCCCCGGCGAGTCTCCCGACGGTCGAACGAAACCGCGACAGGCCCGAGCCGTGCAAGGCCTGCATCGGGATCTTGCTTCACTTTCAAACGCCGGCCGGGGCTCACCTCCCTCTTCTTGTTCCTGTCCGGGCAAGTTCTGATTGGGGACTCGGACATGGGGCAGCGCGTGCCCCTCGCCGGGACACGCGCCATTCCACCCCCGCCGCCTCAACGACACCCGGTCCCGCTAGGTTCCAAGGCCCGAGAGATCCACATCCTGCCGGTAGGTCGGAATGGTCCTGGGTGACAGCGCGCCGTAGAAGATGTCCAGGTCTCCGGGCGCATCGGCGGCGTACCTGCCCTCGTCGGGATCGAAGACGGGAGCGCCGCTCTCCGGATCCACTGGCGTGTGGGGCGCTGCGGTGGCGTAGAACAGCCAGACGGTCGTCGGGCCCACCACGGTACTCAAGCCACTATCGGTCAGGAAGTCCCGGAATGCCGACAGGTAGACGCCGGCCGGGTCCTGCAGGCTCCGTGTCCACCACACATAGGGCATGGCGACGGGGGCCACTCGGGACTCGTGAACGTTCCGCTCGAGCGGCACCGCCATGGGACCCGAGTCGGTGTACTGGTACGGGAACCACGCATCGCCCTTGTCGCGGTCG
The DNA here is from genome assembly GCA_029547025.1 of Armatimonadota bacterium. GTDB lineage: Bacteria > Armatimonadota > Zipacnadia > UBA1398 > JAKPQA01 > JAKPQA01. The sequence goes on from JAKPQA010000302.1 coordinate 15,840, forward strand.
TTGTCATCGTCGAACATCCAGGTTGGATCGCGCTGGTCATAGGGCGTGTTGTCGTTCGGGTCGAGCGGCACAGATAGTGTCTGATAGTACAGAGCATGCTGGCCCTGAGTGGTCTTCCGCGTGAAGAGCAGCATGAGCCGCTCAGGTCGAATGAAGTCGAACAAGGCATCGGGATCCTGGGCGGACGGATCCAGGACGCTGGCGGGTACGTGGATCACTTCGGGCTCGTCGGTGGTGCGGTCGAAGCCCCAGGGCATGATGGCCGCCGCCGGCTGTGCCTCGTCGAACGAGCTCGTGGTGAGACGCAGGGCCCGCGCCGTGTAGGTCGCGAGCACTCTCTGGTTCGCGGCGGGAACGGTGGAGGGGTCCGTCAGCTGCGCCCGGGTCTCGTTGAACCGCACCAGGCCCGCGGCGGGGTCGATCTCGATGGCCTTGACCCCATTCGGGCTCATGGCATACAGCAGCCCGGTAGCCGGATCCTCGGCGAACGTGTCCCAGGTCTGACCGGCGACATCGGTCCACGCACCTCCCACGAACTCCTGCACGCGGACCTCGATCCAGTTGCCGCCGGTGGGGTCCCCGGTGTTCGGGTCGTTGTCCCCATCGTCGGCGGCGACGGGCCAGCCCCAGCGCCAGTCGGTGTGTCGGCTGGCGAACACGGCGGTCTGGGCGGCGCCGGTGGTGGATTCGCCGGCCCCGACAGTCCCTTCGGGCAGGGGCGCGAGCACTTCGTCCTCGGTGGGCACGCGGATCTCTCCTCTGTGGTCCTCGCGGTCGAAGGGAAGCCGGGGGTCCTCATAGGTGAGCGTGCGGGCCGGGTCGATGGGGCTCGGGGCGTCGAATGGCCCCGCGGCAGTCCTCGCATACCGCTCGGGGTCGCCGAAGGTGTGGTCGAGGCGCAGGCGCGTGTAGAAGATGTCGTCGTCGCCCTTGCTGAGACTCCGGCCGGCGAACAGGATGCCGACACACGGCTTGGTCTCGCCGTTGTCGAGATACCGGTCAGCGAACACCCAGGGCTCGGCCGAGAACTCGGTGCCGGAAGCCGTGACTCCGGTCGCGGACGGCTCATAGCGCGGGCAGTTCTGGCGCATGAGCCTCAGCTCGACCGGGCCCACCAGCTTGTCGTCACTCAGGTCATCGGCTGTCCCTTCGGTGTCCACCACCTTGGCGTAGTAGACGCGCCGGTTGTTGCCGGACCCGGCGTAGTAGAACAGGTAGAGGCCATCGACCAATGGGTCGCCGACGTCGGCGACGAAGGGCCTGACGCCCTCGGGCCGGTGCGCATCGATGCGGAAGTAGACTTTGTCATCGAAGTCGCCCGCCCGGCTCGCGACCCCAATGTGCTGCTGAACCGCGACCTGCCCCCCACCTTCCCATTCGGACGACAGCACCCAGGCGAGCACCTCACCGGTCTGGTCGAACGAGGCGCCATAGTGCCGCCAGGACTCCAGGTTGGGGAAAGCGGGCTCGGGCGGGTTGACGCCCTCCGCAGTGGGGTCCTCGGCGTAGAGCGTGGGCGCCTCGGGCACGAAGACCGGATGGAAGGGATCAGGGGCGGCAGGCGGGGCCATCTGAGCGTGCCACAGGTTCCAGTTCCTTGGGTACCCTGGATCGCTGGAGCCCGGACGCGGCCGGTTGCTCGAGAACACCATCTCGATCTGCAGGTCGTCGCGGGTGAAGCTCGGGATGGGCAGATTGCTCATGGTCCCCCGGCCATCAGTGGCCAGGTGCACGATGACGGCGGGGTCGGTCTCGACCCAGTTCGTGTCCAGGTTGCCGATGTTCGCTCGGTCGACCTGGTTCTGGTCGGCGGGCGTACCCGGGTCGGCCGGGTCCGGAGGGTCAGGAATGTACGGATCGTAGGGCAGGTTGCCGAAGCCGAACCGCGGCGGCAGCGGCGCTTCGGAGACACGCACCTTCAGCACCGATGACGCCACCGACAGCCAATCGTAGGGCACCGGGTGGTTTGGGTCCGCCGAGGGCGGGTCATAGACGCCCGGATCGCCCGAGTCGATCGTGTTGACGAAGGCCCATCCATTGCCCGCATAGGTGCCCAGCGGAGTCATGGGGCCGATGTAGAGGCGGACGTTACCGGCTTCCTCGCCTGGATCGTATGCGAAGCGCGAAGGGAAGTGGGCGAGATCTGGGTTGTCAATGAACACACGGCTTGAGGGGACGGACTCGCCGGCCCGCGAGGCCATGAGTGACCAGAGCTGCGGGGTCACGTAGTCGGGTTCCACCCGCTCGGCCGGCATGGTGACCCCCAGCTCAGAGCTGTCGCTGGCGAGGTGGGTTGTGACAAAGCCGACCCCCAACTGGCCTCCCCCGCCAGAGGGATCTGGGATCAGTCCCAGCGGCAGGTTGCCATCGGTGCGGAGGCCGACCTTGCGGTGCGGGGCGTACCCGTAGGGCTCGCCATTGGTGAGCGACTGGTCGTGCCCGACCGTGCCAAAGTCCACGGTCTCGCTGACCTGTATGACGGTGGCATCCGGCAGGATACGGACGCGCACGGCAAAGCAGCGATAGGGCTCGGACGCCAGCCAGCCGTAGGAGGTCCGCTGTTCAACGTCGGAGGCCGTCTCGGCGCCGAACGCGCCGCGGAAGGCTTCGACGTTCTCGCGGTCGAGCCTGCCGTTGCCGTTGGTATCGATGTAGACCCGCATCATGTAGGCCTCGTCCTCGGCCACGGATGTTGCAGGCACGGGCAGGGGCCGGCGGTAGTCAATGGCCGGCGTCGAGCGGCGGTTCTGATCGGTGGTACCCCATGGCGCCGCCAGCATGCCGGCGTCGTCCTCGTAGAGCATGTAGAAGGGGAGCCGACGATTGTCGTCCGTGTCGCGGCCATCCTCCATAGGCGCCGCCGTCTCATACAGGAACGGTAGCGTTCCCCCGCTGACGGGCCGGATCTCGGCGGTGGACAGCGGTGACTGGTGCTTCGGTATGGAAATGCTGACCCGGACGGGCGCCTCGTCGAGCAACCCGTCGATGAGGCCATCCTCGCGTTCCGGTGGTGTGAGGACGCCCGGATCCGTGGGATAGTCGATGTCGAGCTTGCGGTAGTTCGCCGGCGCAGCCGAGTCCGTTGGGGGGAAGCGGCCGTCCTCGGACAGGTTGGCGTCGGGCGAGCCCCGCCACGGCAGGGTGGTGCCGCCGTCGGTCAGATCGGTCCCTCCGTAGGTGCTCAACTGCACGGCCGACTCGGGGATGATCGGATAGTCGGCGTTGGGCACGGTGCGGCCACGGTAGTCACGGCCCTGCACGCGGTACTCCGTACCCAGGGATCCGGTGACACGGCTCACGATCTGCAGGGGCGCAGCCTCGGCCCGGATGAGCGCCGTGCCGACCGGGGCGATGCTGCCCAAGTCGACGTGGCTGGCGTTCTCGACGTAAACGCCGGCATTGGTGCCCCATCCGCGCGCCGAATCGGGCACGAACTCGACCATGCGGCCGTGGGTCTTGTCGAACAGGTCGAGGACGGGCAATGCGAGCCCGCGGTTGACGTCGTCGTCCATCCAGGCGGTGCTACCGGCCGAGTAGCCGTTGAAGGAGTCCTGATAGGGCGCCGTGTGCACACCGGTGGCCGGGATGCGCGTGAAGAAGCTCCGGTTCCCGTTGGCATAGTTGTACTGGCGCGTCACGTCAGCCAGCGCCCGCGCGTCTCCGTCGGGTGGGGCATTCTCACGGAAGTTGGCCGGCACGGCCGCGCTGGAGTCGGCGAGGGTCGCCGTCCCCTCTGCAGCATTGCCATAGAAGCTGAAGCGTCGGGCTGAGTCGCCCCAGACTTCAAGATTCACCGGGTTCGCCACGATGAAATAGTCGCGGGCATCCGCAGCATAGGTGACCTTTTGGCTCGCGGTCCATCCGGCGGGTGTGGTTGTCTCGTTGGCCAGGGCGATGACATCGCCCGAGTGGTACGACGTGGCCGTGACGGGAGGATTGGGGATGGTGGGCATCGGCGGGGTCGTCGGATCGGCCGGGTCGTTGGGATTGGAGTAGAGGTACAGGTCGATGCCCTCGATGGTCCAGTAGCCGGGATCCCAGTAGCGGTCGCGCTCGACCAGCGGGGCGTCGTAGCCGTCGACAACCCCGTCGGGGGCGCCGGTGAGGCCGCGGCTCCCGCTGCCGGGAGTCCCCGCGCCGGGCCCGAATCGATCGATCGGGGCCCCGGTGCCCGGGTCGACCTTGAGCATGCCCCCGGCCACCCGGCTCTCCCAGGTGTCGTAGAGCAAAGGCCCGCCACCCCACCAGTTCAGCGCGCTGCTCCACCACTGGGCGCGGTAGTCCCCGCTGGGCAGCCCGGCAGGAAGAATGCTGAAGCCCGGGCTTGGGGTGAGGTCGACATCGAAGTAGAGGGAGAGCCGGGTACCCGAGGCTCCGCCGTTCTGGATGATGGTGCTGGCCTGGGCGTTGAGCACGGGGTCCGTATCCATGATCCCGTCGCCGTTGGTGTCGACCGTGTACCGGTCGGGCGTACCGTCACTCGGGTACCGGTCGATGAGGTAGTCCATCAGGATCCAGGCCCGCGGGCGCTCTTCAGCGTTGCTCAGCGGCACGAGTCCGCCGTCGTAAGTGAAGGGGTTGTGGTCGGGGCCCACGAGCCTCAGCACGGCCCAGGAGACGCCCATGAAACCATCCTCGCGGGTTCCATCTCCGTCGAGGTCGGCAGCACTCCCCGGTGTGTACGCCGGGCTCCCTGGATCGGTGGTATTGACGGTTCCCCAGACGAGGTCCAGGTCGACGTCGATCTTGATGCGCCGCAGGTCTCCCCATCGAAACACATAGGTGCCCTCGGCGCCGCCGGTGCGGTCCACATCCAGGGTCACCCAGTCGTGGATGAGCGCCGGCAGCGTGTTGCCGCCGGCCACACCCGTATAGGGGTTCGCGCCGGCGGATGGGTCGGACACCGGCACCCAGGCCGGCCGGTCCGTCACCGTGGCGGGGTTAGGCTGAGCCGGGAGGGCGGACGGCGCGCGGTAGATAGGCTTCTCGATCGGCTGGAAGTTCATATACCGGATGCGCGCGCTCCCGGGGACCGCCATCATACCCAGAGCCGCCAGGGCGAGCACCAGGACTCTGGAAGGTCTCATGCCAGTTTTCGGCCGTCCCATGGCTCTCGTACCTCCATCACCCTCACAGGCCCGGTCCGCCGTTCGCGGGCCGGATCTGTCACAACGGATCCACATTCAGTCTGGCGCCCTAGTAGTGCGACCCCGTGGTGGCGGCCAGAGGCTGAGTCAGGCGGTATGTCGCTGGCCTTCCTTCGACGGCGGCGGGGCCGATCCACGGGCGTTTGCGGCGCTCGTCGGCGGAGCGATCGGAGGCTGCCGATCCGGGGGCGGGTGGCCACAGGTCTACCTGATCCCGCGCGGCCCACAGCTGGGCCGCCGCATTGGTCGTGCCATACTTCTCGGGTCGAGGCAGGATCAGCCGCAGCCGGTTGGTGGGTGTAGCCGCGTTCACCGATGGTGGCACAACGACGAGCACCTCACCCTTGTCCTCGTGGCCGTTGACGATCAGATAGCCTCCTCCGGGCTGGTACTCGACATGGACCGCCCTGAACGCGGCGTAGGGCGACGCCGGGCGCCCCGTGTAGGGCAGCAGGCCATTGTCCTGGGCGTACAGCTCGCGCAAGGCCACCGCGTACTGCTCGCCCGTGAAGCGCCACGGGTAGTAGACCGGGTCTCCGGCCGCCAAGGTGGCGTCCACACCCCACTGGTTGAGGCTGAGCCCACCGTGGGCCAGATCGGCGGGACCGCCCAGCGAGCCAGGCGGGAGTCCGAGGATGGCATAACCCTCGACGTTGGTTCCGGCGGCGGTCATGGAGTAGGTTCCGGTCTCGGGACCGACGGCCGGGAAGTAGGTCACCGGGTAGAGTCCGTCTTCCTTGATGGGCACGGGCCCATCCATCCGGCTCAGGGAGGCGCAGATCTCGATGAAGTAGGCGGCCTGGTCGGTTCCCATGTACCCGGGGTCGAGCCGTCCCTGGATATGGTAGATGCGGTCGAGCTTGCCATAGGGCGCCAGCGTACCGCTGGCCTGGTCCCAGCGATAGATGGTGCTGAAGGCCCAGTCGATCCGCCCGTCGGGCATCGATCCATCGGGGGCTTCGGGATCGGCGCGGCCGATCTTGACTACCGAGGCTCCCGGGCCCAGCTCGCGCGGGTACGGGTGGGGGAAACCGTGGGGGCCGTCATAGCTCGCCGGAACGTTCGGGTCGGGCGGATCGGGCGTCCGATTCTGCCCACCCACATCGACGGGCTGAACGATGGGCGATGTGCTCAATGCATAGTTCGCCACGGCCGCCAGCACGCCGCTGAAGCCCATGGGGTTGTCCGGCCCGCCGAACAGTCCCGGGTTCATCAGCGGCTTTACAGTGATGAACTCATACTTACCCGCCGTCTTGAGCTGCCCCTGGGCGCCGGTGTCGGGCGTTCCATCGCCGTCGAGATCCACGGGCAGGACTTCTTCGCCGGCCGCGGTGGGGTCGATGACGGCCTGGGTTTGATCATAGGCGTAGATGGCCTCGCCGCCCGACTCGTCCAACGGAGGCAATCGGTCGCCGTCCTCGTTGGTCAGTTGCTCGACCGCGATGATGCGGAAGTTGCCGGTGTCGGCGACGAAGGTCCACTCGCGTAGCACCGGCTCGGGCCCGGAGTAGTCGTACCAGGCCCACCGGTAGGCATCGTGGGGCTCGCGAATCTGGTGGCTGGCCCCGGGAGGCAGGTTCGGGTAGGCCGGCCCTCCATCGGGCGGCGCGTAGTCGGGCGTGTCGCGGAAGGCCGCCTCGGCCCCCTGGCCGGATCCCAGGTGGTTCGGATCCCAGCGGTTCTGCAGCATCCAGTCAGCCACGCCGTCCTTGCGCAACTCGATGACTCGATCGTTGCCGCTGTCGGCCACCAGGTAGTTGTTTGGTTTGCCGGCGTAGTCGAGCGCCAGGACCGATTGGGGGCGCGAGATGCGCACCGGCAGTGACACGATGTCGGCGGCATTGCCCGTGGGGTCGCTCACATAGAGATAGCGGGCCGAAGCGACCTCCCAGCTCGGGGAGCCAGCCGCGTCGACCGAGAGCACACGGTTGAGGTCGCCGATGACGAGCCCCGAAGTTCCGGCCTCGTAGACCCGGTAGAACCAGTTCCACTGGTTGGCGGCGGCCGCGCGGGGCGCCACGGAGACGGTGTAGATCCTGCCCCGGCCGACCACGGCCTGTGTGCTGGCGATCCCCTCGCCCGACGTGAGCCCGTTCACGACGCTGAGCAGGTCGTACGATGGGTTGTGGGGCTGGCCGAGCGCTCCGACCTGATTGGTCCAGTAGGAGACCCAGCCGTTGGCCTCGCCGTCATCGATATACCGGTAGCTGGGCCACGGCGGCGAGAGGGTGGTATCCCACGGGACCGACGCGCCGGGCCAGGGCTCGTTGGCTTCGTCATAGTAGACGCTGTCGCGCGGGTCCATGGCGAACACCAGCAGCGCCTCGCTCCGCGTGTTGGTCAGCGGGTCTGGGGCATGGGAGTAGGTTACGGGCACGATGGCCTTGTCGCTGGAGATGGTGGGGGAGCCAATGGCGGAGACCACATAATCGGGCGATGGGTCGGCGGACACACCGTCCATGTCGGCATCACGCACCGGCTCGATGTCGCCCGGGATGCCTGAGGTCGTGTCGCTGGCGCCGAGGGCATCGATGGTGAACGAGACGATGCCCGTCTCGAAGTCGATGTCGAAGGGCACGATGCCGGGGTTGTTGTCGGCATCGTTGGTGTCGAACTCGAGCGGATCATCGACGTCATCGGCATCGGCGATCTGCCCACCGCTATAGCTCGGCCGCGTGATCGGGCCGCTCGCCCTCTTGGTGAGTGCCGGGTATTGCCATCGCACGATACGCGGGACCTGGAAGTAGCCCTGATAGACGCGCCACATGTCGGTCCCCGCGGGCGTGGGGTCGTCCTCGGTGGTGGTATCGATCCACTGGATGAGGACGCGGCGCCCGGCATGGAGTTCGGAGAACCGAATGGCGTTGCGCTTGGTGTCGACGCTCCAGTTGGCGCCACCCATAGCCAGGATCTCGGTGCCGTTGAGGGCGTCGAAGACCCGCACGGGCCAGGAGCCCCGCAGTGGGCCCGACGGAGGGGCCACCGGGTCACCGGCGTCGACCGTCAGCGCCGTGTTGGTCCGGAATCCGGTGGGGCTGCCCAGCGGCACGGCGAGGTCGTTGACATCCAGTTCGAGCGCAACGGCTCCACCGATGGTGTCGCCACTGCCGGGCGGGTACTCGGCCGTGAAGGACACAACGGCCGCGCCCTCACCGCAGGCGGGGAAGCCGGTCACTCCGACGGGGGAGTCCTCGGGATCCCAGCCGGCATAGGGGATGCGGAAGCGATACATGACCCGGTCGACGCCTCGAGTGGCATCCCACGTGGTCGTGGGGTCGAACACCAGCGGGCCTGATCCTCCGACGACGCCAGACGCAGGGAAGCCCTGGTCGCGCATGGCCAGCACCATGCCATCCGCCGGACTGGCGGGATCGCGGGCCAGGGGGAGCACGATGACGTTCTCGGGCGACAGCGCGGGGCCTGAGCCCGGTGATGGTGGGTCGGTGAGCATGAAGCCGGTACCCGGCAGACCGTTATAGATCCACTTCTCGGTGCCGATCTCCATCGGGTTGCCGCCGCCGCTGGGGCGGATGAACTCGGTGTAGTAGTCGATGGAGACCTTGTCCCCTGCCTCCGGCGGCCAGTTCAGCGCGGCGGGGTAGTTGGCGGGCCGGTTTGCCGCGTCCGCGACGAAGACGCCGATGACGTGTTGCCCCGCGGGTGCCGTCGGACCGATGGTGCCATCGGTGAACACGAATTGCCAGTCGTTGGTGCTGGCACCGGGCCCGGGAACCGGGACATCGTTGAACCGCACCGTGAAGGCGAGGTTCGGGTCGAGGGCACAGAACCCGCCCTGGAACCCCGCCCGGCGGTACCCGCGCATCAGATACAGGTTCCCGCGGGTGGCCGCCGGCGGCGTCCAGTCCTCGATCACCCGCAGCCGCTCATCCCACACGCGCATGACGTGGGCGCGGAGCACGCCCACCGATGTGGCCGTGTTCCCGGTCTGCGTGGCGCCAAAGACATAGACCGTCTCATCCATGGCCGTGCCGTTGTTGGGGTCGGGCACGATGCCGACCACGGCGGGACTGGTGAGGTTCGTGACCACCGTGTCGTCATCGTCGGCCGGCAGGTGCGCCTGGCCCGCGCGCGTGGGCCCGCCGTCGGGCACGTTGAGGACGAATAGCGCGCCGTCGGAGCTGTCGGTCCCAGCCGTGGTGACATAGGCGACTCCGCGAGCCACGGTGATGCCGGTCACCCAGCCCACGTTGCCCAGGCCGGCCGGGGGCAAGCTGGCCAGATTGATGGGATTGTTCCCGCCCCATCCCGGGAACTCCAGGCCGGTCACGCCGTCTGCCGACGAGGGGGTGATGATGCCGTTGGCGTCGCGGGGCAGCGCCGTAAGTGCCCCGAGCTCGCCGCGCTTCGTGCCCACGAGCACCACATCGGCATGGGTTGCCGTGGTCCCCGAGGTGAGAGCCACATGCGTGACCGTGACCGGGCAGCTCACCCCGTCCTGGACCCGCCAGACCCAGAGGGCGTCCAGTTCGGGGAAGGCGAGGTTGGTGTAACCGGCTGCCTGCAGGTCGGCCCACTTGGCGCCATCGTCGGGGTTGAGGTCGCCGTCCATGTCCCGGGCCGGGTCGGCATCGAGGGCCACCAGGACGTCGCCGTTGCCGCTTGGGTGCGGGAAGACACAAAAAACGGCGCCGCTGGCCAGCACCGGGCTGGGGGCCTGGATGGGCCCGGTGGTCGTGGGATTGACGGCGGCGCCGATGGTCTCGACGTGTTCGGTGATGAGGTCGAGCCGTTCCGAGATGGTCTCGCGGGCGGCGCTGGTGCGACGCGCGTTCTGGCTGGCCGCACCCCATTCGTCGGCCCAGTTGACGGCATTGAAGATGAAGTACTGGTCGCCCCGGTAGCGAGACATGCTGAGATTGCTCAGGTCGTCGCCGCAGTAGATGCCCGAGTTGATGCCACTGGCGGTGTCGTACGACCGGCCGCCGGTAACGGCGTCGTTGAGCTTACACGACACGTCGCCCGCCACGGCGATAACGGTGCCGGCCCCGTATCGTCCTGCGGCCACGTAACCGCCGCCGTAGGGCGGGTTGGCCGTCGCGTCGGAGTAGGCGCTGTTCAGGATTACCGGGAACAGCGCGGTCCCGTCGTAGGGGCTGATGCGGTAGCTCCCGATGTACTTGTCGCCCAAATTGTTGGCCTCGAAGAGCCCCATCCAGAACGGGTAGGACATCAGTGGGTGCAACCGGTCCGGGATGATGGCGCGGCCGGTGGCACCCTCGTGGTCGAACTGGAGGGGCGCGAAGAAGCCCTCGGAGGCAAACGGCGTCAGCACGGGATCGCGGTTCGTGAAGATGGGGTCCGCGGGGTCCACGGCGGCGGGGTCATTGGCGTCCGGATTGGTGGCCACGCCGTAGTTGGCGCTCAGGACACCGCCGCGGTCGGTCGCCCGCCCGACACGGAGCCCCCAGCAGTCATCGATCCATACCTGGCCGCCGGCGTCTACGAGCTGGCGCAGCATGCGCCGGTCCGAGTCCGTGAACGCGGTCATGCGGTGGTTGGCGATCAGGAGCATGTCGAACCGGGCGAGTTCGGGCAGGTTGGCCTCGTTGAGCACGACTTCCCAATAGGGCCCCATGTTCTTGGTGATGGGCTGTCCGAGCTGGAGGGAGCCGACCCACGGGTCGCCGCGGACCTGCCAGCGGTCAATGATGTCCTGTGTGACCACCGGAGGCGCCAGCGGGTTGACGAAGTCCCAGTGGGCTGGCTTGAGGGGCGACTGGTCCAGGATGTACCAGACGTGCGGGTCCGGGTTCTCGAGGTTCGTCGGCCCAGGGGGCCGCGCGTTGTCGTAGCGCGCCGACGAGACGAGGAGATTCGCGACCTTGATCTGCCGGGTGCGCGACGTGAAGTTGGTCACCTGGCCCCAGGCGCCGGCGTTGAGCCCCACGCAGGTCAGCATGGTCAGAGCCACCCACGCCGGATAGGGCATCCTGTGCTTCATAGGAGGTCACACCCCCGCGATCCACAGCCGATCCGCTGAGTCCGCCCCGGCGGAGTCGACATACCGCTTGGCCCGTCCATTGCCGGAAGCATGGCCCACCGGGCCTCTGCTATCCCGCGGGCGGAACCACACTGCCTGTGTAGATCAGGTCGTCGCTGACCGGAAGGCGCGGGAACCGCGGGAGGTAGTCCCGGGTTCGCACACGGCCATCCGGAGCGGTGTAGGTGTAGAACAGTCTCCGACCCGAGCGCAGGCCGGGATCGTAGACGTACCGGATCATTCCCCAGTTGGGCGTGCCGGGAGCCGCCCACGGGCCGCTCTGTTCCTTCACGCGATGCTCCGTATCCCACCAGGACCACTTGTCGCACCAGGCGGCCACGGAGAGGATGTCGGGCATGGTGCTGGGCGCAATCGCACCATTGACGGTCAACCGCATGTTGTAGCGGCGCGACTCGATCCAGTCTTCCTGACCACTGAAGTCGAGATCGACATCCGACGGATCCATGACCCCGTCGCCGTTGACATCCTGCTGGGCCCCGGAGGGTGGATAGACGTACTCGGCGATGACGCCGTCGCCGTTGCGGTCGATGGCCGCGGCCGATGGGTCGAAGTGGTCGCCCGGTATCACGAAGTAGGTGCCGTTCTGGGCGTACATCAGGGCGCTCACGATGGCGTCCATGGGGTAGACCTCGCCCCCGTGGACCAGGCCACTCACCTGCAGCTCCAGGCTCTCGGGCACGGCTGGGTCGTCCGGTATGGCGTCGATGGGCACGGCGTCCCCGACCCGGGGCTCGATACAGAAGGAGTACAGCTCCAGGGGCTCGCGGAGCGTGGTCGCGGCAGCGATACGGAAGATGTTGGACTGCCCCACGGCGTCGTCGAAGGGCACGTAGTCGGTTCCCCCGACCCGCAGGGGAATCCGGATGATCTGCACCGCGCCGCTCAGGTACCGGAAGGGCTGCGGGCCCGTGGCGGCGGGATTCCGGTCGAAGTCATAGGGCGTGTTGTTCACGAACAGGCTGAAAGCGGCTCCCGGCGTCCCCTTCACACGGAGCTTGAGGAAGATGTCGGCGTTCTCGGCCGTGGAGTCAGCTCGATCATCCCCGTTCCAGTCGTCCACCGCGGTGAAGGAGAACGCTCCCGTGAGCTGATCGCCGGCCCGCAGCTCCCAGTGCGAGCGTCCCAGCACGCCCCGCTGGTTTGGGACGATGGGGGCGTTGGTCTGCACCAAGGGCATTAGAACGCGTGTTCCGTTCACGACCACGCTCTCGCCCGCGAGGAGGGCAATGCGGCTGTTGAGCGCGAGCCCGCGCGCGGTGTCATACTCGCCGAGTGCCGGATCGCGATCGGACGGCCGGAGGAGGTTGCCCTCGACGTAGACGTTCCCTTCGGCGATCAGCGTGATGTTGTACTCCCAGTCGGGCCGCAGATCGGGATTGCCGGGTGTGGCGAGCCGTCCGCTGACCCGCGCGTTGCCGGCCACGTAGATGACGCCATCGCGCGGGTAGTCAATGTAGGCCGTGGTGTCCATGGTACCGTCGCCATCGGCATCGAGCGGCGCCGTCTGGTCGGGCGTCAGCAGGTCGAACCTGCCGGTGGCCGAGTTCCACGGGATGCGGAAGAACTGAGTGCGGCCTGTGGGATCGGGATGCAGGCGGACCATGATGTCGGGCACTGCCGGATCATTGCCGAGCGGACCGGCCGACGGGTCTGTGGAGCACCCCAGAGAAGCGGGGGTGTTTGCATCGGCATCCAAGAAGATGATCTCGGCGCCCGGCGGCATGTACAGAGGTCCGTACCAGGTGCTGGCATTGGCACCGGCCCCGGTGCGGAGCCACTCCTCTTTCATGGCCTCGACGTCGGGATTCTGGCGGTCGGTTGGATTGTTGATGAACAAGCTGGTGCCGAAGCCGAGTTGCGCCGTGTTCAGCCGCTGGCCGGCCGGCGCCGGATCGGGGTCGCCCGCCACGGGAGCGCCGGTGACATCGAACCACACGCCCGACTCCATGGCGGCCTTCCGCAGGACGCCGTCGCCGTCGCCGTTCGTGCGATCGAGCCGGGGCGCGGCCACCCGAATCGCCGCGCGCCCCACCATATGAGGCAAGGGGTAGATGAACCCCAAGTCGTCCATGTACAGCGGCCCAAAGGGGTCGAAGAAGTAGAACGGGTTGAACAGCGGGTTTGCGATGCCCGGTGCCGAGTACGAGACCTCAGCAACCCCAAGAGCAGCTCCATTGAACCAGAGTTGCGGCAGCGACATGGCGCCGCCCGGAGGGGCGTTGCGCGTGATGGGACCGGCGATCTGCACGCGCTCTCCGAGCCCCAGGCGTCCTCCCAGGGCCGGGTTGGGCGCCACCCTTGGGCTGACGGTGGGCTGCTGGTCGAGACGGATCTCCATGGGAACGGGGTTGCTCACGTCGGGCGGGCTCGCCCCGCCGTAGAAGTCCACGCCCGTGTTCGCGAAGATGCCGCCGTACATGGGCTCGGTTGCGATCTCGTCGGCGCTATCGAGCCCGCCCGAACCGTCGAGGTCGCTGACGTACCCGTTGCCGTTCAGATCGACCATGGTCGGGGTACCGATGGCCTGTGAGGCGCCAGTGCGGGCTGCGTCGTGGGCCGTGATCAACTGGTCGGTGATGAGGATGGGCAAATAGCCCACCGAGAGGCGGTAGACGCCTTCGTTGCCGGGCACGGTGCCCACGGCGACGACGCGGATGTAGTTGGCCATCGGATTGCCACTGAACATCGGCAGCGGCTGGGCGGCGCCGGCCGCGTTCAGGTAGTCGCTGGGAACATACTCAACCTTGAGCATGGCGCGGCCGCGAAGCGCATCGGCCGTCGGGTCACCGGTGGGAAGCGGAGCCCCAGCAGTCTGGTCGCCCACTTCAAGTGGCGCCTGGATCTTGACAAAGCCCTCTTCGTGCAGGCCCCGTTCGATCTCGGACTCGCGATAGTACGCCAGCACCGAAGGACCGGGCGGTGGAGCCCCCAGATCGTTGGTGTCGAAGGGGTCGTCTGCCGCCCAGTTCGCCAGCCGCAGGTCGGCGCCCATGGGGCTGGTCAGCATCATACGCTGGAACAGGCTGATAGCTCCGTCGGCGCTCTGCTGAGCGGTCAGCACATCGCCCGTGCGCGTGGTGGTGCTCATGGTGTGGCTGATGACCGCCACGAAGGCGGCGCCCAGGATGGCCATCAGCATGAGCAGTAGCACGGCCAGGACCAAGACCTGACCGGACTCATGCCGGCGCATTACTCTGCGCACCTCACTCGCCTCCCTGCCGCACTTGCCCATGTCGCCGCCCCCACTCCCGTGCCTACCGCGGCGAGTTCGACACGCTCAGCTCGCGCCGTACGGTGAGCACCTGGGGTTGTCCAGGCTTCCCCGCGTCGTAGACCGCCAAGGTGACCTGCACATCGTTGCGCATCCGGGTCGCATATGTGATGGTGATATCGTCGCTCTGCGCATAGACCCGGTTGATGTCAGCGAGCGCCATCCCCGCATAGGCCTCCCGCGGCGTGCCCGAACTATCGCGGTAGAACCATCGGAAGTTGTCGCGGTACTGATACTCGACCACGATCCGCACCAGGCGCGTATCCGGTGGGGACTGCTTATTGAACTCGATGACTCCTGTGATGTCGTTGATCCGGTACTGGTAGGCGCCCGGTTCGCCGGCGGTGCGTACCATGGTGACCTCGCGAGCGGGATCGTCCAGCGAGAGCAGGCGGACACGCTCGGAGCCCTCAACGACCTTGTACCGCCGCGGAACGATCACGCCTGGGTCGGGCACCCCGCCGCCCTGGTCGATGGGCTCGAACAACGAGTTGTTGAACGGCCAGACTGCGGGGTCGCGGTCAAATGTGACCTGGTACTGCACATTGCGCGGCTGCGATGGGTCGAAGGGCGCCAAGCGCCCGATGACCCGGGTCCCGTCGAACTCGGCCGCATCCACGGTCGAGCGGGCGAACTGCACCGTGCCCGCCACCGTGTTCACCTGAGGCATCAGGCGCAGGTAGTACGGCGGCGGCGTGCCCCCACCACTGACGCGCGATGCCATCTGGATGATCTTCTCGTTCAAGATGGGCGGGTTCTGGATCTCGCGTGAGTCGGCGAAGTAGAGCAGGCTCAGGTTGTCCCACGGGTCGGCGGGGTCATCGGTGGTATCGGTGGCACGGTCGCCGTAGTTCATCAGGTTGATGACCCACGCGGGTGGCGGGTCGTCGGCGTACGTGCCCGGATCATCCGGTCCAGGCACCGGGTCCAACATCTGCGTCAGCCACATGCCGTACGACGCCTTGTAGGATGTGGTGTCCCTGGGCGCCTCTGGGGTCGAAGGCCGGTCGGGTTTCGCCGCGTCGTCGGTGACTGCCTCGGGGACGATAGCCAGGCCGGGCAGCACACCGGGCAGCTCGCCCGTGCCGGTGCCCCACCACTGGGGCTCGTGACGTTCCTCGCTCGGGTTCCACGCGTACAGCCCGCAATCGGCGTTGCTGGTGGGGGTCAGCGGCTCGGCCAGGTCACGGAACACCGTGCCCAGAGGGCGACTGGATCCGCCCCAGGTTACCGGCGTGCTATTCATGTAGAAGTAGGGTCCAAATACACTGGTGGGGTAAGCCGCATCATTGGGGTTGGTGACATAGAGGGCCCCATAGAGGCCCGGATCGTTGAAGGGCGGCTCCCCGAGGTCGAACTCGACACGGTAGAGGACCGCCATGTTCGCGGTGGCCGGATCGGCCAAAGGCCCCATGAGGTTGGTTCCCGGCAGGGCGATGTATGGGTTCATATAGCCGGTGCGGACCTCCTCGGCCGCATCGGCCCCCCACATGGGTCCCGCAGGTTGGTTGGGCAGCGGGGCCACGAAGTAGCGGACCACCCTGCCTGTGGGGGTGCCGCCGCCGAAGGGCAACGCGAAGGTTCCTGACGGCCTCACCACGCCGGCAGGACCGGCCGGCGTCAGATAGAGATCGAGGCGGGAGAGCACGGTGGAGTCGTGACCCTCTGGCAAGTCGGCATCAGTGGTGTCGGGGTCCCAGTCGACCGGAGTGGGGATGACGAGCTGGGCCTCGGAGATGTCCCGTTCGAGCCGCATCATGACGTTGCCGAGCCGGTCCTGGGCCACGGAGGCCATATTGGTCCGTTCGAGGACCTGGACCGTCTGGAACATGGGGATGAACAGCAGGCCCATCAGCACGGCCAGGATGACCAGGACCACCAGCATCTCGACCAGGGTGAACCCGGCCCGATGCGTCGAGACGGCCCGCGCCGGAAGGGCCAGCCGAGCGCCAAGGCGGCTGTGAAGGATGCCCCACACTGTCTCGCTCAGAACCTTCACGGTTGTCGTCTCCTCCAGCCCAGGGCTGGCCACTCGTCCCGGTTCATGATTACCCGAGCCGGGCCTCGGCCAAACGGCCAGTGCATGCGCGCCATTACCACCAGTCGGCCTCGTTCCGGGGAAACAGCCATGCCGGGTTCCCCGCGACAACCCAGTCGACGAACCGGTCTTTGACCTCGACACTGCCATTCTTGAACAACACCAGAGTGCGTTCGCGCCGGTTCTCGCTGGTGTTATCCACCCGATGGTGTGGGCACCACAGGAGGATGGCGTCGCCACTGGGCGAGTAGCGCTGAAGGCCCGGGCACGAGGCATCACCTGTCACGGGATCGGGTACGGCAAGCCGCGCATCCCAAAGCTGCCTGCGGTATCCCGGGCCGCTCGTGACGGTCGGATCCCGTAGAGGCATGTACTGCCACGAGGCGGCCTCGCGGTCGTAGTTCTGGTAGCTGCAGTAGTACCAGCTATCGTACCAGTCACGGTAGCTCCGAATGTTGTGTCCACCCGCCGAGTCGTCGATATCGACATCGTTGCCGCTGGTGTCCTGCGCCTGCACCTCATAGCACGAGGGGCAGTGGAGGGCGGTCACCGAGTGCAGGTGGCCCGTAGCAGCGAGGATCCACAGGCCCGTGCGGTGCGCGGGCTCCCCCCCAGACCAGGTGGGCACATTGTACGCGTCCAGTGTGGGGGTCTCCTCGGCGAACCGCTGGGCTTCGTCGAGGTCGAAGGGCGGGTATCCCAGCTCATCGGCCTGGTACATCCCGAGGGCCGTGTGGATCATCCGCAACTGGCTCAAGCACTTGAACTGCTCGTGGCTGGAGGTCAGGTTCTTCACGCTGGCAAAGGTGATGCCGGCCAGCAGGGCCACGATGGCCATGACGACCAGCAGCTCCACCAGCGTCATCCCCGAATGACGGCGATCCATGGGTCCCACCTCACTCCAACCGCCCGCGCCAAGACCACGGGTAACGGGGTTCACGAGCGGATTGCGAAGCCGTCCACGTCCGCGCACTTGCGCGCACCGTTCTCTTCCCAGCACGTCCGCGCTTTGCACGAGATCCCCCGAACGGCGCGGATGCCCTGGCGCGGGTCCGTGGGGTCGAACTCGTGCTTGAGCTCCACTTTGTGGCTCCCCACGCCGATCACATGGGTCTCGCCATAGACCCAGCGAATGGCTCCCGTCTCGTCCGCATAGGCATAGTCCACGGCGATGGTGTGCCCGCCTGCGTCCTGCATGCCTCCCTCGGTATCGGGGGCCGGGTCGGTGGCATTGACACTGAAGAACTGCAGCACCGCCGGCGAACCGAGGATGGTCTCGTCGTTGAAATACCAGAACTGCTTGATACCGGTCGGGCCGGCCACCGGGTCGATGTAGAGGCGGCCCGATGCGCTGGCCATGCGGGCGAAGCTCTCGGGCGCTAGATGCAGCTCCCGCGCCCAGCCGCCCTGGGCCCGGTAGTAGATCCGGACGGGGATGGGGAGCGGCGGCAGCGATGAGTCAAACTCGATACTGCCCCCGACGTAGTCCACGTCGGTGATCCCCGATCCCGGGGTGAATACCTGGCCATCGGCCTTGCTGACCGCGATAACCGGCTCCGGGATGTGGGTGTAACCGGCGCCATCCACCAAACCCTCATCGCTCACGACGAACCCCGTCGGCAGCTTGACCGTCCGCGTGTCCGTCGCCGGGATCAGTGCGTCGACGTAGAGGATGTCGGGAATGTCGAAGTCCATGATCAGTGAGTCGGGCTCGCGTGGGTCGGTGATGGAGTTCTCGAACCCGGTTCGTCGGTGCGATTGGATCTCGTAGGTCATGGCCAGGAGCGAACCCACTTCGGCCTCCTGGCTCGTCAGACGCACAATGCCGAGGGAGCGATCGCTGGCGGAGACATTCTGGTCGATGATGGCGCCACCGACCTCGCGGTACACGGTCAGCGAGTTCGGGACCATATCGCGCCCGGCGGACCACTGCAGCGTACCATCCGTCCCGGGCGCTGCCGTGAAGGCCTGCCCGATGACATCAACGAGACTGCCACTGTCCAGATAGGTGTAGCACGCGCGGAAGTTGGACACGGCCACTTCGGGCGACTGCGGGAAGGCGATGGTCCCGGTTGCCCAATCGGTGACCACATACCGAAACGGTCCCTGCGTCGACCAGAGGTCGTTTAGGGTGCCGACCATGGGCACGGGCGTGGGATGGTAGACCCAGGCGGACTCGGGACGCACGGGGCCGTACCGCGCCAGATGGGCGACGCTTGCGGCATTGGCGACGGGCACGCGGAACCGCTCACCGACCACCAGTGTAGGAAAGACGAGCGACCGGGCTCCCGCCGCCTGGCTCGCGAGATGGCTGAACTGGTACACGTCGGTCATGCTGACATCGTGGACCAGGGCATAGCCCTGGGTCAGGTCGGAGGCATCGATCGCGATCGCATGGCACACGGCATCGGGCCGCAGCTCAGGCTGGGTGCGCAGCGTCTCGATCATCTGCGACGCCAACTGGGACGCCGCCAGTCGCGTTCCCTGGCTCGGCATGATGGCCAGGCCGGGGATCAAGACGCGAACGATGGCGAACATGCCCACGGCCAGGATCACCATGGCGACGAGGATCTCCACCAGGCTCATGCCCGGTGCCGATCGCATGCCCGGTACCGTCTTTCGGCCGCCGACTCCCATTGCTCTCACCGTCCTCCGGCACCCACATCCCACCGGCTCGGTCCGCAAAGCGCACTCGGCCAAGCGCCCCTCGACGCTCGCCCCGGCCCCACTACTCGGCGGGCTGGGTGGGCCACTTCCCCTCAGCTTCCCACCGAGTCACATCGTTGGCTTCGTCCTGCATGGCTCTGGGGATGGCCTTGACACTGCCATCCAGGCGCAGGACCAGCTCGGTGTCACCCATACGATGGAAAGGACAGTGGGTGATGATGGTGGTCTTGGGCGCCTGGGAGTTGACGAGGAAGGGAAACTCGGTCCACTTCCGTACCGGTGCAGGCACGGGGCCGCCAGACTGAGCGACATCGTAGTAGAGCGATCGGGGGGCCTCGTAGCCCTCGGGCGTATAGCCCCAGAAGTTGTAGAGCAGCCGGTCTTGGATGTTGGCCGGCACATTGGGGTTGCGCCCTTCGAAGTCGTAGGCGTAGCTGAAGGCGACGCCGTCGACGAAGTCAGAGGCCGACCGTTCATCTTCCTTGCAGACCATCGGCAGGCTCAGATTGGTCTTCGTCAGCGCGACCAATCCACCGTAGGGGTTGTAGTTCGCGCCGTCCCACGGCGAGGGCGGGTAGGCGTGGTGGTCCTGGTAGTACTGCCCAAGGGCCACAGCGATCTGATGGAGATTCGCCGTGCAGGCCCGTTTGGCGCCTTCGGCCATGACCTTGTTGTAGACGGGGAACAGGAAGGCCGCCAGTATGGCGATGATGACGATGACCACCAACAGCTCGATGAGCGTGAATCCGCGCATTCTCATCGCGCGCCTCCTCAATGCCGGGGCCCATGCCCCGCAGCGCCCCGGCGCGTATGCCGCCGCGGCGCTCTCGGTCGCTTGTTGTCCCTTTCGGCCGCCCGAGTGCGGGCTTCACTGTCTTCCTGAATCGCGCCAAAACTCCTCGTCGAGTACCACTCAACCGGGAGGCCGGCTTGGGCCGGCCTCCCGAAGGAGTGCTGCGGGATTCTGAAGCCCTATCTCCCTGCACCGCCACTCGATCCACCACCCGTGACCGCCTTGGCTTCGGATCTCCCGCACTGAGAGGTTACCCGAATGCGGCGGAGAGCAAACCGGTCGCGTGCATTCAGACGGGGGGCGGGGGGAACAGATAGCCTCTGACGGCGTTCGCGATGACGTCACCCCAAAGGATCATCACGGCCAGAGAGACGGCCAGGAATGGCCCGAATGGGATGACGGTGTCCTCTCGCTCCTTGCGGTGCCAGAGCATCCAGGTGCCACCGATGAGGGCCCCGGCAAAGGCGGCGATGACGATGTAGAGGACGAGCTCGATGCCGGGACCGAGGAACGCCCCCGCAGCACCAGTGAGATAGATATCACCAAAGCCCATGGTCTCCTTGCGGAATGCCAGGTCGGCCAGGAACACGAACACGCGCAACCCGATCAGCCCGACCAGGGCGCCGATCACCGAACGAGGGAGGGCCACAGCGAACTGGCCGCCGGCGGTGGTGACAGGGAACAGCACCATCATCTCGTGTGCCCCGACGGCCAGGCCGTAGATGTCGTAGCCGACTCCGGCGACGAGGATGGCAATCCAAAGTGGATGAGGGATGAGGGTGGTCTGCCAGTCGATTACGAATAAGGCGATGAGCGAGGCGAAGCAGATCCACAGCGCAACGAGCAGCACCGGGCGGCCGGGCCCACAGTAGAAGAACAGGCCCAGAAAGACGAGGCCGGTGATCAGCTCGATCGCCATGTACCGGTAGCTGAACCGGGCCCCACAGAAGCGGCAGCGGCTGCGGAGGAGTAGCTGGCTGAGGACGGGGATGAGGTCGCGCGCCAGTATCTCCTTGCCACAGGACGTGCAGTGGGAGCGCCCACCCAGGCTCTCGTCCTCGGGCAGGCGGCAGATGGCGACATTCAGGAAGCTCCCGACGCACAGGCCCAGGAGGCCAGAGAAGGTGGCGAAGACAGCGTAGAGCTGGGGTTCCATGGCCACGGCGCGCCGTTCGGGCGCGATCACCCCACTCCCTGGCGCATACAACACGGGGCGAGGAGGTCCTCGCCCCGTGTCGCTGCGTTCTCAGACGCCGGCGAGCCGCCGGGCCGCCCGCCTACTCGTTCTGGGAAGACAGGCTGTTGATGATCTCAACCAGCGGCATGAACATGGCGACGACGATGAATCCAACGACGCCACCGAGGAAAACGATCAACATCGGCTCGATGGCGGCCGTCAGGGAAGCCAGGGCCGTGTCGACCTCGGACTCGTAGAACTCCGACACCTTAGCCAGCATGGCGTCGAGCGAGCCGGTCTCCTCGCCGATGGAGATCATCTGAACCACCATGGGCGGGAACATGCCGGAGTTACGCAGGGGCGTGCCGATCTCCTCGCCCTCGCGGACGCTGGCGCGCGCGTCGAGCACGGCCTCGGCGATGATCTCGTTGCCGACAGTGCCGGCCACGGTCTCCATGGCCTGGAGGATGGGCACACCACTGCTGAGCAGGGTGGAGAGCGTGGAGGCGAAGCGCGATAGTGCAACTTTGTGGATCAGCTTGCCAAAGACGGGCAGCTTGAGCTTAACCAGGTCGATGTAGCGGCGCCCAACCTTGGTTCGGCCGAGAAACTTGAGGGCGATGAAGATGATGATGCCCCCAGCCAGGGCGTAGTACCAGTAGTGGACGAGGAAGTCGCTGGCATCGCGGAGGATGAGGGTCATCTTCGGCATCTTGTCGCGGCCGATGCCGAGTTCGTCGAACAGGGCCATGAACTTGGGCAGGATGAAGGTCATGAGGAAGAGCACGATGCCGACCGCCGCGATCATAACGATCGTGGGGTAGGTCATGGCGGACTTGACCTTCCGGCGAAGTTCGAGGTCCTTTTCGAGGAAGACGGCGAGCTTGTTGAGCGTCTCGTCGAGCACGCCGCCGACCTCGCCCGCGCGGACCAGACCGATGGCCAGGTTCGAGAAGGTTCGAGAGTACTTGGCCATGGCCCCGGACAGCGAGTTACCCCCCTCGACCTCAGCGCGAATGTCGGCGATCATGGCCCTTAGGTTGGGGTTGGTGGTCTGCTCCTGAAGAACCGAGAGGCAGCGGACCACGGTCACGCCGGCGTTGATCATGGTGGCGAACTGCCGGCAGAACTGGGCCAAGTCGTTGAGCTTGACGCGCTTGAAGCGCGACATGCCACGTCCCCGGCCTTTGACCACGCCGGTGCCCTTGGTCTTCTGGATCGACGAGACCACATAGCCCTGGTCGACCAGGTTAGTGCGCAACGCTTGCTCGCTGTCGGCCTCGATGGTTCCCGTGAACTCGGCACCGCGCGCGTCGCGTACCCGGTACTGGAACACCGCCATCAGACCCACCCCCGCTATGCCGCCCGCGGCCACCCACCGGTGGTCCGCCGGTCGCCACGAAGCGGCTCCTGTACTGACTGTCTACCACCCCAGATGATCCGGCGCCACCCGGGGTTGGGAGAATGGGCGCCGAACACTCGGCCTAGTAGGGCGCGTTGCCGGTGTTCAGCATCTTCTTGAGCTCCTCGGGGTTGACCGAACGCTCCATGGCATCGTCATAGCTGATCATGCCGCGCTGGTAGAGGTCCCGCAGAGCCTGGTCCATGGTCTGCATGCCAATGTTGGTGCTGGTCTGGATGATGGACAGCACCTGATGCGCTTTGGCCTCCCGGATGAGGTTCTTGATGGCCGCGTTGCAGATCATGATCTCGCAGGCAACGGCGCGGCCGCTGGTCCCGGCTCGAGGTAGCAGCTGCTGGGTGACGACCGCCACCAGGTTGTTGGAGAGCTGGACGCGGATCTGTTCCTGCTGGGCCGCCGGGAACACGTCGATGACTCGGTCGACCGTGTCGGCGGCGCTGTTCGTGTGCACGGTGGCGAGCACCAGGTGGCCGGTCTCGGCTGCGGTGATTGCCAGCTGCATCGTGTCGAGGTCACGCATCTCCCCGACGAGGATGACATCGGGGTCCTCGCGCAGCGCTGCCCGGAGGGCGGCGGCGAATGTCAGGGTGTCCTGGCCCAGCTCGCGCTGGTTGATGATGCTCATGCGATGGCCGTGGAGGTACTCGATGGGGTCCTCGATGGTGATGATGTGCTTGCTGGTTTCGCTGTTGATCTGGTTGATCATGGCGGCCAGAGTGGTGGACTTCCCGCTGCCCGTAGGGCCGGTGACGAGCACGAGGCCGCGGGGCCGGCGCGCGATGGACTCGAGGATCATCGGCAGCCCGAGTTCGGGAAGGGTGGGCACTTTGGCCGGGATGAGACGGAAGGCGGCGGCCACGGTGCCGCGGTCGCGGTACACGTTGGTGCGGAACCGCGCGACCCGAGGGATCGAGTAGGAGAGGTCGAGCTGGAGCTCGGTCTCGAAGCGCTGGATCTGATCGTCGTTGAGGATGTCATAGATCATGCGCTGGGTGACGTTGGGCGTTAGCCGTTCGTAATTGGCCGTCCGCAGCGCGCCGTCCACCCGAAGGACGGGGGGGACCCCCACGCAGATGTGCAGGTCGGAGGCGTTCTTCTCCACCACCAGGTGGAGCAGCTCGTCCAGATGGATGTCGTGCACCGGCTTGGGCTGGCTCGGCCCGCGCGGGGGGGTCTGTTTGGCGCCAGACGTGCTCATCCCGTCAACTCCTCAACCACACCGCGATATGCCCGGAGCTGGCGGCTGATGTTCACGCGAAGCCACCGCGCGGCGGTTCGCCGGGCGTCCTGTCGCGGGGTCCATCCGCCGACGCCTAGTAGACGCCGGCGGTCATGACCTTCCTGACGAGCTCCTCGACCGTGGTCGTCCCGTTGCAGATCTTGGCGAAGCCGTCTTCGCGGAGGGTTTTCATCCCGTTCGCCCGCGCGGCCTCATCGATCTCAGAGAGCGGGGCGCGTCGCACGATGAGCTCGGCGAGCTCCCCGTTCATCTCAAACAGCTCGAAGATCCCGACCCGGCCACGGAACCCGGTGTGGCCGCACTGCTCGCAGCCGCGGCCGTGGTAGAACTTTTGCTCCGGGTCCGGTGGGTTATCGGGATCCCAGCCAAACCCCAGCATCAGATCGCGGGGCGGCGTGTACTCCTCCCGGCAGTTCTGGCAGATGCGGCGAACGAGGCGCTGGGCCAGCACACCGATGACCGAGGCTGAGATCAAGAAGGGCTCCACGCCCATGTCAATGAGCCGGGTGACGGCAGACGGGGCGTTGTTCGTGTGCAGGGTGCTCAACACCAGGTGGCCGGTCAGCGAGGCCTCAATGGCGATGTCCGCGGTTTCGAGGTCACGGATCTCACCGACCATGATGATATCCGGGTCCTGCCGCAGGAAGGATCGAAGGGCGTTGGCAAACGTCAGACCCGCCTTGCGGTTGACCGGCACCTGGGAGATGCCGGGCAGCTGGTACTCGACCGGGTCCTCGATGGTGATAATATTCTTCTCGATAGAGTTGATCTTGTTCAGGATCGAGTACTGCGTGGTGGTCTTGCCGTGGCCCGTGGGCCCCGTGCTCAGCAGGATGCCGTTGGGCTGGACAATGAGGCGCTCGAGCTGGGCTTGGGTCTCCGGGAAGAAGCCGAGTTTCTCGAGTCCGATCATGACGGAGCCCTGATCGAGGATCCGAAACACGCACTTCTCACCGTTGGCCGTGGGGATGGTCGAGACCCGGAGATCGAAGACGCGGCCGTCCATGCGCACACCGACACGGCCGTCCTGCGGGACTCGTTTCTCGGCGATATCCATGTCGGCCATGATCTTCATGCGCGAGATCAGGGGCGCGTGGACGTGTTTGGGTGGTGTCATGATCTCACGAAGGTCACCATCCACGCGGTACCGGATTCGCACGTTCCCGCGCTGGGGCTCGATGTGGACGTCGCTGGCACCCATCTTGATGGCCTGCTTGAGCAGGGTGTTCACAATGCGGATGATGGGCGCGGTGTTGGCCGCTTCCTCGTCGGTGCCTTTGATGGCGCTGATGTCGGCCACCATACCGATACCGGCGGTGTGGGCCCCGACGCCGGAGGCCGCCCGAGTTGCGGCGATCTCGGCGAAGGCGGTGTCCGTCTCGTCGGTAGCGGCGGCGACAGCGCCATAGATTCGGCCGCGCATCTCCTCGATCTGCTGGGGCACCCCGAGCATGGGGGTCACGCTGACGCCGGCGCGCCGGCGGAGTTCGTCGATGTGCTCGATCTCGTCGGGCTCGGCCATGACGAAGACGAGGCCCCCGTCGGGAGCGCGCTTGACGGGTATGGCGTTGACG
Organism: Armatimonadota bacterium; assembly: GCA_029547025.1. Taxonomy (GTDB): domain Bacteria; phylum Armatimonadota; class Zipacnadia; order UBA1398; family JAKPQA01; genus JAKPQA01. Next base: position 41,192 of record JAKPQA010000302.1, read on the forward strand.
CGTTCGATCACATCATGGGGGACGAGATTGACCACGTCCTCGTCGATGTCGAGGTTGTCGAAGTTCGCCAAGGGGACATCGAGGAGCTCGGCGAGCACGCCGTAGACCTCGAGGGCTGGCGCGAATCCCGCATCGACGATGACGCGTTCGAGTTTTTGGGATCGGTCGGAGGCTTGGCGCTCCAGTGCCTCCCTCGCCTGCTGCTCGGTGATGACGCCCCGCTGGATCAGGACGCGAGCCAGGTCACGCCGGCCACGTGGCGCAGCCATCCTGGGCACCTCCAGGTATACAGTTCAACGCGGACAGCATCAGAGCTTCCGCGGGCGCATACGTGTTCAGCGGCGAGCACTTTCTGTGTCCGATGGGCGAACTCCTTGGACTGGATGCCCCAAATGGCAAGCGAGCAGCCTCGCGGCCGTGGGCAGGAGCGATTATAGCACATGCAGGGGGGCGCGGCCGGCACCTCATCAGCACCCATCTGCAGCTATAGGGCGTTCGCGTTCAGCCGGGGCAGGCACGCCAGGATGACATCGGCGACCGGGCAGTCCTTACCGGTGGTCCGGCCCTGCAGCCGGTCGCGCAGGTCTGGGCTGTTAACACCCCATCCGGTGAACAGGTAACCCATCATTCGGTCCGTGGGGTCGCGAAGGGCACATTCGAGCAGGGCCTCAGCCGCCTCCACTTTGTTCCAGGTGGCCGGCCATACGCGGAAGCCCTGCTCCTGGAAGTAGCGCACCGAGGGATAGTCGGCCATGGGTTCGTAGTGCCAGTCACAGATGATGATGTCCTTGGGGATCCGGTCGATCGCCGCTGCCGTTCCGTTGGCGCTGGCTTCCCACTGGCCGTAGCCGGTGGTGGCGGCATCGAGAAGCCGATCGCCCCACATGAGCATCTCGACACCTCTGCGCTTGACCAGGAACTCGTGCAGGTCGTTGGTGGTCTGGGCGAAGAGCGCGGCGGGGTCGCCGCCTCGGCAGCGGGGGCACTGGTCGCTCGCGATGAGGAAGACTTCATCCATTCCCACGTGGAAGGCGTCGGCATGGAATGCGCTGAGGATCTCGTCGATGAGCTCGAAGACCACGGTGTTCACCTGGGGGTGCTGGGGGCACCAGCTCCGGCAGTAGATGCCGGGGTTGTCGAGTGGGATCTGTGGCGTCTCGTCGAACTCGGGATGCTTGGCAAGCAAAGGAAACGTCACGTCTGCCCACGACTGGTGGCCCAGGCAGTTGAAGAGGGGGATCAGTCGGACGCCTTCGCCCTCGCAAGTGGCCGCAAGGTCGGCCGCCGCCTCGGCGGTCAGCGTGCCGTTTGATAGTTCGGGATGGGACTGGAACTGGAAGCTGTAGTTCACCTCAGCGATCACGGTGTTGATGCCCATGGGAGCCAGCACATCGACGACCAGCCGCTTGAGATCGTCCGCGGCCTCGGGGCTACCGACGCTGATGTGTAGGCCGCGCCACGGGCGCGCTGGCGGCGCGGTGATCGAGAGGCCGGTGCAGCACAGCAGAAGAGCGGTCATGTCGCACCTCCGGAGCGCGGGCGGGCCGCTATGCGGCCGTTGCGGCCAACGACTGGGCTGTGGCCAAGTCGGGCATCGCGGGGATGGCCCCCTTCTTGGTTGTGGCCAACGCGCCAACGGCGTTGGCGAACGTGAACGCCTCGCGTAGGTCGTGCTCCCCCAGCTCAGCGATGCCAGACGGTTCGGCATTGGCCAGCAGCCAGTGCAGTGCGCCGGCGACGAAGCCGTCGCCGGCCCCGGTCGTATCGACGGTGTCGACCCGGAAGCCGGGCAGATCGACGTGGGCCCCATGATTCCAGACGGCGCAGCCCGACGCTCCGCGGGTCACGGCTACCAGGCTGGGGCCCATGTCCAGCAGCGCTCTCGCTCCGGCGGCGATGTCATGGGTGCCCAGAAGGAATGTGAGTTCTTCTTCGCACACTTTCACCACATCGGCTTCGGGTATGCCGGCGAGCATCTCCGCCCTGGCGTGGCCGGCCGTATCCCACAGCGACATGCGGAGATTGGGGTCGTAGGAGATCAGCAGGCCGGCAGCCCTCGCGACCGCGATGGCGTGCGTGGTGGCGGACCGGGAGGGTTCGGAGATCCGCGTGATGGAGCCAAAGTGGAAGGCCCGGGCGTCGCGGATGAGTGTTTCGTCGATCTCATCGGGGCGGAGCATCATGTCGGCGCTTGGGTCGCGGTAGAAGAGGAAGTCCCGTTCGCCGTCAGCCATGAGCGAGACAAAGGCGAGTCCGGTCTTGACCACGGGGTCGAAGACCATGGACGCGGTACTGACTCCAGCGGCCGCGAACGTGTCAGCCAGGAAGCGGCCGAATGGGTCATCGCCGACTTTGCCCATGAAGGCGCTGGAGGTCCCGAGGCGCGCCAGCGCCACAGCCACGTTGGCCGGAGCCCCACCCGGAGCCTTCTCGAACCCCGGGGCGCCGGCCAGGTCGACGCCCGACCGTTGGGAGACGAAATCGATCAGAGCCTCACCCAGACAGACGACCTGCGCCAAGTTCATCGACTCCCTCAAGAACCATGCAGGCGCCGCTTCCGCAGTGCGGCAGGCGCTTCGAGGAGGAACTGCCAGAAGAACCGGGCGATGGCGAGCAGCCGCCCGACGCGTTTGGGGTCGTGCCCGATGCGCCACAGGAACTCGCCCCAGCACCTGCGCACCCACTCCGGCGCGCGCTGGACATGCCCCGCGATGACGTCGAAGCTGCCGCCGACGCCGATGCACACTGGCACGCCTAGCTTCTCCGCATGACGGGCGATCCACTTCTCCTGGGCCGGAAGGCCCATGGCGACAAACAGCACATGGGGTCGCGCGGCGGCAATGGACGTGACCAGTTCGTCCTCTTTGGCGCGATCGAAGTAGCCGTGGGCCGTCCCGGCGACCCGCAGGCCGGGGTACCGTGTCGCGAGCCGGGCGGCGGCCTCATCGGCCACTCCGGGCTTCGCGCCAAACAGGAACACGCTGAAGCCCTTGGCGGCAGCCATCTCGCAGATGTGATAGACCAAGTCGCACCCGGAGACACGGTGGTGGAAGGGCTCGTCGAGCAAGCGGGCGGCGAGCACCACCCCGGCCCCATCGGGTGTCACCAGCGCCGCGTCGGCGACGATGCGCCCGAACTCCTCGTCCTCCCGGGCACGCAGCACCCCGCCTGCATCGAGGGTGACGATCAGGTGCGGGCCCCCCTCAGCGATGAACCTCTCGATGCGCGACAGCGTGGTCGGGACGTCGAGCCGGTCCACCCAGACGCCGAGGATGCAGACGCGATCACGGCCGCCGACGTGCGGCGCCAGTTCGCGCTTCCCACCACACACCACCTGGAAGCCGACGTAGAACAGGAAAAGACCCGCGAGGGCGACGGCGGCTGCGAGGAGGGCCTGGACCCAAGGCGGCAGGTGGCGCAGCCACGCGACGGTCAGCCCCGCGGAGCAGAGGTAGGCGTGCCAGCACAGGAGGAACGCCACCGCGCGAGGGGGATTCATCCCACGCCGGACGAACAGCTCGAGGAACGAGGGCCATTCGCGATCGGGCCGAATGCCGCGGGCCCCGCGGGCCCTTCCGGCCGCATAGGCGAGGAGCGTCCCGGCGACGGGCGCGCCCAAGACGACCAGCGGGATGACCAGGAAGACGAAACCAGGGCCCTTCAGGGCCCCCAGGACGGTGACGGCTGCCAGCCACGCACCGACAGCGAGGGAGGCTCCGCCGCCGAACCGGAACTCGGGCACGACCAGGGCGGCCAGTGTGTAGGGCGCGAGGCCCCCAACGAGGATCAGGCACAGGTGGCGCGCGGCCGAGGCCGCCTCAGACGCATCGGCCACCAACAGGCCCGCTGCGAGCAGAGCCAGCCCCGAGAGGGTTCCGACGCCGGACACCAGCCCCTCGCCCCGGTTGGCCAGTAGGATCAGGAGCGTCACGGCCGACATCCAGAGAGCCGAGAGGACCGCCGCTGACGATCCGAGGTCGACAGTCTGCCCGCCGAGGCGCACTTGGACCCCGATCGCCAGACCGCAGCCCACCAGCGCCGGGCCCGACGCCAGCGCGCAGGCCCAGCGGAGCAGGCGCCCCGCCGAGAGAGAGAGCCGCTCGGCCACGTTCCCCACGAGGACGAAGGCTGTGCCGAGCGCTACCAGGCCCAGGGCGACGTTGCCCGGGAGAGCACTCCCGACGGCCAGGAGGCCGGCCGTGAGGGCGCACCAGCAGGTCATGCCGCCCAGCGGGACGCGTTCAGCCGTTCGGCGTGAGATGCGCCCGCCGGCGCAGGCCCTCGCGCCCAACAGGCTCAGCAGAGCCGAGACCGCCAGCGGCACGCCAACGGCCAGTCCCGGGCTGCTCATGCCACCACTCACTCATCTTGCCAGTATGGATAGCCGGGAACAGGTCCCCCTCAGGGGCGCACATCAGGTGCCCTCTTCCCATGAGGACAGGTATCTCTGCTGTTCCGGGGTGAGTCGATCGATCTCCACACCCATGGCCTCCAGCTTGAGCCGGGCAATGTCCTCGTCGATCTCGCGGGGCACGGAGTAGACGCGGTTCTGGAGGGAGGTGCTGTTCTTGAGCGCGTACTCAGCACAGAGCGCCTGGTTGGCGAAGCTCATGTCCATCACGCTGGCGGGGTGGCCCTCGGCTGCGGCCAGGTTCACGAGCCGGCCCTCGCCGATGACATTGACGCGCCGGCCGTTGTCGAGCGTGTACTCCGTGACGAACTGGCGGATCTCGCGGGAACTGCTGGCCATCTCGCGGAGCGCGGCCACCTCGAGCTCGACATCGAAATGCCCCGAGTTGCAGACGATCGCGCCGTCTTTCATGGTGGAGAAGTGTTCCCGCCGGACCACGGAGCAGCATCCCGTCACGGTGATGAAGACATCGCCAATCTTCGCGGCCTCAGCGATGGGCATCACGCGGTACCCATCCATCACGGCCTCCAGCCCGCGCAGCGGGTCGACCTCGCACACGACGACGTGGGCCCCCATGCCTTGGGCGCGCCGGGCGCAGCCTCGCCCGCACATGCCATAGCCACAGATGACGACGGTCTGACCAGCGAGGAGGATGTTCGTGGCCCTGAGGATGCCATCGATCGAGCTCTGACCGGTGCCGTACCGGTTGTCGAACAGGTGCTTGGTGTCGGCATCGTTGACGGCGATGATCGGGTACCTGAGTGCACCGTCTCGCTCCATGGCCCGCAGGCGGATGACGCCGGTGGTGGTTTCCTCGGTGCCGGCCACAATGCCCTCGAGCCGCGCGCCGCCTTCCTTGTGCAGGGTCGATACCACATCGGCGCCATCGTCCATGGTGAGCGTTGGCCCGAAGGCGAGTGCCGACTGGATGTGCGAGTAGTATGTATCGCGGTCCTCACCACAGACCGCGAAGGTCGGGATGCCAAAGTCGGCCACCAATGATGCGGCGACGTCATCCTGCGTCGAAAGCGGGTTGGAGGCGCACAGCCGCACCTCGGCTCCTCCGGCCACCAGGGTCCGCATCAGGTTGGCGGTCTCGGTGGTGACATGAAGACAGGCGGCGAGCTTGGCACCGGCGAGAGGCTTCTCGCGCTCGAAACGCGCCCGGATGAGGCGCAGCACGGGCATGCGCATCTCGGCCCACTCGATGCGGAGCTTGCCCTTGCCGGCGAGCGCGAGATCGGCGACGTGGTGGTCGACCATACGAGTTCCCATCCCCTATCCGGTGGCGGTGAACGCCCACCCAGCGTAAGAGGCCAGTATAGGCAGGGCCCAAGGGGTGGTCAAACGGCGAGGCGAGGCCGCGCAGGGCCATGATGCTCTCGGGGGGGGCTCCGCGTACGCGGAAACGGCCGCAGGCTGGCCGGACGCCAGTTGGCGGGGGCCCACCAGTGCCTGAGGAGGCTCAAAGCCTGGCGGAAGAACCCAGTGAGCGTGGGAGGCGCCCTGTGGTCGGCTGCGGAAGCCGGTCACACCATGTTTGTGCCGGATCTCGATGTGCCGCGGACCCGCTTCTCGCGCCGCGACCTGCTGCGCGGCCTGGCGGGCCTGTCGCTGGCAGTCGAAGCCGCCGGGGCGGCGAACGCCCAGGAGGAGACCATGCCGGAACGCCCCAGTTTCGTGCTCTTTTACACCGACGACCAGGGGTACGGGGATCTCGGGTGCATGGGTGCGGTCGACCTGTCCACGCCCCACCTCGACTCGCTCGCTGCATCGGGCGCGCTGCTGAGGCAGTGGTACTCGAACTCGCCCGTGTGCTCGCCCTCGCGAGCGTCGGTGCTGACGGGGCGCTATCCGTTCCACGCCGGCGTGCGGTCGATCCTCGGCGGCCACCGGCAGGCCACGGGGCTGCCGCCGACGGTGCCCACGATCGCGGAGGCGCTGAAGCCCCTGGGCTACCACACGGCGATGGTCGGCAAGTGGCACCTTGGTGTGGCCGAAGAGTTCCGCCCGCACCACCACGGGTTCGATGAGTGGTACGGCTTCCTCGCCGGGTGCATCGACTACTACTCCCACATCTTCTACTGGGGCGGCCAGCCGGTTCATGACCTGTGGGACAACAATCGCGAGGTCTGGGACAATGGTCGCTACTTCACCGACGTGGTCGGCGAGCGGGCGGTGGGTTACATCGATCGGGTAGCCCCGACGGGTGACCCGTTCTTTCTCTATGTCCCCTTTAGCGCGCCGCACTACCCCATGCACGCGCCCGCCCGGTACCTCGACCGTTTTCCCGGCTTGCCGTGGGAGCGGCGCATCATGGCGGCCATGCTGGCGGCCGTCGATGACGCCGTCGGCGCCGTGCTCGCCGCGCTGGAGCGCCACGGGCGGCGCGGGAACACATTCGTCTACTTCCAGAGCGACAACGGCCCCTCGCGCGAGTCCCGGAACTGGCTCGATGACACGATGACGCCATACCATGGCGGCACCGCAGGCGCGCTGCGGGGACACAAGTTCAGCCTCTTCGAGGGGGGCATCCGCGTGCCGGCGCTGTGCTCCTGGCCGGCCCGGATCCCCGCGGGTCAGGTCATCGAGCAGCCGGGCGCGGCGATGGACGTGTTCCCCACGTTCCTGCGAGCCGCCGGAGGAGACCCGGCGGCCTACAAGCTCGACGGGCGCGACTTCCTGCCGCTGGTCACGGACGGAGCCGCCTCGGCGCACGAAGCGCTCTTCCTCGAGATGGACCAGCAGACCGCCGTGCGGCGCGGTCCATGGAAGCTGGTGCTCAACGGCCAGCTCGTCGAAGACGAGCCCCCCGCAGCCGAAGTGCACCTGGCGAACCTGGAGGACGACCCGGGCGAGCGGACCAACCTGGCTGAACGGCTGCCTGAGCTGGCTGCAGAGCTTCGCCAGCAGGCTCTGCAGTGGCGCGAGGGCGTGGAGGCCCACTGGCGCAGCACGTGGCAGCCCATGGCCCGGCCGGCAACGGGCCATGGGTAGCGGCGAGGGACGAGAGAGCAGGGGGTGGCCCGCGCCTGCCCTACCCTTTCACCAGGTTCAGACCATCGACGACATATGCTGCCGGAGCCTGGCGAACAGCGATGTCGCGGGTCTCTCCCGGCAACAGGCACACATAGTTGTCGCCAAACACGGGCCACTCGGCATCGTCCTCAGGCTCGACCCACACCAGTAGCGCCACGGCGCCGCCGCCATTGTGCAGAGTGATGCCCTGACCGGTCGGTGTGAGCTCGACTCGTGTGGCTGGCAGACTCAGCAGCGGCGATAGCTCTGGCGCGGGAGCCCAGGTGAACAGGTACTCGTTTGGGGTGGTCTCGAGGCCATCGCGGGTTCGGAGTGTCAGCCGCAGCAACGCGACATCGGCGAAGCTCGGGTCGGGCTCCCACTCGAACTCCCCTCCCTGGGTGCAAGCACAGGGCTCGGCGGTCACCCTCAGGACGCGCTCGGACAGCAGGGCCCCATCCATGCCGTGGAGCCGTGCGACCAACTCGACGGGCGCGGCATCGGCTAGCGAGTTCGAGACGAACAAGGTGCAGGCGACCCTTCGCTGTTCGTGCCGGGCGATGGTGTCGTAGCGGGCCGATGCGTGAAGGGGTTCGTAGGCTTTCCTGACCCAGAAGTAGGCGGGCCGAGGCTGGCCGAGCCAGTCCAGGCTGTTGGTGCACGACGCGTTGGGCCAGCTCTCGTTGTACTGCCAGGGCGAGGTACCGCTGCAGCGCCACTTTCGCCGCCGGTTGGCCTCGATGGCGTAACGGAGTCCCTCGGCCTGGATGAACTGGCTCGCGCGCACATGGGTGGGGAGGTCGTGCAGGGTTCCAAACATGGCACCGAGGCGATCCGCGTTGATCCACCATGCGCCGTGATGGGTCCAGATCTCGTTGGTGGCATCGGGGGGCCACACGCGTTCGGCCGAGACGAAGCGCGGGTAGGCCCTGAGGCGCGCGGCGCCCTCAACGCCGAACTCGCTGTGCAGCAGGGCATCCATGCCGTTGTACAGCCTGTAGTGGTCGTAGAGCCCGCCGTAGGTCCACGGCCCGTGCACATCGTGCATCTTCCCCAGGCGTTCCAGCGAGGCGTTGGCCGATGGGCCGCTGGCGCTGGTGGGCAGGTAGACGCGGTCTGGGTCGAGTCGCTCCACGCAGTCCTTGAGTACGGCCAGGGCCGGGTGCTTGCTGTCCAGTGGGGTCCAGTCGGCATGCATCAGCTCGTTGCCGCCACACCACAGCACCAAGCTGGCGTGGTTGCGCCGCTGAGGGATCATCGCCTCGGCGTGCCGGACGGCCATGTTCAGGTAGTCGCTGTCGCGCGGGGGCTCGTTGTCGATGCCCGAGGACGACTGGCAGAAGGACTGCCAGACCATGATACCGGCCTCGTCGCACAGGTCGTAGAACAGCTCGCGCTCAAGCAGCCCCCCACCCCACACGCGGAGCAGCGTGACGTGCGCCTCCTTCACGAGCTCGAGCCAGCGGTGGTACTTCTCGGGGCTCTGGCGGCGGTAGAGGTGATGGATGGGGGCCCAGTTCCAGCCCTTGATGAAGATGCGGCGCCCGTTCACCTCGATGACGTAGGGCAACGCACCCGCTGGGGCGCTGTCGTTGGTGATCATCCGCACCCGGCGGAAGCCGATGCGCGTCGACCGCTCGTCGGCGGCGCCGGGGATCTGGATCCACGCGCAAACCGTGTACAGTGGCTGGTCGCCGTGCCCGTTGGGCCACCAGAGCTGCGGGTGGTCGACGGACAGGGTTGCCGTGACCGTATGCTCACCGGGCTGGGCCTCGAAGGGTAGGGTGGCTTCCGTCACGATGCCTTCACCGCCCCGGATGACCACACGGGCCGCCCCCGAAGCCGCGCGGCTGGCCGAGTAGGCCACCTCGACCGTGACCTGGGCCGAGCCCAGGTCGTCGGACATTACTGGTCGCGCCCACAGGCCGGTGATGCGCAGGCCGGTGTCGCGCACGAGTTCCACACTCCCCCAGAGGCCCAGTGGGACCAGGCGGGTGCACCAGTCCCATCCGTAGGCGAAGCGCGGCTTCCATGTGCGGACTCGCGAGGTCCAGCCGATCTGCCACTGCTCATCGGGGGCCCGATCGACCACGACCGTCAGCCTGTTCGGCGCGTCGGCGCGGAGCTGTTCGGTGACGTCGACCTCGAAAGGAATGAAGGCGCCCTCGTGCTCGGCAAGCTTCTGCCCGTTCAGGTGCACGTGAGCGTGGTAGTCGACACCGTGGAAGACGAGGGTCCACCGGGCCGGCGAGCCCTGCCGGAGCTCCTCGGGCACCTCGAGCACGCGCGCGTAGATCCAGTCGCGGTCCCAGGTCCACTCGCAGGCGCGGCTCTGGAGCTCGTAGTAGGGATCGGGGATCACGCCCTGGTCGAGGAGGTCATCCTGCACGCTGCCGGGCACCGTGGCCGGACGCCAGCCCGGCCCGCCCGGCTCCAGGTCCTGGGCCTTGGCCCAGATCCACTCGTTGGGTAGTCGGCTCTGAATCCACCAACCAGCGCCGTCCAGTGAGATGCGATGCACTGTCGTGTTGGGGTCGGGCATGGGAGACTCCGTTCGTCGATGGGAAGCTCGGGCGCCTGCGGTGGCGACACGCGTCAGCGTTCGCCCCCGAGCCCGCGAGGTCCTGGCTGTGCGAGCCGTCGTATCTCGGGCCACGCAACGGCAAGGGCGTTGTGGGCGTGCGCCTCGCGCAGCGCGCCGCTCCGCTCGGCCTCGCGGTAGAGCCAGTAGGCCAGGGCGATGACGCCCTCCTCGGCCGGGCAGCCGGCCGCAGTGTAGCCTTCGGCCGCCGCGACTGGGCCGCCCGCGACGACCTGCTGGCCCAGCGACAGCGTGAGGACGCGCAGGTCCGCATCATCGGCGATGCCCTCCACCGTCGATCGCAGGTAGGCATCAACCGCTTCGGCGATGGCGGCGAGCACGTCGCCGATTGCCACGGGCTGGCCGTCCTCGCGTGTCACGCGGCTGTGGGCGGTGAAGACCGCCATGCCGGGGCCGATGGCCGCCTGGGCGAGATCGACCGGCGGAGTGCCTGCCCGCACCAGGGCCTCCAGCGCCAGGGGCACCTCCCGCATCAGTGCCTCGTGGCACTGGTCCCATGTCGTGGCCGGTGCGCCGTCCTGTCTTGGCCGGCAAGCCAGTATGACAGCCGAGGCCAGCGCGTTGGTCCCGTAGGCGAGGCTGCGCGACTGGCGCTCACTTCGCAGCGGCCACGCGGCGGTGATGCGCAGCCCGGCGCCCACGATGGCCCCGAGCATGGCCTCCCAGCCTGCGGATGCGCCACTGGCGCCGCCTGATGCCGCGGCGGGCTTGAGGCCGTAGTAGAGAACGAGCGGGAACCGGTCGTCGTGCGCCTCGCGAAGCCGCGCTAGGGCCTCAGCCATCCCGCGCTCAAAGTGGCTGTGGGCATCGGGGAGGTCGCGGAAGGGCGAGGCGACGAGCTCATTGGCCTTGCTGGCCTGGTCCGTGCCGCAGAGACGGATGAGGGTCTCGCCCAACGATCGCTGCAGCCACACGAGGAAGAACTCGGAGAGATCGGCATACTCGATGTTGTCGTAGTAGGGCGGGTCGGTGCAGATGACCGCCCGTGTTCCAGGCGGCCGCGGTGCCGTGGCATCGGCGACATAGGCTTGGCCAGCGGGGGTGCGGGCCGGGAGTCCGGCCACACCGTCCGCCACCCACTCGATGTGGTGGGCGAAGCTGCCGACCGAGTATGAGAGTGGGTTGGTCTCGACGTAGTCCCAGACCATGGGCAGCGCGTGGCGCGCGAAAGTGTCTCGGACGCCCTCGATCCGGTGGATCCAGCTACAGAGCGTCGAGTTCCAGTCGGCCAACTTGTCGACGGCGAACGCGAGGTAGATGGCGAGGGCATCGCCATATGCTCGCGCATCGGCCTCGCACCGCCCCACGGCCGCGGCATCGGCGATGGCAAGTCTGCGGGCTTCGCCCACCAGACTGCTGAACGTCTCGAGGGCCACGAGCTGCCGCGGGCTGAAGAGGTCGCCGAATGTCTCCATGCCGTAGAGCGGCATGCTCACCCGGCACTTGCCCTCGAGTGGGCGATCGGGTCGCCATGTGGGCTGGGCCAGGCCCGCAGCTTCCTCGTGGGTCGGATCGGGCGCCAGGTAGATCCTCCGGCCTCGCCCCTCGGCGATGGTACACATCAGCCGGGTGCCCATGCGGCCGGCCTGTGCCTCGGCCCGTACGTGGGCCAGTGAGAGGGGCGCATTGCAGACGAGGCAGTGCCCGCCCAGGCGGCTGATCGTGCCCGCTGGCGCGCAGCCTGACTCCGCGCCGATGCGGAAGCCATAGCCGCCCTTCCCGTCGAGCACGGGCTGCACCCACGCCGGCTTGGCGTGCTTCGACGAAAGACAAAAGCTGCGGACGAGCGGCGCCTGGGCGCCGCATGCTGGGTTCGGGCACGGAACCGTCCGCGCCCAAAGCCAGCCGACCACTGGCACCGTTTCGTCGCCGATTACGGCTCCGGGGAAAAGGTGGCCAATGCGCTCGGAAGCGCGTTCGCGCATCCACCGGCCGTAGTGCCGAGTGTCGTCTGCGAGGGCCGATGCCTGTGGCCAGGGGGCGGGCGCGTTCGCGCCGTGTCGCACGGGTGCTCGCCCGGCGAAACGCGGGGGTATCTCGATCAGCGACTTGGTGATCAGCACCGGTACGGGGTTCAGGTCTGTCCCCACCGCGTTCAGCCCCAGCCGGTGGGCTTCCAGGGGGATGGAACCGCCGCCGCAGAAGGGGTCCAGCACCGTGGGAGGACTTCCGTCGCAGCTCCGGAGGATCTCGGCTCGGGCGTCCGCCAGAAGCTTCGCATCGGTGGCGCTACGCCACGATGAGAGCTCGGCCACAAGGTTCAGCAGCCGTGCTCGCTCGGCCTCCTGGCTCCCGAGTGTCGGGAACTCGTCGGGCCGCTCAGACGGGTCGTCGACCAGTTGGGCGAACAGCACGGCCCGGCAGACGGCGAGCGGACGGCGCGCCCACCACAAGTGCACGGTGGCTGGATGCCCGCGGCGCGGCACCGACTTCTCGTGCGCGGCAGCTGCGTTGATGGCCTCAATGGGAAGGGCCACCTCAATGAGCTTCCGCCGTACCCCGTGGGCCACTTGGCTCTCCTTGGCAGATGGTTGTCGCATCAGGGTAGCTCATCTTGGGCGCGCGAAGCCAACTCCGCACCGGGGCCCGGGGCATCGCGTTCGCCAGTGTGTGCCGGACGGCGCCGTTCCTCCTCGGCGAGCCTTCGCGGCCCGGCACGGCCCGAGTCGCTTGGGCAATCCTCGGAATGACTGATTGGGGAGGACCAGTCGCAGGCCGGTGGGACCCTTTCCGGCCCAAGGCCATTCGTGCGCGCCGCGGTTCATGGTTTGCGGGAGGAGTATGAACGCCCTGCAGCGGTGGCCGGCCGTCTTGACACGGCCGTTCGCGACGCCCTACCCTAGCGTTCAGACTGGGGAAGGGGGTGGTCTGGATTAGTACTGACATGACCGGTCGAGGTGGCTGTAGGAGCTAGCCTGCGATCTCGACGGTGACCTCCAATCCGATACAGTCACCGTCGCGCGGAGCCGGTTCGCCGGCTCCGCGCTTCTGATTCCGGGGGTCAGACGGGCCCCACGAGCGATCCCGCGGGCCATGGCGATCTGGGCGGCAGTGACTCGCAACGGACCCTGGCTCGCACGGCGGCCACCCGCGCCGGTGACCGGGCCACCAGAGTCACCTCGAACTGACGGACCTCGCCCGGGGCCAGATCACCTACGCCGATGGCGACCCACGCCCCGTCGGCGGCCACACGAGCTGAGTGGGCGCCTTGGCGCAGGAGCTCGTTGCGTGCACCCTCAGCCGGAACGAGTCCGGCCGGTGAGTCGACCCGCACCGAGACACCGGGACAATGGCGCGAACCGGCGGTCACCGTTATCCGAGCCCGCACACGCCCACCAGCCGTGACGCGAGTCGCGTCGGGCGCCACTCGGCATGTGGGCTCGATCGTGCCGCGCAGCGGCTCCGCGGCCGACGGTGCGCGGAATTCCGCTGTAACCACATAGGGCACCGGGACGCCTCTCGGCACGCCGATCACCACCTGGTTCTCGCCCACCCGCAGGCACCCGGTGCCCCGAATCGGCTGGGGCGATCCGGCCTCGCCGGGGTTGAGCCTCACCTGTCCCAGACGCTCGTCGTTGACCGAGACCGTTGCCAGGCCCCGTGCCGTGGCGAGTTCATCGCCGAGTCGGGACAGGGCGCCCAGTACCAACGCTGCTCGTGCCGGTGAGCCCCACATGCCATCGCCGCCCCGGTGCGTGTAGAGCCAGTGCACGGCACGGCGCATGAGGGTCTTCGGCCACCCGGAGTCGGCCAGCGCGGCGCATGCGAGAGCAGTTGCTTCCACGGCAGCGAGATCGCCTTCGGCTCCCATGAGGGTGGGGCCCTCCAGCGGCCACGGGGCCCCTGAGCCCGAAGGCGCCGCGGCGCCAATGAGGCGCTCGGCTGCCCGCCGCGACGCTTCGGACCGTGAGCCCGACGTCTGAAGCGCCAGGGCACTCAGGGCCAGTGTGTAGCCGTCGTGGGCGGTATCGATGTGTCCTTCAACGTAGGCCAGCGCCCGGTCGCGCGCCGTGTCTGCCAGACCGGTCTCGGCCAGTGCCCAGGCGGCCAGGGCCGTGGTGCGAACTCGCGCGAGCGGGTCTGCGCCCACGCCGGTGAACGAACCGTCCGGAGCCTGCATCCGAGCCAACGCCGCCCGGGTGGTGGCCCGGAGCGGAGCGGCGTCGGCCCGCAGGCGAGTGAGCTCGGTGAGTGCCATCAGCGCCAGCGATGTCTCGGTGGCCGAAGAGCGGACGCGCGCCGGGCCAAACGCGCCGGTGCTGGCCTGATATGACAGCAGCGTCTGAAGTGCCAAAATCACCGAACGGCTGTTGGGATTCGGCGTCGGGATCTCGTCCTCAGCCGAGGCCGCCCGGGGGAGTGTCTGTGCAGCAATGGCGAGTTGCAGCCAGCCAGCCGCATCGCGACACCCCGGAGCTGGTCGTTGGTCCGCCATCTCGAGTGCCTGCAGCGCCTGGCTTCGCAGGTCGGCAAACAGGGTCACCATCAGCTCAGCCGAGGCCAGGTGTGCGTCATCGGGGATGTATACCGAGAGACCGGCCTCGCCCTCCGCGACACCCGATTCGAGCGCGATCCGCGACGGGATCGATGGCGCCACATCGACGAAGCGTTCGGCCTTCGTGGTGGTCGAGTCCGACCGCGCCTCCACCACGAGACGCCCGACCCCAGCTCGGCGGGCCAGCACCGCGAACACACCCGTCGACGCTCCACCAGCCGGGATGGCGAGTCGCGCCTCCAGAGGCGACCGTGGAGCGAACCAGTCGGCCTTGGCCAGCGAAACGTCCACCAATGCCTCGCGCGTCCCCTCGTTTCGTACCGTCACCGGCACCACGAGGCAGTCATCCTGGATGGCTGCGGGAGGCACGTCGAGGGACAGAACCACTTCCGAGGAGGACACAATGGTCGCCTCGCTCCACCCAATGTCGCCGCGAGGCGACACGGCCAAGGCAACCTGGCGCCACCGGCCGGGGGCCTCCGGCAACTCCACCTGAGCCGACGTCCATCCGCTGGCGTCCGTGTCCAGGTCTGGACTGAACGCGAGAGCCTGGCCCCCGGCGATGGCGGGAACGTACGGCCTACACAGCCGGTCCAAGTCGTCAGCGCCAAGGACCGTCGACGGGCTCACTGTGCCTGAGGCCGTCTGAACCGGGGCGCTGCCTGCAGTTGAGGATGGCTCCGGGGCCGGTGCACCCCGCATCAGCCCGACAGCCCAGGGGATGGACAACGCACCCAATCCCACCGCAAGCGCGGCCAAGGCCACCGCTTGGCGAGGGGGACCGGCCCAGTGGCGCTCAAAGCGCGTATGGCGACGTCGCCAACGCCGCTCCGCCTGATGCATAGCAGCGGCTACCGCCACACTGCCGAGCGCCCAGACGAGCCATAGGCGCATGGCCGTGGCCACCGTGCTCGCCCCGCGCGTTCGGGCCCGGGCCAGCGCTGCGGCCGGCAGGTCCCTCCCCTGCGCCAGGAGCACCGGTGTCGGCGCGCACGCGGCGAGCAGACAGCGAGCGTTCGTTTGGGCGCCGAAGTGGGCCGGATCACGCACGAAAGTGGACAGCATACACAGCAGCGCCTCGGCCCCGGATCCCCCTACAGGCGTCAGAAGGTCGTGTTGTGCGCTGACTCGCGCAACAAAGGCTGCGGGACTGTCTGTCGCCGCTCTGAACGAGCGCTCATCGAGAGCCGCCAGCCACACCGACGCTTGAGCCGGAAACCCGTGGGGTGTCTCGACTCGGACGCCGAGCCGCGCGGTATCGCCGGGTGAGTAGGCGTTTCGATCCGGCCGGAGGCTGACCGAGAGGCCCTGGGGGGGCTCCACAAAGGCCAGCGCGGCAGCCGCCTGGTCGGGCATCGTGGCGCGTCGCGCCTGCACCACCAGCAACCCAGTCAGGTCTCCCGTGAGATCGATCCCGACTCCGGCGTACCCGTCGGACAAGCGGGCCGAACCCGACCAGATGGGCTGGCTCTCGCGAAGGACATCGACAAGAACCTGTGGTTCCTCTTCTGCGCCGCATATGACGCCGAACTGAAGACGCTCGCCGGCGCGGTACAGCGCCTTGTCGGTGAAGGCCACCAAGCCTTGGCGGCCGCGGACCGGGAAGTCGAAGCGGCGGGAGGCCCTTCGACCCCGCCCGTCGGTGGCCACCACCGAGAGGGAGCCACTCGGCCCAGTAGCCATGAGCGATGCCGTCGTCAGTCCGGAAGCGCCGGAGTACCACGTGGAACGCGTCGTGTGGCCGCCGCTGGCGAATCGTGTGTCGAGGCGACACGGCACCGGCCGCCCGGCGGCGTCCGTGGTCAACACAAGCACCGGAGCCGGCGTACCGGCAAGCAGCGCTCCGCCCTGAGGCACCGCGACAATATAGGGTCCGCTCTCCGGCGCCGAAGGATTCGGAGAGACCCCGGCAATGCCCGCCGGAGAGGGCTCGTTGGACTCCACGACCACCGTTCGCGCGCCCCGCGTTCCCGCCGCCGCGGCCGAGATCGAGTAGGTTCCCGGCTCCGCCACCTCGGCCAGAGGCAGCTTCGCGGTGATGACGCCCGACCCTGGCACGGTGTCCGCTGCCCGGTAGAGGACGCGTCCTCGGGGATCAGCGATGGTCAGGGCGATCGGCTCGCCGACCGCCGGCTCCCCGCCGGGAGACGAGAGCACCTGGGCTCGGATCCGCACCTCCTGCCCCGGACGGTACACATGCTGATCGCTAGACACCAAGATTCGAAGGCGCCGGTGGACGGGCACCCACAGCTGAGCCTGGTTGTCGCCCCAACCGTTCCGGGCGCGCGCGACGAGTCGGACACTCGCACGGTCGAAATCCGGGATTCGGATCGAGACACTGGCCGTGCCCTCGTGGTCCGTGTATGCGACGCGAGTCAGATACGGCGATCGGCTACGCGGCGGATAGGCTGCAAGCCACACCTTGGTGCCAACTCGGGGCTTGCGCGTACGGGAATCCACCAAAGCGACCCGAACCGTGGTCTCGCTGCTGGCCGCAAACTCGGGCGCGGCGGCGATGGTCAACTCCCCCGAGCCCACAAGCCGGGGCAAGCGGGCGCCGTAGGCAGTGCACACCGCCAGCGCGCAGCCCATGAGAGCCAGGACCCAGGCGCTGGCACGAATCCAGGCATGGGCCCGGCTGGATCGCCAGAGGCCTTCCTCGCGGACCGCGCACGCCACACGTGTCGCGAATCCGGGAGGCGTCGCGGGCGGCCCAACCGGCCGAGGCACGCGGGGCACCTCAGCGGCGAGCGCGTCGACCACCTCGCGGCACTCGGCGCACGCCGCGATGTGCGCCTCGAACGCCTGCCGCTCCTGGTCGCCCAACTCACCGTCCAGGTACAGATGGACCATCCACGCGACGTCAGCGTGGGTCACCTCATACCGTCCGCGGAGGCGCCACCGGCTCATGCCAGATCGCCCCCCGCGAACCCCAGTTCACCCAGCCGGTCACGGAGCATCTGCAAGCCTCGCGTCAGCCGCTTCGCCGCCGCCTCGGGCTTCAGGCCCAGAGCCTCGGCTACCTCGCGCGTGGACATCCCTTGCAGGTAGCGCAGGAGTATGACCTCGCGGTACCGTACCGGCAGGCCGGCGACCGCACGGTGGACCTGGCGTCTGCGGTCCTCGTCCTCGAGCACCTCCTCGGGCGAGTGCGTCTCATCCGGAACGGCCTCCAGGCGCTCCTCACTGTCCTCGGAGCCCGTGCCCCACCATCGCGCGCGGCGGCGCCGGCGATGCCACAGCCGGCACTGGTTGGCCGCGATGCCAAACAGCCAAGGCCCAAAGGGCTTGCGCGAGTCGAACCGTGGAAGGCTGGCGAACGCCTCGACGAAGGCCGTCTGCGCAACGTCCTCCGCGGCCTCCGCATCGCCGAGGTGGCGGAGGCAGAAGCGATAGACGCGATCGGCATAGCGCTGGACGAGCAGATCGAAGTCGGCCGCATGACCCGACCGCGCCCGCCCCACCAGTA
>JAKPQA010000331.1 GCA_029547025.1 Armatimonadota bacterium
TCCACGACATACCACTTGCGGACGATGTCATCGGGCTTCGGCGTATATGTGGCCGACATCGAGTTCCCTCCCAGATTGAACTGCTCGTCGGAGTGTCGTCAGTGGTTCCGGGGCTTGGCTCCACTGGCACAAGACTCACGAAGCAATTCTAATATAGTGAACATGCACTGTCAAGGCACCTGCAAGCGTGGGCCCAAACAGTCGCCCTCGGCTCCGCGGCCCACGGGAAGGCGGACAGCCCGAACCTGTACCCTACGGGACACCTTTTTCGGCCATCCTGCGTCGGTTTACCCAGGCCCCTCGAAAATCCTGGCCCACAGGGCGCAGGCCCGCGGCGGCCTTCGTCCGACACCCCGCACCCGAAAGACCCGCGGGTGCGAAACCCCAGCTGGAAGGCTTGGGTCGGAACAGCCGCCCTCGGCTCCGCGGCCCTCGGGAAGGCAGACAGCCCGAACCTGTACCCTACGGGACACCTTTTTCGGCCATCCTGCGTCGGTTTACCCAGGCCCCTCGAAAATCCTGGCCCACAGGGCGCAGGCCGCCAGATCCCGCCGGGATCGGCTCCTCGCCACGCAACGGACGGACCCCGCAGTTCTACATTGCCCCTGACGCCAGGGTCGCCACTGGCTCAGGGTAGATCACCCTCACGAGATACAGCCCGTCAGGCGGGGCAGTCGCAGGGCCCTTCGATCTGTCGCCCGAGGCGAGCAGCCGTTCCACTGATCCCGCATCCGCTCGCCCCGCGCCCACCCCGAGCAGGGCGCCCACTATGGTGCGAACCATCTTGTAGAGAAACCCGTCCGCCTCAGTCTCTACGGTAACCACGTCCAGGCCCAGGAACTCGCTCCTTGCAGCCTCAACCTTTAGGCGCCGTATCGTCCGAACGCTGGTCTTGGCGGACGAGCCCGTGGACGCAAATGCGCGAAAATCGTGCCGCCCCACGAGGCACCTGGATGCCTGCGACATGGCCTGCACATCCAGACGGTGCCGAACCAACAGCGCTCTTCCAGCCAACACTGCGCTCCCCAACTGGGCTCCAGGGCCCAGCTGCATGTCAAGGCCCGGCCACACCGGGGGCTCGGGCTCCTGGCCCGGCTCTCCCGCACCGATGATCCGCCTCGGCACAATGACGTACCGGTACACCTTTGCAATGGCATCATATCGTGCGTTGAAGCCCGCTGGCGCCTCGAACGATCTCAGCACTCTCACATCTGGCGGCAGTGCCGTGTTGAGCGCGGGGGCAAACCTGTCGCCCGGTATTCGCGAATCGGTGTCGAAGCTGGCCACCTGGCCCAGGGCGTGCACTCCGGCGTCGGTCCGTCCCGCGCCGGTTATCCTGCACTGCTCGCGTGTGATGCGCGCAATCGCAGCTTCTACCGTGCCCTGCACAGTTTGCCCAGCCCGGGCT
>JAKPQA010000034.1 GCA_029547025.1 Armatimonadota bacterium
GCGAGGATGGCAGAGCAGGCACGGGCGCCTCCCAGGAGCGATTGGCTTTGACACCTCCTCTCCTACTCGCGTCCGTGCCTGCACCCCTTCAGCAACACGCACCCCAAGCGCAACATCCGCACCTATCCGTGCAACCTCTTATGCACGACCACGTCTTCGTACCGGCCACGGAACCGGGCAGGGTCGCCCTGGTACTCCTACACGGGTCCGACGGTCGAGAGACAGACCTGCTCCCAATCGCAGGGCGGCTCATGCCGTCGGCCGCCAAGATCAGCATTCGAGGAGCGGTTCCGACGACCGGTGGCTACGCCTTCTTCCGCCGCTTGCCCGACCGCCGCATCGACGAGCAGGACCTGACAGCGCGCCTCTCACCGGTTAGGGAGCTCATCAAGACCGCGTTACACGAGCATCGGTTGAGCTCGCGTCCGATCGCCGTCGGCTTTTCCAACGGCGCAATCATGGCGGCGGCGGTCCTGCAGACCCACCCCGAGTTGTTCTCTGGCGCGGTCCTGTTCCGACCTCTGTCGCCATTCACTGTCGCCCCGGTGAAGCCATTGAACGGCCTCCCCGTCCTCATCCTCGATGGGGCCAATGACGAACGCAGAAGATCGGATGACGGTCTGGTTCTCGCGGAGACTCTGCGGCATGCGGGAGCGGATGTGGGTCACGAGGTTCTTCCCACAGGACACGCCATCTGCGAGCATGACGAGCAGATCGCTGGCCGTTGGATGCAGAGGACCTGCGGCCCATAGAGCAAGCGACATGCGGCAAATCCGGTAAACACCTCACGCTGATGTGCGCGAATGCTGGGCGGTGCGCCGCAGGCTGCCACTTGAGCTAGCGACTTGGCCCGACGCGTAGGCGCGCGCCGAAGCGCGACTATCGTCCTGGCACATGACTGAGGAAGACAGGGCAAGCCCGACGCGGCGATGATCGCCCTGCTCCGCAACCGAGATGGGATGCCCACGATGGTGACGCTGCGAGATGGGCGCGAGCTGACTGTATGGAACATCGCCTGGGGGTACGACATCGGCGACGACTACGCGCACGTCACGACCAATTGCAGCCCGTCCGTGGCGGACCTGCCGTTGGACTTCTTCTACACGGACGACGTCGTCGAGATGCACGCCCTCGAGAGCGGGGCGGTCCGACTCCATCCGGAGCAATAACGCAGGTTCGCTTCGCATCACCACATCAGCGGCATTTCCGTAAGTCAGGTAACTCGCTTTCCTTCACTCCTCGAAGGGAAGTCGAGCCACTGCCACGTCCCAGCTCGCCAACCCAGGTACTGATGCCAGAAGTTGGACCAAACCCAGATCCCGTCGACTCCATCGAAGCCTTCGGGGCTCCGAGTGGGGGCTGGGAAGTCGTTCGTGAAGAACCGAGCGGGTAGTACTTCGTCGACAGGAACCAAGAAGAGGTGTCTCTCCTTAACCCCAGCGGCCGACCTGACCTTGTCCACGTGACGTGGAAGGTGCGGCAGACGCAGCCAACCTTCGACGACGGCGGTGAAGTCCGACGGTGCGGCCTCGACGAACTCGGCGCGAACCTCAGGGAGCAGAACCACACCCGGCTTGGAAGCTGTGCGACGGAGATCGCCGACCTCGTGAAGCCTGTTGATCCCTGAGTCCCGGTCGAGCACATTCGTGGGGAGCCGCTGGGGGGACTCGACGTTCCACTGGTCGCAGAGCGCTATTGCGCGCAGTACCGCGCTTCGCGTCTGTTGATAGTGCATGTTTGGCCCCGCGAGCCTGAACTCCCACCCCGAGGGTGCCGGCCACAGCCAACCTTCCTTCGCAGCCATGCCCTGCCAAGCTGCGGACTCCTTCTGGGTGACAAGCGTGACCTCAAGGGCACCTCGGTGTCCGTTCGGCCACTCGAGCATGAAGTCCACAGCCGACTGGCGTCCATCGGCGTCGTACTTGGTCGCCGTGGCGCCCAAGGCGTGCCCGACAAGATGCGCGCCGATGTCCTCCGCCCGCCCGGCCAGTCTGCTCACGAGGCCATACTGCCCCGAAGCATTAGGACGGGACTGACCAGCCAGGGGCCCTTACGTCCCGGTTGCGGCACGAAAGTGCGCTCCGGTGGCTGCCGATAAGTGTCTCCTGCGGCTCACCGGTGCGGCGTGGACGCGATTGTCTGCCAGCCTTGAATCGGAGGCGATCACGGTGACTAACGTCGGTCAGAAGTGGAAGGTTCGGCTCGAGAGCGTGGATGGGCTCCGGCGGAGCGCCCTGGCGGTCGCGCTGGGGTTCGTTGGAGTGGTGACCCTGTTCGTCGGAGGGGCCGCCGTGGCCGATCCCGGAGGGTGGACCGGGATCGGAGGCACCGCCATCGTGGTGCTGGGCATGCTCGGACTGTCCGTCCTGGGCTTGTATCGCCCCGGGGCCGCGTTGGTGGTGCTGGCGGTGGTCGCGTGCGCCCCGTTGGCCTTTGGCGTGTGGTCTCTGGTGGACTACGGCGCGGTTCACGCGTGGGAGGACACTCATGGCCCGCTGTCGCTGGTGCTCGTCGCGGCCCTTTGCGCACCGGCCGCAGTAGCGGGTCTGTCCCGTCCCCGTGCGGCCGGCTACTTCATTCTCACCGTGAGTGTGGTGCCCCTCCTGCTGGCAGCCGTCGGCGCAGCCTCCGACCTCTACGAGCCGTTGCTGGGGGGACTGCTGCTTGCGCCCCTCATCGTTTCGGGAGTCATGTTCCTGCTGTCCGGTCGGCAACAGGGCCAACCACATCCTTCGGCTCCCCTGCCCGGCAACCCTGTGCTGCGCTGACCCGGCGATCACCCACATATCAAGCATGAACATCGCGTCGTCTGGCGCCCGCCCGGATCGCGGCAATAGCGGATGACTGGGGCCCACGGTTTGCACCCCCATTTCGGTTGCTTGTGTCGCAACCATCCACTAGGTTGCAACGCATGGTTCCGGCTGAGGAGACGATCCTCACGAACCTGCGCCGAGGCGCCTTGGAGTTCTGCGTCCTCGCCATGCTCACTGACGAGGAGCTCTACGGCTTGGACATCGCCCGGCGCCTCACTGTCGACGGGCTGCTGATGTCCAGCGAGGGAACGCTCTACCCGCTGCTGACGCGCCTGCGAACGGCCGGACTGGTCACGACGACCTGGCAGCAGTCGGTGGAGGGCCCCCCACGCCGGTACTACGCCCTCACCCCAGACGGCCGAGACTCCTTGGCCGCTTTCACTCGCACCTGGCCCGCGTTCCGAGACGCGGTCGACCACGCACTCGACCGAAGGGACCTGCCATGACCCCGGGCACCACCCACCCACTCGTTGCGGCATACCTGGAAGAGCTCGACGGGCTCCTTGCTGGCATCGAACCGCGCGAGCGTGCCGACGTCATGCTCGGTGTACGCGAACACCTCGACGGCGCCCTGGGAGCCACGGGCGGCACCGACCAGGAGGTCCGCGAGGCCCTGGCCGAGCTCGGCCCGCCCCAACTGGTCGCCAACGAGGCCTACGCCGGCCGCCAACCCGCCACAGCAGCCACGCCCGGTCCGACTCCGGTCATGGCTCGCTCGTGGGTGCCGGTCGTGGTGGCCGTCCTGACCGCGGTGGCCCTGCTCATGGCCGTCTTTATCGTCAGCTCGATGGGAAGCGTCGTGAGCAGCTCCTCGTCGTCGTCGAGCGATGCCAACGGAGTCATCACTCAAGAGCAGACCAGCGAGGTGTTGGCCGGCTCGCCGCTGATTGGCTCGCTCGCCGCCCTGATGACCACGCTTCCCCTGTGGGCCACCGTCGCCGTCCTCGTTGGGGTCTCGCCCTTGTGGGTACGCCGGGAGAAGGTCATCGCGATCCTGCTGATCCCCGCCGCGGCCCTGCTGCTGGGCCTTCTGCCGCAGGTCGGCTGGTGGCTGATCGGCGCCAACGGCGTCTACGGAGGGGCCTGGGCCGCACTGATCCTGGTTCTCCTGGGAGGCGGAGCAATCCTGACCCGAAGCACCCGAAAGGCCGCCGCACGCGTGCACCACCCAGCTGCCTGAATCGACCTCCAGCACTCTGACTGCGGCATCACCGTGAAAGGGGCGCAGGCCGCCACGTGGCCGTGCGAGCATGGCTTGCGTGAACTGGCGGGCCGTGGACTTGGGAGCGCGCGTCTTGATGGGGGTCCTGCTCGTCGTCGGCGCCGTGTTCTTCGTCCAAGACACGGGTGGCCGCGGGGCGACGCTCTGCTTCGTGATTGTCATCGTCTTGAGCCTCTTGAGCCGCTACGCGGGGACCAGGAGTAACCCGGTGGGTTCTCCCCCTCCTCCTCAGCAGAGCAGGTAGACCCGCGCTCCGCGGCAGTTTCGGACGTTTCCTACAGCCGATCCAGGGCGCGGAGGTATCGCTGGGTCATGAAGCGCTGAGCGGCTCGGCTGAGCGGGCCGCCGAGCTTGGCCAATGTGGACGCTGGCCGCGAAAGCGCGGTGATGGTGAA
>JAKPQA010000065.1 GCA_029547025.1 Armatimonadota bacterium
AGTCTTCAGCACTCCGTCGATGAGCTTCTGCACCGAGATGTCGCGACCGCACTCGCCGATCGACGACAACACGGCCTGCCGGCGGGCCTCGATCCAGCCGTAGTAGTGGGCGAACAGGATCGCAGTGCTCACCAGGGCGTAGTCGCCGTGGCTCTCATACCGTTTCATGAGCGGCACCCATCCGGTCTCCACGATGTTGAAGATGCGGGACTGCAGCTCGGCTGCGGATTGCGCCAGCGGCTCGTACACCCGCTCGGCGGCCTTGAGCGCGGACTGCGCCTCGATTCGCTCGTCGCGCTCATCCTCGAGCTGACGGTTGAGGCGCGCGGTGCGTATGGAGAACCATCCCGACAGGGCGACGCTCACCACGCTCAGCACGATCGCGAGCGCGGTCAGTGCTGTGTCGATCGTCATGCGTTGATGGTAGCGGTGGGGCATCTGCTGGGGGTTACCAGAACTGGGGGTGTCAAGCGGGGTAGACAATACTTTCTGTCGAATAGGTTTGCCCGTTACGCTATGTGAGTGGATGACAACAACTTCGGGGTGCCGGCCGGGTGGTATCCCGACCCCCTCGGTCTTCCCCAGCTGCGCTGGTGGGACGCTCAGGCGTGGACCGAGCACACCTCCGAGGCGCGCGCACCCATCATCATCCAGCCGGCAACTCGTTTGGGCTACGCCGACGACGACCTGATCGCCGAGGAGTCACGGGCCTGGGATGACCTTCCCTCGCGGCGCGAGCAGCGCGAACGCGAGCGTCAGGATTCCGGCACGATCCAACTCGACTACGAGTCCGACGTTCTGGAGTACCAGCCCGACACGGTCGACGACGAGCTCAGCGCCCAGCCTCTGCTGGCCATGACGCTCAAGGAACTCGAGCCGCCGCTCACCGACACCGTCGATGACGAGACCCCCGGACCGCGCCGCGCGAGCTCGCACACGAATGCTGCGCCCGCGGCATCCACTCTCAGTGCACTCGCCGAAGAAGAGGAAGCGCCCGCGCGCGCACCCAAGCGCATGGGCACCTACACGGCTGCAGTCTGGTTCATCGCCCTGATGCCCGCGATCCAGCTCGCGGTGAGCGTGCTGCTCATCGTCACCGGGCTCGGCAACAACTACCCCCTGTACCTTGTGGTGTGGTTCGCGCCGTATCTGCTCGTGATCGGCTTCGCCGCATTCGACCGTCTTGTGCTGACCCTCTGGGGTCACGAGCGGCCGGCCAGCGCATGGTGGGCCGTGCTCACCGAGCCGGTGTATCTGGTGGCCCGTGCCCTGTGTACCTACCGGCAGACCGGCAAGGGCTTCGCGCCGCTCGCCGCATTCGTCGGCTCAGCGACCGCCGTGCTCGCCGGAATTCTCGTCATGCCCGGCCTCGTGATCGCAGCCATTCCTGGTGCGTTCTCCGCGGAGGTAGCCAGTTCAGTCCAGGCGGATGCCGCGGCTCTCGGAGCCACGTTCACCGTCGAGTGCCCCGCCCCGCCGCTGCAGATCGGCGAGACCTTCGCCTGCATCGGCACCAAGGCCGACGGCACCTGGGACTCGATCTCGGTGCGCCTCACCCGCCAGTCCGGATGGATCGACTGGCGCGTCGAGGACTGGGGCCCCGCGATCATGGTGGGCAACTAGAAGTCGGGTACGTCGAC
>JAKPQA010000107.1 GCA_029547025.1 Armatimonadota bacterium
GAAGTACCTCTGGCTGGTCCTTGCGGGCCCCGCCGGTGACCGCAGCGCGTTGCTGCTGCACCTGGGGATGAGTGGGCAGTTGCTTGTCCAGCCGGCCGACGCCCCCGACGAGCGTCACCTGCATGCCCGGTTCGACTTCGCCGACGACGGGCCGCAGTTGCGCTTCGTGGATCAGCGGACCTTCGGCGGGATGGCTTTGGCAGAGCTCGACGCCGACGGGATCCCCGACTCGATCTCGCACATCGCGCCCGACCCGTTCGATCCCGCTTATGACCGGCGAGCTGTCATCGAACGGCTCAAGGCCCGGCACAGTGCCGTCAAGCGCGGCCTCCTCGACCAGGGCGTCGTCTCGGGCGTGGGCAACATCTACGCCGACGAGGCCCTCTGGCGGGCGCAGGTCCATGGGGGGCGGGCCTCCGACTCGCTGACCCGGCCGGTCCTGGGCCGCGTCCTCGACCACGCCCGCGAGGTCATGGGGGAGGCGCTGGTCCAGGGGGGCACGAGCTTCGACGCGCTCTATGTCAACGTCAACGGAGCGTCAGGCTACTTCGACCGTTCGCTGGCGGCATACGGCCAGGAAGGGCGGCCCTGCCCGCGGTGCGGGACGCCGATCCGGCGGGAGGCCTTCATGAACCGCTCGTCGTTCTCATGCCCCCGCTGCCAGCCACCAACACGGGCACCGAAGCTCTGACGCGAGCTCGCTGCACCAATCAGCCGTCACATTTGTCAGCTAAGACTCATCATGTTTGTACAGTTGCCCCGATCAGGTTTGGCAGTCCTGCATGGGTTCGCACCGAGGCAGGTGGCTCGGTTCTCGACCATAGGCACGCGCTCGTACACCTACGACGACCGCCTCCACGTGTTGCCCATCGACCGACTGTGGACGCCAGCACTCACCGCCACCGAACAGTGACAAGCCTGTCCAAGCTGCCAGCGGCGCCCCGCGCCGTGAACTAGAGTCGCGCGCGTGACCGCTGCTCAGGCATCCGCGCCCCTTGCCCTGCCCACCGCCGCTTCGGCCCACGACTGGCTCTCCGATCGGGCCGCAACCGGCCTCGCGAAGGCCCGCAGCCTCGTCGCTGACCTCAAGGCGGCCCCGCCCGCAGA
>JAKPQA010000111.1 GCA_029547025.1 Armatimonadota bacterium
GGCGCCCGCCGGTCCATCGGCTCTTGCGGGGCTGGCGCGGCCCTCTACATTGGGGCGATGCAGGCAACGATCACCATTGCCCAGGCGCCGTGGTCGGTCAATGCCTGCCGAGGCGCCACCACTTCGAGTTCATGACCTTCTTGAAGACCATCGACGCCAACGCCCTCATGACCTCCAGGCGCATCTGATCCTGGACAACTAGGCCACCCACAGGCACCCCAAAGTCAATGACTGGTTGGCCAAGCACCAAACGCTTCAGCCTGCACTTCATCCCAACCTCCATGTTCCTGGTTGATCCTGGTCGAGGGCTGGTTCCGCGAACTGACGGACGAGGCGCGACGCCGCGGCGTATTCCGATCCGGGCCCGACCTGATCGAGCCCATCGAGTCCTGCCTAGCCTCCGTCTTTCATGAGTCAGCGAGGTCGCTGCCCTGAGGCGGTTGGGTGAGGGCGGGGACGGCGAACCGGGGTGTGGGCAGGACCGGGTGCCGCGTGGCGCTGCGGTGCGGGTCTCCTGGTGGCTCCGGGTCGAGGGTGTGCAGGGACGGTCAGGCGGCTCGTGGGATGGCGATGATGCGGGCGAAGACAGCGACGATGTCGTGGACCCAGGGCCAGGTCTTGGGGAACCGCAGCCTCCGCCGTCGTGCGCCGCGGGTGATCCGGGCTGGGACGTGCAGCAGCCGGTAGCGCAGTGCTTTGGGTTCGCAGTCGGCCAGCCGCTGCGGGAGGGCGAGCAGGCGCAGCCAAGCGATGAGGTCGGCCGCGATCGCGACGGCTACCAGCCAGGCTTGGTTGATCGCGTACTCCCTGGAGGGCAGCCGTCCGAGACCGGTGTCCTTGGCGTGCCGGATCCGGTCTTCGACGCGGGCGTGCGCGCGGTGGCGGGCTTCGAGGAACTGCAAGGCACCGGTGGTGGTGTTGGTGGCGAACGCTTGGTAGCGCCATCCGTCGCTCTCTTCGAACAGGGACAGCTGGGCGCCGGGGTGGGGCCGTTCGCGGCGCGCGATCACCCGCATCCCGTCCGGCCACAACGTCCGGACATGGGCCGGGAGCAGGCCGGTGATCTCGGCGACGTCAGCCTCCACGCGCGGGTCGCCGTGGGCGTCGATTGCCGGGGACCACACGCCCTTCTTCGGGATCGCGGTGATCGCGGTGCGGACGTGCTCGGTGACCGCGAACCCAACCGAATACTGCATGGATCGGCCACGTTTGGCGTCCTGAGCGGTCAGCCAGTTCAGCAGTGCGTGCGAGGCGCCCGCCCCATCGACACGGACCAGCAGCTTCTTGCGGTGTGCCCGCGGGACTTGGGCCAGCGCAGCGGTCAGGACCTCGATGTGGTCGGCGGCGGTGTTCGCGCCGGCGTTGCCCGGACGCAGCGCCATGGTGAGCAGCTCAGAGGTGTTGTCGCACCATACGCCGAGCGGGTGGAACCCGAAGGTGTGCTTGAACGTGGCCGCCGCGTTCTCCTTCTCGGAGTGGGCCACCACGATCGTGGCATCCACATCAAGGACGACCAGGTCCTTCTCAAGGATGCGGTCGGCGACCCGCGCCGCCGGCGGCCCACCGGCCAGGTCCCACACCCGTGCTCTCGTGCGGGCCCGCGCCCTCTGGACCCGGCGCAACCTGGCCGGGGTGAGCTCGTCCAAGGAGCGCCACACCGTAGGCGGTGAGGCAACCGACCCCAACACGGCGTCTTGATGGCGCAGAGTGTCAATGTCGGCGATCGCCTCCCCACCACCGGCGAGCATCGTGGCCACATCCACCAGCACCTGTCCGCGGTCATGCCCCGGCACGAAACCACGACGCGTCAGGGCGCTGGAGAACTCGCCGGTCAGGCCGACCCGATCCGCCAGCAGCCGCACCGCCAAACCCCCAGCGTGGGCGACCACGCCGACACCATCACCAGAGACCGACAGGCCCGCAGCCCACGCTGTACTCTTCACCTACCAAGTGCCTTCCCGTACCGTTCCTTGTGACGTCGCAATCACAAGTATTCCGTTACAGGACAGGCACTTTGGTACATCCAGGGAGCGTGTCACCCCCGCACCCATGAAGGACCGAGGCTAGAGAGCGCTAAACCCCCGCGAGAGCCCACCAAACGGCGAATGAGCATGATCAACTCCAGTGTGCGGGCACATGGGCATGACGAAGCGAGCGGCAACACAGCCGAACCCCCACCGAGGCATGTCACCTCGGCACGCCATATGTATACCGGAGCGAGACCCGGGATGAAATAGGAAGAACTGCCCACTTCGCGACTTTCCGATCACACTGCGCGGATAGGCACAAGTCTTCTGTCACCCGTTCAGGGGACATCTCAGATTCGTGTCACCCAGTCAGGGGACTTGTCGATCAACGTCACTTTCCGATATTCCACGGCGCACGCGATCCGGATGTCCGCCACGAAGCCACAAACCCACGACCATATCCGCCTGGCATCGATCGGCACGAAAGGCATGAGTTTCAAGCCATGACGCGATCCGCCGGGTGGATACCCGATGAGCAGAACGAGGCTCAGTCGAACCAGATGTCCAGACCGTGGTGCGGGAAGACCGCCTG
>JAKPQA010000122.1 GCA_029547025.1 Armatimonadota bacterium
GTCTACTCCTATGACGTCGAGGTCGTCATGGACGCGCTAACCGGTGCCATCCTCGAGGGGCCAGACTTCAGCTCCGGCCGGCCGAAGCAGGTGAAGCAGTAGGGCGTTCTGGGGCCGGGGCGCGGTCGCGCCGTCCCGGCCCTCTGTCCGTCTGGAGTCACGGCCGTACGGCGCAGCGGGTGGGGCTGTAGGGCCGGTCGGGAGGGGGTGCAGTACGGGTCGCGCCCAGGCCTATGTCACCACGCGAACGGCCACGGCGTCGAACTCGAACAGCAGCTCCGGGCGGCAGACATCGGCCATCATGACCGCCCCGTAGCGCGTGCCTCCGCCTCCTGCCGCGATAACGCGCCGGACCACGTTGGCGTCCTGGCCGGGCTTGATGAATACCGTCGAGGTTACGATGTCGTCCAGGCTCATCCCCCGGGTACCGATCAGGGCATCGACGTTCTCGAGCGTCTTCACCACTTGGCCCTCAAGGTCGCCGACGTTCACTGAGCGCCCCTGCTCATCGATGGCCGCCGTGCCCGACACGTAGACCACATCGAGCCCGCCGTAGTCCACTGACATGGCCCGAGAGAAGGCCGACCCGTAGCTATAGGCTTCATTCTGCAGCGGGTTGTGCAGCGGGCGGATCTGGGCGTGGGCGCGGCCCGGGCCCACAAGTGCCAGGACGTCCATGGAGCCCCAGTGGCCATCGCGCGGCCGGCCGGCGATGCCCGTGCTGGCGGGGACGAACTCCTGCGAGCCGGGATCAGCTAATCCCCACTCCGCGTAGAGCCCCGAACGCACCTCGTTGAAGGCGCTATACCAGTCGAGGATATCGCGGAGGTAGATCCACGTCCGCACCACATCGCGGTAGCCCGCCCCTTGGCTGTGCAGGTACGACTGGGCGTTCCGGATCATCCGTTGGGCGGCATCACCGGGACGACAGTCGGGGCCGCCCACGGCCGGACTGGTGACGTAGACCTGGGTCATGCCCGCGTGCTCGAACCGCATCCCGCAGAGCCGCTCGCCGACACGGATCGGCGTGCACTCGGGCCCCGCGACGGCATAGAGGTGCACACCCGACAGCCCGGTGCGACCGGGCGGGCTGCCCTCGATGAAGGCGGCGGGCCACCGGGTGGTCCGGGCGAACCAAGGCGAGAGGACACGCTCACGGGTGGCGAGGATCTCATCAGCACATTCGAGGCTTCCGAACACACGCTCCTGGACCCCGACGGCCCCAGCTTCGTGCAGGGCGCAGGTAAGGGCTTCGTACGCCCATTCGGCCTCCCCGGCTGCTGTCGACGGCGCCGCAGGCGCCGCACTCAGGTACAGCTCCTGCAGCCCAGGGCGGTCGAGCCGAGCGACGGTCAGACCCCCCTCGCGGGCGATGGTGACGGAGGCGCAAGCCTCAGGGGCGCAGTTGGGCGAACCCGTCATGGTCAGTCCACGTCACTCTCCGGATACCACGGGCATGCACCCCGTGGTCGGCGCCAAAGGGCAGCGGGGATCGGGGATCACAGTGACTGCAGGAAGAGGGCGAGGTCCTCGATCTCCTCGGGGCTAAGACCCGACGTCTTCCCGTGCATGTCGCCGGTGTTCCGTGTCGTCAGCACGTCTTTGAGCGTGACGGCCGTACCGTCGTGCAGGTACGGGGCTGAGCGGAACAGCTCGACTAGCGTGGGCGTGTCGAACTCGCCCTCGCGGTCGAATTGGCTCTGAGTGCCGACGTTATGCATCTGAAGGTCAGTGTAGAGCTCGGCCGGGTGGCACGTGACGCACCCGGTGCGCTTCTCATCCATGAACAGCTTCCGGCCCCGGTCGGCGCGTTTCTTCATCTCCTTGTTGTCGAGCACTGGGCTGCGCGAGGGCTTCATGCTGTTCAGGTAGATCTCGACCGCATCGACATCCGCCTCCTCCGGCACTCGGAACAGGATGTACCTGAAGCCGGCATCGATGGCGGTTCGCATGGTGTCGCGGACGCCGTGCGCCATCACCGGAGGCGTGGCGCCTGACAGCAGCAACGACTTGGCGTTCTTCGGGTTGCCCAGGCCATCGTTCATCAGGTCCCACATGAGGCCGTCGGACCGGCCGTCCGGATGGCAGCTCAGGCAAGACTGCCAGTGCTGGAAGCACATGGTGGCATCGGCGAACAGGAACTCCCCACGGCGGACGCCATCCATCTTCGGCTCGGGCCCGAGGGCGATGGTGCGCACGAGCTTCCCCGACCGCGCATCGATGAGACTAACGGTATCGGAGAAGTAGTTGGCAACCAGCAAGCCGCGCTCGTCCGCCGTGAGGGTGAGCCCGCGCGGCCCGAACCCCTCGGCCTTGATGCGCTTCTTCGCATCGTTGCGGTAGAGGAACGTCAGATCGTTGGCCAGCTCGGGCCGCTCCTCTGCTGGAGTGGCCTCGATGATCTCGTGTAGCTTGGGCACATCGACGATCATCACCTCGTGGCTGCCCGATATGGTCACGAACAGCCTGGTGCCGTCTTTGGTCATTGCCACGCCGTAGGGATTGGCCGCGCCCAGGTCGAGATCGTCCAGGAGCACCGTGGCGAGCAACTGCCTGGTCTTGACATGGATCACACTCAGCGCGTTGGTGTTGATCCACCCCCGCTGGATCTGGGTCGTCGGCACGAGGAACCGGCTCAGTAGACTCACCACGTAGACCCACTCGCCATCGGGCGAGCAGACGAGCTGCTCCACCTCATTGCACCCGGTCGGGAGCCGGAGCTGAGTAGTCTGGCTCGTGGCCAGATCGACGAAGGTGATGTCGGCGGCCAGGCCGGGCTCGTGGTTTGACCCCAGCGCCAACGAGTTCCCCACGATCAGCGTGTTGTTGGCCTCACAGAGGGTTGCGAACTTGGGCTCGCGCACAACGGGGATCCGCGC
>JAKPQA010000129.1 GCA_029547025.1 Armatimonadota bacterium
CCTGCCGCGAACCCTGCAGCTGGCGATTTGTGCATCACCGATGGAGGGGAACTCACGATGACGGAATGCAGATGGGGGCGCGGCGCGCGTGCGCTGGCCCCCGCGTTGCTTGTGGTACTGGGCGTCCTCACGGCGAGCGGGCTCGCCTCGGCCCAGGGGCGCGTCACGGTGGATGACCTGCTGCGCGAGATGGTCGACATGGAGCGCCTGGCCACGGCGCCGGAGCCCGGCGTCGAGTGCGATCAGCAGTCGAGCTACGACCGCGCGAGCACCAAGCCCCATGCGCCGGACTGGTTCGCCAACGGCGATGCCGGGCAGTTCCTGCGCGAGGAGGAGCGCAACGGCGCCAAGGAGTGGGTCATGTCAGAGATGACGGGCCCCGGCGCCATCCTCCGTCTGTGGTCGGCCAACCCCGACGGTGGCGGAACGGTGCGGGTGTACATCGATGACATGACCACCCCCGCCCTTGAAGAGGACTTCCTGGCGCTGACCAGCGCCCAACTGGCCGAGTTCCCCTCCCCCTTCAGCGGGCGCCGATCGCTGGGAGCGAACCTCTACTTCCCCATGCCCTACCAGACCAAGTGCAAGGTCACGGTGTCGAAGCCAGGGCTGTACTACCACGTCGGCTACCGTACATTCCCGGCGGGGACGCAGGTCGAGCCGTTCTCGATGGCCGTGCTGCCGCGGGTGAAGGCGACCATGGATGCGGTCGGCGCACTGCTGTCCGATCCCGTGACCCGCCTGGCCGCGACCAAGGGCTGCCGGCGCGAGGGGACGACGGTCGTGCTCGGTCCGCGACAGGCTTCGCACTGGGTGCTCACCGGCCCGGCGGCCGTGACGCGGTTCGAGGTCCGGCCACTGACGAGCAAGGACGTGCTGACCGATCCCCTAAAGGAGTCCATCCTCATGGTCCGGTGGGATGGCGAGGACAAGCCCTCAGTCTGGGCGCCACTCGGCGACTTCTTCGGCTCGACGCCGGGCATCAACCCCTATTCGTCGCTGCCGGTGGGGATGACTGAGGATGGCCTGATGTACTCGAACTGGTTCATGCCCTTCGCGAAGCAGGCCGAAGTAGTGCTCCGGAATGACTCAAAGACCCCGCTGACCCTCCAGATGACCGCGTGGCTGAAGCCCATCGACTGGGACGCCAAGCCATGGATCCATTTCCATGCCAAGTGGTGGAATCAGTGGCTTCCGGCCGAGCCGGTTTTCGTGGACTGGCCCCTGCTCGAGTGCGACGGCGGCCCGGGGCGCTTC
>JAKPQA010000139.1 GCA_029547025.1 Armatimonadota bacterium
GTTCGGCTCCGCCCGACGGCGCGGCCGTCTGGAAAACCAGACCCGGGTCATCCAGAACCCCACGACGAACCCGAACACATGGGCGAACCAAGCCACGCCGCCGCCGGCGATGCCGCCGGCCATCGAGTTGAGGACCTGGAGGACGAACCACAGGCCGAGGAAGATCACCGCGGGGATCTCCACCACCGTGAAGAACAGGAACAACAGCGGAATCAGTGTCCGGATCCGCGCCCCGGGGAAGAGGATGATGTACGACCCGAGCACCCCGGCAATGGCCCCGCTGGCCCCGACCAGCGGGACCTCCGAGTGGATATTGAGGATCGAGAACCCCACGCCTGACGCCAAGCCGCACACAAGGTAGAACATCAGATAGCGCAGGTGCCCCATCCGGTCCTCGACATTGTCACCGAAGACCCACAGAAACAGCATGTTCGACAGGAGATGGCCCCAGCTGCCGTGGACGAACATGAAGCTGAGCAGTGGGAGCACGGCCCCGCCCGCGTCAAACTGCCACGCTTCAGGTGAGTACACCACCGCGGGCACCAGTCCGTAGCGGAACACGAACGCCTGCGCGCCCCCGGGGTACACCATCTGAGCCAGATGGACCGCCCCGTTCGCTGCGACCAACGCGTAGGTCACCACCGGGACCGTGCGTGACCGGTTCACATCGCCTATGGGCAGCATCCGAGAGGAAGCCTCCGCCGCAAGAAGAGAGGGATCACAGGTCTTGGCCATGCTTGGCCTCGCACGGCAGGGGCTCTGACCCTTCTCCTGCCAGCAACAGAGGGGGCGGAGCCCCTCGCTGTGGTGCACCTGGCACCAACGGCCGTGCCAGCGAACTGGCCGGCAAGAAGACGAGGGGCTCCGTCCCCTCTGCCAGAGCCCAGAACCGGACCCCACGCGTTGGGTCGAAGCTCTACGTATGATACCATAGCCGCTCGGGAGGTCCGATAGCGTGACTGACACACCTGAGGTAACCGGTAATGCGATCCGCACCTCCGTCGAGAAGGCCGTCAATGCCTTCCGTGAGGGCCGGATGGTCGTCGTGGTGGACGACGAGCGTCGCGAGAACGAGGGCGACCTCGTCATCGCCGCCGAGAAGATCACGGCCGACAGTATCAACTTCATGACCGTCTATGGCCGAGGCGGCATCACGGTGCCGGTCGCGGGCGAGCGCCTTGACGAGCTCAACCTGCCCCTGCAGTACGCCGCGACCCGCGACTGGATCCGGCCGGCCATGACGCTCACCGTTGACCTGGCCCGGGGCATCACCACCGGCGCGTCCAGCCAGGACCGTGCCGCCACCATCCGCGGTCTCGCCGACCCCAGCCTCAAGGCATCTGACTTCGTCCGTCCGGGCCACGTCCAGCCCCTGCGCGCCCGCAAGGGAGGGGTCCTGCGGCGCACGGGCCATACCGAGGCCGCGGTCGACCTGGCCCGCCTCGCCGGCCTGTTCCCCGCCGCCGCCATATGCGAGTGCCTGCTCGAGGACGGCTCCATGGCCCGTCTGCCGCAACTGGAGGAGCTCGCGAAGACGCACGGCCTGCCCATCGTCACCGTCGAAGACCTGGTCGCTCACCGTCGGCGCACGGAGAAGCTCGTCCGGCGCGTCGCCCGGGCTCACCTGCCCACGACGCGCGGCGATTTCGAGATGATCTGCTATGAGACCGACGCCGATACCGGGCCCTACATCGCACTCGTCAAAGGCAGCGTGGACACCGAGGAACCAGTTCTGGTCCGCATGCACTCGGGTTGTATCACCGGCGATGTCTTCGGCTCCCTGCGATGCGATTGTGGGGTCCAGCTCGGCATGGCGATGGAGCAGGTCGAAGCCGAAGGGCGCGGCGTCATCGTGTACGTGCCCTCGCAAGAAGGCCGCGGCATCGGGTTCGCCCCCAAAGCCCAAGCCTATCACCTCCAGGACATGGGCGCCGACACCGTCGAGGCCAACGAGATGCTCGGCTATCCCGCCGACCTCCGCGAGTACGGCCTCGGCGTCCAGGTGCTACTAGATCTGGGTGTCCGCCGGATGCGGCTTCTAACTAACAATCCAAAAAAGCTGGTCGCTCTGCAGGGCTACGGCCTTGAGGTCGTCGAGCAGGTGCTCATCCAGGCGCCTCCCACGAAGCAGAACGAGAACTACCTCCGAACCAAGCGCGACAAGCTTGGCCACCGGTTGGAGCTGTCCTGAGTCGTGCCGAGCCCCATCGGAGCGGAGTGGATCGCCCGGACCGAGGCCCAAGCCCGGCCCTTCTTCCCACAGGAGTGCGCTCACGGCTGGGATCATGTCCTCCGCGTGCGCTTCATCGCCGTGAGCCTTGCCGATGCCGAGGGCGCCGACCACGACATCTGCGAGGCCGCCGCCCTGCTGCACGACATCGGCCGCGGTAGACCGGCTGAGCCCAGCTCGGGGCATGCTGCCGTTTCGGCCGAGCGCGCCAAGCCCATCCTCGAACGCGTGGGATGTCCCCCCGAGAAAGTGCCGGTCATCCTGAGCGCCATCGCCCAGCACAGCTTCCATCAGGGCGAAACGCCACGAGAGCTCGAGGCGCGGATCCTCCAGGATGCCGACCGCCTGGATGCCATGGGCGCCGTGGGCATCGCCCGGGCCTTCATGCGCGCCGGCGAGCAGGGCCGCTCCCTGGCGGCCGCTGTCGACCATTTCCACGAGAAGCTGTTGCGGCTACAGGACCAGATGCACACGCCCGCCGCCCGCGCCATGGCGGCTCGCCGTCACCAGATCCTGGTCCGCTTCCTCGAGGACCTGGCCGCGGAGAGCCCGAAACTCACCTGAGACCCGCGCGGGGTATGGGTGCCCTGCCCGGCTGGGAGCACGCCGATGGATCCCCAGACCCGACAGACCATCGCTCGCCTGTGCCAGAAGCACGGCGTCGGCCTGTGCTACCTGTTCGGCTCGCACGTGCTTCCCGACGACCCCGACGAGATGGCCGACGTCGACATCGGCATTGTCCCTCGCGGCTGGCCCGCGGAGCGGAGCGACCTCGCCCAGTGGCTCAGCCTGCGCAAGGCCCTCGAGCCGCTTTTCGCGCCCCGCCTCGTCGATCTCGTCCAACTCGACCGGGCGGGAACCCATCTGCAGAGCGAGGCCGTCACGTCCGGCCAACTGCTCTACTCGGCCGACGAGGAGCTACGCGTCGCCTTCGAGGACCGCGTGCTCCGCGACTGGCACGACTTCGCCTGGGTGGTCGAGGCCAACTACCGCGACATCTGCAAGGAGATCCTGGGAGAAGAGGGCCGCTGCACCGATGAACCCTGAACAAGCCCTGGTCACATCCCAACTGACCCACATGCGCGCCTCGCTCGAGCGCCTGCACCGTCTGGCCGCCCTGGATGACGAGGAGTTCTACGCGAGCCCGGACAACGCCGCTCTGGCGAACCATCACCTCCAGCGCGCCATCCAGGCCGTCCTCGACATTGGGCGGCACCTGACGATCCGGCGACGCCTGGGCCGCACGTCCTCCTACGCCGAGATCATCTACCGCCTCTACGAACACCACCTGATCGACCCCGACCTCGGCGAGCGCCTCGTCGATCTGGCGCACATGCGAAACCGCTTCGTTCACGTCTACTGGGAGGTCTCCGCCCAGGAGGTCCGCCAGGTCCTCCGCGAGCGACTCGAGGACCTCGAGGAGTTCATCCGGCAGATCGTCCGCTTCCTCGACAAAGAGGCCCCACCGCCCGACGCGCGGGGATAGCGTCAGCCGGGGCGCCGGGCTTGTGGGCCCGAACCGATCGGCGAGCCGCTGCCCGCCGCTCACGGCTCGCCGGTGCCCCTTGCCTTGGGCGAACGCCTGACGGCCGCGGACGCCAGGATTCGCGCGGTCTGCAGGACTGCTGGCCGTCACGACTTCACACCCGCAACGATTTGTGGTATCACTACTGACGGGACGCGTACGCCGCCGCAGCTCTCCCCAGAGCCGCGACGGCCCGGCAGCTTGGCTGTCGAGCCCGTCGGTTGTTGTGGCGCCTTGACTTCGCCCTCGCGACGCGTGTCCTCAGTCTCTGGGGGGTGTATTGTTGTGCATAAGTTTCTTGCTTCCTGCCTTTTTCTGTGTCTCCTCTCCGTGCTCTGCATTGGGTGTGGCAAGCCGAAGGCTTCGGAGGCCGGCCAGGCCCCTGAAGGCGCCAAAACAGGCCAAGCGCTGAGCACACAGGCGCAGAAACTCACGCCGCCAGGCAAGTAGCTATCGAACGGACAGCAGCCGTCGGCCCTGAGTCGGCTCCGTCGCCTTGCGGTTCCCCGCACCGTACTCAAGGAGGTCCTATTGTGCGCAAGAGAGGCTTCACACTGATTGAGCTGCTCGTCGTGATCGCCATTATCGCGATCCTGGCGGCCATCCTGTTCCCCGTCTTTGCCAAGGCGCGAGCCAAGGCACGCCAGTCATCCTGCGCCAGCAACCTCAAGCAGATTGGGCTTGCCACCGCCCAGTACATCAGCGACTACGATAGCACCTATCCCCTGGCTACGGGGGTGCTCGGCGCCGACGCCCTGGGCGACTACATGCTCCCCATTCCCATGTGGTCCGGCTATCCATCGCTGAGCACGATCCCTCACGTCGCCATCGCACCCTACATGAAGAACTGGGAGATCATGCACTGCCCGTCCGGCCAGAGGACCCCTTACTATGACCCGGAGGCCGGACAGCCGACGACGTCCATCAGCTACAGCTTCAACTCCCTACTCGAAGCCTACCCGGAGAGCGCCATTGTTGAGCCCGCCACAACCATCTCGTGGTGGGAGGATGGGGTCAACGCCTTTGGCAATGCGGACATCTTCCGCAATCCCTGGCGCAACGGTCCCACCACCGTTCCCAGCTATCCCAACCGGTGGCAGACCGGCTCCGGCGAGCAAGCCCAGATGCGGCCGTCCAGCCTCACCGGAAGCATCTGGATTCACAACGAGGGGATCAACATCGTCTAATGCGACGGCCACGTGAAATGGGCCAAGTGCCCGGGTGAGGGCAGTCCCTATGCCGCCGTGGATGGCAGCGGCAACGTCACCAGCTACTGGTGGAACGGCTACGGACCCTGGTACCACTCGCCCGACCACGAACACTGAGTTGCTGAATCCCGGCGCCACGCCACGAGGCTACCGCGATGGCAGAGTAGCCATGGCCATGTGAAATCCGGCAGGCCGGCTTCGCCCCCAGGGACGGTGCCGGCCTGCTGTCGTTCGTGGGCCGCACGGGGAGCGTCGGCGGCGACCGCCCCAGGATCCTCGGAACCACTGAGGACCGGGCGAGCGGAAAGGGCTCCCGCAGCGCGAGGAGCGCCATCTGCCCCGCACTCGAGACCCACATAACCTCCTGCGTGCGTTGCGTTTTGCTTGCAGAAAAGTTGCATATATGATATTGTGGTTGTCGGAGCGTTTGTTCCCGCAAGGGGTGCCGTCATAAGCCCCGGGCTTGCCCCCCCCTAGCCCGGCGACCGTGTCGGCTGCGTTCCCGTGCTTCGCTCCCTGCACCACCACGGTGGGCGGGGATCGGATGCTGCCTCGGACACCCGACTGGCTCCGGTCCCCGTTCCATTCCCGCGATATCCCGCCGCTCTGCTGAGCATATGAGCTGACCACTGAAGCCGCGTCCTGGACGGCACTTCGGCCAGCCTGTCTCGATGCCCATGAGTTTTGGAAGCCGGGCCTCACGCCCGACAGCACTACAGCCCCAGCTCCACCTTGCCCAGACGGCGCAGGTCGTCCAGTGCCGACGCCATGTCCGAGAGCGCCTGGTCATCAGCACTGATGTCGGGTACATCGCGGTTGCCTATCAACGTGAGCCGGACTTCCGGTCCCAGCTCCGGCCTCGGCGTGGTGTTGTACCAGAAATGACCCGCCAGGATCAGCCGGGATGGGCGTGTACCTGACGACACGAAGCGTGGCTCTTTGGGGTCGACATAGAACTGGCTCTGCCCGTAGTAGATCCGCCCCGCATAGTCGCGGATGTCGAAGACCGGCTCCTGGGTGAACGTGTGCATCTTCGGGCCCTGGATCGTCACGGCGCCCTCGGGCTGTTCCTCGTTGCCCTCAAGGACCACGTGCTGGTCGCTCTGCTCGTTGTAGAAGTCGCTCATAACGATCGACAGGTTGTCGCGAACATGCAACGTAGGCCTCGAGAGGGTTGCCAGGCGTGTCAGGAAGCCCACGAGACCGCCCCGGTCGGCGGCGGGGCCCTCCAGTGTGACCGTGCCCTCATAAGAGGTGCGGAACAGCAGCGTCGCCGCCGCGCTGTCGGCGATGCGCAGGTTGCCCTGAACGTGTAGCGCATCCACCACACTGCCGGGGGGTAGCCCAACGAAGCGAATGCCATGCGCCTCCGGTGCCTTCTGGTACATGCCGAAGGCCGACACTTCGTCGAACGCCACTCGGCATGGTCGGCCCGACGGTGCCGTCACCAGCACGTCAGCGCCGTGGTCCATGGGCCCCGCATCATGGTGCCCGATCGCCATGCTGGCGAGGGTCACGCCCTCGGCGTCGCTCACCTCGACGATGGACTGCCCGG
>JAKPQA010000315.1 GCA_029547025.1 Armatimonadota bacterium
ATCACCGAGCCGTCGCCCGCCACGAGGAGGATGACCGGTTCGCCGCCGACATCCAGCCGCGTCGCCACGAGTCCGGCATCGATGGGTGGGCTGAGCACCCTCAGCCCGCCCGCGGCCAACGCCGCCGCCATGTCCGGCGCGCCATCCTGCCCCTCTTGCTGCCGGTCAGGCCGAGGCACCGCCCCGTCATAGCCGATCTGTGCAAGCACCTCGGCGAAGTAGGGGAGCTGGACGGCGCTACCGGTCAGGCCTCCTCCGTCGAGGACAAGGGTCGGAGTGCCCTGCTCCCGCAGCCGCGCCACGACCGTCGCCAGTCGCGGCAGGCCGCCGCGCTGCCCGGCCGAGCACCCGCATGGCTCGAGCACCCCGCCGATGTCAGAGGTGTAGGCAATCCGGAGCAGCGGACGCGGCGCAGCGTCTTCGGCACCCGATGCCGCCGCAACCAGCGCCAAGGCCGCTCCGAGGGCCGCGCAGATGCACTCGGCCGGAGCGTGCCCGCGACGACGTTCGGCCACAGATACCCCCGCAAATCCTCAACAGCTACAGTCGCCGTGCCATGAGCTCTCAATACGCCTGTCACGCATGTCCAGCGTCCGCAGGGCCAGGCCTACCGAAATCCAAGCGGCGCCAGCTCCACGACGGGACATCCACCCGCAACTCCTGCACCAGCTCGAACGCGTCGGGCCCCCTGTCGGCGCCTGACTCCGACAGGTCGGCGGACAGGGGCGCCCACAGCTCGAGCCGAACGGTGACATTGGGGAAGACGATCACGTGGGCATCCGCCCCTGCGACGACAGCGCGTGGCCCCGATCCCACCGCCTTGACGAGAAAGTCACGCTGATCGGCGGTGAGGTCAGCCAAACGTTGGTTGTCGGCGGCAAGCAGCTGCGTGCCCGCGAATGCACGAGTGCGCCAGTCGCCTGCGAGGTCCATCTGGCGGAGAATGACGGGGTGCATGACCGTGCGCAAGGGGCCGATCTCGATACCGTCCCCGTCGCGCCAGCAGGAGGCGCGGCACGCTGCAGTCGTCGCACGCAGGAGGTCCACAACCGACCAAGCTCCCGGCGTCAGGACCAGCCGCTGGTCGCCCAGTGATGGATCGACGCGGACCGCCGGGCCTCCTGCGGCGGTGATCTGAGCCGCCAGGTCCTCCAGTCTCACGACTCCCGCAGGCACATCCAGCTTAGCCCGCTGCAGGGCGGCCACGATGTCCGCCTCGCCGGTCGGAGGCGTCTCGTCGGGCCCCGAGCTCGCCAGCCACCTGTTCAGCGCATCCTGTATCGCTTCCGCGGAGGCAGCGGGCGTGAACCCCCTCTGCTGCCACTTGCGCAGGTCAACACCGTGCAGCCAGCCTCCCTCAGACATCCGTGCCGGCGCGAGCTGAACCTCGACTCTGGGCGTGAACCGGAGCCAGAGCCGCGTGTGCGCGTCTCCCAGGGCCGCGCGCAGTGCGCCCGCCTCTTGGCGGCCGCCGAACAGCGCCGCCCACGCAGACTGGACCTCAGGTGACAGCTCAGCCGTCGAGAGCGCGTATCCGGCGGCAACGAGTGCCCGTTGTTCTTCCGAAAGCCCGGCAATGCACGGTTCGAGCATCAGCGCCAGCGACTCGGTGAAGCTGTCCCACCCAAGCACCGAAGACGAGAACCAGGCCGCCCCCTCAGGCAGGAGGGCACACGCGACGTAGTCGCCATCGAGGCCGAGCCACACGGCGTAAGTGTGGCTGCGCCGCCATCTCCAGAGCAGTTCGCCAACGGAGACAGCACCGACGGCCTCCTCCTCGCGGCGGTCGGCCCAGTCAGCCAGGGCAGCGCAGAACCGCACCGGGCAGCTCCGGGCGGCGTCCCCGACAAGCTGGACATGGGAGATGCGCTCGGCAGCGCCAGAGAGCACAAGCGGAGCGGCCTCCAGGCGACGAGCCAGGGCTTCCTGTGCTCTGGCGGCCTCTACCGGGCTGCGGGGAAGCACGACTGCGGTCCCCGAATCAGCTAGCGATGGCTGAGCCAGCACGAGGCGTCCACCTGCGAGGCACCACGCTGCGACAACCACTGCTCCCACAGCCCTGGACTCCGCGCCCCTCCACACCGCCTGGAGCATCCAGCACATGACGCCCTCCATGTCCCTCTGTGGCAACCAGGAGGCCGCGACAGACGGGCGGCCTCCCACCTTGGTGTTCTTGCGCCAGTGCACCCCCTACTGCGCAGGGCACTTGCCGTCGAGCTCGCCGTAGGGTTGAAGGATGCTGTACTCAAAGAAGCTGTTGGCGCTCATCGTCTCATGGGCCTCGCACGAGGCGTCATCTTTGCAGCACGCCTCGCTGAACCTATCCAGTTAGGTGACGACGCGCCCGACGATCTCCCAACCGCCCTGCCACGCTAGCTTGAGCTCGGCGGGCAGGAGGATCAGATGGAAGCCACTCGCCTCTGCGTATCTAAGGAGAGGCCCGTTCAACCAGTAACCGCCCTCGGCATACGGTACGCACTCTTCCTCTTGGTACTCTGTCTCGAAGTCGTATGCGAGTCTCAGCTCTCGCGCCCACGGGCCGGCGTTCTACTCAGATCCGGTGTCCTCCATCTGGCACTCGTAGTAGATGTCGACGTTGGTCTCGGTCGTCCACGTACAGTCCTCCGCGCGGGCCAGGCCGCACGCCAATAGCAGCAGCACCCCGCAGTGGATGCCCCAGATCGCCGAATGCGCGCGCATCACGTTCTCCCCTCTCATCCGCCGTACTCATCGGGCCTCTGTACCGGGCCGCAACCGACTCGCAGAGATCCCGACTTCTCGAATCCTGCCGATCGTGAAGAGCGGTTGGTGCGCCACTTCTGGACGGGGCGCCTGAACCGCCGAGAGACGGGCGCCTGCGGCCACCCCCCCGACGTACCGGAGCACCTCCGCGACGCCCAGGTAGACGGTCGTTTCGCCCCGCGCCACCAGGCCGTCGGGCGGAGCCTGCTGCGGGGCGGCACCGCCCTGCACGGCATGGCCGCTGGCGTCGAGTAGGCGAACTGCTCCGGAGGAGTACCCAGACTCAGTTGCTCGAGCGGGCGGCGAGGCCCAGACAATGGCCGCGACGGCTGCAGACAGCTTGGATGTGCCCCGCAACCCCACCAGTGCGTCTCTGTCGTCAGCTGGCAGGAGCGACGCGTGCAGGATCGGCCACTGCGCGTCGAGCACGCGCGAGGCCAGGGCCTGCGCGAACCGCTCATTCGCTCGTTCCGTGGCAGTGGCGGCGCCGCGGTCACTCGTGTCGCGGCTACACGTAACGAACAGCAGGTCGCCAATGTGCCGGACCGTGAGCCGCCCCGGCTCCGAGAGTGCGCTGGCCGCCGCGGACCACGACCGGCACGCCGCCGGGATCACGATGAGGGTTCCCGTGTCGCTCTCGTCCACTACGAGCTCGACTCCGCGGCAGAGGGGCCGGACGCGATCAGCCCACTCCGCTAGCGTCCACACGGTCGCGCTGCCACCGCCCAGCCCATTTGCCGAGTCGGCCTCCACGAGCAGGCTAGCGCCCCCCGAGAGCACATCCGGACCCGGGGCAAGGGACTTGGCCAACTCGCCGACCGCACCAAGACCCCCGGGAGGCAACTCAGCCGCGCGAGCAGCCACCGCCGCACTGCAGCGAACACTGACACACACCGTCGGCCCCGCACCGTCGGTGGCGACAGCCACCAGGGCCGGCGCCGCAGACGAGGGAGCCGAGCGGAGGACGGTTCTACGCGCCTCCGTAGAACCGGGGTCGCCGCCGATCTCACACACAGTCCTGACCCATATCCTCACGAAGGAGTTGGGTGAGTCCGGATCTGGATCGTCCGGGCCGGATGGCGACCGTGAAGTGTAGCGCCGGAGTGCCTCGCGCCCCCCTTGGTCCAGTTGATCGGCCCGTATCCACGCCCCGGCTGCAAACCAGGACCGAAGTACGTCGGGTACGGCATCACAGACCCTGGCAAGGTCCTGAACGCGCCCTCGGGCCCGCCACGCGCGCGCCGGGTCGAGACGGGAGAGCCCACCTGCCACCAGACAGCGCCCAGAAGCCCCTTGCACCACAGAGCACCCCAGCCGCTCCAGCAGCTCCGGCGACTCCATCAGTAACCCGGTTGGCCGCTCGTCGACCAGCCGCTGTGCCACCTCGGGCGAGAGCAGCGCCCACGTGTCGTCCGGAACCCCCCAAGCTCGCAGCGCGGAGAGCACTGCGCTCTTCGCTGGCTTGGGGGCCTCACTCCCCGCCCCAGGATCCTGCGCCGGGCAATGAGAAGCCGCGAGCGCCAGGACCGTTACCAGCCACACTACCCGGTAACGCGCCGCTGAGCAGAGCGGCCCCGCACCGGGGGGCACGGGCCACACACTGGACTGTCTCTGGCGGCATGCCAGATCCATCTTGGTCACCTCCGCAAGGCACCCGCACGGCCTCCAACTACGCCTCACACATGGACTCCGAACGCGCCGCCTCCGTCGTGCGCAGCGTCTCCGCGAGTCGCCGGCCGAGCGTGCGTTCGCCCAGACGGTCGGTCACGGC
>JAKPQA010000156.1 GCA_029547025.1 Armatimonadota bacterium
CCAGTCCAGATGCTTCCCCGGGTCGGAACCCCA
This sequence comes from Armatimonadota bacterium, assembly GCA_029547025.1. Taxonomy (GTDB): domain Bacteria; phylum Armatimonadota; class Zipacnadia; order UBA1398; family JAKPQA01; genus JAKPQA01. The sequence goes on from JAKPQA010000156.1 coordinate 34, forward strand.
GCCATCCTGCAGGACGATCTCCAGACCCCAGTCGACGTACCAGCCACCCGCCGCCGTGAACTGATAGGAATAAGCCGTCGACGCCATCCCCAACATACACACGGCGAAGATCGCTGCAACCACTGACTTCCTCATCCACCACACTCCCTCGTCATACGCTCCCCAAAAGACGCCGAATGCAATCGCGGGGTTGCCGCCCGAGAGCGGCACCCCGCCCATACAGACCGATCGTATCAGGCCGTCACGGGATTGTCAACAGCGCGCAGCCAAGTCGCGCAACTCCGTGCATGAACCGCAACGCGTGATGACGCTGTGTTGTGCCCGTCGAGGCCACCCGTCCCCGGCCTCATCCTTGCATGGGCGAGGCCGGAGGGCGTGGCGGAGCGGACCGGCAGTGTGCCCGGTTAGGGGCTTGCGGCGCAGCGGAACCCAACGTAGCTGTGGGTGTCCTCTGGGGCGATGAAGCCCCGGGTCGCACACCGAAACGCGGACGTGGTTGCCTGATCCCAGCCGCCGCCGCGGAGCACTCGGCCGGTGCCGGTGGACGGTGGCGTTAGGTCACCGGTGGCGTATTGGGAATAGATGCTCCCGTCGAACCAGTCCGCACACCATTCCCAGACGTCGCCGCTGGTGTTGTAGATCCCCATGGAACTGATGCCGGCGGCGTAGTCGAATACCTCGCAGGTCCCCGCGGGCGGGTAGGCTGCCTGGTTCGTCTGATTCCGGCACTTGGTCGAGTCCCAGCCGTTGAGGTACCCCGAGCCGCCCCAGGGGTACTCCCGGCCATCGGTGCCGCGCGCTCCCTTCTCCCACTCGAGCTCGGTGGGTAGGCGCAACCCCGCCCAATCGCAATAGGCCTTGGCGCCGTGCCAACTCACAAAGACCACCGGGTGGTTCTCGCGCCCGGCCACCGGCGTGTAGGTGTCGCCGCTCTTTTGTATTTCCATCCACGCGTCGGTTCTGAGCTCGATCCAGGTCGCCAGGGTTCCGCTGCTCGGTTTGGCGTCCGTGAGGAAGCGCGCGTATTGGGCGTTGGTGACCTCGGTCTCGCCGATGTAGTAGGCGGGCAGCGTCGCGGTGAACTGAGGCTGCTCGGTTCCTGCGCCATCGTTGGCGCCGAAGACGGCCGGGCCGGCCGCCACTCCGATGAGCTTCATGGACGAGTCTTTGGGGTTAATGATCCACGCGCTGAAGGCGGCGCGGGGTGTGGCGGTCGCCTGGTTCGAGTTGGCGCTTTCCTGCCCGCCGGGGGCCACGGAGCGCACCACATAGTAGTACGGCGTGCCGTTGGTGACCGTGGTGTCCGCGTAGGTGTGTGTCCCGACGCCCACGAGAGAGCTGTTGATCCGGCTGTAGCCGGTACCCGAGGTCACCGATCGGTACACGGCATAGCCTGCCACTCCCGAGGTGTTTGCTGGCTCGGACCAGGCCAGATCGACGCGGCCGTTGCCGCCCACGGCGCTCAGGCCACTCGGGGCCGGCACGGAAACGGCACCCGACTGAGGCGTGGCTTGGGCTTCGTTGGAGTTGGCGCTCTCCTGTCCGCCCGGGGCCACGGACCGAACCACGTAGTAGTACGGCGTGCCGTTGGTGACGGTGGTGTCCGCATACGCGTTGGTGCCCACGGCGACCAGAGTCGCGTTTACGCGGGTGTACCCGGAGCCGGAGGTGGTCGACCGGTAGACGGCATAGCCCGATATTCCAGACGTGCTGGTGGGCGCGGTCCACTGCAGGTCCACCCGGCCGTTGCCGCCTGTTGCGGTGAGGTTGCGGGGGGGCGGCACAACGGTCACTCCCGCCTCCGGCGTCGCGCTGGCTTCGTTGGAGTTGGCGCTCTCCTGTCCGCCCGGGGCCACGGACCGCACCACGTAGTAGTATGGCGTCCCGTTGGTGACGGTGGTGTCCGCATAGGTCGCGGTGCCCACGGCCACCAGGGCGGCATTGATCCGCGTGTAGTTTCTGCCGGACTCTAGCGTGCGGTACACCGCGTATCCCGCGACATTGGAGGTGTCGGAGGGTTCGACCCATGTCAGGTCGACCCGGTTCGACGATCCGACGGCGGCGAGGCCGTGCGGGGGCGGGATCACGGTGACGCCTGCTTCGGGGGTTGCGCTGGCTTCGTTGGAGTTGGCGCTCTCCTGTCCGCCCGGGGCGACGGACCGCACCACGTAGTAGTACGGTGTGCCGTTCGTGACGGTGGTATCCGCATAGGTCGCGGTGCCCACAGCCACCAGGGCGGCGTTCATGCGGGTGTAGCCGGACCCCGAGGTGAGGGACCGGTAGATGGCGTACCCGGCCACGTTGGACGTGTCGGGGGGTTCGACCCATGTCAGGTCGACCCGGCTCGACGACCCGACGGCGGCGAGGCCGTGCGGGGGCGGGATGACGGTGACGCCTGCCTCTGGGGTCGCGGTGGCTTCGTTGGAGTTGGCACTCTCTTGGCCCGACGGGGCTACCGAACGGGCGACGTAGAAGTACGGGACTCCGTTGGCGGCGGTGGTATCGGCGTACGTGGTCGTGCCGACGGCTACCAGGGTGGCGTTAATGCGGGTGTAGCCGGACCCCGAGGTGACGGACCGGTAGATGGCGTACCCGGCCACGTTGGACGTGTCGGCCGGCTCGACCCAGGTCAGGTCCACCCGGTTGGAGGAGGCCACGGCACTGAGGCCGATCGGTGGTGGGACGGCCGTGACGCTGCCGACGACTTCAGGGCACGGGGGGCTCTCGATGGCCTCGTCGGCATCGGCCGTGGCGGCATCGTCGGCCTGGTACAGCGCCGTGACCGCATAGTGGCGGGCGCCTTCGGCGGGATCGGGATCCGTGTACTGGGTTCCGTTCACCACGTCGAGAAGCGCCTCACTGCCGGTGGCCCCGCCCGCGTTGGCGGACCGATAGACGCGGTAGCCAAGGACGGGGACACCGGGTGAATCCGGGGCCGCCCAGGTCAGACGGACTCGCGGCTGGCCGGCGTCGACGGTCACGAGCGCGTTCAGTTCGCGCGGCGCGATCATGCTAACCTGCAGCGCGATGGCGGTCGGGGGCTGCCCCTCGCTCGTCTTGGCCGCCATTTCGAACTCGGCCCACCCGCTGGCCAGCAGGGCGCGGGTCGATGGGGCAGTGATGACGGCGGAGAGGGCTTCCGCCTCCACACGAATGTGGCCTGCCGGGAGCTTGATGGTGATCGTCGCCTGGCTCTGTCCAGGAGTGCGATGCACCTCCCGGGGGAACGCCTCACCCTCGTAGGATGCCAGGGGCGTGCCCCCGGCGTACGCTCGGATGCGCACCAGCTCCGTGTCCCTCGGAAGACTAACGGCTCCGGCCGGCGCCGCAGCCGTGGGCCAGGCCAGGACCAGGCTGACCTCCCCATATGTCAAGGCAATGCCGCCGGGTGTCTCCCCGCCACAGCCACAGCCCGGGAGCACCATCATCCCGACGATCAGGGCACCTGCCAGGAACAGCGATGTGCAACACTTGGCCAAGCCGAACGCCTCTCTCCCACACCGCATCGATGGGCCTCCATCCACCGCCACGAGATCCATGCCACAACACGGGCCCGTGTGCCTCGTCTTGCACAGACCTGACGAACGAGACGCAATCCTGAGTTCATGCTTCGCCGCAATGCTCCCTCGTCCTTCTCGCATTCACGCAAGAGCAATCGCCTGTTGCCATTGGCGCCACATGCATGTTACACTCACGTGGGGGGACGTGAAGGTCCTGGTATGGGGCTGTCTGGGGGCGTGTTGGAGTTGAGAGCAGTCATACTGGCCGCGGGTCGCGGCACGCGGATGATGCCATTGACGCAGACGCGGCCAAAGATGATGATTCCAGTCCTCAATCGCCCGATCCTCGAGCATATTCTGGTGGGTTTGAGGGACGCTGGCGCGCGCGAGTTTCTATTAGTCACAGGCCACCTTGGGGACCAGATTGCGGACTACTTCGGTGATGGGTCCCACTGGGGTGTGGCCATCCACTATCGCCCCCAGGACCTCGATCGTGGGGCCAAGTATGGGACCGCGATCGCGGCGGGACTTGGGCGCGATTTCGTCGGTGACGAGCCGTTCCTCCTCACCTTCGGTGACATCATGACCCCACCCGAGAACTACTCGAGTCTCATGGCGGCCTACCAGGCGGACCCCGGTTCTGCCTTTCTTTGTGTGAACCGCGTGGAGGATGTCTCCACCGGTGGGGCGGTCTTCGTCCGGGATGGTCAGGTTGTTGATCTGGTCGAGAAGCCGCCCGCGGGAACGGCGTCGACTCCCTTCATCAACTCGGGCATCTTCATCTTGCGCCCGGAGGTCTTTGCGGCCATCGATGAGCTCACGCCATCGGCTCGAGGTGAATATGAGCTGACCACGGCTCTGGCGCGGACCATTCAGGAGGGTCTTCCCACCCGGGCCCATGAGCTTCAGGGCTACTGGTCCAATGTCGGCGACCCGGGTGAGGTGATGTCTCTCACCCGTTTGTGCCTTCAGCGTCTGATGGCCGCCCGAGAGAAGACCGGCCGCCTGCTGACTGGGGACCGATTCCGCGGCCCCGTGTTCGTGGGCGAGAACGTGCACATTCATCCCGAGGCGAGGATCACGGGGCCGGCCGTCATCGGTGATGGGTGCGAGATCGGCAAGGCTCACGTCGGCTGGTACACGACCCTTGGTGAGCGGTGCCGGGTGGCTCACGGTGGCCGTATCGCGGCCAGCGTGGTCCTTCCGGGAACCACCATTGGGCTGAACTGCCGTGTTGGGCACGCGCTGGTGGGCAGCGGGGTCCGGCTCCGCGAGAATGCCCAGCTCCTGGGTACACTCGAGCAGACGACGGTCGTTGGGGACGGCATCGAGGTGGCCGCTGCGGGCTAGTCTCGGGGCGGCTCCGGGGACTTGATGACCCGGGCGGGCACTCCCACGACGGTCACCCCGTCCGGCACATCGCGGATGACGACCGCACCGGCGCCGACGATGACGTCGGCGCCGATCGTTACCCCCGGTATGACGGTGGCGCCAGCGCCGACGAAGGTTCGCGCGCCCACGCGCACGACACCACATAGGGTCGCGCCCGGCGCGATCTGCGCTGCATCACCAATGTCGCAGTCGTGGTCCACACTGCATCGCGTATTGATGACCGCACCCAGGCCGATGCGCGAGCCGGCGTTCACCACGGCGCCTGCCATCACCACGGTGCCGCGGCCCACTCTTGCACTCGGCGAGATCTGGGCGGACGGATGCACCGCCGTGAGCAGATCGAAGCCCTCGCTCTCGAGCTCGAGCGCGATCGTGTGGCGCGTGCGTTCGTTTCCGATGGCCACGATGCCGTGGCGGATGCCGTCGCGGTCGCGGAGTTGTCTCAGGGCCCCTCGTCCACCCATGACGGTGTGGCCCCCGACGACTTCACCCACTTTGGCCGGGCAATCGTCGATGAGGAACCGGACTTCGTAGACCCCCTCGGCCGCGATGACTTCGGCCACGACTTTGGCGTGGCCGCCGGATCCGTAGATGAACGCCGGCCTACAGGACTGGCAGGCCGCTCGTGCTGCATCCACCGTGTGTGTCCCGCCCTCGTGGTCGCATCGGGCCCGCCCGGCGTCCCAGGTGGGTCTGGCGAGGTGTATTCGTGACGATCGAGCGGGTCCCTCCGCGCATGGCGGCCCGGTCGGTCGCAGTCGGATGTCGACACCGGAGTACCGGTCCAACAACCGATAGCAGCACGCATTCGTGGGAGTCCGAACCTGAGGGTCCTGGTTCACAGCCGCCTCTGATCAGCGAGGAGAGTGGATCGGCGAGGCGTCGAGCACAGCGGGCAAGAGCCTGGACCTGGTGGACACTTGTGGGAGGTGCGGGTGGGGTTGGTATCGTAGAGAAGAACCATGCCGGACCTGGCGTCCCCGAGCCGAGGCAGGCTGACCGCGCTTCTGGTAAGGCTTCACACGCGGATCGAGGAGCTGTCGGCGGAGAACGCTCGGCTTGGGGCAGCGCTGGAGGCCAAGCGTGGGGGCGGGAAGCCCAGCGAAGCAGGGAAGGCGTCGGCGTGAGTGAAGCCCGATCGGGTGGCACGGGAGAGCCCCGACCGCGTCGAATGCTGCCCCGATTGCGGGCAGGTGCTGTCCCAGGGAAGCCTGCATCGAGCCCGCGAGGTCATCGATCTACCGACGCCGGGGCATGTCGTGCGGCACCATCTCATCTATCGGACACAGTGCGGGCTGTGCGGCGGGGACTGCGTGGCCCAGCCGGAGCTGTCTGATGAGGTCGTGGGGCCGCACCGAGTGGGCCGTCGGGTCATGAGCGTGGTGGCCGACCTTCGGACCCAGTGCCCGGTGCCATTTCTGAATGCGCGGGAGGAGGCGTCCCCGGACGACCCGGCGGTCGCGCCGTGGCGATCGGAGATCCGGACGCTGCGCGATCACGCCAGAGCGTATCAGGAGGAACAGGCGGCTTTGGAGGCGCCCATCGCGATGCGCGCGTTGACGGACCGGCCTCGGGTGTGCGTACGTTCGAACGGGCTCCGATGAAGCTGGCCCGGCCGCGTCTGTGCCGGAAGCGAGGTCCGTGCCGGGCGTTGGCGGCGCGAGTGCGGATGCGGAAGTTCCTGCAGGAGCCGTTCGTCTTCGTGGAGCGCCCCAAAGGCCCGTCGGAGAACCAGGCGGCGGAGTTGGCGATCCGGCCGTTGGGTACCGCGCGGAAGGTGTTCGGGGCGACGCGCAGCGCCCGCGGGTCGCAGACGATGGCGGTCCTGCAGACCCTGTTCGGGACGTGGTCATTACCCGCGGTCTCGATCCCCTCGATGCCTGCATGGCTATGCTTGCCTCCTCCTGAGGCCACACACCCACACCGACTCTGAGCTCTCACACCTGTGAAGTTAGGAAGGACACGGGACACACGACGGCGAAGAAGATAGTGCCGTGAGCCCTGGCACGGGTGGGACTCAGCTGGCAGCCTTCACCCGCGAACCTCGGTCACGCTGTTCCTGCGTCCTCGGCGCCATCGGCGGTCGCCCGCTCGAATGGTTGCGTTGGCTCGCGGTCTGGAGGGCGGGCTCATGCCGAGTCACGACCGCACCGCTGGCATCCTGGGGCTCCTCAGGGGGCTGAACGGCCTCGATCCCCTCAAGCGGCTCTTCTGGACAGAGCTGAACTACGACCGCATCAACCAGCCCATCCCGCGGCGGCAGTGGACCGAGAACCAGCGGGCCCTGCTCGCCGAGGACCCCATCCTCTTCGCCGGGGCCGGTGACGGCCACGGCTTCCAGATCATCTACTCGAAGCTGGACTCGGACCGTCTCCTGCTGACCCCCGAACGTACCATCGTCTCGAAGCTCCAGCCCGAGCATCCCTACGCCCTCTTCATCTTCTCCAATCGCGACCAGGACCGCTGGCACTTCGTCAATGTGAAGCAGCAGGCCAGGGACGCCGCTCCCCAGAGAGAGGGTTCCCGCAAGGCCCCGCAGCTCTTCCGCCGCATCACGGTGGGCCCGGAGGAGCGGCTGCGGACGGCATCCCAGCGTGTCGCGATGCTCGATGTCGCAACCATTCCGGCCGGGCCGTTCGCCGTGTCCCACCTCGACATCCAGGCCCGGCACGACGAGGCGTTCGACGTCGAGGCCGTCAGCAAGCAGTTCTTCGCCGAGTACCAGACCGTGTTCCGGTCGCTGCAGGCCGACCTCCAGAAGCAGACGCGGGATGCAGTCTGGGCCCATGACTACGCCCTGCAGTTTCTCAACCGCCTGATGTTCCTCTACTTCGTCCAGCGGAAGCGTTGGCTGGGCGAGGACACCGAGTTCCTGCGGGCCTTCTGGGAAGCCTACCAGGATGCCAAGCAGCCCAGGAACAGCTTCTTCGCTCAATGGCTCTCGGTCCTGTTCTTCGAAGCGTTCAACAATCGCTTCCACGGCGGACACCGGCAGTTCCCGGACGACATCCGCAATGCCCTGCAGATGGCTCCCTACCTCAACGGCGGCCTGTTCAGGGAGAACCGTCTCGACACGAGCCCGCCGGGGGCCTTCACGATCTCGGACGAGCGGTTCGAGGAGGCCTACCGGTTCCTCGAGAGCTACAACTTCACCATCGCCGAGGACAGCCCGCTCGACCAGGAGGTCGCCGTCGATCCCGAGATGATCGGGAAGGTCTACGAGAGCCTGGTCAACGTCTCCTCCGAGGCGGACGAGCGGGGCGATGCGGGCATCTTCTACACGCCCCGCACCGAGATTGACCTCATGTGCCGCCTGGCCCTGGTGGACAACCTCGCCAACCACCTCGGGCAGCAGCACAAGAACCTGCTCTACGAGGTCGTCTTCGCCCTGGAGCCCGAAGATAAGGAAACGGCGGACTGCCGGGTGCAGAAGGCGGGCCTGTGGGATCACCTCAACGACCGGCTGCGGAGGACCACCGTCGTGGACCCCGCCTGCGGCTCCGGCTCCTTCCTGGTGGGGATGCTGCACGTCCTCGACGACCTGCAGGCCCGGGCCCAGAGCCGCCTCGGGATCCACGAGGACTCCTACGACCGCAAGAAGCGGATCATCGGCCAGAGCCTCTACGGCGTGGATGTGATGGAGTGGGCCTGCCACGTCGCCGAGCTGCGGCTCTGGCTGGCCCTCATCATCGACGCCGACATCGACACCACAGCGGCCCACGTTCGGCGGGAGCCGCTGCTCCCGCACTTCAGCTTCAAGATTCGCTGCGGCGACAGCCTCGTGTAGGAGGTCGGTGGGCTGAACATGGCCCACATCAAGGGCTCCTCGCTCGTGCCCCCGCCGGTCAAGCGGAAGATCACCATCCACAAGGAGCGGAAGCTGCAGTTCTACAACAACGATGAGGACCGTGAGTACAAGACCGAGGAGCAGGTCAAACACGCGGAGCTGCGGCTCTTCCGCGAGATACTCGACGCCCAGGACAAGGCGGCAGAGCAGCAGGTCGTCCAGCTCAACCAGCGGATCGCCAACCCGAAGGCGAGGCAGATTAGGCTCGACGGCACCGTGGAGACGACGCCCCAGATGGCGTTGGAAGCGGCGGAGCTGCGGCGTCAGGTGGTGGAGCTGGAGGGTCGCCGCAAGTGGCTGCAGGAGACCCGCCAGGCTCTCCAGCCGGTCCACGATGTGCCCTTCGTCTGGGACATCGCCTTCGTGGAGGTCTTCGAGGGCGACAGCGATGGGTTCGACATCGTGGTCGGCAACCCGCCATACGTGAGACAGGAGAAGATCGCCGACCCCAGGGAGCGACAGGAGGACTTCACAGCCGACGAGTGGCGAGAGCGGAGGAAAGCCTACAAGGCCAAGCTGGCCCGCTCGGTCTACCAGGCGTACCCCGGCTTCTTCCGTTATGACCCGGCCGGAGACGCCGCCGCCAACAAGATCGACTCCAAGAGCGACCTGTACGTCTACTTCTACCTGCACGCCCTGTCGCTGCTCAACCCCCGCGGTTCATTCAGCTTCGTCACGTCCAACTCCTGGCTGGATGTGGGCTATGGGGCCGACCTACAGGAGTTCGTGCTGCGGAACTGCCGCGTTCGTCTGATCCTGGACAATCAGGTCCGCCGGACCTTCGCCGACGCCGACGTCAACACCGTCATCGTGCTCTTCTCGGCTCCCCAGCGGGATGAGCAGGCCGTGCTGGCCCACACCGCCCGGTTCGTCATGTTCACGGTGCCCTTCGAGCAAGTGGTGGATGCCGTCATCTTCGAGGAGATTGAGGAGGCCACTGGGCGGCGGACGACGCCCGACTACCGGGTGTTCCCCATTGTGCAGCGGCGGCTGCTGGAGGAGGACGAGGGAGGGGCCTCACACCCCGGCCCCGCCCTCCAGGCAGCGGGGAAGAAGAGGCAGGCGGCCGGGAAGAAGGGGGCGTCGGGGCCGCTGATACGGGTGCCGCGGTACGCCGGCGACAAGTGGGGCGGCAAGTACCTGCGGGCCCC
>JAKPQA010000169.1 GCA_029547025.1 Armatimonadota bacterium
CGGCGCCAAGGGCGGCCGGCCTCCCGCGTTCGACACGCAGCGGTACAAGAACCGCAACGTCGTCGAACGCAGCTTCAACACCTGCAAGCAGTGGCGGGCCCTGGCCACCCGCTACGACAAGCTCGCCCTGACCTACCGAGCAGGAGCTCTCCTACGCGCCGTCCTGATCTGGCTCGACGCGTTAGGAGACACGCCCTAGCCGCCTGGGTCATCGGCATCGCCGCCTTCATCGGCACCGAATTCCAGATCAAAGCCGCCGAGACAGCAGGCATCGCCTTCGCCAGCGTCGGCCTGGCCCTGGCCGGCCGGGCGCTCGACACCGCGCCCGCCTCGTCCTTGGATCCCCGCACCAACGACTCCGGTAATGACGCTCTCGTCGCGCAGACAACGTCCGACATGCAACTGTGAACGACGATCCGAATCCGCTCATAAACATGAGCCGGATCCGCTGCCAGCCCGCGTGGGAGGGATGCCGAACGTCCCAACGAAGAGCCCGAGGGCCCCTCCACACCACAGAGGCACAGGCCCGCCACAGTTGGCGCATGCACGCACCACTCGACGCGCTCGATTTCCGGCGGTATGCCCCATCTCCCGGTTGCGCTGACGCCCTTCCCGCACGCTGGGAACCGTACGGTGGTTATCGTGGATGGGGGAACGGACGAGAAGCGCATGCTACTGCGGTACGCGAGATGAGCCCACCCCCAGAATCCGCCGCTGGGCAAGAAGGCAGCTCGGCCTCTGGCGATGTCAGGACCGCGCGGCTACTGGTCGTTGGCCAGTTCGTGCTGATCGGTATCCTCGTGGTGCTCCCGAATGGCGATGACTGGCCGGTGCCCGCCGCTCTGACCGTTGCCTGCAGCGCGGCCACCGTCCTAGGCCTGGCCGTGATGGTCATCGGCGCAACGGGACTCGGCCGAGGTCTGACGGCCACGCCGTTGCCGAACGCCCACGCACAGCTGCGTACTGGCGGCCTCTACCGGTACGCACGGCACCCCATCTACAGCGGGTTGCTGCTCATGATGGCCTCAATCACAGTGGCGGCCGGAAGCGGGCTCCGGCTCCTCACCCTCGCAGCGCTGGTCCTGGTCCTGAACGTGAAAGCACGATGGGAGGAAACACGCCTGGCCCAGCGATTCGAGGCATACGCCGACTACGCCGCCCGCACTCCACGGTTCGTGCCCTTACGGTTGCGGAGGCCACCGCGGGAGCAAGTGCGGGAAGTGCCTGGCCGTTGAGCGAGGCGCAACCACAGACCACGTGGTCGGCTCCCGGCGCTGTGACGCAGGTCGTCAACCGGTTGGGGAATCTCGTCGGGCTCGGGCAGTCGCTCCGAACGCCGACATTCGTCACCCTGAGAGCGCCGGCGATTCGCTCATAAGGGCGCCGGAGCGTCGCGCTCGCAGAATTCGCGCCAGGGCTTACACACGTATTGGCGGCGCAGCGAGCCTCTGCGGACGCGGGAGATCCGTGCATTCGCCAAGTTACCCGACCTCCTACCGCTCAGTCCTGTCGGCGAATAACCTGAGGAGATGCTGCGCATCGGAGCCGTCGTGCTGAACGTTGCCGATACCGACCGCGCCGGCTCGTTCTGGAGCGAGGCACTGCGATTCGACCGTGGAGACAACCCAGATTTCTTGCTGCCCCGCGAGGGCGGTGCCTGCCGCCTCCACTTGGACAGCACGGACCGCACTCACCTGGACCTATGGACAGACAGCGAAGGTGAGCAGCGTGCCGAGATTGAGCGATTGGTCTCTCTCGGTGCCACCCGTGTCGAGTGGGATTACCCGGACAATGCCGACTTCGTGGTGCTGGCTGACCCGACTGGCACCCTGTTCTGCGTGATCAACATCGACGCCTAGCTCACCGGCGAGAGTGCCCACTCTTCTGCACCCTGGGGCAGCATCGTGCTGATGGCGAACGTTGGACGGAAGCCAGACGGGGTGAACAGCCGGCGATGTAACGCTACGTCCTCGGAGCACACAAGGTCAGCTATCTTGAAATCAAGACATCGAGGAGGCTGCATGCAGTTCCACCACGTCCAGATCGCGTTGCCGGCCGGTCAGGAGGAACAGGCCCGGCGCTTCTACTCGGATGCGCTGGGACTGACCGAGGTAGGCAAGCCCCCCGACCTCGCTGGGCGGGGTGGATGCTGGTTCCGACACCTCGACGGCGAGATAACGACTCTCGAGATACATCTCGGGGTTGAGGAGCCTTTCACGCCCGCGAGGAAGGCGCATCCCGCGATCTTGGTCGACTCCGTCCAAGCGCTGAAGGACCTCGGAGACCGAATCGACCAGGCCGGGTTCGAGGTCAGCTGGGCCGAGCGGAGCACGTTCGCCGGGTACGAACGCTTCCACTGCAAGGACCCATTTGGCAACCGCATCGAAGTAATGGCCGCCTCGACCTGAGCCGGCGCCACCACGGTTCCCGGTATCCAAGCAATTGGACCGGCGGCGAACGCTGGCCTAGCCAATCGCGAAGGCGACGCCAAGCCCCCGGCGGAGAGACGCAGGTGGAACGACCCGGACGTGGCCGGATTCCGCACTGCTCGGCTTCACGGCAGGCGGGCTCGGTCTTCTCGCTGGAATCGTTGGGCGGCGTCTTCTTCGATCAGCGCCGTCGTAGCCGCGCGAGGCGAAGCCGTCGAATGCCGCCCCGGCTCCTTCGAGAACGGCCTCCGTTTCGAAACCAGCCCGCATTGCGGGTGCCCACCTGCACAGGCCGAGCCCAGTCGCCTCCCGGACGCTCGCCTTCGACAGCCGCGGCCTCACTGGGGCCGCTGAAGAAGACGACGTCGGCGCCCACGCAGTGATCTTGTCTCACTACTGCTCGACGACCCGAGGCCGGACCCGCGGCGGCAGGGTCCGGCGGATGCCCGCCGCGTCTCGCGTTCGGAGCGCCGCTCCTCAGCCAGCCTTCGGAGAAGTCCAGACCATGGTCTGCTGATGCACTGGCCGCCCCTCGTACCGGACCCCCGGCACCAGCGGGGTCGAGCCATGCGGCACGAACTCGCACTTCGCGAAGAACCGTGTTGCCCGCGTGTTCTCGACCAAGGTCTGCAAGTGACAGCCAGGGCTGCCGGAGTTCGTGAGCCAGTCCTGCCAGCGCTCCATCATCTCCTGGGCCACACCGGTGCCGCGTGCCTGCGGCGCCAGATTGATGTGAAGGTGAGCTGGCCAACGATGGTCCACGTCCTCACCCGACGCGACCTCCCCCCCGCGCACCCTTCGTCCTGACCACGTCGGAGAGGCTCCGGAGGAAGAACGGCAGCGAGCGTGGCCTGAGCATCAGCTTGTGCTCCATGACTGCCTTGGTGAACCGCTCGTCCTCGCTCGGAATCAGGGCACTGTCGGGACATCCCGTCAGGTAGCCGACCAGGTCGCCTTTGACCTCGGCGAGGAACAGAGTGTCTGGGCAGTACTCGATGTAGGGATCGAGATAGATCATCCGCTCTGACGGCAGATGCCTCCACAGCTCACCGCCAGGTGCGTCGACACCCGCACGGGCGAAGAGCTTGACGAGCGGGTCGTGGTCAGCGGGCGTATAGGTCCGGATCATCGCTCCCATCATTGCGCCACGCCAGTCATCTTGGGCGCAGAACCCAAACGGCGTCGCGCTACCCGGCGGAATGCCCTATGTCTGGAGTCGCTCGGCGGGTTGGCCGGTGATGGTGGCGATGAGCTCGAAGTCTTTGTCCACGTGCAGGACGGTCAGCCCCGCCAGTTCGGCTGTTGCGGCGATGATGATGTCGGGGATGGAGGGCGCGCGGTGTTGACCCTGTTCGGCTAGGAGCAACTGCAACTGCACGGCGCGGTCCTCGATGACCGGGGTGAGGTACTCCACCGGCATCGCCGAGACGGGTGGGCTGGTCAACATTGACCGGGCGTCCTTGCCGCTGCGGGCGGAGTAGCCAACCTCGAGACGCGTCACGGTCGTGATCCGGACCAGGCCCCGTTCGATCCGCTCTGCCCACCGCTCGGCATCGGGGCTGTCCGCCAAGCGCACCAGGGCCGACTTGTCGATCAGCCACTCGGTCATTGCCACGCCGCACCCATCACCTGCGGGTCGGCCAGATCCGTGACCTTGTCGGCGAACGAACGCAGATCAGCGGCGGAGACCGAAGCGCCCGAGGTCGCCGCGTCTGCCGCGAGACGTCGGCGGATGTACTCCACACGCGAGAGCCCCAGCCGCGACGCGTGTGCGTCCACCGCCGCGAGCACCGATTCCGGGATGTCGCGGATCAACACGTCAGCGATTAGAGCCACCTCCGATATCAAACGATAGCACCCGCGCCGTCAGGCCGTGCTTGACGAGCGTTACCCGGCGATGTGAAGCACCGACGAGATTAGCCTCAATCCACCGATGAAGTTGGTCGCGTGAGCGTGCCGTAACAGCGAAGTGCCCTGCCGTGCTGGGAGATTGGGACTTGCGACAGCTCCAACACCTCAACCCGGAAGGGCACCTCTGGGATGCGACTCTCTCACACCT
>JAKPQA010000177.1 GCA_029547025.1 Armatimonadota bacterium
CACCGGCATCTCCGTGGGCTGGTCGTGGGGATACAGCCCGACCACCTGCCATCGCAACATCATCGAGTACAACCACCTGCACCACCTGGGGCAGAACGTACTTAGCGATATGGGCGCCATCTACACGCTGGGGATCTCAACCGGCACGGTGGTGCGGAACAACCTGATTCACGACATCTGCGGCTACGAGTACTCGGGCGCGGCGGGGATCTATCCCGACGAGGGCAGCAGCGGGATCCTCTATGAGAGCAACGTGGTCTACCGCACCGTCAGCGGCGGGTTCTCGATTCACTACGGCCAGGAGCTAACCGCGCGCAACAACATCTTCGCTTTCGGGCGGGACTACCAGGTCAGCCGGGGCCGTATCGACAAGGAGACGAGCTTCGTCTTCGAGCGCAACATCGTCTGCTACGAGAGCGAGGCGCTCTACACGGGGTCAGGCAAGGTGACCGCCGACTATAACCTCTACTACCGGACGAAGGGCGAGGGGCTCGCGTTTCCCGATGAGCTGACCCTCGCTGAGTGGCAGGCCGCAGGGCAAGACACGCACTCCGTGGTGGCCGATCCACTGTTCGTCGATGCCACGGCCGGCGACTTCCGGCTGCGGCCCGGATCGCCGGCGCTGGCGCTGGGCTTCCAGCCCATCGATACCAGCCAGTGTGGCCTCACCGAGCCACCCAGCCTGGTGGCGCTGGCCGACGCCATTCGGACGCCGCCGCTTCGCCTCGCCGAGCGGCCAAAGCCGAAGCCCCTGCTTATCGATGAGGGCTTCGAGGACTCGGCCCCCGGCACGACGGCGGAGAACGCCGTCACCTGGGGCGAGGCCGGCGAGGCACGGGTTCGCGTCACCGATCAGGCCGCCGCCGAAGGCAGGCATGCCCTCCGGTTCACCGATGGGCCCGGGCTCGACTACCCGTTCAACCCACATATCTGGTATACACCGAACATCGAGAAAGGCCTGGTGACGGTCCAGTTCGACCTGCGGATCGGGGAGGGGGCTCTCGCCTGGATCGAGTGGCGCGACGCGGCTTCGCCCTATCGCGTCGGGCCCGGCCTGGGCACGAACGTCGATGGGCAGCTCTCCGCCGGCGGGAAGCCCGTGATGCCCATGCCCATCGGGGAGTGGGTCCACATCGCGGCGACCTGCCGGATCGGGCGGGAGGCTCCCGGGAGATGGGACCTGGAGGTGACCGCATCGGGCGCCGAGCCGGTGCGCATGACCGATCTGCCGTGTGATCCGAAGTTCCGGAAGCTGGAGTGGCTTGGGTTCATCAGCAACAGCCAGACCGACACGGTCTTCGACATTGACAACATCCGCATCACTGTGAGGCCCTAACTCGCATGCGCGAGCCGTTACTGAACTGGAGGGACCGACCGGATGCACCGTAGTCATATGCGTGTACTCAGTGGAGCACTCCTCATCGTGCTGTGCCTGGCCGGCGCCGCGTCGGCTCAGGTGCCGGGCGACTGGACCCTGGTGGGCTCGGCGAGCCGCGACGGCGGCAAGATCGTCATCACACCGGACGAGGGGGAACAGATCGGCGCCGCCTGGTATTCGAACCCGGTCGACCTGAGCCGCGATGCCGACCTGCGG
>JAKPQA010000211.1 GCA_029547025.1 Armatimonadota bacterium
GCAGATCTTGTCTGGCGTCTCGACCGTCGTCACGGGCCTGGGGTCCCTACGGAACAGCCTCAGCGACGCGCATGGCCGCGGGAAGGGCGCTGTTAGACCTGCCCCTCGCCACGCCAAGCTCGCCGTGAACGCGGGCTTCGCCGTGGCCGGATTCCTCATCGACACGCACATAGAGCGGCCCAGCCCGACCGTGCGAAGTTAGCGATCCTCGCACGGCGCGCCTCATAACAGATGGAGCGCAACTGTCGAGATGCAGCCAAGATTGCGCGCCCGTGTGCGGGGTACTTTGCACGGTCGGCCTAGTCTCGCGCCGTTGCGCAGAATGCGGTGGCTACACGGGTGCAGGTCCTGGGACCCAGTTTGGTTCTGCCCGCCCGCCGGCGAGGTCACGGCACACCGACCTCGTCCCAGGAAGCGACATCACATTGCCCGTCGTCGTCGCACCCGGTCGCGACCACCGTGCCGTCCATGCGCAGACCCAAGGTGTGCCGGGATCCCGCCGCCACGGCCAGGATGCCGTTCCACCCGCTAACTGAGGCCTGGCCGTCGCGGTTCTTGCCCGTAGCGAGAACTTGACCATCAGAGGTAAGGCCGACCGTGTGGTAACTACCCGCAGCCGCAGCCACTACATCGCGCCAGTGGCGCACGTCGAAGGTGGCCGAAGGGTCCCCGGTAGCCACCACTCGACCGTCGGCGGTTACCCCGACGGTGTGCATGTACCCGGCGGCGATGCCTACCAGGCCGGTCCAGTCGCTCACCTCGCACTGACCTCGACGGTTGACCCCCGTGGACACCGCCGTCCCGTCGGCACGCAGGCCGACGGAATGCCAGTCACCGCAGGAAACCGCGACAATCTCGCGCCAAGCCTCGACATCGCAGGCTCCCTCCACGGTCCTGCCAGCGGCGAGCACCGTGCCGTCGCCCCGCCAGCCCAACGTTCGCCGCCATCCGGCAGCAATGCCCCCAACTTCAGTCCAGCCAGTCAGGTCGCACTGGCCGTCGCCGTTCCATCCCGTGGCAATAACGGTTCCACCGCGTGTCAGGCCGACAGTGTGCGAGCGGCCGGTGTTGCTGAAGCTATGCACGTTGCCGGCTGCTACGGCCACGATGTCAGTCCAAGCGGCGACGTGGCACTCCCCGGCCATCCCGTTCCCGGTGGCAAGGACTCTGCCGTCGCGTCGCAGGCCAAGCGAGTGGCGTCGACCTGCGGCCAGGCTCGAGCCGCCTCGGAGGTGGGTCACGCTCCGATGATGCCAGCGACCTCCCACACGTAACTCTCTCGGCCGCCGGATACGTTCCACCACGCTGCCACCCGACAGTGTCCGCTGCTCTCGCGATGCACCCTCGCTCGCACACCAGTTCCGGCGAACCTGCACGGTGAGGGCTGTGGCGGAGGGCTCCACGAAGTCCTCGCCAGCGCGGATGCGCGCAACGCACGACCTGCGACAGAAGAAGTGCGCTCCCGCTCAGCCCAGATCGATCCCGTGTGTGCCGAGTCGCTCCCGGCGCCGCGTCGTCCCGTCACGGTGGGTCCAGCGTTCGGCGTTCAAGCCTGCGGCCGAAGCTCCCGCGACGTTGGCGGGCTGGTCGTCGACGAAGAGGAGCTGCTCGGGCGCGAGCCCAAGGTCTGCAGCAGGGGCAAGGACATCAGCAGGTCCGAGGCTATCCGGGCTGCACTGGCCAGCTTCGCCGCGTGAACCCGGGTCAGCTGACAGCAGGCTGGTTCAGGAACCAGCGGTGACCGAACGGATCCACGAAGACCGCCACCCGCCCGGAGGGCGGACTGTCCTCAGGGCCTCGGGCCATTGGCGTTCCTTCGCGGATGACGCGGGCGGCGGCCGCGTTGACGTCGGCGACCGTGAGATGCAGCGAAACCGCCGCCCCACGGGTCGGGTCGGGGGCGGCCACTCCGGCGGAGTCGAACTGGTCGGACATCATCCAGCGCGCCTCGCCGATCGCCAGTTCGCAGTGCCCGACCCGGCCGTCGTCCATGACGATCGGTTCGTAGGTGACCTCGGCGCCCAGCGCGGCGACGTACCACCCGATAGCGGCTCTGGCGTCGGCGACGCAGAGGTAGGGAGTCAGCTGGTTCATGGGTTCTCCTGTTCGTCGGGCTCGGTGAGCGGCGTTTGGAACGACCAGAGGTTGCGTCTCGATGCCTGGTTGCTTCCGCCAGAGGGCTATAACACCAGCTGGTGGACACGCCCGAGGTGCATAATGTCGGCTAATTCATGGAATCAGCGGCACTTCTTACAGTTTTGAGTGCATCTCGACAGCATCTTGTCGAGATGCAGCGAAGATTGCACGGCCGTGTGCGGCCCATGAAGCACGCTCCACGAGATCTGCTTGAGTCGTGCAAGATCGCTGGCGGCGCTGGCCCAGTGGCGGAGAGTTGGCTACCCTCGGCGCTCCAGACGAGATTGCGGAGGTCGGGCGCCTCATACTCGCTCCGGGTGCCGACGGT
Organism: Armatimonadota bacterium; assembly: GCA_029547025.1. Classification (GTDB taxonomy): domain Bacteria; phylum Armatimonadota; class Zipacnadia; order UBA1398; family JAKPQA01; genus JAKPQA01. The sequence goes on from JAKPQA010000211.1 coordinate 2,465, forward strand.
GGGCAGAGATGAGCCTCGCGTCGACGCAACCGACTCGCCGGGTGCGATGCGGAACGTACGTCAGGCAGCCAACGCTTGTTGGATTCGGGGCGGCAGTGACACCTCCTCGACGGCGGGACGAACGAACGCTGCGCCCTCCGAGTAGTCGGACAACTGGCTCGCCACCATCAGAACGTCCGCCGGGGTCTTGAGGTTGGCGATTATGCGCACATAGACGTCACGGACTGCCCAGCGGTTGTGCTCGGTGCCGAGGACGAGGAGCCGTTTGAGCACCAGCTCGCGGATCTCAGCCTCAGTGGAGATGTTGAACACGCGCTCAAGGAAGGTCGCGGCGGAGTCCGTCCAGGAGAAGGCTTGCGCGCCTGCGGAAACTCGATCGAATCCGCGCACGATCTGGTGGA
>JAKPQA010000212.1 GCA_029547025.1 Armatimonadota bacterium
CGGCCAGGGCACTGGTGTTCGAACCGCTTCTGGCGGGAGTGCTCGATGAGCTCGAGGCTCAAGACCTGCAGCTCCTCGTCTCGCGTCTGCCTGACGCTCGAGTCACCGATGCGGCCTATGTCCCGCGGATCCTGCGGGAGCGCGGTGCGTCCCCGCGCTGTTCCGCGCTACGTCCTCTGCTGCCACCGACCCTTGGCCAGTGTATGTCCCTGGCGACCGGGGCTGGGTTGAGCGCGCCGGTTCCGACCAGCTCGACCCGCCCGTCCCAACACCCGGCACCGCCACGCATGGCAGGGGCCGCGACGGTCCACCTGAGCGCAACCGCGCGAGATCGTTGGGCACGATGCGTCACCACAGCGACCGAGGGAGTGGAGATTGGGCGATGACCATTCGGGTGCGTCTCTTCCTGAGCTTCCTGGCCATGCTGGTCCTCTTCGGTGCAGGCGGGCTGGTGATTCTGAACCGGGTAGCAGTCGCACAAGAGGCGGCGAGAAGTCTTGCCAGAAGCGCCGAGGACCTGGATCACGTTCAGGCGCTGCGCTACTGGACTGCGGAGCAGTACCGAGCGGTGGCCTGGATGATCATCAACCTCGACATGGGGTCCGATGCCCTGGCCGACTACACCGCTGCCACCAAGAAGCGCGAGGAGCACCTGAAGGCCCTGGCAAGCCTGGCGACGAGCAGTGAGGCGAAGAAGTCACTGTCGGCTTCGGAAGAGCGTTTCGCTGAGTTCTCCGCGCTCGTCACTGGCAAGGTGATGCCCAGCGTGAAAGAGATCCAGCCCCTGGAGCAAGTAGTCATGCAGGGGAGAGAGACGACTGCTGCGCAGACCGCTCGGCGCAGACAGCTTCGCAGCCAGCTCCGCAGTCTGAACACGGAGATCGGCACCCAAATGGAGGCGATGAGCACCGAACTCGACAAAGCCAAGGACGCCATACGCACAGCCATGCAGCGAGACACCAAGCTTGCCGAAGCGGCATTGGCGGCGATCCGGTCCACGCTGGCCGTCAGCCTTCTGGTCGTGCTGATCCTCAGCTTCGCCATCGCCTGGGTGACCGCGTCCTCCTTGGCCGGAGCACTGGATCGCGTCGTGGAACGCATCCGGGACATCGCCGAGGGCGAGGGCGACCTCACCAAGCGTGTGGAAACCAATCGCCGAGACGAGCTGGGCGTTCTGGCCAAGTGGTTCAACGTGTTCGTGGACAACGTCCATCACATCGTGCGGGAGGCACAGGAAGCGGCCTCTGGGGTCGCCGCGGCGTCGCAGGAGGTCGCGGCCTCGACGCAGGACTCGGCGCGGGGTGTCGAGCAGGTCGCACGTGCCGCGGAGGACGTGGCCAACGGCGCGACCGACGAGAGCGCCCACCTGGCCCGCCTGACCGAAGCAATCGGCGAGCAGGACCAAGCATTGAGCCGTCTGGTGGCGGCTCAAGGCCATATGCTCGCGGGGGTGCGCGACGTTGGCGAGGCCATCGGCACAATGACCGAATCGCTGTCCGAGATCGATGCCGTCACCGAGGACGTCGGAGCCGCGGCGGACAACGCGCTCGCAGCCGCGCGCCGGGGCGGGGCCGTAGCGATCGAGGCCGACGCGGGAATGGCGCGGATCCGAGACAACTCGGAGGAGGCGATGCGCCAGGTTGAGGGGCTTGCGGCGCAATCGGAGCAGATCGGTGAGATGGTCGAGGTCATCAACGACGTGGCCGAACAGACCAATCTACTGGCTCTCAACGCCGCCATCGAGGCAGCACGCGCTGGCGAGCATGGGAAAGGCTTCGCGGTCGTTGCCGACGAGGTTCGCAAACTCGCCGAGCGCTCGGGGCAATCCTCGCAGGAGATCTCCGCCATCGTCCGCGATGTGCGGTCTCGCATCGACGACGTGGTGCGACTCCAACAGCAAGGGAGCCAGGCTGCCGAGCAGGGTGCCGATCTCGTGCGGCAGTCGACGGCAGCCCTTCAGAGCATCGTTGAGGCCGCCCAGAACGCCGCGGACGGAGTCGCGCGGGTCCGGGCCGTAGCCGATGTGGCTCTCAAGCAGGGCGAGCGAGTCCGCGAGAACCAGGGCCGGGTGACCGAGGCCGCCCAGGCGGCCGCACAGGAAGTCGAGAGGGCCGCCAGTATTGCCGGTGGCGTGCGCGAAACGATTGAACTGGTCTCGCGCATCGCCGATTCTGCCGCGGCAGCGGCCGAGGAAGTCTCGGCCTCAACCCAGGAACTGTCCGCCAGCTCGGAAGAGGTCTCGGCGGCCTCTGAGGAAGCCGCGAGCCTGGCCAGCAGCTTACAGGCTCTCGTGGGGCGGTTCAGGGTGTAGAGAGACCGGCGGGGGGGCGGCCAGGCCTTGGCGGCGACCTTGCGCCCCTGACCGCGCGCCCGCCGACACGCTCAGTACATGCGGCCTGTGTCCGAGGTCCCAGCACACCCGCGGTTTGCCCAGCCGGCGCCGACCGGGCGGGGGTGTGCGCGTCTGGGAGTCAAGCCTGGCCTTGGTGGAGGCGGGTTGATGGCTGGCCTGGAATGAGAGTCCGCGTCGTCGCCGGGATAGTGGCCAGAGCTGACGGAGGAGCACCGACATGGCCAGCGCCGCGACCTGTGCCCGCGTGATCGTGGCCTTGCTATGGGCCACCGCGTCCGCTCTTGCCCAGGAGGGTCCCATCGTGAAGAGCGAGTTCATCTACGACGAAGCGCCCTTCCCGTCGTGTCATGCGTCGACACTGGTGGAGACCGAGCCCGGCCGGCTGCTCTGTGCCTGGTTCGGCGGCACCGATGAGGGCGAGAAGGATGTCGCCATCTGGCTCTCCGAGTGGGACGGCGCTGCCTGGTCGGCCCCCCGCGAGGTGGCCCGCGACCCGAAGGAGCCCTGCTGGAACCCCGTGCTGTTCCACACACGGGCGGGCGAGACGCTGCTCTTCTACAAGGCAGGGCCGTCTCCGCAGACGTGGAGCGGCCTGATGGTCCGCTCTGCGGACCGTGGTGTCACCTGGGGCGCTCCCGAATGGCTTCCGGCCGGCATACTTGGGCCCATCAAGAACAAGCCCATCGAGCTCGACGATGGTAGCATCGTATGCGGCTCATCGGTCGAGAGCTACGGCCTCTGGGGCTGCTGGGCCGAGATCACACCGGACGCCGGCCACACGTGGGCCAAACATGGCCCTATCAACGTTCCCGGCCAGCTCAACGGTATCATCCAGCCGGCGATGCTCGATCTGGGTGAAGGGCGCATCCGCATCCTGTGCCGGTCGCGGAGCATGGGGCGGATCGTCACCGCCACATCGGCCGACGCCGGCCGGACATGGACCGACGCCGAGCTCACCGGGCTGCCCAACCCGAACAGCGGGATCGACGCTGTGATGCTTCGCGATGGTCGGGCTGTGCTCGTCTACAACCACACGGAACAAGATCGGCACCCGATCAACCTGGCGGTATCGGCGGACGGCGGTGCCACCTGGGGGACGCCGCTCACGCTCGAAGATGGCGACCTCGAGTTCTCCTATCCCGCGGTGATTCAGACCTCCGATGGTATGATCCATATCAGTTACACGTGGGACCGCGTGCGCATCCGGCATGTGGTGGTCGATCCGGCGCGACTATAGACCGGGTGGCCGCGTGACCCGAAGCCCACCGTCGACGCCAGCAGGAGCGCCCGCCACCAACGGCAGGCCTTGGCAGACGATCCGCGGTAGGTTTTGGACTCCCGGCCGCACCAGTACCGTGGACGGTTCGTCGCCGGCCGTAATGACCAGAAGCCCTGAGCCATCGGGCAGCCACATGAGATCCGACGCGTCCGATTCGATGGCCACTCGGGCCGGCAGCAGCCCGTCTCGCTCGGCGAGATACGCGCCGGTGGCCGACGCGCCCTTCCGGGCTCGGAACGCCATCCAGGACCCGGCGGGCGACCAGGCCATGCCGAGGACATCCAGGCCGTCGCCGATGCTGCGGAGCGCTCCCGCACCCGGATCGAACACCCACAGGCGCCCGGTGCCCGCCCCGCCCGGAGCAAGGCAAGCCACCCGGGCCCCGTCCGGCGACCAGTGCAGTTGCGCGGCTGGGACGCCAAGGGGAACACGGACGGCACCCGAACCGTCGTGGCCGGCCACCACGATGTGAGTGGTGGCATCGGCGCCCCGCTCAACCAAGGCCAGCCGATCGCCGCGCGGTGCCCACTCGGCGGCCAGAGTGTCCCCGGCCAGGTCCGTCACCGGGCCGCCGTCGACCGGCGCCATCCGCAGCGCCACCCGACCCGAGGGCTGACGGATCCGCGCGAGAAGACATGTGCCATCCGGCGACCACGACGCGTCGATCACTTCACCGTCGAGGAGCGGAGTCGGAGCGAGACCACCGGCCCGCTGGAGCACCACACGCAACGGTCCACCGCCCAACCGTGCCAACGAGGCCACACAGGCCGAGTCGGGCGACCAGGCGTAGGCCGCCGCATCGGGCCCAGCGGCGAGAAGTGTGCCGTTCCAGGCGTCCACCATGCACAGTCCGCGCTGCGTGCCCCCCCGGGGCACCGCGCCGAAAGCGAGCCACCGGCCATCCGGTGACCAACGAACCGAGTCCGCCGCCACGCCCTCAGCCCGCGGCTCGAGCCTGCCCGTCTCGGCGTCGTAGATCCACACGGTGGGGTTGGGGCCGGAGGAACACAGGGCGAGCCGCCTCCCATCGGGCGACCACTCGGGCGGGCTTGAGGCGCTCACGAGGAACCGCTCCGTCACCAGCCTGGCTGAGACGTCACGTGCGCCCGCCACGTACAGGGCCGAACGCCCCTCGAACACATCGGCGGTGAAGCAGATGCGCGCTCCGTCCGGCGACCATCGAGCGTGCCTCACGTCGAGCTCGCCACTCGGAGACCACACCTCACCCGACGCCAGATCGTGCACCCTCAGCGCCGCAAAGACGGGACGAGGGACGGACACCATCACCAGGTCGCCGTCGGCAGTGCGAGCCCACTGCGCCACACGGTGAGGTCCCGAGAGCAGGACTGGTGCCCGGCCGGGTGTGGCCGCGTAGAGGGCATACAGTGCCCGACCTCGCGTATCGCGGGTATGCACACACAGGCGTGCCGTGCGACCGTCAGGCTCCCATTCGAGGCCGGCGACCGGGAGGCCGTTACCCAGGCGTCCCGGCTCACCACGCCGATGGTCATAGAGGTATGCCGTCGGCGCTCGCTCGTTGGGGCCACAGGCGAGGAAGAGCAGTCGCGTGCTGTCCGCCGACCACAGGGGACGGCGCGCCCGACCCAGGCCGGCGAAGGCACCGGGGCCAGCCGCTTCGGTGTCGTAGACGTACATCTGCTCCTCGGCGGGTTCGTGGCCACTCGCGAAGGCGACCAGGCTACCGTCCGGCGCCCAGGCCACATCGCGCGGCCACGCTGTCAGCGGCAGGCGGATGGGTTCCTGCAGCCCATCGAGGCCCACGAGGTAGGTCTCGGCCCCAGCGGGCTCGGCCGGGACTGACACCAGGCACGCGCCGCCTGTTGGGCTCGGGCACAGGCGCCATGCCTGCCTGCCCGCCGGCCGCTGCAGCACGAGACGGGGTGCCGGACCGCCCTCCGGGCTCACATCGGCCACAGCGAGCGCCCGAACCGTACCACCCGAGGTCTGGGTCCAAACGAGCCGCGACGGCCCCACCCAGAGGAAGTCGCCGACCTCCCACGGATCCTGGGCCCCGGCGACAACCCGGGGCGGGCCAGACAGGTCGCTCACCATTAGCCCGCCAGCCGTGGCGAGGGCGAGCCACTTCCCATCGGGCGATAGCGAGGCTTTGGACGCAGACTGACTACCCGCCGCGGGGAGCACCCGCCGGCGCTCACGATCCAGGACCACAAACGCAGAGGCTCCGGCCGCAGGGTCCGTGGCGCGGAACACAAGCCGGCCGGCGGTTTCTGGTCCGCAGATGGCTTCAACCAGAAGCCGCCCACTCAACTTGGCCGGCTCGGGCTGTGCAGAATCGGCGAGCCACAGCGCGCATGTGCCGCCAGGGGCCGCGCTAGCCAGGTCGCGGTCCACATAGTAGGCGACTGAGCCATCGCGGCTCAGCCTGACCTCATGGGCCTCCCCCGGTCCGCTCATGCGGCGGATCCGGGATTCCGCGACGTCGACCAGCCAGAGTGCCCGGCCCCGAGTGAGCCAAAGGCGTCCACCGGTCGCGTCCCACCCCACAAACATGGTAGGACCCGGAGCCTCGAGATGAAGACGCGTCACCGCGCCGCGATTCACGTGGACAATAGAGAGATCGTCCGCCCGGGCCAACACCGCGACGCGACCGGAAGGCGCCAGGGAGAACGCGTCTGCCTCGAGCGGCGCGATCACCTCGCGCAAAGTCCCTCCCGACGAGATAAGCACCTGGTACTGCGCCATCCCACCGGGCTCGATCGATGCCACGAGCTGCGCCCACGATGGAACCGCTGTCCCAAGGACAACGGCAAGACACCAGCCGCGCCCCATCAGCGGCCCCACCTCGGTGGGCGAGCGCCAACTCGCCCGGACTCACACGCCACCCTACGGCCACCCTAATGTGAGACCGAAGTGCCCGTGGCGTCCGTGGTAGCCGAGGCTCAGACCGCCGTACCAGTGGCTTCGGTACGGCCAGTGCCCCCAGTAACCCGGCGAGTAGCGCCACCGGGGGTAGGGGTGAACGTAGCGGATAACCACATCGTCATCGTGGTGCCGGCTGCGGTGCCGGTCCCCGCCCCGGTACCATGACTCGCTGCGGTAGTACCCGCGGGGGGCATAGACTCGGCCGGTTGCACGGTCGCGGACCCCGGCACCCTCGCCGCTGCGGTAGAACCCGCCGCCGCGCACCACCGGCCTCCGGTCCGTGTCGTCATCGTCGGCCCAGGTCGCGCTCCGCAGGCCACCAACCCCCATGGCAAACAGAGCAGACAGTACCAACATGAGCATTCTCACCCAAGGGGCCCCCTTCTCCTGTCAGGCACGACTTCGCCTGAGGGATGAACTGCCCCGCCACCACTCCACCGAGGCTCTCTCCCACATTATACGACGCGGTAACGCGCCGAAAGGGTGCATCGGACTCGGTCAGAACCTCGTGATCCCCTCAGGGCCGGGTGCCGCCGGTGATGGCCTCCAGAACCGTGTTGCACTCGACCGAATCCAGGTTCGAGACTGACTCGGGAGTGAGCCGCCCGAGGGCACCGATGATGCGGTCCGCCCAATCGGTGTCACCCACGCGCTGGGCAGCGAGGCCATACCACGCGTGCCTCAAGGGACGGGTCAAGTCGAACTCCTTCTCGAGGAAGTCGCGCGCCACGCGAGCGAAGACCGACCGGTCAGGCTCCTGTGCCCGGCCGATGCGCATGAGCGCCAGCACCTGGGCCATCACGTCGGGGTACCACTGGGTCAGTTGGTAGCCCTTTCGCCCCTGCAGGTCGCGGTAGATGGCGAAGTAGCCGTGCTCGGGGCTGTAGAAGGTCCGCAACTCGGCCTCCATCCGGTCGCCCAAGCGCCGGCACTGGGTGGCCATGCCCTCATTGCCTAGCGCCTCGAACACGCTGACGCCGCTCCACAGGCCGACGATCACCTCGGCGTTATCCATCATGTACTCGATGGGGTACGAGGGCTTGGCAACGGTGAGGCCATCGGCCTGCAGGGTCAGCATGATCGCCGAGTAGGCGCGGAAGCAGCTCAGTTCGCGCTCGCGAAGCCACTCAGCCGGCTCGGGTTTCGCTCGCCACCGCTCGGCGATGAGCCACAGATAGAGGGCCGCGTAGGAGTCGGTGGAGTCCATGTCGCCGGCCGACGTGAGGCGGCCATCGGGCTCCAGGCGGTAGTCGGTGACCGTGCCATCGGCCTGCATATGCTCGCGATACCAATCGACCCACGCATCAGCGGCCGCGAGATACTCGGGGTCGGGCACCACCTCGTAGGCGCGCAGCAGTCCGTATGCCGCGAAGTGGGCGAAGTAGGGCGAAAGGCCCGCGGGCGTGCCCTCGGCAATCGGCGCCATCAGGAACACGCCAGTGGGTTCATGCCGGCAGGCAAGGATGCGCTCGGCCAACGCACGGACTAGAGCGGCGTCGGGAGCAGCCCAAGCGCCGGCTCCGAGGGCGAGAATGAGGCAGGTGAGCAGCATGGGGCGGACCTCACATCGCCATCAGCGCGTTGACACGCTCGGCGATGGGGGGATGCGTCGAGTAGAGGCCGTTCACGAACCCGCCCAGATCCTTGAGTGGGTTCACGATGTACATGTGGGCTGTCGCCTTGTTGGCAGCCTCGAGCGGTTCGGTGTCGTACTCGAGCTTGCGGAGGGCATCGGCCAGGCCCTTGGGATAGCGAGTGATCTTCGCCGCCTCGGCGTCGGCCAGCAACTCCCGCTTCCGCGAGATCGCCATCCGGATGAGCCCGGCGATGACCGGAGCCAGGACCGCGAGCAAGAGGGCCGCCACCAGGATGATGGCACCCGCCTGGCCTCCCGAGTCGCCGCGGCCACGCCGCCGGCCACCGCCCCAGAAGAAGTAGCGCATCGCCAGATCCGACAGCAGCGCGATGACACCGACCATCACCACGACCATGGACATGAACATGACGTCGCGATTGCGGATGTGCGCGAGTTCGTGAGCGATGACGCCCTCGAGTTCGAGCTTGTCGAGCTTATCCAGCAGGCCAGTCGTTACGCAGATCACGCCATGCTCGGGATCGCGGCCGGTGGCGAAGGCATTCGGTGCGGAGTCCTCGATAATGAACGCGCGAGGCGGAGGAATGCCGGCCGCGAGCGACAGCGACTCGACCGCGTAATACAGCCGAGGCTGCTCCTCCCGAGTCACCTCCCGGGCACTACTGATGGCCAGCACAATGCGGTCACTGCCGTAGTAGCTGACCAGCGCCATGACGATGGCGAGGATGCCGGCGATACCGAGGCCCCCGATGCCTCCCGCTTCGCCCTTCCCGATGGCGTGGCCGAAGACGTAGCCAACGACCAGTAGGAAGAGCGTCAGGAAGAAGACGAGGAGGAACGATCGCCACTTGTTCCGGCGGATCGCCTCATACACTCGACGGCACCTCCGTGGATCGGCGCTTGCACTGCGCAGTTGGGCCGGATAGGGTCCTACCAGGCTACGCCTGGTCCCCCCTATTCGGCCCCTCCGAACACCCGCCGCGGCGCTCCCCCTAGCTGAAGCTCACGTGCACCGGACCGCGGGCCTCGGGCTCGTCGATCTTGAAGAACTCACGCTCGGTGAAGTGGAACATGTTGGCCAGGATGGAGTGGGGAAACATCTGGATCTTGTTGTTGTAGTCCATCGTGCAGTCATTGTAGAACTGGCGCGACCGCGCGATCATGGACTCGGTCCCCGATAGTTCCTCCTGCAGGGCAAGGAAGTTCTGGTTGGCCTTGAGATCCGGATAGGCCTCACTCAGCGCGAACAGGCTGCGCAAGGTCTGGGTCAGGGCATTCTCGGCGACGGCTTGCTCTCCCACGGTTGAGGCATTCATGGCCGTGTTCCGCGCCGCGATGACCGCCTCGAGCGTCTGGCTCTCGTGTTTCGCATAACCCTTGACCGTCTCGACCAGGTTCGGGATCAGGTCATAGCGCCGGCGAAGCTGCACGTCGATCTGTGACCATGCGTTCTCCGCCCGGCCCCGCAGTGTGATAAGGCCGTTGTACATCAGGATGATGCCGCCCACGATCGCCAGGCCGAGACAGCAGATCAAGCCCAGCACGATGGCCAGAGCGTCCCCCATCGTATACCCTCCCTCGTCGCGATCACCGTGCCCGAAGCGGGGCGGACCCACTCCGGGAGCTGGCTACCCATCCGGGACAATCAGCACCTTCACTGTCCCGCGGTGTTCCTTCTGCCGCATCAGCTCGAATGCCTCGGGGGCGCGTGCCAGCGGCACTCGGTGCGTGATCATCGGCCGCACCCTCACCTGCCCGCTCTCGACCAAGCGCACCGCCTCAGCGAGATCACCCTCGGCGAAGTTCGCGGCCGTGGTGAGCGTCCGCTCTCCCGCCAGCCCTCGCAGCCCCACCTGGAGCCCGGGCGCCGGGCCAGCCATCAGAAGGCATGTCCCGCCCGGTGCCAGCGCGGCCAGCGCGCCCTGCTGCGCAGCCAGGTGGCCGGTGGTGTCGAACGCGGCATCGGCTCCCCGGCCGCTCGTCCGTTCCATCAGCTCGGTCAGGGGCTCCGCACACCGGCCGTCGGCCACCACGTCCGCCCCGAGCTCCTCGGCCAGACGCAACGCCACTGAGTAGACGTCCACGCACGCCACGAGTCGCGCACCTCTTGCGCGAGCGACCTGGGCGAGGCACAGCCCGATCGGTCCCGCGCCCCAGATGAGCACCGCGTCGCCCTCGCGCACCCCGGCGCGACGGACGGCGTGGACCGCGACGCCCAGGCCATCGAGGAAGGCGGCCTCGTCGAAGGAGACGGCATCGGGCAGCGGGAGCGCCTTGTCCGCCCAGATGGTGAAGGTCTCGGCCATGCCGCCCGGGTTGAACTCGGCACCCTCCCACCCGGCCCCGTGCCCGAGATGCTCGGTGTTGGCACACAGGTTCGCCCGGCCCCGGAGGCAATCAGGACAGCTTCCGCAGGTGCGGAACGCCTCGGCGACGACCCGCTCGCCGATGCGGTCGGGCGAGACGCCGTCACCCACCTCCACGATGGTCCCGCTGACTTCGTGGCCAAGGATCATGCCGGGCCGGTTCGGCTTGTCAATGCCAAGCGTATGGATGGCCCAGGGGTTCTCGCCCTCGAAGTAGCGCAGGTCACTGCCGCAGACGCCACAGGCGGCCATCCGGACGAGCACCTCGCCCGGGCCACAGCGCGGCCGCGGGACGGGGCGCACCACCAACTGGCGCGGGCCTTCGAGCACGGCTGCGAGCATGGTCTCGGCCATCGGGGTCACCTCGGGCGCGGGTGGTCGTGTCCCGAGCCTAGCTCGGCTCGTACCCCGTGAGTTCGAAGAAGCGGTCGATCATGCCTTGTACGGTCATGTCTTCGGCGGGCCGGCACTCGAGCATGATGGGGTTCGAATAGCCCACCGCGTCGAGATCCGCTCGGAACTGGGACCAGTCGACGGTTCCGAGACCCGGCATGAGGTGTTCGTCCCTCTGTCCCCGGTTGTCGTGGGCGTGGATCCAGACCAGGTGCTTCCCGGCCGCGCACGGCCGCTGGGGAGGAGAGTACAGGTTCGCGTGGCCCGTATCGAAACACACACCCACGGCGGGACTGCCGACCTCGGCCACGAGATCGACCACGCGGTCGAGATCGGATCCGACATGGTCGGGCGGCAGATTCTCGACGGCCAGAACAACCCCAGCGCTGTCCGCTCGGGAGACCAGCGCCTTGAGTGACCGTGTGGCCTGGCGGTAGCGGCCGGCCTCGTCTGCGCCCTCGCCCAGGATGTGGCCGGGATGGATCACCGCGAAGCGGGCCTCAAACTGCTGACAGAGATCGATGACCCGCTTGGCGTGCCGGAGACCGTTCTCGACGGCCTCGGTCGAGGCAGAGGACAGATCGACCGCGTCGCCAAAGGGCACGTGAATGGCATAGATGCGGATGGCCGTCTCGTCCAGCGCGGCGGCCACGCAGCGGACCTGCTCCACCGACCAGATGTCGAAGTAGGGCGGATCTGGGAAGACCTCGAGCGACGCGCTGATACAGATGCTACCCATATCCCGAAGACTCTCAGGTAGCGTGTTAGCGCCGAAAACGGTTGGAGGGACCACGATATCCACCGGGCGGACAGGACCTCGTCTCCAGGTGCAGTGGGCCGAGTCGGGAGACGCTCCTGGCCCCATTCCATGATACCGCAATGCGTGCGGGGCGTCAGCGTGGGCGGCGGCAGTCAGAAACCCCGCTCCTCGCCGACGTAGCGGTAGCCCCAGACGTCATCCCACCGGAGCCGGACGCGGAGGTCGAGGTTGTCCTCTGTGGTGCCGAGGGCGACGATGACCTCGCGCCAGTCGGGGCTGTGCCACTCAATGGCCCTGCCGGGGTAGTCGGGCTTGAGGGCGCGCGCGGCATCGAGGGCGAAGGACTCGCGCGGACGCAGTGTGGGCCCACGGCGGGTGGCCGTCGGAGGAGGAGCCTGGTCCTCGAGGGGCGCCTCGCGCACGGGATCGGCAGGCTCTGGGGGTCTGGCAACTGGCACCGTCGGCCGGGCCGCCGGGGCCGCGGTGTTGGGATTCACTCGATCGCAGCCCAGCACGATGAGGCCGCTGGTGATCAGCAGCACAACGGGTGCGAAGCGCCGCACGGTAAGCCCTCCACTTCGGCTACTCCTCCTCTTCCGTGGCCGCATTGTACCAGGTCCGCCCGCGCAGGTTCGGAGGGTGGCACCGACGAACCGGCCACCCAGTGCTCACTTCCCGCGCTGGGGGCGTCACGCATGACGAACAAGGAACGGGTCTACACCGCGTTCGCCCACGAACAGCCTGACCGGACGCCCTACATGATCGGGTTCACGCAGAAGGCCCATTCGGCCATGGTCGACCGCTACGGTCCCGACTATGCAGACGCCATCGATAACTGCTTCCACGGCGTCCACGCCGATCCCGGGCCCAAGGACCACTGGCTCGACGAGAACACCTGGCAGGATGAGTTTGGCGTGCGGTGGGACCGGCGTATCGATCGGGACATCGGCAACGTCTGCAACCAGGTGCTACCGGAGCGCGATCTCTCTGCCCTCGAGCTGCCAGACCCGCTGGCGCCGGCCAAGTGGGAGGGTTTCGCCGCCCAGGTGGCCGCCGGCGCGGGCAAGTTCGTGCAGTTCGGGATCGGCTTCTCGCTGTTCGAGCGCGCCTGGACCCTGCGGGGCATGGAAAACCTGTTCCTCGACATGGTCGAAGCGCCGGAGTTCGTCCACGAGCTGCTCGATGCCATCTGCGACTACAACGTAGCGCTGGCCGGGCGGGCGCTCGAGTATGAGATCGACTCGGTGCACTTCGGTGACGACTGGGGTTCGCAGCGCGGGCTGCTCATGGGCCCCGGTCTCTGGACCGAGTTCATCCTGCCGCGGCTCGAACGCCAGTATGCGGTGGCCAAGGCGGCGGGCCGGTTCGTCACGATTCACTCCTGTGGGAAGGTGCAGGAGGTGTTCCCGCAGCTCATCGACATCGGGCTGGACTGCTTCAACCCCTTCCAGCCAGAAGTCATGGACGTCTACGAGATGAAGCGCCAGTTCGGCGACCGGCTGAGCTTCTGGGGCGGCGTGAGCACGCAGAAGCTGCTGCCCTACGGCACACCCGACGAGGTGCGGGCCGAGGCCCGGAGGATGATGGCCGAAGTGGGGCGCGACGGCGGGTTCATCATCGCCCCCGCGCACGCCATCCCCGGCGACGCCAAGCCGGAGAACATCATGGCGCTGATCGAGACGGTGAATGACCAGTAGGGCGAGCTACGGCTCCCACTGGCGCACCTGGTCTGTGAGCCACAGATTGGCGCGGCGGGCCGACGACGTGAGTTCAAGGTAGGGCCGGTCGAATGCGTCCACGAGGCCCCAGTTGGCGCGCTCGCCGTCGGTGGAGTCGGCCCAGCAGAACCAGTGGGCGCCCACGATGTAGTCCTCGTCCCAGAGCTGGTGCATGACGCGCTCGTAGCACTCGCCGCGCTGCGCCTGGGTGTCGAGCCGGCCCCGGTTGTTGCACAGACGTGAGTCGCGCGCCTGAGTGCCCCACTCGCTGATGAGGACGGGGCGGCCGGTGATCTGGTGCATCCGCCGCAGCCATTGCAGTTGGCCGCGGTCGAACTCCGTCTGGCCCCAGTGGTCGCGCGGGTAGCTGTTACAGGCGATGATGTCAAAGGGCTTCAGCAGGTCGGCGAAGTCAAGGTTGAACTGCCCCGCGAACCGGTTGCTGCAGACCAGGTGCCTCGGGTCGTGCTTCTTCCACAGCCGAACGTACGTCTCCGCATACGTGCCGATGATGTGGCGGACGAAGTCGCGCAGATCGGGCGCCACCGGATCGCCGGCGCCGCGAATCTGCGGCTTGTCCGCGGGCAGGTCCTCGAACGAGCCGTAGGCGTAGGTGTGCTCCCGCGACGACCACCTGCGGTTGAGCGCCTCGATGTCGCCCCCGTATCGCTCGGAAAGCCAGCGGGAGAGCTCCTTCCGGCACCCCGGCGACCAGAAGCTGCCCATGATGCCCAGCGAGGGAGACATCGGGTCGTGCATCTGGATCTCGTTGTCGGTCCAGTACCCGATGAGCAGGGGGTCATCCTTGTAGCGCTCCGTGGTCTCGCGGACTCGCCCCTCGGCGCCTCTCTGCCAATCGGGATCGAAGACATCAGGGAACAGGATCGGCCGGCCATCGGCGTCCTGAAGTCTGGGGCCGGCCCAGGTCAGGTTCCACCCCGCGAAGTAGGGGCGCCCGCGTCGCGCCCAGGGCTCATCGGCGGGCGATCCGCTGCTGCTGTTGAACCCCCACTGGCACAGGCGATCGACGGTCACCTCCTGCCACGAACGCTCATCGACATACCGGTTCGCTACGAGGCGCGAGTAATGGAACGACCAGTACGGCTCGTGCATGACAGCATTGCAGGCCAGGCTCCAGAACGGTCGGCCATGGGCGTCGATGAGCCACCACCGGTCGCCCACCCGCTCCGCGCGGAAGACGCCCGTTGCCTCGGCGCACTGGGCCGGTTCGTCGGCGGCCGGCGCCGGCGCCCCGGGTAGCCAAGCGACCTTGGTGACCTGCGCGCCGTCAGGGCCGAACGACACCGTGGCCGCGACCGGGCCCGACGTGCCTTCGGGAACAGCCAGTTGCACGCGGAGCGGATCGGCGCCGGGCACCAACTCGCCGTCGGTCATCTGACCCAGCCCGGCGACCGAGTCGGCGTCGAGCGCGCTGACTCCGACGGAGAACCGCAGCGGGGCCAGCAGAGGGGTCAGGGGGCGGAGCATCGTCCAGAGGCCGTCCCCTCCGGCGTAGATCGTGACCTCCGGCGTGGCCCGGTCGACGGGCTGCCGCAACGGGTACACGTCAGGCACGCCCCACGGCCCGCCGGGCGCGCGGTACGCCGCGTCGGCCGCGGGCCAAGCGGAGTTGTCGAAGTCGGCCCCAGTCCAGCCGTTCGGCGCGCCCGCCGAACTGCGCCAGGACGTACCGCTGACAACGACGTGCTCGTCGGGTCGGGCGTCGCCCCAGCCGATGACGGCCAGACCGCCCGAGGGATTCGGCGCTTCGCCGTGGTTGGCCACGGCCAGGCAGACCATGTTGCGCCCGACTCGCAGGTGAGGCACCAGGTCGTACTCGCCCGGGCCGGTGAGCGATGCGGTGCCCAGCTCGACACCGTTGACGAAAGCCGTTCCCTGGTCGTCGCCGCCCGCCTGCAGCCAGGCATAGCGCGGCATGTGGTCGAGCTCGAACGTGTGGCTGAACTGCGCTCTGGCGCCGGCGGGCGCCTGAGTCACGTCCTGCCCCGGGAGCCACATCACCGACGGCCGGGGCGGTTGTCGGCCTGGTGGGGCGAGGATCTCGACATCGTCGAGCGCGACCTCGACGGGGCCGTCGGCGGATACCTCGAACTGACGGATCGTCCACGAGTCGAAGACGCGGTCGGACCACCCGAAGAGCTCGGAGAAGGGGACCTCGATGAGCTGCCAACGACCGGGTCGTACGCCGAAGGCTGCCTGGAACATGGGGCTGGACTGGGGGCCGTGCTCGTACGTCCGGAGACTGAGCGTGATGCGGTCCGGTGCCCTGCCCTCGGGGGCGTAGAGCCACAGCCTGAGCACCGCGGACATCGGCACGCTCAGACCATCGACGGAGTGCACCAAGGCGTGGCGGCCAGTGACACTGCCCCACAGGGCCGAGCGGCCAAGGTGTGCGCCGCCCTGGCGGCACTCCTGGACCATCTCACCATCGGACCACTTCGTCCAGCCCTGGGTGCCGGTCTCGAAGTCCCACCGGTGCAGGCAGGCGGGAAGGCCGGGGACCTGGGCCGGGGCTGCGGCCGTGGGCGCGGCAACGAGGAACAGCACAGCGGCCAGGCGCATGGCGTCAGCCCTCCACGTTAGGCTCAAGGATCCTCTTCGCGTCCGGCCCCATCCGGTCAACGATGGCCGGCTGGTCGGACTCGAACACGTTGTGGACCACTACAGCGCGCTGGACGCCCTCGCCCAGCTCGATGCCGCGGCTCAGGGGCCGGAACTGGCAGCCGGTGACGATCAGACTCCCACAGGCTGCCGCCTCGACGTAGGGGAAGTCGGCGGCGAAGGCGCGCGTGAACAGGGAGTTCGCGACGGAGACATTGGCCGCGCGCGTCACACGGATCGCGGGGGCACCGTTGGTCTGGATCCAGCAGCCTGTCAGCCGAACGCTTGCCTGCTCACCGTCGACGTCGAGCGACGCGTGGTGGTCGACCAGATCAGAGTTCGCCACGTTGAGCCGGTGGTTGCCGCGCACCACGTACCCCAGCGAGCACGCGTCGGTCGAGCAGTTCGTCAGCGAGCCGTAGAACGTCCCACCGCCCGGCCCCGGGTCCTCGTCGGGGTCGAACTCGAACCCCACTTGGCACTGGAAGGCGAACAGGTCGGAACACTGGCAGTCATCGTTCCGGCCGAAGCGGAAGCCCGCCCCGGTCGACAGGCCCACATTGCACCAGACCTCGATGTTCCGAAGCTGGCTCACATCGAGGCTCTTGGTTAGGTAAACCCCGTCGCGCTTCGGCGAGACAATGAAGATGTCGGACAGCCGCGCGCGGCCCGGAAAGGCGCCCGGGGCCGTCATGATGCCATCGTAGGGGTACTGGATCCGCACCCGGCTGATCGTCGGGCCCTGGCCCTCGAGCGAGACGGCGGGCGGGCCTCCCTCTTCCGGAAACTGCGTTCCCTCGGGGTAGAGGATCGCCAGATCGAGCAGCGAGGCGTGGGCGTCGAGCACAACCCCGGGCGAGTCGGTGTGATCGATGCGCAACACGGGCATGGGCATGCTGTCAGCGGGCCATCCGCCACACGCGACGCCGGTGAGGCACTGCTCCTCTAGCCGTATGGCCCGGGTCAGCCGGTACTGACCCACAGACACCATCACGGGCTTGTGCTGCTCCCGCCCGAGCGCCAGTGCTCGGTCGAAGGCATCGGTATCATCAGCCTGCCCATCGCCGATCGCGCCCAGTGACCGCACATCGATGGTCGCGCCATCCTCGGTCCCGGCGGGCAGCATGGCCACGGTGAGCAGCACGACCGCCGACAAGCCCCAGGTCGCCCGATGACGCATGGAGATGCCTCCTCTGGCGCTGCCTACCTCAGTTCGACCGTCTCTCCCTCGAGGGCGCGAATCTCGATCGCCGGCCCGACGATACGCATGCCTCCATGCCGGCCGCTGACCCGCGCTCCCACCCCCAGGCCCCCGGCGAACAGCGCAGGCCGTAGCTTCACGTCCACGTCCGCGTCGCACATCAAGCGGAGCGAGTCAGTGCCCCACGCCAGCATGACATTGGCCGGCCCACCCGAGCGCGACGCGAACTCGAGCCCCGGCAACTCGGCGCGCCGGTCACCCACGAACAGGGCCCGTTGCGCTCGGAAGACATAGCCCGCACCGGTGGCCGTCCTCGACCGAGTGATGGTGAGCTCGCCGCCCGTGCCTTCATGGTCGATGTACTCTCGGAGGAAGCGCAAGGCGTACGCGATGGGCTTGGGCTTCATCTCCGGCGTCCCGTCGTACGCGAACGACCCAAACCGCTGCTCATAGGCGTTATCGGGCGACATCCACCCCGCGTTGTCCCGCATGACAGCCTCCGGCCACTCGTCGAGCAGCCACTTGAGCGCGCCGGCGTGCCCGTGAGCCATGGCGGCCAGGTACACGGTCATCTCGCCCACCGACGAGGCGTGCCAGTCGAGGCAGCTCTCGCCGAGCCGGACACCATTCGAGTACCCGAACTCGCCCAGCATCACGGGCCGGTCCGGCCACACGGTGGCCAGTCGGTCCAAGGCCGTGGCGTTCTTGACAATGTCCTGGTAGGAGGTCGGCGGCTGGTAGATGTGGTGACAGACGAAGTCCAGTGTGCCGTTCGCCGGAAGGCAGGCGAGGGCGGTATTGTAGCCGACCGTGATGAGGTGGTTCGAGTCGACAGACCGGATGGCATCGACCTGCGCGCCGATCCACCGGGCGAAGGTGCGATCAACCGCGGTCACCAGATCAGCAAGATCCCCCTGGGCCCGGATGAGGCCATCCGCACCGGTGAGGGTCGAGTAGTCGGCGCCGCCGGCGGTGCGCCCGCTGATCACGCGGCCCCAGAGCAGCCCGGCGACGTAGAGCTCGCGCCGCACGTCGTCCGACAGCCCGCCAGGCATCGGCGGCCAGGAGGGCGGTTGCCGAACGCACTGCTCGACCCAGCTCGGGTCGAGCATGCCTGCGAACCGGGCCGACGGGCGGAGCTCGACGATGGGGCTCAGCCGTCCGCCGGAGGTGATGGCGCCGACGGTCTCGACGTAGGGCTCGTTCATCAGGTCATAGCCGATGACCATCGGCTCATCGCGCCACGCCTCGGCGGTGGACCGCACGCTCTCCGTGATCTGCTCCATCGTGCCGCCGGCGCCGCAGTGGATGATCAGGTAGATGCCGTAGCGCCGGGCCAGCTCGCGGATAGCCTCGACCTCGTCCGGACCTCCGAGCGCACCGCTCCAGAGCCGGAAGGCGTTGTGGCCGGCGGCCTTGGCCCGGCGGAAGTCGGCCTCGACCCGGGCCGCGTCGAAGGCCCAGCCCCAGTGGAACTGGCGGTCGAAGTGGTTCGCGTAGTTGCAGCCCGTCAGGAACAGCGGCTTCCCGTCAGGAGTGACGAAGCGACGGCGGTCGGCGCTGAGGCGGACGAACGCGTGTGGTGCAGGGGTGGTCAGTCTGATCTGCGTGGCGCGGCTGGCCTCGTCGCGCTGGCGCGCCTCGGAAGCGAGGTCGCGCGAGAGCAGTGCCGTCGCTGACTCCACGATAGCCGCCTGGAAAGCGGGGGTCTCATAGAACTCCGGCGTCGTGACGCCGCTGAGCAGCCAGGATCCGCCGCGGTAGTCGCCCTCGTAGTGAGTGAGCATGCCCAGCGCCCAGCCACGCCCTCGGCCGTACTCGTCGACGCACTCGAGAAGGGGACTGAACTCGGACTTCCGGGCCAGGGCGAAGCCGACGGCCGACAGGCCGCTGGCGGCACAACGACCGGCAGGGCTGCAGCGCACGATGGCCTGCCCTGCCCATGGGCGCACGCCGGTCACGTCACGCAGCACGTAGGGCTCGTAGTCGCTGAAGGCGTCCAGCGGTAGCTCGACCCCGGGCGGATCGGGCAGATCGCTCGTCGCCGTGCCGATCTCGGCAACCCACACCCGGTGGTCGCCATCGGGGTGATTCGTCAGTCCGGTGGCGAGGCCCAATGACAGCCGCGTACCCTCGTCCAGGCGCAGCGAATCGCCGTCGCCACCGCGCCCAGCGGGCGAGCCGTCAGCGAGGAAGCGGAAGTCGGCGGCCCGGACCACCTGACGGGTCCATTGCTCGGGCGTATCCACTGTGGCAACCCACCGCGAGCCATCGCGTTCGTCGATCTCGAGCGCGGCCTGCCGCGTGGTCGGTCCGCCCTTCGCCCACAAGCACACGACGTTGTGGCCCGGCGGCGGCGCCGCCGCCAGGTCGGCCCCGAAGGCGTCCCACTGCCACGGGCCCATGCCGTTGAGCTCCAGCAGGAGCGCATCGCCGTGCGGGCCCTCAACATCGAGCGCGCGCGAAGCGGGTTCTGGCTTGTTCGTATTCCGCTGCCACTGCGCGGCGTCGCCCGGTTCGAAGTCGAAGAGCATGTGCTGGACTGGCGTCTCGGCGCGCCTCCGCGCGAGATCGGACTGCGAGAGCCACTGACGGCCGACCCAAACGGCTGGATCCGAGAATGCCCTCCCGCCAAGCAAGGCGACGTGGCCGCCCGAGCGGAGGTACCGAAGCAACGCCTCTGCTGCGGCTGCCGGGAAGTGCGGGCTATCGGGAACGACCAGGAGCCGGACCCTGGCCGCGGACAGCACGGCCGGGTCGCAGGCCTCCGCGTAGCTGATGGGCTCGGCCCGCATGCCGCCATGCCGGAACGCCCTCAGCAACCCGTCGGCCCGGGCCGCAGAGGGGAGGCCGGCCTCGCGAAGGACCGCGATCAGGGGGGCATCGGGCCCAGTGCGCGCCGCGCCCGCGACCGATGCGGTCACGATAGCCGCCACAACCGCCCACCCCGCTGTTCGCATACCGAGCCCCTCTGCTCGCGACGGGCCTACCGGCTCAGTACGGGGCTGAACCAAATGCCCCAGTCGCCGCTACGGCCATCGCCGCCATCCTCGACGACGAGCTCGAGCATCCGCACGCCGGTCACGTCCACCTGCACGGCCCGCTCAACGGCATCGGTCACGCGTTCGGAGCGGAACAGCTCGGCACCATCGCCCATGACGACGAACACAACCGAACCCGTGTTACCGCTCTGGAGACCGTAGAACGCGTCGAGCTGGCCCCACCCGCCGCCCAGATCGAACACATAGCGCGACGGCGCGTGAGCATACAACCCTCGCTCGTGTACCCGTTCGGACGACCGCAGCGGGAAGCCACCCTCAAGCAAATCCCGCGCCGGCGCCTGCCATCCCACCTGGGCCGCCTCCCACTTGGCTTCGGTCAGACCCACGGACGTGACAACGGCCGGGATGTCAGCAGGAGTCTGCGTGGGCTCGGGAGGACGCGGGGACCAGGCGCGCTTCAGCACGGCCAGCTCTTCGGGCGTGAACGACTGGCGCAGGTCGGCACCCGAGAACTCGGCCAGCCGGGTGCAGAACAGCTCGAACTTGCCCCAGTCGGTCTCGGTAGCCTTGAGGCGGTCCTCGGGGATACGGTCGGCTGGGTCGGCACTCCATGCCACCGAGAGATGATCGCCGCCCGACCCCTCAACGTGGAGCACCTCCACGTAGTAGCGCCCGCCCGCCTCCAGATGAACCGGCTCAGACTGCTGCGAGGCCCGCTGCACCTGCCGTGGGGCTGTGTAGCCCTCGACCCACGCGATGCGGCGCCTGTTGGCTGGATCAGCATCCGTACTCAACCAGAGCTCGCTCGCATCATCGGATGAGAGCCACAGGGTGTACTCGCCCGAGGCATCGGGGCAGAGGAAGCCGCTGACGCGATCCCCGTAATGATCCTCCTCGTCGATGGGGATCTCGAACCGAGTGAGTTCCGTCACCGCATCAGGCGGGCCCGCGAACCGAGGGCTTCGTGTGAGGGACGTCAGCTCTCCATCACCTGATCCTCGCCAGAGCTCTCGCCGCAACCCGCCCGTGGGCCCGTCGGCCGATGTGGCGAGATGGGCCCCATCAATGGGCGTGTGCTCCATGCCCTTCAGATAGGAGCGGTACGTCTGGCGGAAGGGCTCCCAGCCGATGGTGTCGCGAAGCTCGATGGCCTTCAGTATCACCGCGCAGACGCTGGGGACGCCGTCCTTCCCACGCACGATCCAGCGATTGCGGACGGCAGGCCCGCGGCGCCAGCCATCTTCAGCAATGGCCAGGTCGCGCGTCTCACAGGCATAGTAGAAGAACAGCTCACCGAAGTGCATCTCGAACACCCACGGCTCGTAGTCGTAGTCGTGGGCGAGCTCGTGCAGGAACACCTCGGGGCAGAAGCCAGGCCGCGCCCAGTACTGCTCGAGCCAGTCACGCCTGACGACCCAAAGGATCGGGTTGCCACTCCACCCCAGAGCACCAATGTCCCACAGGCGTGGACCCCAGGCCGAAAGCTGGAACTCGCCCAGATCGCGGCCGGTGAGCTCAGCATAGGCCTCGTAAGCCAGATCCGTGTTGGCGATCACCTGCTCGACACCGGCCCGAGTCGCTGCCGCGATCTCGTCGCGGTAGAGGTTCAGAACGAAGTGCCGCCCCTCGAACCGTTCGGTGTCCGGGTTGGGCTCCACGGTAAGGTCATCGAACAGGGCTTCGCCCACAGCCCCTCCCCGGCCCAGTCGGCACAATATGGTGATCTTCCCGTCGGGCCCGGTCGCGAAGTCGAGGGCGAAGGGCGTCCAGTCGAAGTCGCCCAGGCCCTTGTTCGCGCCATGGCAGCGGGTGGAATCGCACATCCACATGCTCGTGGCAATGCCGGCGCCGACGGCGTCGCCTCCCGTGGCCCCGGGACGGATGCCCGTACCCTTGACCTTGCCGCGCAGAATGTAGGCCGAGTGGGGCGCCAGCTGTAGTTCCCGCGAACACGCGGCATCGTCATCGCCCGGCTGGTCGGTACGGATGCGGATGCAGGCCGACCCGCCGACTCCGGCATCCGCCACCCACGAGACCTCGGCCCCGTCCCGACCGTTCCACGCCCAACCCTCCGGCAAGCCGTCCGAATGGGCCTCGAAATCGCCATTCGGGAGCAGCACAGCCGGGGCCTCGGCCGGCGCGATCCCCGCGGCACACGTCAGCATCAGCGCGCGAAGCAGTATGGGCATCGGCCTGGTGCCCTCCTGGTAGCGTTCGCAAACAGTGTGACAGGTTCGCGAAGCGAGAGCCAAGGGCGTTCCGAACAACACGGAGCCCGGATCGGGGCTCGGTAGGCACCCAACCCGGACTCCCTGGATCTCCATCGCACGGGGCACGGACCCACGCTCGGCACGTCCGGCTAGGCCGCCGCAGTCAACTCCTCGTCCCCCTGCCCTTGCCCGGGGTCAGTCCAATCTTCCTCGAACCCGTTCAGCCAGTCCGGGTACCCGTCCCCGTCCTCATCATCACCATAGTCGCCGTCGTCCCAGCCATCGCCGTCGGCATCGGAGTCATAGTCGTCCGAGACACCATCACCGTCATCGTCGGCGTCCAGGTAGTCGTCGGTCCCGTCATCATCCGTGTCGAGGCCCAGCCAGTCGTCCTGGCCGTCGCCGTCATCGTCCAGGTCCTCACCGTCGCAGAACCCATCGCCGTCATCGTCCAGGTCCTGCCAGTCGTAGATGCCATCCTCATCCTCATCGAGCCAGCCGGGCAAGCTGATGCCATAGTCACAGGGGTCATCCGGGTCCCCAATGCCATCGCCGTCGTCATCGGCATCGACCGGGTTGTCCTGGCCGTCGTTGTCCCAGTCGTCATCGAAGATGAAGGGGATGTCGTCGTCGGTCCCGGTGAGATACTCCTCCTCATCGGCGTCTAACACGCCATCGCCATCGTCGTCGCTATCAGACCAGTCATCGGTTCCGTCGCCATCGGTGTCGATCTCATCCAGCGGGCTGTCACTGCACTCATCGACATCGCCGGTCTCCTCGTCGAGGTCCACGTCGCCGATGTCCACAGACATGTCCTCGTCAGGGATGCCCAACAACACGGCGCCGCCGAAGCCGATGATGGCATCGACGGCGTCCAGGAACCCGTCGCCGTCCAGGTCGGTCAGCACGGCCAGGATGACCTGCTGGACATGATCCGGAAGCGCGATCTCGAAATCGCCGTTGGCGTCCGGCTCACATACGCCAGCGATGTCGCCGCTGTCGTTACCGATCGCGCAAACCAGTTGGCGCACCCCGGCCTGCCGCAGACTCGTGGCCACCGCACCGCCAGTCAGATGGCCCTGCACCCCGCGAGGGCCGGCCACGAGTGCATCGCTCACGTTGTGATTGCCACCATTGTTGTTGATGCCCGGCTGCCCATCGCCACATCCGGCCATGATCAACACAGTCACTGAGAGAGCACAGTAGTACCCGGAACGCAGAGCCGACCCATAACACAGCGCCCGTCTCACCAGCACATCGACCTCCTTCGCGACTCCTCACCCTCAGTAACGGCCTCAGCAAGTAGCTGCTCAGCGGGTTCGACGGCCGGCCACAGAGCCCTTCCTAGTACTTCGGGCGCACCAGCACCCGCAGGCGCTTCAGCGAGTATCCGCGGGCATTGCCGGTGAACGTCCAATCGCGCGTCTGGCCCTCGCTGTTGCCAATGCCGATGTCGGCCCCCGCACCGGCCTTCCAGTTGTTGATGGCGAACACGGTCTGCTGGGCCTCGCTATTGCCCACCTGCATGCAGCCGTAGCCATCCACCGTGCCGCCATCCATCTGATCGCCGAAGTCCCAGAGGTCATTGGAGGCGTTGGGGACGTTCGCGGCGTTCGGCGGACCATAGTTGTTCGACCAGAACTCGATACAGCCGCCGCTCAGCCCGACTCCTGTCGCCAAGCCGCTCACGTTCGAGATGATGGTCATGTTTGCCACGGGGCACTGGAACCGGGCACCCGATGCTATCGTGGGGATACCGATCTTCGTGATGTCATCGGTGAATGCGTCCATCGACACGTAGACGTATTTCACACCCTCGCCCGGCTTCTGGAGGTCGAGGAAGTAGGCCACGCGGTCGAAGGCGCCAGCGAGCGTGCCGGCGTTGTTCACATCGTAGGTCACATCAGCGCCCAGCTTGCCGAGATCGATATCGTAGGCGAGCTGGTAGTCCTTGGCCTCATCAACCTTCACGGTCAGGTAGTCGATGACCGGCACCTCTCCCGCCCGGAAGGCGCCCGCGGGCAGGCCTTCCTTGTTCGACAGGTTCGGCTCGGCGCTCTTGTGCCAGGCGAAACGTACAGCGCACGGCTTCTCGACGCCGGGGGCGGTGAGAAGCACCGAGTCGCCATCGATGACCGCATCGGCCTTGGTGTAGTCGCTCTCCGGCCCGATAATCTCGAACCAAGTTAGCGGCTGGCCGTCGCGAGAGACCAGACCGCCGCCCACGTTGTCGAAACGCACGCGGAGAGTGTCACCCTCGGTTGCGAGCTCGCGGAACGTGGGCCCGGAGCACACCACATTGGTCCGGCCGTAGGTCTTGTTGAGAGCCAGCAGCGCCAGGCGCTTGCCCACGTCCTGCTTGTTCTTCGGGTGGATGTCGTTGTAGTCCGCGATGTCGTTGATGACGGCCATGCCGGTGTTTGGGATGCTCTGGGCGGCGGCCTGGGCCTCCCAGAAGACCGGCAGGATACCCGGGTCCTCGTCGCCGTAGTTCCACGGTGCGATCTGCACGTAGTAGAAGGGGAAGTCCCCCTGCTGCCATACCTCGCGCCAGCCCCCGATGAGGGCCTTCATCTTCTCCGCGTAGAGCATGCCCTCGCCATGGTTCGACTCGCCCTGATACCAGATGGCACCCCGTATGCCATACGGCACAAGCGGCGCGATCATGCCGTTGTACAGCGCGGTGGGCTGGCCCACCGTGTTCATGGGCTTGATCGTGTCCGGGTAGGCGGGCGCCGGGTCGAGCGGCGTCTCGGTTGCCAATGCTTGGTCCGCCCGGGCGCGCCAGGCGTCGAGCTGGGTCAGGTAGTCGCCCAGGGCCTTCTTGTAGGGCTCGGACCGCGGGTCGGTGAGCGTCACGGCCTCGAGCGTGCCCTGCAGCGCGGGGATGGGAACGTAGCCCACAGGGGCCACCCACGGGTCGATGGCCGTGCCGCCCCACGAGGAGTTGATCAGGCCGATGGGCACATTGAGCTCGCGGTGCAGGTGCCTCGCGAAGAAGTAGCCGACAGCAGTGAACCCGCCCACCGTCTCCGGGCTGCAGACCTGCCAGGCGCCCTCGAAGTCTCTCGCGGGAGTCCCCGCCGGGACCTTGGGCACCTGGATGTGACGAATGCCGGGGTAGTTGGCCTCCACCCTCGCTAACTCGGCGTCGGTACACCCGTTCACGGTCCACTCCATGTTCGACTGGCCCGAGCAAAGCCAGACATCGCCGATCAGGATGTCGTCCAGTGTGAGCGTGTTCGCGCCGGTGACGGTGAGGGTCAGCGGCCCGCCGGCGGGCTGGGCCGGCAGGTCGACGCGCCAGGCGCCAGTGGCGTCGGCCGTGGCCGTAGCGACGGGCAGGTCGCCGAGCTTCACCGCGACCTCCTCGCCGGCGTCGGCCCATCCCCAGACCGGGATGGCCTGGTCGCGCTGCAGCACCATGTGGCTGCCGAACACATGCGGTAGAGTGACATCGGCCCGGGCGCAGGGCGCCAGGGCTGCCGCCATGCAGGCGACAAGGAACGTGTGGGTTCGGGGCATAATGTTGGCCTCTCTCATGAAACGAATGCGGGGAGCGGCAGGCGCGGCCCTTGGGCACAGTCTACCTCAAGCGTCGCTGCGGCGAGGAGAGACGGTTGCCTCCGAGGGCATCTACGCCCTCGCCGTGTAGGCGATCCGGGCGGCGAGCTGGGTCTGGGCCTCAACCGCGCCTGAAATGACCGCGCTCTGCTGAGCGATCATGCGGGCGAGCTGCTCGGCTTGGAGGGCCAGGTCGGCTGACCGGAGGCGCTCTTCGCCCTCGACCTTGTCTGTCTGCGCGTCCGCGATTCGGCGCCGCTCATCTTCTGTGCGCGGTGTGGCTGGCAACGACGAGAGCGCCGCCTCGGCGGACCGCACCTGACCGGCGGCCTCCTGCCGTTCGCGCTTGAGCTCGTGCTCCGCCGACGCGGAGGGCACGGTGCCGCCGTCACGGCTCTCGCCCTCGGCCTCCGCGGCGGAGGCCTCGCCGCTCGCGGCCTGCGTTGCCGGTGCGGTGGCGCCACCATGCGCGGCGGCGGTGTCAGTCCCCTGGTGACTCTCCCTCGGCTCGAGCCTGGCCTTCGCCTCACCCGCCACCGCCACAAGCCGCCCATCGCGCATCTCGAACCGGATGTCGATGTCCTCGGAGACGACCTCGTAGCCCTCGGCCAGTGCCCGCATCCGATAGCTGTTGAGATGACCGCGTTCGTGAGCAGAGACGTGAGCGACCGACAGACCCTCAGTGCAGTGCTCGGTCATCCCGTGGCCGTCGAAGGCCATCATCCCGTGCGCGGCCGGCTCAGCCATGGCCTGCCGCCACGCCGCGATCGTCGTCAACTGAGGGTAGGAGCCGATCCCACCAACGCGCAACGGTCACACCTCGCGCACACCTCTACTACATCGGTTGTCGGCAGAGGGGGCGCGGAACTTGAGGGCGATCATCCCCACCCCCGCAGAACCCGCGCTCACCGCTGTGCGATGAGTCGCTGCTGCCTCAGTGAGCGGAGCACCAAATCGCTGACGGGTGTGGCAGTGGAGGCCAACACGTAGCTCGCGCCGTGGCTCATGCACCATGCACGAAGCTCGCCGCAGTAGGCGTCGACCGTCCGTTGGTAACGTCGCAGTAACCCGCCGCCGACCGTGACCTCCCTGGCGTCGCCCGTCTCGGAATCGACCAGCCGGAGGTCACCCACCAGGTCCGGCACCAGCTCGGTGCGATCGAGCACCTGGATGACACCCACATCGAACCCGCGCCCGAGAAGGGCTGAGAGCCCCGGGCCATAGCTGGAGGGGTCCAGGAAGTCCGAAAGAACAACGAGCAGCCCCGGACGCTTCATCCGCAGCGCGGCGGCCTTCATGCAGGCCGAGAGGCGCGTCGCGCCACCCGGTTCCAGGCGCTCCAGGTGCTCGAGAAGCCGGAACACGGACGCTCTGCCCCGGACCGGGCCGAATGTGGCATCCAGCTGCCACGAGAACGCGGCCACCATGACCCGATCGAGGTTGCACAGGGCCACGTAGGCCAGCGCCGAAGCCACCTGCCTGGCGTAGCGGAACTTGGCGGGGCTGCCGAAACTCATCGACTCGCTCTGGTCGATGAGCAGGTAGACGTTGAGATCCTCTTCCTCAACGAAGAGCTTGATGAACAGCCGGTCCAGCCGGCCGTAGAGGCACCAATCGATCCGCCGGAAGTCGTCGCCGGGCACGTAATCCCGGTAGTCGGCGAACTCAATGGACGTGCCTTGCTTCCTGCTCCGCTTCTCACCCTTCAGCGTCCCGCGGAACACCTTGCGGGTGAGCAGACAGAGGCGCTCGAGTTGAGACAGAAAGCCAGGGTCGAGAAGAGGCTCGGCCATGCTCCGTCCCCGCTATCGGGTCGACGCCGCTTCGGCCTCAGACGCAGCCGGAGCAGCGGGCGGCGCCGCGGGGAGATCGGCTGGCTTCGGCGGTTCTGCCGCCTCGGGCACGTGGGCCAGGATGTCATCGATGAGCGAATCGGTCTGGATGCTCTCGGCCTCACCCTCAAAGTTCAGGATCATCCGGTGGCGTAGGGCTGAATGGACCACGGCCCGGATGTCCTCGAAGGAGACGTTGAACCGCCCCTGCAGCAGCGCCCGGGTCTTCCCAGCCAGGATAAGCGCCTGGGCGCCGCGGGGCGAGGAGCCCCACGAAACGAACTGGGTGACCCGTGGCGGGGCGAAGGGCGAACCCGGGTGCGTGGCCAGCACCAAGCGCACCGTGTAATCGCGCACGTACTCGGCGATGGGTACCTCCCTCACCAACAATCGCATCTCGTTGAGCCGCTCGGGGCCCGTGACCTTCTGGATCGGCTGGTCGTAGGTGCCCGTGGTGCGGCCGATGATGTACCCCAGCTCATCGCGGCTGGGGAACCTCACCAGGATCTTGAACATGAAGCGGTCCAACTGGGCCTCGGGCAGCGGATAGGTGCCCTCCATCTCGAGTGGGTTCTGAGTCGCCATGACGACATAGGGCTCCGAGAGGCGGTGGACCACCCCGCCCACGGTGACGCTGTGCTCCTGCATGGCCTCAAGCAGGGCCGACTGGGTCTTCGGCGTGGCCCGGTTGATCTCGTCGGCCAGGATGATGTTCGCGAACACGGGGCCGCGGTGGAACTCGAAGGCCCGGCGCCCGTCAGGGCCCTCCATCACCATGTTGGTGCCAATGATGTCGGCCGGCATGAGGTCCGGGGTGAACTGGATCCGTGAGAAGGGCAGGTCAAGCACCTGTGAGAGCGTCCGGACCAGCAGGGTCTTCCCGAGGCCGGGGACACCCTCGAGCAACACGTGGCCGTTGGCCATGAGGCAGGTGAGGACGCCATCGATCACATCCTCCTGACCGACGATCGCGCGCTGGATCTCGGCCCTCATGGCGCGGAAATCGTCACGGAAGGCCTGTGCTTGCTCGACTCCGTCCAACCATCCCGCCCCCTTGCGCGGCGATTATCGCAGTGGGTCGGTTGGGCGTCAACGAGACGACTCCATGGCAGCGGGACAGCCATACAGATCCATCCCTATCAGCGTATGGAGGAACAGGGCCGCCCCATGGAGTAACACGGAAAACATAGCCGATGCGGGCGCTTTCGTCCCTTGTCGGCAACGCGACCGCGTGATCGAGTCTGGAGGAAGGCGTTCTTGCGGCGCGAAGGCCACTTGTGATATAGTGTCGGCAACGCGACCGCGTGATCGAGTCTGGAGGGACTGTGTGATGAGGTGCTTGTGGCTGCTCATGCTGAGCGGCGCGCTCTGTCTGGCGCTCATCGGATGCAAGAAGGGCGGTGATGCCCAGAGCGGGCCGACAGACGCGATGCTCGAGACGAAGGCGAAAATGCAGCAGCAGTACGCGGGGAAGCGTGGCCCGATGGCTGGAGTCGAGGGCGGTGCAGGGGGTATGAAGGCCAAGATGGGCCAGACGGCCGGCCCAACGGCATCGACGACCGGAGACGAGTAGCCGGCTGGTCAGGCGAGCGACTCGGACCTAGCGCAGTCGGTCGACGACTGTGCGATGCCACGAGAGACGAGGTGTGAGTGAGTATGCGTTCGCGGCATGGATTCACGCTGATTGAGCTTCTGGTCGTAATCGCGATCATCGCCATTCTGGCGGCCATTCTGTTCCCTGTCTTTGCCAAGGCGCGCGAGAAGGCGCGTCAGTCCTCATGCGCGTCGAACCTGAAACAGCTTGTGCTCGCCTTCATGCAGTATAAGACCGACTACGATGAGAAGTTCTGCCTGACGTGCTGGACGCCGACGGTAAACCAGGCGGGGTGCTCCCCGTGGCCCCAGGCGTGGCCCAACTGCATCTACCCGTACTGCAAGAACCAGCAGATCTTCGTGTGCCCCAGCAACAGCGGTGCCTGCATGATGCCGGGGGCCTATGCGCCGAACTCACCCGGGTCCGTGTGGGACAACGGGGCGGGCACCAACTACGGCATCGCCGAGGAGTTCTTCTCCTACAGCGGAGGAATGCCGGACGCGAAGCTCAGTGCGCCGGCCGAGACGCTGTTCATCGCCGATTCCCGCTGCAACTGGATCGGCGGCTACTGGAGCGCGGCAAACCGCTCGGCACTCACGCGTGTGGCCATGGCCAAGCGCGGATCCGGGTCATCCGCGGCGTGCTGCAACGGGAACGTCTGGGACGCGGCATCCGAGAACGCGACCCTGCACAACGGCGGGTCGAACCTCGGTTTCGCTGACGGTCACGTGAAGTGGATGAAGGGTGCGGCCATCAAGACGGTATCGGGCGGCGGCTCAATCCGGTACTACCCGAACGAGTGGTAGTCTGGACTCGATCAGGCACTGAGACACAGACACGAGCAGGGAAGGGCGAGGCGCAGTGGCCGCGCGAAGCTGCTGCGCCTCGCGCGCGGTTGAGAGCCACTGCCGCGTAGGGGAGCATCGGCGGCGACCCAAGCCCGGCCGGCGCGCGAAAGGCCCATACCCCGCACCGCTCTGTCGGGTGGAGTGGCCGCGCAGGGGTGCGCCCGAAGGGCGCGTCGGTCGAGCGTCCCACTCAACACCTCTTACCCCACCGGGACGGTCGGCCTGCGGCCTGCGGCGGAACAGGGCAATCTGGGGACCCACCCAGCTCGCACTCGAGAGCGAAACGGCCCTGCCCTGTGCTTCTTTGGGCGTCCGCCTCGCCGGGCCATGGTGTATATTGTCTCCTTCTGCGGAGGCCTGCCTTCGATGACATACGCTCCGGGTCTGGCCCATATGCCTCCCCGCCGCCGGGCAGTGCTGTTCAGGCACTGCGCAACGAAGATTGCCTGGCCGCCATGGTCATGGCGCCGGGCGGCCTACCAGGTCTTCGCCCCCTGAGCGGCGCTCAACTCTCGAGACGCACTGAAGGAGTGCACTGCGCGATGAAGCAGGACCTCTTGACCATTCTGGACCTCGGCAAGGACCTCGTTGAGGAGATCCTCGACCTGGCGGTCGACATGAAGACACATCGTGGGGCGCCCGCACATCGGTCGATCCTCGGCGGGAAGTCGGTGGCGACCATCTACGAGAAGCCATCGACGCGAACCAAGCTGTCGTTCGCTGTTGGGATCTATGAGCTGGGCGGGAACGCCATCGAGCTCACCGCGTCGGGGAGCCAGCTCAGCCGGGGGGAGACCTATGCCGACACCGGACACGTGCTCGAGCGGTACGTCCATGGCGTCGTGTTCCGCGCACTGAAGCACGAGGCGGTGTGCGAGCTGGCCGCCGCGTGCGGCGTGCCCGTCATCAACGCGTTGAGCGACCAGCATCATCCGTGCCAGATTCTGGGCGACCTCATGACCGTTCAGGAGCGATTCGGTCGCCTGCACGGCGTCGAAATCGCCTTCGTTGGCAACGGCAGCAACATCGTGCACTCCCTGATGTGCGGGGTCGCCGTGCTGGGACTGAAGCTCCGGGTGGCAACGCCTCCCTCGGCCACGCCGCTGGACTCGGTGAAGGAGTTGGTTGCCCCGGTCGCACAGGCTTCCGGTGCGGTCATCGAGTACGGGGTCGACCCCATCGCCATGGTCACCGGGGCCGATGTGGTCTACACGGACGTCTGGTTCGACATGGGAAAGGACCATGAGCGGGACGCCCGACTCCACGAGTACCGGCCGTACCAGCTTGACGACGCTCTGCTGGCCCACGCGAAGCCGACGGCGGTGGTGATGCACTGTCTGCCCGCCATGCGCGGGGAGGAGATCACCAACGAGGTGATGGACGGTCCCCAGTCCATCGTGTTCGACCAGGCCGAGAACCGCCTGCACGTCCAAAAGGCGATCATGGCTAAGCTGCTCGTCTAGCTCGAGCTGGACTGATCCGCGGAGGGCGGGTGGTGGCCTTGGCGGAGCTGATCGACATCTCGGTCGCGATCCATCCGCGCATGCACGTATGGCCCGGGGACCCCCCAGTGCGGGTGGACCGAGTGGCCTCGCTGGCCGATGGGGACTCGTGCAACCTCTCGCGCCTGGAGCTGTGCGCGCACACGGGCACGCACATCGACGCGCCGCTCCACTTCGTCCGCGGCGGCGCGCCGGTGGATCAGCTTCCGCTCGACGCCTTCGTCGGGCCCGCGCGCGTGGTCCGCGTCGCCGATGGTGCCGCGATCGGTGAGGACGACATCCAAGCCTCCGCCGTACGGGAAGGCGAACGCATCCTGTTCCGCACCGCGAACTCGGAGCGTTGGGCCGGCCCGGGGTTCCTCACCGACTTCGTAGCGTTCACCGATGAGGCCGCTCGACTGCTGGCGTCCCTACGCCCCCGGCTCGTCGGCATTGACTATCTCTCCGTTCAGCCATTCCACGCGGACACCGCCGGGGTGCACGAGGCTCTGCTTGGCGCGGAGATCGTGGTGCTGGAGGGGCTGAACCTGGCGGGCGTGCAGCCCGGCGAGTACGAGCTGATCTGCACGCCACTGCTCATCGCGGGGTGCGAGGGCGCACCGGCCCGGGCACTGCTCCGCCGTTAGGGCCCCACGGCTGGAGGGCGGCGCCTGACGCTCGGCGAACCGCCTCGACGCGAGGAGGCGGTTCCCATGCGAGACCGGCAAAGCACGCTGCGTCGCATCCTGGACTCGGGCATTGTGGCCGTGATGCGCGCCCGCAGCAGCGAGCACCTCATCGGTGTGGCCGACGCGATCCGGGCAGGCGGAGTTGACTGCATCGAGGTCACGATGACGACGCCGAACGCCTTGGGCATCATCGAGCAGACCGCCCGGACATTTGGTGACGACGCCGTCATCGGCGTCGGTACGGTGCTCGATGCAGAGTCCGCCCGAGCCGCCATCTTGGCCGGCGCCCAGTTCATCGTCGCACCCACCCTGAATCCCGACGTGATCCGCATGGCCCATCGGTACGACAAGGCGGTGATCCCGGGTGCATTCACGCCGACCGAGATTCTGACAGCATGGGAGAACGGCGCAGACTTGGTGAAGGTGTTCCCGGCTGGCCGGCTGGGCCCGGAGTTCTTCAGGGACATGCAGGGCCCACTGCCCCAGGTCAAGCTGGTACCGACGGGCGGCGTGGACCTGACCACGGCCGAGGACTTCATCCGTTGCGGTGCTGCGGCCTTGTGCGTCGGCACGGCCATGACGCCGAAGGATGCCGTGGCCAGTGGCCGACTCGATGTCGTCACCGACCTGGCGGCGCAGTTCGTGGCCGCCGTGAAGCGCGGTCGGGGCCTGGCATAGACAGCCGTGGCGCCCCGGGAGAGCGTGTGGCCCCTTCGCGGTAGGAGGACGATCAGATGCCTCGGGTAGTGACCTTTGGTGAGATCATGATGCGTCTGGCGACCAAGCGCTTCGAACGCTTCGTCCAGGCAAGCGAACTGGAGGTCAGCTTCTGTGGCGGCGAGGCCAATGTGGCGGTGAGCCTGGCTGCCTTCGGTGTGGACGCACGCTTCGTCACCGCGTTGCCTGCCAACCCCCTGGGCGATGCATGTCTCAACTACGTCCGGCGTTTTGGGGTCGATACCTCGTGCATCGTCCGCCAGGGGAAGCGGCTGGGCGTGTACTACCTCGAGACGGGCGCGGTGCAGCGTGCCTCACAGGTGATTTACGACCGGGCGGGCTCGTCCATGGCCGAGGTGAAGCGCGGCGACATCGACTGGGAGGCGGCTCTTGATGGCGCCCACTGGTTCCACTGGACAGGGATCACGCCGGCCATCAGCGCCTCGGCGGCCGACGTGTGCCTCGAGGGCATCGAAGCAGCCAAAGCCAAGGGGCTCACCGTATCGGCCGATCTGAACTTCCGCAGGAAGCTCTGGGGCTGGGGCAAGTCGGCCGGCGAAGTCATGCCGGATCTGGTGAGGCACTGCGATGTGGTGGTCGGAAACGAAGAGGACGCGGAGATGGTGTTCGGAATCCGCGCGCCGGGCTCCGACGTCAGCGCCGGCCATGTCGAGGCGGCGTCGTACCGCCACGTGGCTGAGCAGCTGACCGCGCGGTTCCCTGCACTGACCCATGTGGCGATCACGCTGCGGGGCAGCCTCAGTGCCAGCCACAACACATGGTCGGGCGTGCTCTTCACCGGGGGCGCCATGTTCGCCGGCCCTCAGTACGACATCATGCCGATCGTGGACCGTGTGGGGGGCGGGGACTCCTTCTGTGGCGGGCTGATCTACGCGATGCTGTCAGGGAAACCGCCCCAGGAGGCCATCGACTTCGCCGTGGCGGCGAGTTGCCTCAAACACACGATCCATGGCGACTTCAACCTGGTCACCATCGCCGAGGTCGAGAGCCTGCTGAATAACGGGGGCGGCGGCCGGGTACAACGCTGACGCGACTGGGCGCTCCCGTGCGTGACCATTGGGCGCGCGTGTCCCCTGCCCTGAGCCGGTCGAAGGACTCGGCCGGCCGCATGGCCGACGAATCGCACCCGAACGCGGCCTCGCGCGGCCTTCGGACGGGCCCCTGACCGGCCCGGCTAGCCTCGCATTGCCATGCCTGGAGTGACGCCGAGTACGGGCGGGGCCAACGGCGGCGGTGGCGCGATCGGCGCCGGCGGGGCACTGGGCCGTGCCGCCGAGGCCGCCAGGGCCTCCTGCAGCCGAAGGGTTCGCACCGCCACCTCCCACCGGTGCTGCTGGTACCACTCCGGCGCCAGCATCGACAGCGACAGCACGTGGTCAGCCTGCAGAGTCTTGAGGATCAGTTCGTTCTCGGCCTCGGCCAGCCGGAGCTGTTCGGCAACCCTCGGGTCGGTGCTGTAGGCCCGGGCCTCGGCCATGAGGGCCTGCAGGGTGACGAGGTACCGTAGGTCATCGCGCCCCTCGCGCATGGCCTCCCACTCAACGGTGTCGACCGGCCCGTTGGTCGAGGGGTAGGTCACCATGTGGGGCCGGAGCACCGACTGCCCGCCAAAGTCGTCATAGGGGTCCGTGTTGCCCGCCAGGTACTGAAACGCATTGGGGCAGATGCCATCGAGCCGGGACTTGTAGAGGTAGAAGCCGGCGAAGAACCGGTTCACAGTGGGATCCTCGGCCAGACACTGCCAATAGTAGGACTCCGGCCGCGGGTCTGGCTGCTCGGTGCCCTTGAGCACGGCCACGACATAGTCGCGGAACCCACTGCCCTGCACATCGTAGTTCAGGGCGTCCACAGCGTCCCCGCATAGCCGGGCGTACTCGCGGTCGATGGTGAGCATGGCCTTGCCGCCGGCGGCCTTGACCACGGACGCGAACGCTTTGGCCTGGTCGAGCAACCCCGGGGAGCTTGGCTCGTCCAAGTAGGGGTTGAAGTAGAGCAGCTCGGGCACTCCGGAGCCAGCGTACTTGCGGGTGATCCCCTGAACGAAGGCCTCGACATCCTCTCCGGCCACGCCGTGCATGGAGTACGGCATAGCGCTGGTCATGCCGAGAGCCTTCCGGAGAGCCAGGGCTCGCTCGAGTCCCTCGGCGGGCTCATACATGGTGGCCTGATCGAAACCATGCTGTTGGATGTTTTGTAGGTCCAACCGCATAAGGTCCTCAGTCGTGGTCTCGGGCCCGGTGCCGGCCAGCGCGCCCCGGTAGTAGATGCAGTATCGCTGCGTGGGAACGTTGAGCTGCAGGCCCAGAACCTTGACTTGCAGTTGCAGCGTCTGTGCGGGCGCGTTGCTCGGCGCCACGGTGATGGTCCCGGTGTAGAGACCGGCGGGGGTCGCGGCGGGGATTCGGACCGTCAGCCAGAACTGGCGCGAGGCATCCTTCTCGATGTTGGTGACGGGGTCGCCCGTCAGGCGCACGTCGGGGCGAGGTCCGACGAGGTCGACCCGGTCATCCTTGACCAGGAGCTCGGGCACGAGGTACTTCCGGCCCGGCTCCTTGGTGGGCCCTCGGCCGGACTGAAGCCAGCACTTGACGACGCGAACGTCGATGTTCTCTCTGGGGATCGTCGCGCCGCCGAGTGCCAGATCGGTCACGGTGACCTTCACATCGGTCAGGTCGCGGCCGGCGGTCACGGCGAAGCTGACCGGTTCGTACTCACCGGGCGCTCCGAACAGGTAGACCCGGGGCTTCACGGCAGCCGGGTCGGGTGCCGTGTAGTAGTTCATGGTCGACATCCATGGCCGGTTCCAGACGATGAAATCCGGGAGCTGGCCGGCGGCCAGCTGTGCGGCCGTGGCGCCGCGGACGAAGGCCACCTCGCGCGCCGCCTTGGCGGCCTCGCCACGCAGGGCCTCGATCTCGGCCATGATCTGCTGCCAGCGGGCCGCGTGCCCGTAGCCGCTGGAGAGCGATTCGATGGCTGCCCCCGCCCTGCCGTGGAGGGCCAGTATGGCCTCCGAGAGGGCACTGACCCGGGGGCCAGCACCCATCTCCTGGCACACGCCGAGGTACCCCTCGAGCAGCTTCTGCACCTCACGCAGGCGCGGCCGGAGCCAGGTGTCCTTGAGTGGGATCTTGGGGCTGAGGAACACGGTGGCGCCGGCGTCATCGAGGACGCCCAGCTGAATCACGGCCCCCCGGGAATCATCGACCTCGTAGGGGATCACGATTCGCGCCGGATTGAGGGCGGGCACGTCGACGGTGACACCGGAGTAGCCGAAGCGCCGCTCATCGAATCCGCGGATCACGCGGGCCACGGGCGTCGCCCGACGGGGCTGAGTCGAGCGAAGCCTCACCTTGAGTTCGGCGCCGCCCTTGAGCTCACCGAACAAGTCGCCAATGTCCACCAGGTCGACGATGATGGTGGATCCGGCAAAAACCAGAGTGGCGAAGTTACCGGGACTCCGGTAGCCCACGCCAGTCCCCGCGCCGGCATAGCAGGAGAACTCACCGTCCCGCGCGCGATAGCGGGCCACGTTGAAGCCCCACACGTCCCCGTCCGTCGGGGTGGCACCCAGCGCGGAGAAGGGAATGGCGAGCTCGACGAGCCACCGGAGGCTACCTCTCTGGGCGCCGACCCGAAGCCCCTCGCATGTCCAGGTGACCGAGCCGTCGGCCCCGCCCAGATCGGCGACGGTACCGGCGGGGTTGACCAGGATTCGGGAGTAGGCGGGACTGGTACGGCTCGGGGCAATCAGCAGCTCGACGAAGTCGTCACGGAGGATCTCCTCGGAGTCTCGCACCTTGGCCCGGTCCGAAAGCGTCTCGAGTTGGGGCTCTTCGCAGGAGATGGCCACATAGAGCGCGCTATCGTCATAAGTCAAGAAGACCTCAGTCTGGTTCTCGGGCCGCGCGGCGCCGTCGAGGCGCACGAAGTGCGAGATACGCATGGCGCGCGACCACAGGGGCTCGGTGCGGAGTCCGTCGATGTCGGGCGCGACGCCAGTGCGGGCGACACTGATGAGCGGGGTGGTGAGGCTCGCCTGCTGGGCCGGCGTTCCCGCGGCCGGAACCACGGGGGCCCGAGGGGTGCCCAGAGGCGCCGTGTCCGGCGCAGGTGCCCCACCCGCTGGAGGAGCCACCGCCTCTTGGCACCAGCCAAGCCCGGCCGAGAAGGCAACCAGGCTCGGGACAAGCCACGCGAGCCGGGCTACCGTCGTTACACTGCTACGCACCATTGCTCTCACCCCGGAGTACGAGTCAGGCGCCCCCCATATCCAGTTGACCAGGCGACCCCAAGCGCACCGCGACGTTCGTGCCCCCGTGGGCGGGGCGACCAGCAGCCCGCGCGTTCCCACGCTGGACAAGTCGAGTGCTTGCACAGTTCCCGTTCCCACGCCATCTCCCTTCCTGCACCACACGATTCCGCAACGAGTGGCGGTTGGCGAGGGAACGCAGACCACCGTATTATAGGAACCCGCGCGATCCACACGGTTGGGGGCGCGCCCGAAGGTTCGACTCGGCACGGCGGGAGGGACCGTCTCCGGTGGAGTGGCTGGCTCGGGCCGTACCATGGGCGAGTCCGGGTACCATACCTCTGCTTCTAGCGCCTCTGTTCCTGATGGGTTTCGGGCTGAACCGGGCCGACACGGCAGCCCTGTTGCCTGACGGGACTTCCGTTGCCGGCGTGGCCGTTGGAGGCAGAACGCTCGAGGACGCTCGCGCCGCCATCGCCGCACGCGCAGAGCAGCTTGTGCGAGGCCCCGTAACGCTGGTGTGCGGCAGTACCGCTCGGGTGACGGCGCTCGCGTCCTTGGGGGCCTCCTTCGACGTCGACGGTGCACTGAAGGAGGCGTCGCGGGATCCGGGCGACTCGGGGCCCCGTGACGTGCCGCTGAGTGTGCGCATGGATCGGACCAAGCTCCGTCAGCGGCTGGTTGCCGTGGGCGAGGCCGTGCGGCGCGCGCCGCGGGACGCCACCATTCGTATCGCCGGAATCCGGGCGGTGATCGTCCCTGAAGTCGTGGGCGTTGCCCTGGATGTGGACCGAGCAGTGACGGCCGTCGAGAAAGCCCTGACCGAAGGGGCCGTCCGCCGGGTGATCGAGCTGCCCCTGGTATTCACACCGCCCGGGCGGACGCGCCAGGCGCTGGCCGGGTACCGGGTGCTGGGGCACTGTGCAACCCGGTTCAACGCTTCGCAGGCCAACCGCACACAGAACGTCCGTCTGGCGGTGAGCTCGGTGGACGACACCTGGATCCCGGCAGGTGGCGTTTTCTCGCTCAACGCGAGCACCGGGCAGCGCAGCCCGCAGAGTGGGTATCTGAAGGCCAATGTCTACTCGGGCAGCCGGGTTGTCCTGGGATACGGTGGCGGCGTCTGCCAGGTCTCAACGACGGTCTACAACGCGGCCCTGATGGCAGGCATGCCCATCGTCGAACGCCATCCCCACTCGAGGAGCGTGCCCTATGTGCCCTGGGGGCGGGACGCCACGGTCTCGTGGGGGACGGCCGACATGAAGTTCCGCAACGCCACCGACGCCGCGCTGCTGGTGCGGAGTTGGGTCGAGGGTGACTCGCTGCATGTGTGCCTTGTTGGCAGGCCCAAGGCGCCGCCGGTGCCAGCGGAGCCCGAGACGGCACTGGCCGGACCCACAGGTGGCGGGTCAACGACCGGAGCGGCGCGGCCGGTGAACGCGGCGGCCGATCGAGCCGTTGACGCGTATGGGTCCGTCGAGTAAAATGCAGGCGCTTCACAGCGTCTCCCCACTCGATAACCTCACAACCCACTGGCCCGCCGCCCATCCCGTTCCTCGTGGCCGGGCGCAAAGGCTATGTTCGAAGCCTCGCGGCGGGGCAGGGTCCGGGACCGGCGACCGGACCGGGTGACGCGAGTGCGGGAGTGGACCAGCGCCTCAGATCCCGGGCACCGCCGGAGCGAGAGCCGCGACTCGGGGACTGGAGCAAGACCCACTGGTGCCGAGAGGTCATTTCAGGGTACATGCCGTTGGGTGTCCCACAGGGAGTTCTGGTTACGCCGTTTGGGGTTTGGGTCCGGAGGGGCCCAGTCCGGTGAGACGCCCCCCGTGCTTGGTTGCGAGTCCTTCTGGTAGTTGTCCTCCTCAGGAGGCTGTGGGCGCTACGGCCCGTTGGGCCGCCCCGATCCCTTATCTACGTCCTCGCTCGCGCGCTATGTCCGTAATGGCAGGATCGCGTGCCGAGCACCGGAGGCCTGTCCATGTCCGCTTCTGATCTCCACTCGAAGACTCTTCCCCAGCTCCGAGCGCTGGCCAAGGCGCGGGGGCTCGAGGGCATCACGGGACTGAAGAAGGCGGACCTGGTGGCTCGCCTGCTCGAGGCCGGTGTGGATGCGCCCGCGCCCGGGCCCGTGGCACCTGCGGAGCCTGCCCGGTCCGAGATGCCGGTGTCAGCCCCCGAGGCAGCGCGGCCGGAGGCGGCGGCCCCCGCAGAGTCAACGGCGCCGCGACGCCGCGGTCGCAGCGGGCGCCAAGGGGCCCCCACCGGGGTTCGCCACGATGCGGAAGAGCGGGATGTCGAGGCGAGCAGGGACCTCGAGCCGGAGCCCGAGCCGGAGCAGCAGCATGAACCGCAGGGCTCCATCGCTTCGACGGCGCCCATGCCGACGGCCGCGCCGCCGGCTCCGACGGGCTTCGTGGTTCCGTCGGCCCCTGTGACGTTCGGGACACCCGATCCGGCCGAGTCGGTTCCGGTTCCGCCCATGGGGGCGGAGGTCGAACTCCCCGGTGTTACGATGCGCGATAAGCCCGATCGGCCGGACGCGGCCGAGGAGGAACCCCCGCGGCACACGGAGACCGTGGATCGCGACCGGCACGAGCCGCGGTACGAGTACACGCGAGGTCGCCTGAGCGGACGTTCGCGCCGAGGCGACCGTGGTGGGAACGGCGACTCGCGGCACGAGGCGCCTCGAGTGGACGGTCGCCCGGACCAGCGCAGTGGCCAGCGCCA
The DNA here is from genome assembly GCA_029547025.1 of Armatimonadota bacterium. Lineage (GTDB taxonomy): Bacteria > Armatimonadota > Zipacnadia > UBA1398 > JAKPQA01 > JAKPQA01. The sequence goes on from JAKPQA010000212.1 coordinate 40,131, forward strand.
CGACGGTCGAGGCGATGGCCGGCCTCAGCAGGATGCGCGGCCGGACCGGCGCGGCCGGGGGGACAGCCGCGACATGCGGGAGCCCCGGGATGGCCGGGGGGAGGCAGAGGGCGACGCTCGGCATCTGGTCACGGGCATCCTCGAGATACTGCCCGAGGGCCGAGGATTTCTCCGCCGCGCGGGTTACCTGCCTGCCAACGATGATGTGTACGTGTCCGAGTCCCAGATCCGCCGATTCGGACTCCGTACGGGTGACACGGTCGTCGGAGAAGCGCGGCCGCCCCGTGACGGCACGAGTGAGCGCTATTACTCGTTGCTCCGGATCGAGTCGGTGAACTCGGCGGAGCCTGAGTCGTGCCGGAACCGCCCCGATTTCGAGGATCTGACGCCGATCTTCCCAACGGAGCGTTTCGTGCTGGAAACCGATCGGAACCGGCTGTCGAACCGGCTGATCGACATCATCTCCCCCATTGGAAAGGGACAGCGCGGCCTGATCGTCGCACCACCCAAGGCGGGGAAGACGACCATCCTGAAGGACATCGCGCACGCCCTGATCACCAACAATCCCGAGGTGGTGCTGCTGGTCCTGTTGGTCGACGAGCGCCCGGAGGAGGTGACCGACATCTCACGCGCGGTGGGGTCGGGAGGTGAGGTGATCGCCTCGACCTTCGACCAGCTACCCGAGAACCATATGCGGGCGGCCGACTTCTGCCTCGAGCGGGCCAAGCGGCTGGTTGAGCATGGGCGAGACGTGACGATCCTGCTGGACAGCTTGACGCGCCTGGCCCGGGCCTCGAACCTCACGGTGGTCCCGAGTGGGCGCACGCTGTCGGGCGGACTGGATCCGGCCGCGCTGTATAAGCCGAAGCGCTTCCTGGGTGCCGCGCGGAAGGCTGAGGAGGCGGGGAGCCTGACCATCATGGCGACAGTGCTCATCGAGACGGGCAGCCGGATGGACGAGATGATCTACGAGGAGTTCAAGGCAACGGGCAACTCGGAGATCACCTTGGACCGCAGCCTGGCGGAGCGCCGCATCTTCCCAGCCATCGACATCCGGCGTACATCGACGCGTCATCACGAGGCGCTCTACTCGCCGGAGGAACTCAAGCAGACAACACTCCTTACCCGCGCCCTGGCGTCACTGGAGGGCGAGGAAGCCACCCGGACGCTGATTCGCGGCCTCAAGCAGACCCAGTCAAACAAGCAGTTCCTGAGCGTGGCCGAGGAGTTGTTCCGGCGCGAGGCGGCGAACCTATCATAGGGTGAGTTCCTACCATACCCCATGAGGGGTGCCGTACGTGGGCGAACTGATCTGCGCACGTTGCCGGACGCGTGTCGAGCCGGATGAGCATACCTGCCCACTGTGCCATGCCAACCTGCGCAGCCTGTTTGCAGTTCGCCACCGCCGCACGCGCCCTCGTGTCGATGACAGTGGGCGCGCGATCGGGCCACCGGTATTCGGTGATGAGGACGAGGAGCCCCTCGACTGGACGGTTCCTCGGACGCTGGTGTGGCGCGGGGCGTACTCTGGCGTGTGGGCGGGCCTGGCTCTGGGAGGGCCGTCAGCCCTGATCACCTGGGCGCTGAAGTCCTCGGAGTCAACCCCCCACCCGCAGCAGTTGGTCTACGCGTTTGTCTGCGGGTTCCTGCCCGTGTTCGCGGGCGCCGTCGTCCTGGGCGCCAAGATGGGGCACGAGGGCGACTTCAGCGATGATGCCGCGCAGTGGGTGGTCTACGGTCTCTCGGGCTCATATGTGCTCTTCGTGCTGGCCATGTACCGCATCTATCACCTGGTCCCGGCGGCCGGGTGTATGCCCTATGTACTGCGACTGCTGGTGGGCTACTTGTACCGCCAGAAGTGGGGCGAGACGTGGGAGACCGGGTAGCTACACCGCCCACCTCTGCTAGAATGGACGGTGCGTGACCTCCCTATACCGATCGGACGGTTCCCCGATGGCCCAGACGCCTCGCCCCATTGCATCGCCCGCCGGACGGCGCTACGACGTGATCACCCTGGGCGGCGCCACCCAGGATGTCTTCGTGCGAACCGATCTATCCAAGATCATCACGACCCAGGACGTCATGAACAGCACCAGCCTGCTGGCCTTCGATTACCCATCGAAGGTCAACGTGGATGATGTGTGGTTCTCCTCAGGCGGAGGTGCCACGAACACGGCGGTGAGCTTCGCCCGATTCGGGCTGCGCACGGCGTGCGTGGCCATGGTGGGCGATGACACGCCGGCCGAAGCGATTCGGGCCGAACTCGCAGCCGAAGGCGTCGACACCCATCTCGTGGCGACGGCGGCCGGCGCGAAGACCGGCTACTCCGTCGTACTCAACAGCTTCCAGGGCGATCGGACGGTGCTTGCGTACCGGGGAGCGAACAGCCGGATCGGCCGGGAGAACATCCCGTGGGACGACCTCAGCGGTGCCGCGTGGCTGTACGTGTCATCGCTGACCGGGTCTTCGGGCGATGTGCTGGATGAAGCCGCCCGCTTTGCGGAGAACCATGGAGTGAATCTGGCGCTCAACCCGGGCAACACACAGATCCGCATGGGGATGCGAGGACTGGCCAAGATCCTGTCGCTCGTTGAGATACTGTTTCTCAACAAGCAGGAGGCCGTACAGCTCACCAACGTGCAGTGGACGCGACGAGTGGCCTTGGCTTCCTTGTGCAACCTCTGTGGCGCGTGTGTGGATATCTGCCCCGTTAGCCTCTTCCGGATCGCCGACGGCCGGCTGTACATCGGTGACGAACGCAAGTGTATCCGGTGCCGAGAGTGCCTGGACCACTGTCCGACTCGCGCCATCCAGATGGAGCCTTGGGCCAGCAATCTGGACCCGATCCTGGTGGCCATCAAGGAACTAGGTCCGAAGATCGTGGTGATTACCGACGGCGGAAATGGGGCCCAGGCGTACGATGGAGAGACCCGGTACATCGTGCCGCCGTGCAAAGCACAGGTCGTCGACACTCTGGGAGCGGGCGACGCCTTCGGTGCGGCCTTCACGGCAGCGATCATCCGCGGACACGACATCCCGACGGCGCTGCTGTGGGCCAGCGCCAACGCGGCCTCGGTGGTGGGCCAGACGGGTGCGAAACCCGGGATTCTGCATCTGGCGGATGTCGAGCGGTTCATCCAGGAGCACCATCCGGGGCCCGAGTCGATCCGGACCGGCACGATCCGGAAGGATGCCCTGTCCGAGATGGTGGATACGGAACGGTAACCGCGCAACCCCAGTGTCGCAGACCCCCTGGTGGTCTGAACAAGACCCGCAGGCGGACGTCCACCCCTTTGGTTGCGAACCGCAACCGACCAGGCGGGAGTGCGTCCATATCTGCAGACGGCCCAACGGTGGGGCCGGAGTGGGCATCAGACTAGGAAGCCACGCGGCCAGTTCCTGGGCGTGGCCCTTCGTTTCGGTTGGTCCGTGCCGGGGGCCCGCCGTGGGGAGAGGATCCAGGTGAGCCTCAAGGGGCAGACGCCCGACATCGATGGTCTGGTCATCCGCGAACTCGTCCGCCGGCGCATCATCACGCAGAAGCACATCGATGAGGCCGTCCCCGATGAGCGGCCGGAGGGCGCGGATCCCAGTGACGCGCCTCGGCGTCTTCTGGAAGCCCTGGTCGCCCGCGGGCTGTGTACTGAGTCGGAGGTGCGCGAGATCCGAGCCGCCTGCTTGTCGGCGGAGCGTGTGGCGCTCGTGGAGTCCGAACTCGACCCTGAGGTTATCGATCTCATCAAGCCAGAGCTCGCCTATCGGCATCAGGTCCTCCCTCTCAGCCGTGAGAACGGGCGAGTGCGGCTCGCCATGGCGGACGTGCTCGATGTGGAGGCCATTGACGATGTGCGTCTGATCACCGGACTGGACGTCGAGCCGGTACTGGCCGATCCGCGCGAGATCCGCCGGCTGGTAGAGAACTACTACATGCAGTCCATCATGGAGGGCGGCGACGAGGAAGGCGTCGAGGTCGTCCACGACGCCGACGAGGACATCGGCGACCTCGAGCGGATGGCGCGCGAGGCCCTGGTCATCAAGGCCGTCAACCACATGATCCGCCAGGCAGTGCTCGAAGGCGCCAGTGACATCCACATCGAGCCGTTCGAGCGGGACATGAAGGTCCGGTTTCGCATCGACGGCGTGCTCCAGGACTTCGCACCGCCTGCGAAGCGCTACCAGGCGGCCATCGTCTCGCGCGTGAAAATCATGGCTCAGATGGATATCGCGGAGCGGCGTCTGCCCCAGGACGGCCGCATCTCGATCCGCATCATGGGCCGCGACATCGACCTCCGCGTCTCGACGGTGCCCACGCTGTTTGGCGAGAGCGTAGTGATGCGCATCCTCGACAAGAGCAGCGTGATGTTCGGGCTGACTGAGCTGGGCATGCAGCCCGCGGACCTGCAGGTGTTCACGCGGTTCATCGGGCGGCCTCACGGGATCATCCTGGTCACCGGACCGACAGGCAGCGGGAAGACGACCACGCTCTACGCCGCGCTTCGGGCGGCGTTCTCGGCCGAGAAGAAGATCATCACCATTGAGGACCCGGTGGAGTATCAACTCGATGGCGTGAACCAGATTGAGGTCCGGCCGCGGATCGGCCTCACGTTCGCCTCCGGCCTGCGGCACATCGTTCGCCAGGACCCCGACATCATCTTGGTGGGCGAGATCCGCGACCACGAGACG
>JAKPQA010000226.1 GCA_029547025.1 Armatimonadota bacterium
ATGGCGCCCCTCCGAACACCGTCCGAACCACCGTGGAGGGGCCGCACAGGGGTGCGCCCGGAGGGCGCGGGGCCCCTGACCGGCCCGAGGTTGAGGCGTGCGGATCGGGCGCGTTGGGGGCCCACCACGCTGGGAGACGCGCGGTTCCCCCCATGGCGCCCCTCCGCAACCAGGCTGATGGGCCACTGGAGCCCTAAGTTACCGCCCCTGGGCCGATTAGGGTCCCACCAGCCTGCGCCGAGTTCGGGCAGGCCTCCGACCAACCGAGGAGGGGCCGAATGGCAGGGGCCCGCGGAGCGGGAAGGGCGCCATCCGGCACGAACTGAAGGCCCGCAGGCCACGGCAACGCCCGACCCGCATAGGGTCCCACCAGCCGGCCTCTACCCCCCGCGAACCGGCTCCCGGCATTCAGACCCAGCCACTGCTCGGTGCAGCAGCGGTGGCCGCGAGGAGCTGAGCGGGCTCCCGGCGAAGTACCCTGGTCATGAGGCCGGGCACTCCACTGCCCGCCATCCCGCATCGCCATGAAGGAGCGTTGCACGTGAGCGCCATTCGACTGCCCGATACCCAAGCCCACGCCGCCAAAGAGCCCACCATCGGAGTCTTCGCCACCGGCGACCCCCGAGTCGATGAGGAATCGCGTCAGCGCTGCCGCAACATCATCGGCATGGCGGCGGACACCATCGCCGACCGCGTGAAGATGCCCGATGGCTCCCCAGTGAAAGTGGTCTGGAGTCCCATCCTCGTCGATGGCGAGAAGCAGGCCGACATGGTGGCACGGCAGTTCGAGGCACAAGGCGTCAACGTTCTGGTCTGCGTGCCTGACACGTGGGCCTTCCCTCAGCTCGGGCTCATCTCCCTGCTCTCGCAGTTCCCCAAAGACACGCCCATCAACCTTACCTGCGGGAACAGCGGCCCCAAACCCGGTGTCGTCTTCGTCCACGCGGCCAGCGGAGCGGTAAGCCAGTACGGCAAGCTGATCCACATCAATGTCGGCACCTGGCCCGATACCGGCCAGAACCCCGTCATGACCGAGGCGACTGCCGACGCCCTCGTCGACTGGTGCTATGCCGCCATCACCAAAGTGGGCCTCAAAGGCCGCCGCGTGATCATCTTCGGTCACGATAGCATGGGGATGGAAACGGCCCTCATGCATGTCCTGCCCACCCGTAACCTTCTGGGCCTCGAGATCACTCGCCTCGACATGAAGCTCCTGGCAGACATGCTCCAGAAGAAGGCCTACTGCCCCGACGAGCTCCGTGAGCTCCGCGCGTGGATCGACCGCATGGTCAACGGCCGCGTCGAGTTGCGCGATGAGGCGGACAGCGAACGCTTCAACCAGAGCCTGGCCATGTACCTGATCGTCCGCGATCTCATGGCCGACCTCAACGCCGTCGGTGGCGGCTTCATGAGCCAGCTCGAGTGGGGCTCCGACCGCCGCGGCATCCCTCTGCCCGTGGCCGATGCCATGGAATCCATGTTCAACGCCACCTTCGATCACCGGGGCAAGAAGCCCCCCATCCCCTTCGCCACCGAGGCTGACGTCCAGGGCCTCCTGACCATGCTGTTCGCTACCTGGCTGTCGGGCGGAAACCCCCCGCTCTTCATGGACTTCCGCAAGGTGTGGGAACCGTGGGAGATCAACCAGAAGGCCGAGTCCCTCGGCCTGGCGCAAGTCGAGCCCGACGCCCTGTGGCGCCGGAAGGGCCTGGTCGACGGCGACAACTCGGGCAGCGCCGCCTTCGACTGGGCCGCCATGCCCGGAGCAACACCCGAGGACATCATGGCGCGCGTGTCCTTGCCGCTGGCCGAGGACTTCTACTTCCCCGGCGGGGGCAACTGCGTCAGCTTCACTTCCCCCGGCGGTATCGAGGGCATCGCCGCACGGATGGCCTACAGCGGCGAGCAGAACATCTTCTCCCTCATCTGGGATGAGGCCGTCACGGTCGACTTGCCCGAAAAGCTCTCCCTCGCCGTGGCCAACACGTCCACACCCATCTGGCCGCACACCTACGTCGTGCCCAAGTACGCCAGCATGGGCGAATACAAGCAGTTCGCTCCCGCCAACCATTTCCACATGACCTGGGGCCTCAAGCCGGCGGTGCTCGAGTACTGGATGGACCTGGCCCATGTGCTCTCCGTCACGCCGTGGCAGGCCCGCCCGGCCTACATCGAGGGGGTCGACCGCCCCACTCCGTTGCTGCATCTACTCAACGGCGGCGAGGTGGCCACCAAGCTCAGATTGGCGGGGCGGTAGGAACACCCACGTTCTGCGACCGGAGCCCGCCCGGCGCCTCCATGTGGCCGGGCGGCCCCCCCGGGGGCGCGCGGAGGTGGAGCGGCATGGGTCGGCCGGACGAGAGCGCCGAGGCCCTATCTGGTGTGCTCCGGATCGGGCCGGAGCGACTGGCCTCGATCATCGAGTTCCTGCCCGATCCAACCTTCGCCATCGACGCGAAGAAGCGGGTCATCGCATGGAACCGCGCCTGTGAGGCGCTAACGGGCGTCCACAGGCAGACCGTCCTCGGCCAGGGAGACTACGCCTACGCTATCCCCTTCTTCGGGCACCGACGGCCCATCCTGATCGACCTCCTGGATCTCCCCGATCCGGAGACCGCGGCCGGCTACAAGTACGTCCAGCGCCAGGGCGACCTCCTCTATGCCGAGTCATTCATCCCTCGCCTCAGAGACGGGCAAGGGGCGTACGTGTGGGGTGTGGCCGGCCCCCTGTATGACGAGAACGGCCACCGTTGCGGCGCCGTCGAGGTCATCCGCGACATCACCGAGCGCAGACGGATCGAACAGGCGCTCCGTGAGAGCGAAGTCCGGTACCGCACGCTGTTCGAGACCGCCAGCGACGCCATACTGCTACGGCGTGATGACCGCTTCATCGACTGCAACCCACGGGCCCTTGCCCTGTTCGGATGCACCCGGGACGAGATCATCGGCTCCACCATCGAGGCCCTCTCGCCCCCCACCCAGCCCGACGGCGTGCCGTCCGCTGACCGCGTGCGGGAGCGGGTCCAGCGGGCCCTCCACGAAGGGCCCCAGTTCTTCGAGTGGCGGCACCGCCGGCGAGACGGCACCGAGTTCACCGCCGAGGTGAGTCTGAACAGCCTCCAGCTCGATGGCGACACACTCCTGCAGATCGTCATCCGCGACATCACCGATCGCCGCAGGACAGAAGAGCGCCTCGAAGCCAGCGAGCGACGCTACCGCGAGGTCGTGCAGCTCGCCAACAGCATCATCCTAAGGTGGACGCGTGACGGACGCGTCACCTTCCTCAACGAATACGGCCAGCGCTTCTTTGGCTACACCGAGGACGAGATCTACGGCCAACACGTCGTCGGCACCATCGTCCCCGAATCCGACTCCCAGGGGCGCGACCTGTCGTCCCTCATGGCTCGCATCTGCGCTGACCCCTCGGCATTCGAGCAGAACATCAACGAGAACATGCGCCGCAACGGTGAGCGAGTCTGGATCGCCTGGGCCAACCGGATCGTCTTCGACCCCGATGGTCAGGTCACCGAGATCCTGAGCATCGGAAACGACATCACCGAGCGCCGGCGCGCCGAAGAGGCCCTCCGCGAACTCAATGCCGACCTCGAGCGCCGGGTGGCCGAGCGCACCGCCGAGCTCGCCGTAGCCCGGGACCGCGCCGAGGAATCCGACCGGCTCAAGTCGGCATTCCTCGCCACCATGTCCCATGAGCTGCGAACCCCGCTCAACTCCATCATCGGATTCACCGGGATACTGCTCCAGGAACTGGCCGGGCCGCTCAACGACGAGCAGCGCAAACAGCTCGGCATGGTGCGCGACAGCGGAAGGCACCTGCTGGCGCTCATCAACGACGTGCTGGACATCTCGAAGATTGAAGCGGGCCGCGTCGACGTCGTTTGCGAGCCGTTCGACGTGTGTGAGGCCGTGCAGCATGTCACCAACAACGTCAGGCCGTTGGCTCACAAGAAGGGGATCGCCGTTGAGTGCCGAGTAGACCCGAGCCTCGGCCTACTCAACAGCGATCGACGTCGCGTCGAGCAAATCCTGCTCAACCTCTTGGGTAACGCCGTCAAGTTCACGGAGCACGGCGAAGTATGCATCAGTTGCGCGATGGAGTCCGGCAGCGCCGTCTTCCGGGTCCGTGACACCGGCATCGGCATCGCCCCCGAGGACATCGAGGGGTTATTCAGGCCCTTCCACCAGATCGACACCGGGCTGACACGACGGCACGAAGGCACTGGGCTCGGGCTGGCCATCTGCAAGCGCCTGGCCGAGCGGCTCGGCGGGACCATCGACGTCGAGAGTGCTCTCGGCCACGGCAGTACGTTCACACTCCGTCTGCCTTGCAGTGCGAGTGAGGCCACATGACGTCGTCCCGTGCGGCACACGAGAGGCACTGTGTGGGGCCCCGGCCCACCGCGGCGTCCATCGGACTCTCCGTCCTGGTCTGCTGGACCGTGGCATTCCCGACACAGTCAGCCACGCATCTGCGCGTGGGGGTCTACCAGAACAGCCCCAAAATCGGCCTCTCGGACTCCGGACGCCCGGAGGGCATCTTCATCGACCTCATCGAGGCCATCGCGCGGGCCGAGGGATGGTCGCTCGAATACGTCCCCGGCACGTGGGCTGAGGGACTCGACCGCCTCCAAGCCGCCGAGATCGACCTGATGCCCGACGTCGCCCTCACCCGGGAGCGCCAGGCACTCTTCGCGTTCCCCCGCGAGCCCGTCCTCTCCGACTGGTTCCAGGTCTATGCACGCCAAGGGAGCCGAATCCGGGCCATCACTGACCTCGACGGCAAGCGCGTCGCCATGCTCGAACGCTCGATCCAGCAACAGGCCTTCGAGAACGCTGCCGTCGGGTTCGACCTCCGGGTCCGTCTGGTGCCCTTCCCCGATTACGAGAAAGCCTTCGCGAGTGTCGAGAGCGGGCAGACCAGTGCCGTCATCACCAACCGCTTCTACGGTGCCGCCCACGTGGCTGGCAGTCACCTCGAGGACACGGCCATCATCTTCAACCCGACCCGACTCTACTTCGCAGCTCCCAAGGGGAGCGACCCCGCGATCCTTGCAGCCATCGATCGACACATCCTGGCCATGAAGGGAGATCCGGCATCGGTCTACTACCATGCCCTCCGGAAGTGGACCTCCGAAGAGACGCGTCTGCGACTCCCCACCTGGCTGAAAGGAGCCGCGCTCCTCGCGCCCGTCCTGCTCCTGCTCACCGGCCTCTGGGGCGTGACACTCAGAGGCCGCGTGGCTGCGCGGACTGCTGAGCTCAAGGCACAGACCGACGAGAACCGGCGGCTCTACGAGGAGGTGCAGCGTTACGCCAATGAGCTGGAGGTCCGGGTGGCCGAGCGTACGGAAGACCTCGCCAGAGCCAACGCCGAGCTCCGCAAGGCCAAGGAAGCCGCCGAGGAGGCCGACCGCATCAAGTCCGCCTTCCTCGCCACCATGTCCCACGAGCTCCGCACCCCACTCAACTCCATCATCGGGTTCACCGGCATCCTGCTCCAAGAGCTAGCCGGACCGCTCAACGAGGAACAATCCAAACAGCTCGGGATGATCCAGGGCAGTGGCAGGCACCTGCTGGCACTCATCAACGATGTTCTCGACATCTCGAAGATCGAGGCGGGCCAGATCGAAATCCACTGCGAGCCTTTCGATCTCCGCGAGTGCATCCTGCGGGTGACGCAGACCGTGACCCCTCTGGCCGAGAAGGCCGGGTTGGATCTCGAGGTCGACGTGGCTTCGAATGTAGACACACTCGACAGTGACCGCAGGCGGGTGGAGCAGATACTGCTGAACCTGCTCAGCAATGCCGTGAAGTTCACCGAACGGGGCAAGGTGTCACTGAGTTGCACGTTCGAAGGCGACTCCGTCGTCTTCCGCGTGAGCGACACCGGAATCGGTATCCGCCCGGACAGCCTGGAGCGGCTGTTCAAGCCCTTCCATCAGATCGACACGGGCATCACGCGAAAGCGCGAGGGGACCGGACTCGGTCTCGCGATCTGCAAGCGACTGACCGAGCGCCTGGGGGGCACCATCAGCGTCCACAGCCGGTGGGGAGAGGGGAGCACCTTCACCGTCTCCCTGCCCATCAGCTCAGGAGCACTCACATGAGAATTCTGCTCATCGAGGACAACAGCCAGAATCGGTACCTCGCCACCTTCTTGCTCGAATCCCGTGGGCATGAGGTACTCCAGGCCGAGAGCGGTCCCGAGGGGATCCTGATGTCCGGAAAGTGCCAACCAGACCTCATCCTCCTGGATATCCAGTTGCCGGTCATGGACGGATACGCGGTGGCGCAGGCTCTCCGAAGCGACCCCGCGCTGGATACCGTCCCGATCGTCGCCGTGACCTCCTACGCCATGGTCGGTGATCGCGAGCGCGTCCTCGCATCAGGCTGCGACGGGTACATCGAGAAGCCCATCAACCCCGAAACGTTCGCGACCGACATCGAACGGCACCTCCTCAGCCGCCGGAAGACGGGAGAGGCACGGACATGAGGATCCTGGTGGTCGACGACAACGAGCTCAATCGCTACCAGCTCCAGGTGCTGTTGTCGGGAAACGGCTACACCGTCGCCACCGCGTCACACGGCGCCGAAGCACTCGAACTCGCCCGGCAGGATCCCCCTGACCTGATCATCACCGACATCCTGATGCCGGTCATGGATGGCTACTCGCTGGCCCGCGCGTGGATGCGCGACCCACGACTGTGCCGCGTGCCATTCGTCTTCTACACCGCCACGTACACGGACGACCGGGACCGCGACTTCGCCCTGAGCCTCGGTGCCCAGGCCTTCATCATCAAGCCCGAAGAACCCGAAGTGTTCGTCGCGCTCATTCGCGATGTCATCCGCGAGGCCGCCAGCCGACCGGAAACCACCCGGGCCGATCCCGAACCCGAACGGCAAGTACCCCAGCCATCACCGGACGCCATCCATGAAGAGGCCTCCTTCCTGCGCGGGTACAGCGAGGTGCTCGTGCACAAGCTCGAGGACAAGCTGACCCAGCTGGAGGAGGCGCATCGAGAGCTCGAGGAGGAGCTCGCTCGCCGCGAGCAGGCCGAGCGCGAACGCACCCGCCTGCTCACCGCCATCGAACGCTCTTCCGAGCCCGTCATCATCTGCGACGCAAACGGGCGCATCACCTATGCCAACGCCGCCGGTCAGACCCTCCTCGGCGGATCGGTCTGCCCGGTCGGATGGCCCCTCCCCGCCTGCTGCGAGGCCAACCTCGGTCCCGAGGTCGGCGAAGCGATCGGATCCGCCCTGCGCCACCACCGAGTCTGGAGGGGCAGAGCTTCCATACCCGCCACTGACCACCCCGCCCAGATTGTCGATCTCGTCGTCTCCCCCTCATTCACGGACGATGGAGCCCTGGCCGGCTTCACCTGCACCGCCCACGACGTCACCGAGATCCAGGCCCTTGAGGCCCAGCTCCACCGCGCCCAGCGCATGGAGGCCCTCGGCGCTCTGGCCGGCGGCGTCGCCCACGACTTCAACAACCTCCTCGTCGTCATCCGCGGCCAATCCGAACTCCTGCAGAGCTCCCTCCCCGAAGACAGCCCCGAGTCGCGGCGGCTGACCGAGATCATCCACGCCGGCGACCGGGCCGCTGATCTGGTCCGGCAGCTACTCGCATTCGGCCGGATGCAGGTGCTCGAACCATCGGTCATCAGCCTGAACGGACGCATCGCGAATCTCGAATCCATGCTGCGGCGTCTGCTCACCGAGGACATCGAGCTCCGCATCGAGCTCGACCCGGCCCTGTCCAACGTCCTGGCCGACCCGGCTCGCCTCGACCAGGTCATCGTCAACCTGACCGTCAACGCCCGCGACGCCATGCCCCACGGCGGTCTTCTGTGCATCCGCACCGCGAACGTTACCCTACCGGCCGGCGACCCGAACGAGCCCTCTGGACTCCCGCCGGGGACCTACGTCGTCCTCAGCGTCCAGGACACCGGCACCGGTATCCCGCCCGAGGTCGAGGGACGAATCTTCGAGCCGTTCTTCAGCACCAAAGGCGATCGCGGAACCGGACTGGGGCTGTCCACGGTCTACGGGATCGTGAAGCAGAGCCACGGCGACACCACGGTCGCCACGGCCCTGGGCGCGGGAACATGCATGCGCGTCTACCTGCCCGCCCACTGGGGCGAAGTGACGCCGGACACGGCCGACATCGTCCCTCCAGGCAGCCCGGCCACCGCACTGAACGCCACCGTCCTCCTCGCCGAAGACGACGCGTCCGTCGCTCAGTTCATCCGTGAAGCCCTCGAAGGGTTTGGGTGCACCGTCCTGCAAGCCCGCGATGGGGACGAGGCTCTCCGCATCATTCGCGACCAGGCCGACCGGCTCGACCTGATACTGACCGATGTGGTCATGCCCGGCATCCGGGGACCCGAGCTCATCAACCGGGTGCGCGCCGTCGCGCCCGGCATCAAGGCAATCTGCATGTCCGGGTACCTAAATGATACCATTCAAGACTTCAATGCCGCCTCGCGCGAGTTCGACCTGCTCGAAAAACCTTTCTCAGTATCCGATCTCATCCAAATCGTCCGCCGAACGCTGGAAAAGTGAGCGAGGATTAGTCGCGATGCGCCGCCAGATCTGGCCATACCATTCCATCACCATCCCCGGCCGCCCGAGGCCCCCGATTCTCGCCGATCGATAGGTCCTGCAGGGGGGAATGGGGTACGGAGTGGCCATATGAGCATATGAGCATATGAGCAGACCACAACCGCCGCCTCCCAGGCTACTGCAACTGACTCTTGACCACCTTTCCCGATGGATTTCGCGGCAGTCGATCGATGAACTCCACGATCTGGGGCACCTTGTATGAGGGCAGCGACTCAGCACAGTGCCGCCTGACCTCGGCCTCGGTAAGCGCTTCCCCCTCCTCCCGAACCACAAACGCCTTGACCACCTCACCCATGTAGGCTCGGGCCCCGGTCGCTTCCACACCGATCACTGCAGCCTCCAGTACCTTCGGGTGATTGTGAAGCACCGCCTCAACCTCATTGGCATAGACGTTCTCGCCCGCAACAATAATCATATCCTTACTTCTCCCCCGAAGGTAGACATACCCCTGCTCATCCACCTGGGCCAGATCGCCCGTGCGAAACCAGCCATCTTCGGTGATCGATTGCTCAAGCAGACCGGGCTGACCGTAGTAGCCGCGGATGACGTTCTCCCGCCTCAGGCAGAGCTCGCCGACCTCGTCCGGCCCCACCTCAACTCCGGCCTCGTCGACGACCTTCATCCCCACGCCCGGGAGTACCTTGCCGACCGCCCCGGGCCGCGTCAGCGCATCCTCGCTTGGCAGCACGTGCGTGTTCGAAATCGTCTCAGTCATCCCGTAGAAGTTGTGCAGGCGCACGCCGGGGAACTGGGCGCGCAGTCTCTCGATCGTCACCCGGGGCATGGGCGAGCCCGAGTAGCAGATCATCCGAAGACTGGACAAGTCGAACTCCGAGAGCCGCTTCATCGACACAAAGAAGTGGAACAGCGTCGGCACTCCCAGGAACGTCGTCACTCGGTGTGCCTGGATCAGCTCCGCCAGCTCCACCACATCGGGCCGCGGCGCAATGACCACCGTGCTGCCGAGGTAGACCGAAGTCGGCACCGCGCTGTAGCACGCCGTGCAATGAAAGAGCGGGATGACCAGCAAGTGGCGATCTTCGTGAACCCACCCAAACGACACGACGAACATCAAGTTGTTGAAGATAAGGTCGCCATGGGTCATCATGGCCCCCTTGGGTTTGCCGGTGGTGCCCGAGGTGTGCATCACGATGGCCAAGTCCTCTGGCTGGACACCCAGATCGGGCGGCAGCGGCTCCGCGGGAGCGAGGAGCTGGTCGAAGGGCATGAGGCCGGTTCCATCGGCTTGGGCGGCAACGATATGCTCGAGGCGGGCGACGTCGCGGGCGGGCTCCGCCACCCCGGGCCAGACCTCGCCATGCGTGAGGAGCGTTGTTGAGCCCGTGTTGGTGAGCACATGATGAAGTTCATCGAACTTCAGGCGGGTGTTGACCGGGGCAAGGACCGCTCCCAACTTCATGGTGGCCCAGTATGTGATGTAGAACTCGATGCAGTTCGGCATGGCCACCGAGACCGTGTCGCCCCTGTGGATGCCGAAGTCATCACGGAGGCGCCGGGCCAGTCGCCCGCTGAGCTCGTCGAGCTCGCCGTAGGTGTAGGCGCGGCCGGCGGCAACCACCGCGTTCTTCCGCGGCCACTTGGCCACGGTGTTCGCCCAGACATCGACGAGCGTTCGCAGAGGCAGGCCACTCATCACGCGTTCCCCCTGTTGGGCACTGGCTGGCGGAGGTGTTCGGCGGGGACGCGGGGCGACCTGCTGGGCTGTGGTGCGGTGGGAGCCTCAGGGCGATGCACTACGGCAGGGCCTGGCGGTGTTTGACGGCCCGGGCCTGCCGTGCTATACTGCCCACGATCCAATAGTGTGTCCGCCGCACACTGACCGTGCGGCCGAGCGGGCGGGCGATCGGGTGTTGGGATCGACCGGCGACGGGCCGGGCCGAGCAGCGGTAGCGCGGCTGTATCGGCACGGGTATGCTCGTGTGTTCCTCGCTGCATGTCTTCTCCTCGTGGCGGCACTCACCACTGTTGCCATGTACCAGAGCCGGTCGGCCAACGCGAGGTCGCGGGATGACCGGTTGCTTCGGGCCCGGACTCGCGCTTCGGAGCTGACCGAGGCCGCAGACGCACTCGAAGGAGCAGCGCAGCGCTGGTCGGGGCCTGGGGATGATGGCGCCCTGGGCCTGGTCGAGAGTGCGGCGAAGGCGCTGTCGCGGGCACAGCGGTTGTCGGCGGGGCCTCCGCGCCTTCGGCTCCAGGCCTTGCAGCGGGACGTGGATGATTTGGCCACGCTCATGCGCGGGGGCGACCCGGGGGCCAAGGCGTACCTGCGCCAGCTCGCCCACAGTGTTCGTGCGGCGGCTCGGAGCGATGGGCAGTAGTGCAGTCTTTGGGGCCTTGCCGTTCGAGCAACATCCCTAACCATGGCAGGAGGAGGCGCGCCGATGGCTACGGCGAGTCGGAAGGCCAGTGTCGCCGAGCTGGTGGATCGCCTGAAGAGCAAGAACGAGGCGGTACAGGAGGAGACGGTCCAGGAGCTGATCGCGGCGGGCGAACGGGCCGTGCCCGAGCTGCTAAAGGCGATGAGCGCGCGGGCGTATCAGGTGCGTTCGTGTTCGGCCCGCGCGTTGGGCGAGATTGGTGATCCCCGGGCGGTTGAGCCGTTGGTGCAGGCCCTGGGCGACACCAGTGTCAACGTGCAGCGGAGCGCGTCGGAGGCGTTGGCGAAGCTGGGATCGTGCGCCACCGAGGCGCTCATGCTGTGCCTCGACTCGACGGATTCGCTGGCCCGGAAGTGGGCGGCCGAGGCCCTGGGGAAGATCGGCGACGACTCGGTGGTCGATAGTCTGATTGAGCGCCTCAAGGAACGGAACGTGGAGGTCCAGAAGTCCATCGTCGTGGCGCTCGGCGAGCTGAAGGTGAAGCGGGCGATCGGGCCACTGATCGGCTTTCTGGAGCATGAGAATGTGGATCTGGCACGGTCGGCGGCCGAGTCGCTGGGGGCGATTGGGAGCGCCAAGGCGGTGGGGCCCCTGTTGGGCGCATTGGAGTCGCCGAGCCTGGACGTGCGGCGCGCGGCAGCCGACGCACTGGTGTCCATCGGTGCGCCTTCGGTGGAGCCTTTGATCGAGGCGCTGGGGGCTTCTCCGGACTACGTGGTGCGTCGTTGGGCCGCCGAGGCGTTGGGTCGGCTCAGGGACCCGCGGGCGAGCCCGGCGCTGATGAAGGCGCTCAAGGACGAGAACATGCGGGTGCAGCGGTATGCGGTGGTGGCGCTGGGGGAGGTGGGCGAGGCCAAGGCGGTACCGAAGCTGCTGCCGTTCCTCAAGCACGAGAGCAAGGACATGCGGTCGGCGGCCGTACATGCTCTTCGTCTGATCGGGTCGTCCAAGGCGAAGGAGCCGCTGGTCGCATCGCTGACGGACAGTGACTGGGTGGTTCGACTGAGTGCCGCGAAGGCGCTGGGCGAGCTGGGCGATCCGAGCGCGGCGGTTCATCTCGAGCCCCTGCTCTCGGACCCGGAGTGGAGTGTCGTGCTGCACACGGTACGGGCTCTGGGTGTGTTGGGCCACCCTCAGATCGTTCAGAAGACCGCACATTTGACTCGTCACGAACGTGGCCCCATTCGGGCGGCGGTTGCTGAAGCTTTGGGACGTGCGAACGATCCTGCCGCACTGGAAGTTGTGCATGGGATGAGGAACGACGACGATGCTCGAGTACGCGAGGCCGTTGCGGAGGCGATGGCTCGGCTCGAGCAGGTCGTAGCCCAGCGAGTAGCGAGAGGGGAACCCGCAATGCCAGAAGCGCCCCAGCGTCCCGCCAAGGCCGCGAAGCCCGCGGCCAAGGCAGCAGCCAAGCCCGCAGCGGCGAAAAAGGCCGAGCCGAAGGCCGCGAAGCCTGCGGCGAAGCCCGCCGCGAAACCCGCCGTGAAGGCGGCCAAGCCGGCAGCGGCCGCAGCGACCAAGGCGGCCAAGGCCGCGGCGAAGCCCGCTGCCAAACCCGCCGCGAAGGCGGCCAAGCCTGCGGCCAAGGCCGCGGCGAAGCCCGCGACCAAGGCTGCGGCGAAGCCCGCTGCCAAGCCCGCTGCCAAGCCCGCAGCTGCGAAGACGGCTGCGAAGGCTCCGGCCAAGGCGGCGGCCAAGCCTGCCGCCAAGCCTGCGGCGAAGCCCACTGCCAAGCCCGCAGCTGCGAAGACGGCTGCGAAGGCTCCGGCCAAGGCCGCGGCGCCGAAGGCACCGGCTAAGAAGAAGTAGATGCGGTGGAGGGCGGGTCCGGAAGGACTTCCTCGCGGAGCGGCCGGGCCATGAGTCCTTCGACGGCTTTGCGAGGGTCCTGGGCCTCGAAGAGCACGGAGTGTACCTGGGCGGCAATGGGCATTTCGGTGCCCGTGCGCTGGCACAGGACACGGGCCGCCTGAGCGGTGGGCACGCCCTCCGCCACCATTCCCAGTTCGTCCACGGCCCGCGCCAGCGGGACGCCCTGGGCGAGGGCGTAGCCCACGCGCCAGTTGCGGCTCGTTCGGCTGCTACATGTGGCCACGAGATCGCCCAACCCGGAGAGCCCCATGAATGTCTCGGGCCGGGCACCGAGGGCCACGCCCAGCCGGGTGATCTCGGCCAGGCCCCGGGTGATCAGCGATGCCTTGGTGTTGTCGGCGTATCCGAGGCCGTCGCTGATTCCGGCAGCGAGGGCGATGACGTTCTTGAGTGCCCCGCCGAGCTCGACGCCCACGATGTCGGCGCTCGTGTAGACGCGGAACACCCCTGCGCTGAACGCCTTTTGCACGTGCATGAGTCTCTGCGGCGATGGTCCGGCCACCACGGTTGCCGTGGGCATGTCTCGAGCCACCTCGTCGGCCAGATTGGGCCCGGAGAGCGCGACAAGGCGCTGGGCGGCCGATGGCCCGAGCGCCGCGACGATGCGTTCGGTGACCCTGGCTCCGGTGTCTGGCTCGAGCCCTTTGGTGGCGCTGACGATGGTGACAGCTGGATCACGCAACAGAGGGGCGGCCACGGCACAGACCTGGCGCACGGCTGCGGCAGGCACGACGATGACGACCATGGAGGCACTGCGGAGACACTCCTCCAGCGTGTCACAGACGTCGACGGTATCGGGGAACTCGAGGTTGGGGACGTAGTAGGGGTTGTGCCGAGTTTCACGGATGCCGCGCAGCACACTGCTATCGCCATCCCAGACGGTGACCCTCAGGCCTTTGCGGGCCAGAAGCACGGCCAGTGCCGAACCCCAGCTGCCACAGCCCACGAACGCGACTCGTTCTGACACACAGACCTCCCGCGGCACGACCGGCTTTCAGGATGCGCGCCGCCCCACGCGGTTTTCGGTCCCTCTCATGAGGCGGCGGATATTGTCTCGGTGCTGGGCCACGGCGAGCACCGCGAGCGCGCAGAGCACGCCCTGGACCTGGGGTGTGGCCCGGTCGGGGAACAGCAGGGCGGCCCACACGGGTTGGGAGCATGCAGCCAGGATGGATCCGAGTGAGACGTACCGCGAGGCCGCCACGGTCAGGACGAAGAGCCCCAGGGCCATGAGGGCCACCGGCCAGACCAGGGCCAGAGACGCCCCGAGTGATGCGGAGATACCTTTTCCGCCGCGGAAGCCCAGGAACACGGAGTAGTTGTGACCCAGGACGGCGGCGAGCCCGCCGGCCACGCTGAGCCAGGGGGCGGACTCGTGCCAGAGGGCGCGGGTGGCGGCCATCGAGACGGCACCCTTGGCAGTGTCCAGCCCGAACACCAGGAGGCCGGCGCGCCAGCCCAGCACGCGAGCCACGTTGGTGAAGCCGATGTTGCCACTGCCATGTTGCCGGATATCGACACCGTGGCGACGGGCGACGAAGACCCCGACGGGCACGGCACCGACCAGATAGCACCCCACGATCACGGCAGCGGCCAGGGCCGGCCCCCCCTGCGACATAGGTAGACCTCCAACGTTGGCTCTGACGGCTGCCGTTCCAGTGCCGGCAGTCGGGTTCGTGGCGACGCCAGAGGGAGGATACCGCCTGGCGGCGAAGGCGGCAACCGCCGGGATGGCGTGGGGTGCGGCGGAGCGGGTGGCCGCCGCGGCGTGCCGTTCAGTCTCGGCTGCCTCGATCCGGGTTGCCGGGCCCATGGCGCCGCGCGCAAGTGGTTGGGCGCGAGTCCATACAGGGTGCCCTGGCGGTTCACAGCCCTGTGGAATACTGGTAGAGGATGTGGACTGTGTGGCGTACTGCGTGTGTTGAGGAAGTGCTCATGCAGTATGCCTTGAGGAGGCGCCGGTGATGGCAGAGAACGAGAGGAGCCCGGTGAGGGACCCCGGGTCGGGCGCACGGGGTCGGCCCCCCGGAGGGGAGCCGACCGGCGGGCACCATGCTGTTGATTTGAGGGTGACGACGCCGCGTTGGTTGGGCGGGACGTACCTCGACCTCAGGATGGGGCGTGACCGGCGGTCGGCCAAGCGGCCCCACACGGTGCCGACACGGGTTCGGCGGATGAACCGATTGCTGATCACGTTCGCGGTCCAGATGTTCGCGGCGTGGCTATGTGTGTTGGGCGTGGCCTTTTACTGGGCGACGCAGACGGCGTGCGGCGGTGGAGCCGCGATTCTGGGCGATTCGAGTGTGGATGCGAGCGGCGTCAATACGGGCCGCACCATTGACCGGGGGGGGCGCGCCAACGGTGCCCTGGCCAATGCACGGCTGCAGCACCCGAAGGTCGATCTGCTGAAGTCCGAGATTCAGGAGTTCCGGAATCTGAAGAACCAAGGCGCGGTGTACAAGGACGCGTACGACTGGCTCATGACATACGGCGACAAGGCCGTGGCCCGAACCACGGAGTATGCGTACAGCCAGAAGGGCTCGTGGGCCTCGGACCTGACCACGTGCCGGTATGCCTATCTGGCCTCGGGCGATGCCAAGTACGCCGAGCATGCGAAGGCATTGGCCCTGTACGCCGCCCAGAACTGGGTGCCCGCAAGCGGGGTCACGGCAACGCGCGATGCCACGGCGGAGTTCGCACGGACCTACGACACGCTGTACGACTATTTGAGCAGCGCGGAGCGGTCGATACTGCTGGACGCGACGCGCACGTGGGGCATGCTGCTGTACAGCGAGATTCAGAAGAACTACAAACTGCTGATGGGCCCCATGACGGCGAATTCCATCGGCTATCTGGCTGAAGCCGCCCTGGTGATGGACGGCGAGTTCGCCGAGGCCTCGACATGGATGGACTTCTGCGTGAACCACTACACGGGCACCATCGACGGGTATAGCTGGCCGTGGTACTCGGGCGGGGATGACGGAGGACTTGCGCAGGGCCTCTACTACCGGGTCATCGGATGGACGCGGGCCATGGGAGTCTTCGACAAGATGGAGAAACTGGGCTACGCGGACATGCACTCGCGCGAGGCCTTCCGGAACATGGGCGAGTCGTTTCTCTATCTGTTGCCTCCCAACGCCCCGTTCTACGGCACGTTCGGCGACGGCGGACAGTCTTGCCACCTGATTTCGGAGGCGTTTGCCCAGCGCTTTGAGATGATGTGGCTCAGCTCCATCTGTCAGGACCCCGAGTACCGTTGGTGGGCCACGACGAAGCTCGTGGAGGGGAAGGCACCGCCGAGTGACCCGCTGAGCTGGCGCGGCCTGCAGTACCAGTATCAGACGCTGCTGCTGGGCCTCCGCGAGACCAAGTCGCCGGTGTCGGCGTCGCCGCCGTCTCGGCCGAACTCGAAGCTGTTCGCCAACAGCGGCTATGCCAGCATGCACACCAACCTGGCCAACCCGGCCGATGATGTGGTTCTGAACGTGAGGTGTGCGCCGTACCCGTATGGGGCCGTGCACCACGCGCATCCCGACCAGAACTCGTTCGTGTTCTACTACCACGGCGAGCCGCTGGCCATCAACGCCGGCCACTATGGCGGGACGGCCAACATCAGCTGGGACGGGCCGTACATGACCTATTATGCGCGGCAGACCAAGTCGAAGAACGCCATCTTGATCGACGACATCGGGCAGAAGTCAGGCAGCGCGACGGCTACCGGCGAGATCCTGCGCTTCGAGGACGCCGCGGACTACACGTACTTCGTGGGGGACGCGGTGCAGGCCTACAACGACAACCAGAAGGGCCTCGCGAATGCGGTGAAGCGGCACGTGGCGATGATCCACCAGGCCGGCCAGCGGCCCTTCGTGGTGATGCTCGACGAAGTCGACATGCCCTCGGCCCACAAGCTCAAGTGGCTGCTCCACACGATGAAGCAGGCTACGGTCGACGAGGCCGGCCAGTCCATCACACTCCGGTACGACACCGCGCGAGCCCGGGTGAAGCTGCTGGCCTCCGAGGCGCTGACGATCAGTCAGACCGACCAGACCGATCCGCCCCTCGACCCGGGCAACACGGTGGCCGCCAACATTGCCCGGCTGGGCGAGAGCTGGCACCTGACGGCGGAGACATCCAGCGCGAAGACGTCATTCCGGATCGGGACGGTGCTGTTCCCTTACGAGGCGGGTGCGGAGGGCGATGTGCCGGTGATAGACGGGTACACTGCCCCGAACAACCGGTTCGTGTTCGTGGTGGGGGCGAACACGATCACGCTCGACCTGAGTTCGATGTCGCTGTCGATCATGACGGGGCAGACGCCTGGCTAGTGCCGGGTACTTCGAGTTCGGGTTTCACAGAGTGCCGCGGGGCCGAGGCCTCGCGGCACTCGCGCGTACGGCGAGCGGCAGACGGCGGCCATGCATGTGGCAGGATGGAACCGGGACATGAAGGGACGGTGCTGAGGTACGCGAATGGGGCACTCCCCAGGCGCAGGGAGCGAGGAACGGTGCCAGACGATGCGGGACGCCCGAGACGATGGAGAGAGATGCGGGACGGCCGTTCGGTATGATGTGCGCATCCGCGGGATCGTGCAGGGCGTGGGATTCCGGCCCTTCGTGCACCGCCTGGCGGAGCATCACGCTGTGGCGGGATGGGTCCGCAACTTCCCCGGCGGGGTGCGCCTTCAGGTGGAGGGTGAGGCCGATCGGGTGGAGGGCTTCATCGAGGACATTCGACGGCACGCGCCGCTGTCGGCCACGATCGACTCGATGGAGGTGGTGACTCTCGAGCCCGCGGGGATGCGCGGGTTCGTGATCGAGCCCAGCGAGTTGGTGGCGCATGGGGCCATCCAGGTTCCCCCCGATGTCGCCCTATGCAGCGAGTGTGAGTCCGAGGTGCTGGATCCACACAACCGGCGGTTCCAGCACCCGTTCGCAAACTGCACGTACTGCGGCCCTCGCTTCACGATCCTTCGCTCGGTTCCATACGACCGGCCGAACACCTCGATGTCAGCGTTTCGCATGTGCCGTGAGTGCGAGGCGGAGTACGGGGACATCGTGGACCGGCGCTACCACGCCCAGCCGAACTCGTGCCCTCGCTGCGGGCCCCGGCTGTGGTTCGAGGGACGGACCACGCGGGACGAGGCGGGTCAGGCTCTTCGGGCGGCGAGCCAAGTGATACGCGACGGTGGCATCGTGGCGATTCGGGGGCTGGGCGGGTTCCATCTGGCGTGTGACGCCTCGGACGATGGGGCGGTGGAACGGCTTCGGCGGCGGAAGGCGCGCGAGGCCAAGCCGATGGCCGTGATGGTCCGCGATCTCGTGGTGGCTCGGACGCTCTGCGACATTCCCCCGGAGGCCGAGGTACTGCTGACCGGGGCCGAGCGGCCAATCGTGCTGCTCCCCCGGCGGCCTGGCGCACCCATCAGTCACCAACTGGCGCCGGACACCGATCTGGTGGGGGTTATGCTCCCGTACACGCCCGTGCACATGCTGCTACTGCGCGAGTGCGGCCTCGGGGCGCTGGTCATGACGAGCGGGAATCTCTCGGACGAGCCGCTGGCCACCCGCAACGAGGAGGCGCGGGCGCGGCTCGGTGGCATCGCCGATGCCTTCCTGCTGCACGACCGAGACATCGTGGTGCCCTGTGATGACTCGGTGGTGCGATGGACGCGGCTGGGCGCGCTGATGGTGAGGCGTGCCCGCGGGTATGTGCCCCGACCCATCCGCCTGGCCGAGCCGGTGCGTCCCTGCCTGGGGACGGGCGGTCATCTGAAGAGCACGTTCTGTCTGGCCTGCGACGACCAGGCTTTCCTGAGCCAGCACCTGGGCGATCTGGAGGATCCCCGGTCGCTCGAGCACTACGAGTGGGCGCTGCGCCATCTCCGTGAGATACTCCGGATCGATCCGCAGGTGATTGCCTGCGACATGCATCCGGGGTACGCGGCGACGGCCATGGCGCGGCGGATGGCGGAGAGCCAAGGGGTTCGGTTGGTCGAAGTCCAGCACCATCACGCGCATGTGGCATCGTGCATGGCGGAACACGGGATCGAGTGCCCGGTGATCGGCCTGGCGTGTGACGGGTCGGGCTGGGGGACGGACGGGACGGTTTGGGGTCTCGAGGCCTTGGTCGTTGGACCGGACGGTTTCGAGCGGGTGGGGCACCTGGCGCCGGTTCCTCTACCGGGCGGCGAGGCGGCGGTGCGCGAGCCATGGCGGATGGCGCTCACTTACCTCTGGCTGGCGAGCGAAGAGGGCATGCCGTGGCCGGAGGGGCTCCCCGTGGTTGTCCGGCACCAGGATGAGTGGCCGGTGTTGCTCCAGATGGTACGCGGCGGGCTGAACTCGCCCATGGCGTCGTCGGCCGGCCGGTTGTTTGACGCCGTCTCGGCGCTGCTGGACTTGGGCGATGTCAACGCCTATGAGGGGCAGGGTGCGATGAAGCTGGAGGCGGCGGCGTCGCCACAGTGGACGGGCTATCCCTGGGCTCTGCGAGCATCGTCGCCGCTCATCGTCGACCCTTTGCCCATGATCGGCCGGATTGCCGACGACGTGACCAGCGGCGTGGCGCGAGACGTCATCGCGGGACGCTTCCACAACACGGTGGCGGACATGCTGGGCGCGCTGGCGAAGGGCGTGTCGAGTGAGCGCGGTATTGAGTGGGTCGCCTTGTCCGGGGGGAGCTTCCAGAACGCACTGCTCCTCGAGGCAGTTGTGGCGCGGCTGCGCGCCGATGGGCTGCGACCGCTGGTGCACCGGCAGGTCCCATGCAACGATGGCGGGCTGTCGCTCGGCCAAGCGGTGGTTGCCGGGATGGGGTGAGCGAAGGATGTGCCTTGCGGTGCCATGCCGCCTGCTCGAGGTGGATGGTGTGAGGGGTCGCGCCGAGGTGGGTGGGGCCACTCTGGATGTGCGGCTGGACCTGCTGGAGGGACCGCGGGTCGGGGAGTACGTGCTGGTCCATGCCGGGTTCGCTCTGGAGAGGATCGACGAAGTCGAGGCCGAGAAGACGCTGGCGCTGCTGGACGAGCTGGGATCGGCTTGAGGCACATTGAGGAGTTTCACGACGCGCGGGCATGCCAGGCACTGATGAGGCGGATCGCGGCGCAGGTCGATGGCCCTGTGCGGATCATGGAGGTGTGCGGCACCCACACGCACGCCATCGCCCGCAGCGGCATCCGCGCGGCACTGCCGTCGGCGGTTCGTTTGCTGTCGGGTCCCGGCTGTCCGGTGTGCGTCACATCGCCGGGTGACATTGACGCCATCGTGGACCTGGCGTCTCGCCCCGAGGTCGATGTGTACACCTTCGGGGACATGATGCGCGTGCCCGGGTCCCGGGGGAGTCTGGCGGACGCTCGCGCGCGGGGGGGACGCGTGCGTGTGTGCTATTCGCCCGCGGAAGCCCTTGAGGCGGCCGTGGGGGCACCGGAGCGCCAGGTGGTTTTCGTAGCTACTGGGTTCGAGACCACGGCTCCGGCCACGGCGTGCGCGGTACGCGATGCCCGGGAGATGGGTCTGGTGAACTTCTCGGTGTTTGTCGCGCACAAGCGCATTCCCCCGGCCATGGAGGCCCTTTTGGAGTCCGGCGAGGTGCGGATCGACGCATTCCTGTGCCCCGGGCATGTGAGTGCAATTGTGGGGGCCGATGCCTACGTCGCCATCGCCGAGAGGTACGGGCGGCCGTGTGTGGTGGCGGGCTTTGAGCCCACGGACATTCTGCAGGCCATCGTCGCGATCCTCGAGATGAGGGGCGGGGGAGCTGCGGGGGTGGCGGTTCAGTACTCGAGGGCCGTCCGCTGGCAGGGCAACGCGCGGGCGCAACGCGTGGTGGCTGAGGTGTTCGAGCCGTGGTCGCCCTACTGGCGGGGACTGGGGGCCATCGCGGATGGGGGGCTGCGCCTGCGGGAGACCTATGCCGACCTCGATGCGGTGAGGCGGTTTGGCCTGGAGGTGGGGCCGGGAGTGGAGGACCCATCGTGTGCGTGTGGCGCGGTGTTGCGAGGGGCGTTCGAGCCGGACGAGTGCGGTGTTTTTGGCACGGCCTGCACACCCGAGCACCCGGTTGGGCCGTGCATGGTGTCGAGTGAGGGGGCCTGTGCGGCGCGGTTCCGGTATGGGCGAGGGGGCCTGCGAGCTTGACGTCGTGTGGAGTGGTCGATGGTGTGGTCACACTGGGCCATGGCGGCGGCGGGCGGTTGACCCACGAGCTGGTGGCCCGCCATTTCGGTGCGGGTGCCGCGGCGGGTGCGCGGCTGGACGATGCGGCCCGCCTGGACGTGGCGGATGCCCGCCTGGCGTTCACCACGGACAGCTTCGTGGTGACACCGCGGTTCTTCCCCGGGGGTGACATTGGCCGGCTGGCCGTCTGCGGGACCGTGAACGACCTGGCGTGCATGGGGGCCCGGCCGGTGGCATTGAGCGCGGCGGTGGTCATCGAGGAGGGGCTGGCGGAGGAGGAGCTGGCGCGCGTGGCCCAGTCCATGTCGGCGGCGTGCGATGAGGCCGGCGTGCGAGTCGTGACGGGGGACACGAAGGTGGTGGAGCGTGGCTCGGCCGACGGGCTGTTCATCACCACCTCGGGCGTAGGGGTGGTGCGCGAAGGCATCGAGCTATCGGGGAGTGGGGCTCGGGCGGGCGATGCGGTGCTGGTGTCGGGCCCGGTGGGGCAGCACGGGTTGGCCGTCATGGTGGCTCGACACGGGTTGGCGTCGCTTCACGGCATCGAGAGCGACTGCGCGCCACTATGGGGGCTGGTCGAGCGGTTGCTCGAGGAGGTTGGCGGGGCCGTGCACGTGTTGCGGGACCCGACGCGGGGAGGGCTGGCGGCGTCGCTGAACGAGATCGCGGAGCAGTCGCAGGTCCGAGTGGTGCTGGACGTTCCGTCGGGCATCGTGACCGGGGCGGTTGGGGGGGCGTGCGAGCTTCTGGGTCTCGATCCCCTGACGCTGGCGAGCGAGGGGCGGCTCGTGGTGGTGGTCGATGGGGCGGCATGTGAGCAGGCTCTGTCCGTCTTGCGCGCGCATCCACAGGGGCGGGGCTCGATACAGATCGGGCAGGTGGTTGACGGCGGCGGCGCGGCCCGTGTTACACTGGCGACGGTGCTAGGCACAGAGCGGGTCCTCGATATGCCGACGGGAGAGCTACTACCGCGCATCTGCTAAACGGGCGGAAGGGCGCAGAGCGCGGTTGGGGCGCGTCGTGGGTAGGCGAGGGGTCGCACTTGTTGTGCTTCGATCGTGAAGGCATCGGCCGACTGGCGAGCTCTTTGCGACAGGTGGGGCGTGATGGCCCCTGCACCATCGGGGCCTCCGTCCCCGGCGGCGCGCGGATTGCCGCGAGGACCGGGAGGCGTTGAGATGACCGTGGGGTGTGTGCCCAAGGGCCGGCTAACGGATTTCGTGTGTCACATATGCAGGGGGCGCCAGCTCATCGGTGTCCGGCAGAAGGAGCCGGGGTTCGTCGAGTTTGCCGAGCTGGACTCGCCCGACGAGCTGGTTCTCGATTACGTGAGCACCCCACTTCCCCCGAAGGCTTTCATCTACCCGCCCATAGAGACCTTGGTGCGGATGCGTCTGGGGACGGCACCGCAGGTTGAGACGGTGCTGGACGAGACGCCGCGAGCAATCGTGGGGGTCCATCCGTGCGATCTCCATGCGCTGGCCCAGCTGGACGTGATTTTGGGGGATCACTACGGTGATCCCCATTACTTTGCGCGGCGCCAGAGCGCTCTACTGGTCGGAGTGGACTGTCTCCCTGATGAGCATTGCTTCTGCGGTCAGGTGGGTACGGCGCGGGCCGAAGGCAAGTGCGACGTGTTCCTGACCGATGTGGGCTTGGCTTACCTTGTCGAGTGCTGGAGCGATGAGGGGCGGGAGGCGGTTGAGGGTTTTGGCGGGCTTGAGGAGGTCACGCCGGCGGTTCTGGAGGCGGCACGGGCGCGCATGGAGCGGAAGCTGGCGGGGATCGAGCCACGGCTGAGTGCGCCGGTTGAGATGCTGCCGATGCTGCTGGATGGCCATCAGAAGGCGTCCGAGTGGGAGGATGTGGCGGCGAAGTGCGTGTCGTGCGGTGCCTGCAATCTGGTGTGCCCGACGTGCAACTGCTTCGACGTGTATGACGAGGTGGCGTTGAGTCTCACGGAGGCCGAGCGCAAGCGGCGGTGGGATGGATGCATGCTCCGTGAGTTCACCCTGGTGGCCGGCGGCGAGGTGTTCCGGGAGGGCAAGCCCGACCGGCTGCGGCACCGGATGCAGCGGAAGTACAATTACCTTTACGTCCGCTATGGCTCTCCGTTTTGCACGGGCTGCGGCCGGTGCGCGCGGAGTTGCCCGGCGGGCATCCATCCTGTCAGTGCCGTCAACCAGGTGACGGCTTCTGAGTCGTAACGGAGGATGCGCCATGGCCGTCGCCCCGGTGGAGGTCACGCCCGGGCTGTATACGCCCGAGCTGGCTACCGTGCTGAAGGTGACACCGCAGACCGAGACGGAGACGCACTTCCTGCTCCGTCTGAACCAGGGACGGAGCCTGGGGCATCAGCCCGGGCAGTTCGTCGAGGTGTCGGTGTTCGGCACAGGAGAGGCACCGATCTCGATCACTAGTGAGCCCCGGCCGGACGATACGTTCGAGCTGTGCCTGCGGCGGGCGGGCAAGGTGACGGGGGCCCTGCATCGTTTGCGGGAGGGCGATGTGATCGGGATCCGCGGCCCGTTTGGCCGGCCGTTCGACCTGGAGCAGTTCCGGGGCAACGATGTGCTGTTCGTCGCGGGCGGGCTGGGTCTCATTCCGCTGCGGTCGCTGATCCGCACGGTTTTGGCAGATCGAAGCAGCTATGGCGGCGTGACGATTCTGTATGGGACGAAGCAGCCGTCGGAGCTGCTGTATCGCGACGAGCTGGCCGAGTGGGAGGCGCGGGATGACGTGGACCTCCGGGTGACCATCGACCGGCGGCACCCGGACTGGGATGGTCACGTGGGCGTCGTGACGACGCTGTTTCCGGAGATCGAGATCGCGGCGGAGCGGACGGTGGCGGCCATTGTGGGTCCGCCGGTGATGTTCCGGTTCACGATCCTCGAGTGCACCAAGGCCGGGATCCCCGACCACAACATCGTGCTCTCGCTCGAGAGGCACATGAAGTGCGGAGTGGGCAAGTGTGGGCATTGCCAGATTAACGGCCGGTATGTGTGTCTGGATGGTCCGACGTTTCGCTTCAGCGAGATCAAGCGGCTAAGTGAGGCCATGTAGATGAGCGCGAAGCCCAAGGTCGCCTTCTTCAGTTTCACGGGGTGCGAAGGATGCCAGCTGGCGGTGCTGGAGTTGGAGCCGGTGCTGCTGGACATCCTCGGTGCGGTCGACATCGTGAGTTTCCGCGAGGCGATGACCGAGCACAGCGAGGACTACGAGATAGCCTTCGTGGAGGGGAGCATTTCGACCCCGCATGACGTCGAGGAGGTTCAGCACATCCGCCAGCGGGCAGGTCTGGTCGTGGCCATTGGTGCCTGCGCCTGCAGCGGAGGCCTCAACGCGCTCAAGAACCGTCGAGGCATGGACGATGTGCTCCAGACCGTGTACGGGAGCAGCGGATCCTGGTTCGAGACCATACCCGCGCGTCCCGTGTCGGCGGTGGTGCCGGTGGACCTGGAGCTGCCGGGGTGCCCGATGGACGGTAACGAGTTTGTCTGGGCCGTCAAGTCGCTGCTTCGGGGCGAGATGCCGAAGCTGCCGCAGATCCCGGTCTGCGTGGAGTGCCGGCTGAAGGGCAATGTGTGTGTTCTGGCACACAAGGGGAAGCACTGCCAGGGCCCCATCACCATCGCGGGCTGCGGAGCCATCTGTCCATCGCACGGAGGGCATTGCGTGGGGTGCCGCGGCTATCTGGCTCACCCCGAGCGCGATGCACACATGGAGATCCTCCAGGAACACGGACTGACGGTGGACGAGGTGCGCGCGCAGTACTCGTTGTTCAACACGTACTCGGAGATGGCTCGGGAAGCGGCGTCCTGACCGGCGACTGGGCCGGGTTGCCCGCATGGTTGTTCGGGCGTGGGTGGAGGACGAGCGCCGAAGCCGACCTGGCTCGCGGCTCGTGGCCTCCACTGGAATGGCTGGCCGTATTCATGCACGTGCTTGTGACCGGGGCCAACGGACTCCTCGGTAGCGCTCTCGTGAGTCAGTTGGCTCCCCATCACGATGTCCTGGGTCTCGACCTCCCCGAGCTGGACATCACGGACCGGGCCTCCGTTGAACGGGCGTTCGAGTGTGCAGCGCCGGATGTGGTGATCCACTGTGCCGCTTACACGGACGTCGACCGGGCCGAGTCCGAACCGGATCTTGCCCTGCTGGTGAATGGGCAAGGGGCTGGGTTGGTCGCTCAGTGCTGCGAGGCGCGTGGGTCACACCTCATACACATCAGCACAGACTACGTTTTCTCAGGTGAGGCGGGACACGCCCCCTTTCTGCCCACGGACCGTCCGGCGCCGATCAACGCCTATGGCCACTCGAAGCTCGCGGGCGAGGTCGCGGTGCGTGAGCACTGCCCTGCGGCCACCATCGTGCGCACATGCGGGCTATATGGGCTCCGGGGCCGGAGCTTCGTGGCGGCGATCCTCTCTCGCGCGTTGGCGGGCGAACCGCTGAAGGTGGTTGACGACCAGACGGTCGGCGCCCCGACCTATGCGGTCGATCTGGCCCAAGCCTTGGCCACACTTGCATCGCTGCGGCCGGGGGGCATCGTTCACCTCGTCAACGCGGGGGTGTGCACGTGGTATGAGTTTGCGGTCGAGGTCCTGCGGGCCGGCGGGCTCGCGGAACACCCGATTGAGCCGGTGCCCACCGACCAGTTCGCCCGCCCGGCCCGACGGCCCGCTTTCTCGGCACTGGCCAGTGGGGCGGCTCACTCGGCGGGCCTTGCACTCCGGCCGTACGCAGAAGCACTGCACGACTTCATCCCCACTTGGCTTGCGGAGTGGACCCGAAGAGCTCGCTGACCGGGGCGGTACAAGCGGTCGGGCGCCCTGGGAGCGGGGCGCCCGATGTGTCGCTGGGAGCGTCGTGGTATGCGTGAGCTATGGAGTGACGACACCGGTCGAGGAGTCGTAGGACCAGCTTCCACCGTAGGGATGGGCTGGGACCGACCGGAGATACGGGCCGTTGTAGTTCGGGTCGCTGTTGGTCGTCGATGTCAGCGCCGTCAGATCGGATGGGAATGACCCCATGTCATTGTTGTAGAGCTGGATGGCGTTGTTGAGGGTCGTCAGGTGAGCAGTGAGAGCCGCCTGCTTGGAGCGCTCCCCCGCATTACGGACCGCGACACCCACGATGGTGGCCAGGACCGCGATCACCAGGATCACGATCATCATCTCAATCAGCGTGAAACCCCTGTTCTTCCTCAAGAAAGACACCTCCATCGCCACTCGACCACAGCCCAGGGGGCTGGATGTTGTCACAGACGTGATGCCGAGCATCATCAGTGATGTTTTGCCATAGCGGACGCGCGTCGTGGCACCGGATGACGCGAATCACGCCACAATCTTGGGGCAGACACCAGATGGCAGATGGCAGTAGTCGGGAGTCAGGAGCCAGGGTCTGGGGGGAGGGGAGGGGCTGGTGCGGGGCGGTTGGCGGGGCCCTGCGCCGGAGGACGGACGGCGGCGCACTGCGAAGACGGCGAGGTCGCGTCCGCCTCGCCCGTGCGAGGTGGGCCACTACTGAGCCGATGGGGGACGCCCGCCGTTGACCGAAGCCTACGCCGCACTCTCACCCGTCCTGCTCCTGTTGACCTTTGGGCTGTTCGTTGCGCTGATGTACGCCCGAGTCATGCCGGCCCTCGTCGCTCTCCCCGCCATGGCGGTGGCGCTATCCATCGCCGGGGGTATGCCGTGGCAGCGGATCGTCACAGTCACACTCTCCGAAGGCGCACTCCGGCTTCATGCCGCCTATGCCGCCGTCATTTTCGGCGCGGTGCTGTCGCAGGTGGTGCAGCGGGCGGGCGTGGCCGAAGCCATCGTCAAGTGGGCCGCCGAGCTCAGCGGAGAGCGGCCTCTTCTGGTCACCGCCGTGACGGCGGGTGTGACGATGGTGCTCTTCACCGCTCTCAGCGGGCTGGGCGGCGTCATCATGGTCGCCAGCATCGCGTTTCCGATCCTCCTCGCCATCGGCGTCCGCCCGCTGTCCATCGCCGGTTCCTTCCTGATCGCCGTGGCGATCGGAGGGTTGATGAACGTGGGCAACTGGCAGTTCTTCATCGAGACCTTCGGTGTGCAGCAGTCCACGCTGCTGAGTTTCGCAGCGGCGATGATGGTCGTGAGTGTCATGGGGCTGACGGCCTTCCTTTGGGTCGACGTGGCGCTGGGGGGCCGCCGGAAGCTGTGGGCGACCCAGTCATTTGCCCCGCGCCGCGAGGTGCCCCCGCTGGCCTTCCTCACCCCGGTGGTGCCCATCGTGTTGGTGGCGGGGTTCACCTGGGGGGGGCAGCTTCGGAGGCTTCCCGACTTCTTCGAGTTCCCGCCAATCGCCGCCATGGCGTGCGGGATCCTCTGGGGTGTCGCCACGGCGAATGGTGGCGGCAAGGGGCGCACGCAACTGGTAGCCGCCTCGGCGACGGAGGGGATCCGGGATGCGGCACCGGCGATCGGGATCATGATTGGCATCGGCATGGTTGTGAATGCCGTGATGGACCCGAGCGTGGCGGGGAAGCTTCACCCGTGGCTGTCGCGGCTCTCGTTGCGGTCCCCCGTGGCCTACGTGCTGGCCTTCGGACTCGGGGCGCCCCTGGCGCTTTATCGCGGCCCGTTGAACCTGTTCGGTCTGGGAGCGGGCATCGCGGTGCTGCTGAGGGACGCGGGTGTGGTCCCCGCCCCGGCCATCGCGGCGGCACTGCTAGCGGTGGGCCAGGTGCAGGGGATCTGTGATCCCACGAACACGCACAACGTGTGGGTCTCGGATTACCTGGGCCTGGATGTCCATGATGTCATGAAGCGCACTCTGCCATACGCGTGGGCCATGGCGCTGGGCGGGCTCGTGTTCGCCGCCTGGCGGTTCCTGTAGGGACAAGGGCACCGCATGGCCCAGAGCGCCGCAACCGCACCCGGCGCTGATCACCTCGGGGCCGGCGTTGCGCGCCTTGGCGGTCGACCCAACTCGCTAGGGAAGCACACGAGCCAAGCTGTCGATAAGATCCGGGAGGCCGGGGCATGAGAGGAACTCGACGAAACGGTCCAGAGCCTCGGCGGACATACGAGCTCCCGCGTGCGGCGGGAAGAGGGCCACGAGGCGGCTCACGAAGCCCGACGCCCGGGCCTGAAGCTCAGCGGGGCTGAGGGCCGCCGACTCGAGGAGGATGGCGCGCACCTGCGCCCGGTCGGGCGCAACGACATTGCCGGCCTCGTCCTCGGCGGTCGCCTGGTCGACGAGGGCGTCGGTGATCTCGTCGATGGACTTGCCGCGCTCCGCCTGGGGGATCCGCGAAAGCTCATCGACACGCTGGCGGGCTGTGCGCTCGGGCACGAACTCGCCGAAGCAGTCACATCGCTGGATGTCGGTCAGGACCGCATAGGCGCTGGCCGCCTCTTCGCGGAGGCTCTCGACACCCGCTTCGGCCTCCTGCTCCGCGGCTTCCAGACGTTCGCGGACCGAGTCGAAGCGGCGATCGGCTCGTTCGAGGTCGCCGGACTGGTACGCCCGCAGGAGCTCGCGGAGAGCCGGGACGGCATCGGTAAGCTGTTGGTCGTGTCGCGCCTCGATGGCTCTCATTTTGGGTCCAATGTCCTCGGCCTTCCTGCGCAGGGCAGCTCGCTGGGCAGCCGTGGGCTGCATCTGGACGAGCAGGCGGACCGCATGCACCTGGCGCAGCAGGTCCTCGACCTCAGCGGCCGACTGGCGGCCCCCTTCGGCCTGCGCCCCGGCACGGGCCGAAGGGAGCCCGGCGAGCAGCGCCACACAGAGGAAGTTGCGCCAGTGCTTCATCGATGGTCCTCCTCGGATTCGCTGGCCGCCGGAGCGCCGGCGGACCTAGTCCGGGCTCGAAGGCGGAAGGGCCGCGGCGCGCAGCATGACGCGCAGGTCCTCCACATCGCCCCCGGCGAGCATCACGTAGGTCTGCCCCCGATCGATGGGGACGGCGATGGCATTGGAGCCATCTGCCGGCGGACGGCCGATCTCGTTGCCTACTTCATCGAGGATTCGAGGGACGACCGGCCCCGGGGGCGTGATGACCACGCGCCGGGCGGGGGCATGGAGCGGGATGGGCCAGATGGCGGCGACAGCGGAGTCACCGCAGTCGAACAGGTAGGCCTGGACGACACCGGCGACCACCTCGCGCCCGGCCGGGCGCGGGTGAGGGCCCAGCAGTGACGCCAGGGCAGCCACCGCTGCGAAGGTCTTTCGAGGCTGTCCGTCCCACTCGAAGAGCGGATCCGTGAAGGATGCGGACAGGTTCGCCCATTCGGGGAAGGCCTGGAGGTAGACGCGTGTCGCGCCCTGACTGAGCATGGCCACCATGGCTTGGACCGTGAAACTGGCCGCCTCGCGCTCCGAAGCGACACTGCCGAGCAGGGGCAGCGGCAGAGCCAGCGGCCCGGGATCGTCGTCGGCATAGTAGCCGAACTCGGTGACCCAGATCGGCCGCTGCACGCCGCGCTCGCCTCCGAGCGCCGGGCTGTTGGCCATGGCGCTGAAGTCGGAGAAGAGCCGGGCCAGGTTCTCGGGGCTCATGTCTCTGGGATAGGCATGGACGTTGAGCGCGTCGGCGAAGGCCCCCAGTCCGAGCGCCAGGACTTCGCGGTACAGGGGGAGTGCGCCCCGGCCGGGGCGAGGCAAGGTGCCGAGGCCCGCCACCAGAACTGCCCCCGGATCGGCCTCGCGGCACGCGGCCGTGGCCGAGCGGGCCAGGTTCACGTACTGCTCGGGACGGTAGAGGGTCCCCGGCAGGCAGTAGGAGCTGACCAGGGGTTCCTGCAGGACCTCCCACGCCCGGATCCGGCCCGCGTAGCGACCGGCGGCGGTATGGAGGAATGCAGCGAAGGCCCCGGGGTCGTCAGGGAGCAGGCTCTGCCGCCCCAGCTCGAGGGGCACCCCAGCGGAACGGATCTGCTCTTCGGTGGCCTGGTTGGCCCAGGGGGCCGAGGGGAACGGGACGCACGCCAGGATGTCCTGGCCCAGACCGGCCAGCAGGTCGACGAGGCGGTCAGCCCCCGAGAAGTCGGCCTGGCCCGGCTCGGGCTCGATCTGAGCCCAGTTGAGTGCGAGGGTTCGGCTCGAGAGCAGCCCGGCCATCCGGCCGGCCTGGATTCGCTCGGGGTATGGATAGCCGCGGCTCACTCCGAAGGGGGATGCGGCCGAATCGGCCGTCATGGGGTAGGCAGGCACGCGCGCCACACGCGCGAGCTGGGTGGGCTCGCCCTCCGCGAGCTTCACGCTGGCGGAGACGCGGAAGACGCCGTTGGGCGTCCCCTGGAGTTCGTAGTTCACCGATCCCATGGCGCCGGGGGGGACATCTGCGGGCAGGTCCCGCTGATCGACCAGATCACCAAAGTAGTCGATGGTCCGGACATGGACCGACCCGGCGAACGGCGCGTCGTCGTAGTTGAAGACATCTACCCGCACCGCCAGTGGCTGGCCGGCGGGGCCGATCCATGCGCCTCCCACCGGGGAGAGGGCCAGCTCGACCGGGTACCGGGAAACGTAGCGTTCGGGCGGGTCGGCCGGGGCCACGACGACGCTATCCACCCACAGAGTGGGGCCGGCGTGGTCGGGCGGCGGCGCACTGGGTTGGGCCACGAGGAACGCGAGGTCGCTGGGCGGCGTGAGTGTGCCGCGGTAGCGACACCACGTGGGGCCGGCCATAACCACCTCACCCGAGCGCGCCACACTCTGATCGAGGAACACCATACCGATCTGCACCGGCAACTGAGCGCCATCGGTCTTGAGGTACAGGGAGTAGGAGTAGGGCTTACCCGGCTGAAGGCGGAGCCATCCCAGGGTCGCGAGTTGGAGATCGGTGGCGGGGGCGACGGTCGGCCTGGGATAGTCGGACACCACCATGGGTAGTGCGTCGGCAGACCACCGAAGGCGGTAGCTGGCCTGACCGTGGACCGCCGTCGAGCGATCGATGTCGCCGACCAGGCCGCCATAGCCCAGGGTCGCCCAACCCGCCCCTCCCAGCTCGAAGCTGCCGTTGTAGACCAGATTCGGCCGATCCTCGGCGGGCCAGATGTTGTGGTCGGACGGCTGGAGCTCCTCGAGAGACACGTCGTCGAGACGAAGCTCACCCGGTCCCTCGAAGGCGATGCTGAGCATGCCGGGCGACGCAGCATCGGTGGTTCGCACGTATGCCGCGCGGCGACCCCAGTCGGGTGTGATGTTCGGGATCAGGGCCGTGGTGCCGCAGACGAGTCCCGTCCGGCCATCCAGCAACTGGATGCGCAGTTGGGTCACATCGGCGCCCCGGGCGAGGAGGGTCACGCGGTACCAGGCCATGGCCTGTAGTGGCCGGGTTACCGTGGTCACGACGGCGGTATAGCCCGGCTGCTCCTCGCGGTGCCAGACGGCGAGGCAGTGTCCGCCGTCGGGGGTCTCCTCGAGCAACATGCCCGAGCCGCCGGCGTCCGACCGCAGGTCCCACAGGTCGGGGCGCTTGTCGCCATCCACATCGCGTTCCATGGAGCCGTTGCGTACCAGGTTCACCGCGGACGGGATCTGAGCGTGGCCCGGGGCGGCACCGAACGCGCACGCCACGACGAGCAGAGCCATGGCGATGGGGCGCGGCGGCCACGGAGGTGGGGGCACCTCCCTCGCCGTCATCGATTGGGCTTGCCGTGCCATCGGATCTGCACCACCTGTCGGTCGGTCAAGCCCGCGATCCTGACCGTG
The DNA here is from genome assembly GCA_029547025.1 of Armatimonadota bacterium. Classification (GTDB taxonomy): domain Bacteria; phylum Armatimonadota; class Zipacnadia; order UBA1398; family JAKPQA01; genus JAKPQA01. Next base: position 31,781 of record JAKPQA010000226.1, read on the forward strand.
CTCGCATCCCACTCATAGTCCAACGGGCGCGCCACTCCGAACTCGCTGACGGCCCGCACGGAAGCCGGAGGCCCCTTCCGGCCACAGTCGACCGCGAACCCTCCGCCCAACCCGGTGCCGTGGATGTCCACTCCGCCCTCGACGGGCACCAGCTGGGCGATCGCGAACCGTTGAACATCATGCACAACCCACTCGCCCAAGGCAATCCCGCCGCGGTCCTCGGGCAGAGCGTCGGTTCCGGCGGGAAGCTCTCGGAGGAAGGTGATGGCGTTGCTGAAGAGCAGGGGCAGGCCCTCGCGATCATAGGCTTCGGCGCGGACCGCCGTGCCGCGCTTCGGGATCCGCAGGTCGAGGGCCGCAGCGAACGGGCCCCCGCCAGTCGGGACGCGCCCCGCCGCAACGCGCTCGCCGGCCGCCACCCAGACCAGCTCCGCATCGGGTGGCAGCCCTTGGGCGTTCAGCGTGAGGGTGCACCAGTCCCGATCGGTAAGCACGACGCTGCCGGCCCCAAAGCCTCCCGGAGACGCGGTGATCTCGATGGGGCCGTTGGCGGCGAGGGGGTCACCGAACCAGGCGTGGCCGGCTCGGACAGACTGGAGCACGGCTGACAGGCTCGCCTCGGGCGAGCGGACCCAAGTGACGAAGGTCCCCTCGCGGGGACTCTCGCCGCCCGTGCTGTCACCCGAGACCCCGATGCCCACCACACCCAACCCCTGAGCGAGACAGCTGTCCCAGAACGCCAAGTCGTCGTCGAGCCGCGGGGGGCGGCCGGACCGAGGGCTGATCTCGAACAGCCGCGCACCGTACAAGCCGGCGCGCTGCCAGGACACGGCGGCCGGCCCGAGTGCCTGATCGGGGGGTCCGGCGCCCGCCCCATGGGGATTGGACAGCACCAGGGCCCCGGCGTTGCTGGCAGACCGCGCGGTGGCCCTGGCCCAGTGGGCTGGCTGGTCTTCGGGCACGGCCTCGATGGGCTCGGTCCCTCCTCCCAGGAGGACGAACTGGGGCGAGTAGTAGGCCGCGGCCACGGCCGCATCGGTCACCAGGTTGGGGTAGTGCCGGAGCCAGGCGCGCCGGACCTGGTCGAGAGCATCGCCCGAGAGTTCGGCGGAGATCCGTATGGCGTCGAGGAAGAGCCGCCCACCCTGTTGGCCGGTCAGCACCGAGAGCACCACATCGGTGATGGCGTTGTCGGTCCCGGCGGTGAAGCGGCGCTCGGCGTCGTCGGTGAGGGGCAGCTCGACATGGTTCCACTGACCCGGGGTCCAGGGGAGACTGATCCACGGGCCGTCGCCCTGGGGGCGCAGTGAACCGTTGCCTCCCACGGCATAGGTCAGCGCATCCCTGTGCCCATCGACCTGGGAGGAGAAGGCGAAACGAAGGATTATGCAGGCGTCCGGGGGCACGTCTTCGGGGTAGACCCAGAGGGAGACGGTGACCCGGGCGGCGAGGGGGTAGTGCAGGCGATCCCGGGCGGTCTCCCAGCGGAGGGCCAACTCCCGAGGCGCCGCGGTCTCGGCGGCGGCGAAGCGCACTTCGAGGGAGCGTTCTCCCGCGTAACACCGCTCGTCCGATATCCGAGGCGTGTCGAACCCCGGCGAGTGCCCCAGTTCGGTCCAGTGCTCGACCAGGGTCTCCCTGCCGACTGAACGGACCTCCTGGAGGTAGTCGCCCTCGAAGTCGGAGGTGGACGCGTAGGAGTGCCGAAGGAGTCGCCAGTCCTCGTCGACGGCGACGAGAAGGTCGGTTCCCGAGGCCGCGGCTCGCCACATCTGTGCGTCCATGCTGGCATCGGAGAGACCGAAGCACGTCCGGGCATGGAACTGGCAGGCAACGACTCCGGGCATGCCGGGGACGTGAGCCACATTGTTCCCCTCTCGGGTCTCGGCGACCCGGTTGGCGGGGTCGGCCACGACGAAGGCTCCGCCCTGGCCCACGGGTGCCGAGAGGGGAATGGATCGCGTCATCGAGGCGCCGGGCTCGAGTCCGTCGACCACGGATTCGACGCCGAGGGGGGCGGAGGGCGATGGTCCCAGAAGGTCGCTGAGTCGCACTCGGCAGGGGAGCTGCAGTGCGGGCCGCGCGCCCAGCCACACTCTGTGGGGCTCGAACTGGCCCTCGGTGTGCCCGCGGAAGAGGATCAGCGGATCCTGGGGGGGCGCATAGTTCAGGAGCAGGGCCAGGCACTTGTCGGCATCGTAGCCGCTCGCCTGGCAGTTCACGGCGCCGTCGGCTCCCGCGTACACAATGTCGGGGGGCGCGAAGGAAGACTCGGACAGGCGGTACTCGCCCAGGTCGCTCAACTGCATCTCGAACCCACCACGGCGGAACCCGGGGCCGCCGGCCCATCGCACCCGGAGCAGAGCGGTGCCGGGCTCTTCTCCGGGCTCGGCCCAGAGAGCCCAGCCGGGACCGTCGTTTGGCCCGAAGGTGTGGCGGCCCGCCCTCTGGAGGCCCGAGGAGGGCAGAGGCATACCGAGGACATGAATGTCGAACGCGCCGGCCGGGGCGGTGCCCAGATTGGTGACGGTCACGACCAGTGGACCGCCCGAGGGGGGCGACTCAGGCCGAACCACGGCCAGATCCGGCAGATCCGGGCGTCCAAGCCCGGGCCCGGCGGAGACGAGGAGGACAGCTAGGACCCAATAGACCGAACCCACCGCGGTTCCTCACGGGTTGATTGCGAGGATCAGAACCCACGCGATGTCTTCACTTGCGGCCCGCGACTCCCTGCTTCGCAGAACCAGAAGGACGGCAGGGCGCGCGGACTCACGACCGAGAGGTGCGCCCATGCGCTTCATTCAGGCACGGTTCGGCCATGCAGCACGCGTTGCCTTCATGGTGGTTGGACTGCTGGGATTCGCGGGACCTTCGCACGGCTATGTGGGCGACTATGAGTCGACGTACTGGCGGGCGTGGATCATGGTGAGCCAGGGCAAGTGGAGCGATGCGGCCAAGTCCGCCCGGATCTCGCTCGCCCACATGGCCAAGCGGTATGGCATCGTGGAGGCCCAGATGGCCCGGTTCGAGGAGCGCGCGGCGACGGCCAGCCCCGAGGACCGGGCCGCGCTCAGGCAGGAACTGGGGTTCCTGGCCAAGCGCCTGGCGTGGATGGACGTCCGAAAAAACGGAAACGAATGGATCGTGGCCGAAGCTGAGAAGCCCGGCGCGGGCGTGCTCCCGTACATCCAGGAGGACGCGGCGCTGGTGGTGTCGCTGTACCAGCAGGCCACGCTGTACCAGGTTCGGGCGGCCAACTACGAGCAGCGGCGCGGACGGTTCGACGAGGCGGATGCGTACCATCAGGAGGCCCTGCGGCGTTGGGACGACGCTGCCAAGCAGATGGGCGATCGCCTGGCGGCCCTGCGGGCTCAGGTGTCGGGGCGGGAGCCGTCAGCCGCCGAGGCGGCACGGCTCGCGTTCCTTGAGGAGTGGGCCGGTCGGTACGCGGACACGGCCACGGGACTCCGTTCGGAGTATGAGCGGCTGCGCGACCCGCGGGCGCTGGTGGCGAATGGTCTGTTCTACCGCCAGCGCGCGCGGCTCTATGAGGATGACCCGGACAGCGAGTTCCGCTCGACCTACCGAGCGCGCGTTCAGTTCTACTTCGACAAGGCCCTGTGGCGGTGCCGGCAGCTGCTCGATCGGCGGGATGCGGATCCCTCGCTGAAGGCGCTGGAGTCCTCGCTCGACAAGGAGCAGCCCGACCCGGAAGGCGAACCATGCCCCGCTTCGTACTATGACGCGGTCACGGAGGAGTACAAGATGTACACCTACTTCTACGAGTTCTGGCGCGAGGGAGCCACCGGCATCAGCATCGACTAGGTGGAGAGGGACCGGAACTCCATCGGCCGAAGTGAACTCTGATAGTGTGGCCCCCCGGGCTGTGCGGCTCGGCGGGGCCAGGACGAGGTGTGTGAGGCAGTGGCCATGAGACCGGGGGCGCGGCCCGGCCCGGTGGGGGCGAGTGGGCCCCCGAAACTCAGATCGTCCTTCTGGGACAGCCCGGCGGGCTTGCTGCTCTACAACGGTGCCCAACAAGCGGCGCGAGTGGCGTTGGTCGCGGTGGGCCTCTCCCTGGTCTTCCTGGGGTGGGGGGTGCTCGGCGGGCACCTGGTGAACGCGCAGTTCGCGGACTCGCCGGACACGGCGCAGTTCCGGCTGTGGTCGACGGTGTTCTGCTATGGCTGCCTTCTGCTCGCCGTCTCGGTAGTGATTCGCTATCACCAGGAAGACGGCTACATGATGAGCCTGCTCGGGCTGGGGGCCTTCGCGACTTTCGGCGTTCCCTTCCTGCTCAACAGCATGCTCGGCGCGTTGAACGCCGATCTGTCGTCCCATGCGGGCGCCGATGCGGTGAATGACGCGGGGCGAGCGTCGGGTATCGCCATCTTCATCCTGGTGGGCGCGCGATTTCTGGTTTATGGGGCGCTCCGATTGATGGCGGCCGCCGCGCACAAGGTGGAGCCGGCGCCCGAGGGGTTCGAGGTCCTGGTGGAGAAGTCAGGCGGGCAGGCTGCCCGTCCGGCACCGGGTAGCCCTCGCACCTTCGCGGCCTGCTGGGAGTTGCCATTCTGCAGTGAGTATGTGCGGTCCACGTGTCCCCGCTTCGCGGAACGGAAGTCCTGCTGGAAGCGCAAGAGTGGGTGTCACTGTGATGTGGATCTGCTGGGGGCGGCGCTGGGGCTGGATGCCGTGGAGAAGGGCCTCCGGTCGGCCAATCGCATCACGCGTCAGGCGTTGCAGGATGCGTCGGGGCGCAAGATCGCCTGCGGTGAGTGCCGGATCTTCATCGAGCACCAGCGCCGGAAGTTTCGCCTGCTCTCCGCCTTCGCTCTGCCGGTGACGATCCTGCTGCTTCTGGCACTCCGGCCTCTGATCGGGCAGCTCTGGGGCGCGGCTGTGGTGGGCCTGGCGCGTGTGACGCAGGTGGTGGCCTTCTCGTCGCCGGGCACGGAGCGGGCCACGCAGCTGGTGACCGACCTACAGTCTGAGGCCATGGTCTGGGCGATCGTTGTGATCTCGGGGCTGTTCTTGCTGAGCGGCGTGGCGCGGCTGATCGAGTGGCTCGTGCTGCAGGTGAAGGTGATTTAGGGGCTGCCAGGCGTCCGTGGGGGCGGCGCTTGGGTCGAGGGTGGGGACGCGGGTGCACGGACCGACGCGGTGCGTGATCTTGGGGGGCGGGCAGGGGCGCCGGCTCTATCCTCTCACGGCTCAGCGCGCGAAACCTGCGGTGCCGCTGGCCGGCAAGTACCGGCTCATCGATGTGGCAGTGAGCAACTGCCTGAACTCGCGGCTTCACCAGATCTATGTGCTGACCCAGTTCAACTCGGTATCGCTGAATCGGCACGTGACGAACACCTATCGATTCGACTCATTCTCGGGTGGATTCGTCCAGATTTTGGCTGCCGAGCAGACCACCGAGAACATGGACTGGTACCAGGGCACGGCCGACGCGGTGCGGCAGAACCTCAGGCATCTGGAGCTCGAGTCGGCGGGTACCGTGGTGATCCTCTCGGGCGATCAGCTGTACCGGATGGACTTCCGGCGGATGCTCAGCGCGCACCGTGCGTACGACGCGGACATCACCGTGGCCGCGACGCCTGTGCACGCCGATGCGGCCCGGCGCTATGGTGTGCTGCGGACGGATGCCGACGGGTGGATCCGCGAGTTCGTCGAGAAGCCGACGGATGCGGAGACTCTGGACCGGCTTCGCGTGCCGCCGGAGACTCTCGAGGCCTCGGGGGTGGAGGCGGGTGACCGGACTCATCTGGCCTCGATGGGGATCTACGTCTTCAACCCGCGGGTGCTCGAGGAGGCGCTGGCCGACGAGTCGCACTCCGATTTCGGGAGCCAGGTCATTCCGGCTGCCATCGGGAGGCATCGAGTGCTGGCGTTCGTGCACGATGGCTACTGGGAGGACATCGGGACCGTCGAGTCGTTCTACCTGGCCAACCTGGCGCTTACGGACACGGTGCCGGCGTTCAACTTCTTCGACGAGGAGGCGCCCATCTATACCAATCGTCGGGGGCTACCGTCATCGAAGATTAACGCGTGCACCATGTCGCACTGCGTCATCTCCGAGGGCTGCATCATCGACGACTCGACGCTCTCGCGGTGCGTGGTCGGGCTCCGGTGCGTTATTGGCTCGGGCTGTGACATTCGTGACTCCATACTGATGGGATCAGATTACTACGAGCGGGCACGTACCGAGCGCGACGCTCGTGGGACGGATATTCCCGCGTTGGGGATCGGCAAGAACGCCGTCATCCGCCGAGCCATCGTGGACAAGAACGCACGCATCGGTGAGGGCGTGCGGCTGGTGAACGAAGCCGGGGTACGCGAAGCGTCAGGCGAGAACTACGTGATCGTCGATGGGATCATCGTGATTCTGCGTGGCGCCGTGGTCCCCCCGGGCACCGTCGTGTGAGGCACCGTCTTGGCGTCACTGCGCTTTCGGGGCCACGGGCCCAGATCCCTCAGAACCCACCGCCGGAGGGTAGCGTCGTGTCCACGAGGCTGCTCGACGACCCGGAGAGGAGTGAGCTGCCTGTCTTGAAGGAGGGGAACGCCTTCAGCGTGAGTCCAAACTCGAACTGGTTCCGTGGGATATCATAACTTAGGGAAGAGTAGAAGTCATGGTGCTCCCACGTGAGTCGGAACTTGCTTGTACTGAACTCGCTCCTGCCGCCGTCGAATCTCGCCTGCCATTCGAGCCGCCAGTTCCGGTGGAGGGACACATCGAACTGGGAGCTCACGGTGCTCAGCTGGTTCTCATATAGGTTGTAGAGCCCGCTGAGCGACAGGTAGTAGCGGTTGATCTTCGTGTAGTTGTAGCTCACGTTCAGGGTACGCCACCGGTGGTTCTGGAGGTCATAGCCCGTACTGGCCGTGAGATTGGACAGCCCCTTCCGGCGGTTGAATGACATTCGGATGTCGCCCCAGCGGCCGGCCTGGATGTCGTAGGACGAGGACACGTCCGCCTGTGTGCCCTGTTCCGGGGTGAGCCTGAGGGCGGCGCGGACCGAGTGCTGCTTGGTAGCGTAGTCCTGCCGGAATGGCGTGTAGCCATCGTAGGTCTTCCAGTTCCAGGCCAGGTCTAGCGCCGCGGCCGTGCCGAACTTGCTCCGGACCGTGGCCTGGGAGCCGAGGGTGTAGAGGGCCTCGTCGGAGCGGTAGATGCGCTGCTGGAAAGCTCCCGCCAGGGTGGCCGTGGTGCTCTTGCCGATCTTGATGGGGCTGTAGGAGCCCTCCAAGTCCATGGCCAAGCGCAGGCGGTCGATCTCGTTGGCGGTATCGACGAAGCGGCCCAGGCTCAGCTTGCCGCGGCTGGTGAATGATTGGAGCTCCAGCCCCCAGTCACGGAAGTCGATGCTGGCGGTTGCGTTGGGTCGGCGGTCCAGGCTGGAGTAGCTGTCGTCGCCCGTGTACTCCGTACCATCGAGGTCAAACCGGCGGTCATAGATGACATCGAAGTCGGCCACGCCGGTGGGTTGGCGGAACTCCAGGTTCGCGGTGAGCTCGCGGTCGTAGAGCCCGTCGCCCACGTCGTACGACGAGTACTGAAGCGCGGCCTCCGCGTTCGCCTTCTGCGTTTCGCCCCAGAGCTCCCGGGCCAGGGTCACCGCCGCCGTGGTGTTGGAGCGCGTCTGTGTGGTCGTCGTCGTGTTCTGCGTGTAGTTCGCCGTCAGACTTGTTCGTCCCACATTACGGGACAGGCTCAGGTTGGCGGCCTGTGTGGTGCTCTGGGTGCTGACCGCGGCACTTGATTGCCGCAAGTCATAGCTGCCGGTCAGGTTGGTGCTCTGGCCGAAGCGCTGCGAATGGGAGAGGCGGCCCGTGAAGTTGCGGCTCAGGGTGCCATAGGTGATCAGGGATGAGCCATAGCCGCTGTTCCCGAGCTCGTATGCGTACTCATGGCTGATCTTCGTCCCCTGCAACTCCGTAACGCGGACATCGATGGCCCCGTTGGAGTTGTAGAGGTAGCGGGTCTCACCCCATAGGCCCTCGTAGCTGTTCTGGCCGATGGTTGGGAAGATGTCACCCCGAGTGAACCACCGGGTACGGATCGAGAAGCCCGGGAACCAGAAGAAGGTGTGCCCCTTGGCCTTCAGCTTGATGGCGGACGTCTCGACGTGCTTCCCGCGACGGTAGACGCGCACGCGACGGGCGGACGCGCCCAGGTGTGGATCGCGGTACCGGTCGCAGGGCGTCACGAACGCATCATGGATGACCAGCTCCTCGAGGTCACCCTCGAGCCGGTCACCCCAGACGTAGATGGGTGCGCTGACCTCACTGCCGAAGAAACTGGGCGGCAACTCCAGGCGGCACTCTTTGGCCCGGTAGGTGGCATTCGTGAAATCGACCCACACCCACACGGCCTCGATGACCTGGTCCTGCCACTGCACACGAACATGCCCGGTGAAGACGGCCTGGTTCTTGCCGGTCTCGAATGTGCAGTTGTCGGCCGTGATGACAGAGTCCTGGTAAGTAATCTCGACACTGCCACTATAGACAATGGTATCGCGCTCTGGCACGAGTTGGATGTACATGGCTTTGGCGTCGACAGCGGACGAGGTGCTGGCCGAGGGCGCCGTGGCACCGGCTGGCGGCTCCAGGGGCGGTGCGGCCTGTGGCCCGATGAAGTAGTCCTCGCCGGCCCCCTGCGCGAACGCACCGGCGACGGCCACACCAGCGGCCGCCGCCATCAGGGTCCACCGGACCATTCCCGCTGTCCATCGGCCTCTCACGCCTGGTACGCCCGTCCGTCAGCTGCGCCCCGCCCGCGGAGCGGTATCAAGCCCAGTCACCGCCTGGAAGCATCAGGCGAGCCGGCCGCGCCGGTGGGCTCCTGTCGCATATACGCATGCCCGCACGCGCGCCTTCAGGGGGCCGGGCGCGCCGCCACCACCTGGCTTCCGGGCCCGGCATGCTTCACCCTTCAGGTGCATTGGCGGTCGCTCGGGCCCGGGTGGTGGTCGGAATGGCCGTACGCCGCCCACGTGGTTACTCCCATGGCGCCGCTCCGCAGCCAGCCCCACGTGCCGCTGGAGCCCCACGTTACCGCCAACGCCCTTCTTTGGGGGGCCTCCGCACACCCAGCATGTCGACGAATGTCTCGATACGGATCCGGGTCGCGCCATCGACGGGCCCCGGCCGGTCGCCCTCGAGGGTGAGGATGGGCACCGGCAGGTGCCGTCGTAACAGCAGGTCGGCGATCTGGCGGAAGCAGAAACTCTGAACATAATGAATAAGTCCATCGATACGGCGCACCGCGATCTGAGCGCCGATGTCATCCAGTCGAGGACCTACCCCGTAGGGGTACGTGTACTGGAGGTACTGGTCTACCAGATCCCTGGCGGGGAAGGGCATGGCGAACTGGCGGGGTACCTCCGCAAAGACGACGCGGGCGCCCGCCTCCTCGACGCAGTCGTGCAGGCCATCGATCATGGGTGGCACGCCGAGCAGCCCGATGCGGGGGCCGGCGTCGCCGGCTGGATCCTCCGTGTGCCGCAAGATACCCAGCAGCCGCTCCGCGAACTGCTCTGGGTTGCCGCACATATCGGAGCACGAGACCAGTGCCCAGTGGGCTTCGGCTCCACCGATGCGGCCTTCGGCCCAGGCGACCCGGTCGATCTCCAGCGCCATGCTTCGGACGGCATCGAGGCGGTTCTTGGCGGCCCGCACGGCATCGGGCGTGGCCCCGCAATAGGCGGCCAGTGCGGAGATCTCTCGCGCCAGCGGCTCGGGTTGCCGGCTCTGCGGGAATGCGAAGGGGATCGTCTCGATGCCATCATCGCGCAGCACTTCGCCGAGGGCGTGAGTTTGCGAGCAGTCACCCTCGGAGACGATGATCACCCGCCGGAGCCCCGACCGGTGTGCGGCGGTGTAGATGCCTTTGATCCAGGCGCAGCAGTTGCGGGGGAACCCTTGCGACTCGGCCCACTCCACCCATGCGAGCGGGTCCTCCGAGCCCACGAAGACGTTGTTGAGGTCCACCGGGATGCGGCCCGCGGCGTAGAGGACCTCACTGGGGACCGTGCTCGTGATGCCGATGCGCGGGTCGTCCGGTCCCGTTGTCACGCTAGGCCAGGCCGAGGAACCGGTGGCACTGAGGGATGACCCGGACATCCCGCACCTCCCGGGCGGCCGCCTGCGCCAGGACCCAGAGCCGCTGGGGGTCGATGAGCAGCCCACCATCAGGGCCGGTCGCCGGTTGCAGGATGCACGGGATCGACGGATCGACCTCATTGACGATCGCGCAGCCCTGGAGCACTTCGCCCAGGGGGGTCTTCTGCACGACGACCATCTTGACGAACACCTCGGCGGAGCAGGCCTCGCGGAGGCAGAGCAGGTGGTCGGCATCGCGCCAGGGCTCGCCGGTGGCGGACGGCAGTTTGATGTCCATGGCGATCCAGCTCACGACAGGTGCCAGGAGTCGCATGCCCTCGGGCAGCGTTCCGTTTGTTTCAAGATAGCAACTAAATCCTAGTGACCCGAGGTGACCCACGAGCGGGCGCAGCGGGCCAGCGTGAAGTAGTGGCTCGCCCCCGGTCAGCGCGACGGAGTGGTGAGGGCCGGCGGCGGCCTCAGTCTCGCGCACCAGGTCGACCATGTTCGCGAGGCTGATGGGGTTGGGGTATACGCGTGGCTCGGAAGAGGGTCGGAGCACCGTGCAAGTCGCCAGGTCGGCCCGTCGGGAGCGGCGCGTGTCGCAGTACTCGCACATGAGGTTGCATCCGCAAAGGCGGACGAAGACCTGCCGGATGCCGACATATGGCCCCTCCCCCTGAATCCCGCTGAAGATCTCGTCCACGGGCAGAGTGAAGGGGTCGCGTCGCGCGTCGGGTTCGGCTATGGACTCGAGCTCAGTGTCAGCCATACGCCCCCTACCGCCATCGCCATGGCGCTCCCCACGGCGGTGGAACCTCCTAGTTGCCGATGAACACCGCCACGGCTCCTGGGCTCTCCGAGACCTCGACACGCGCGAGCCGGACAGTTGACGGAACCGCGCCGTCCGCCGCCAGCTCGGAGGCGAGACGGGCGTGCACGGCTCGGGCGATGACCTCAGCCGTGGGGTTCGGCGCCAGCTCCGGCAGCGGAAGGTCGTTCAGCAGCTGGTGGTCCAGCTCGTCGAGGACGCGTTTGAGGCAGGCTCGAAGCGTCGCGAAGTCGACCAGCATGCCCAGGGAGTCGAGCTCGTCGCCAGCGACGACGGCGCGCACGAGGTAGGTGTGCCCATGCAACCGGGCGCACTTCCCCGAGTAGCCATCGACCCGATGGGCCGAGTGGAAGTGATCTTCGACCGCCAGTTCGTACATAGCCTCCGGACGGAGCCGAAGCTCCCTTTCGCCCAGCATCGATCAGCCCGTTGGGGCATCGTCTTTGGGGCCCTCTGTGGGCTCCGGCGGATCCTGCGAGCTCTTCTTGAACTCCTTGATGCCGGTGCCCAGTCCCCGCATGAGCTCCGGGATCTTGCGCGCGCCGAACAGCAGGACCACGAGAAGCAGGATGATCAGGAGTTCGCTCGAGCCCACGAAGCCGACGCCGAGGACGGAGTCGGTCAGGATGCGTAGCATTGGGTTGCCTCCTTGGGCGAACGCCCCGTCAGCGCTCCGAGGGGCGAGCCGGTCTCTCGACAGCGCGGAGGAGCCGGTTGACCTGTTCCTCCGTGCCGACGAGGATCAGCTGGTCTCCTTCGGAGATGATGGTGGAGCCGGATGGGTTGATGATCGGCTCGCCCCAGGGTTTGCCGACCCCGACGATGCGGACGTCGGTCTGCGTCTCCTCCTGCATCTCGGCAAGTGACATGCCAATGAGGTGGGAGCCTAAGGGAACCGTAACCTCATTCAGCCGGAAGGAGCCCGACCCCCCCGCGGCCATGACCTGCAGAAACGAGTGGACGCCCGGTCGAAGCAGGGCGGCCGCCATCTGAAAGCCTGCGGTCCGGTAGGGGCAGATCACCACATCAGCGCCGGCTCGGGCCAGAAGAGCCTCTGACGGCTCGTCGGTGGACCGTGCCACGACCCTCGCGTCGGGAGCCATCTCCTGAAGCGTGAGGGCGAGCATGAGGTTCTCGGCGTCGGTGTCCAGCGCGCACACCACCCCTGCCGCTCGCTCGACACCGGCCTCAGAGAGGACCTCGGGAACGGTGGCGTCGCCGCATATGATGGTAACATCGGCCAGGTCGTCGGGCAAGTTGTCGGGCGGGTGCTCGTCGATGGCCACGCACGTGGCTCCTTGCTGGAGCGCCGAGCGAACTGCGGCCATTCCCATTCGACCGAAGCCGCACACCACGATGTGGTCTTTGAGCCTGGACAAGCGCCGCCGCAACCTCCGCGTCACGATGGCCCCGTGCAGGTGACCCTCGACGACGAATGATGTGATGGTGCCCAGCACTAGAGCGCCCACCACGACGCTGACGATGACCAGCACGATGGTGAACTCCTGCCCGACCGGATCCAGCGTTCGGACCTCGCCGAACCCGACGGTGGTCATCGTGATGATCGTCATGTACAGGGAATCCAGAAAGGGCCAACCCTCGGCGCACATGTAACCGAAGGTACCGAAGGCCAGGACCAGCACGGCCAGGACCAATGGGCGCCAGAAGAGGGCGGAAACGCGGCCTCCGCCGGATCCGACATGCAGCCGGCGCGTGTGGCTCGCGAGCCCGCGACTCCGCGTCACGGTAGCTCACCCGCACACCGGTGGGGGCCCACACCCATCGCTTCAGACGCTGCCCTGGGATGTCTCTGTGGTCTCGGTAGCGCTGTCAACCTCTCCCATGATGGCGTCCAGGGACTTGGTTGCCTGGCTGGGCTCCTCGGTCGTCATGCCGAGCTGCCGCGCGTATTCCTCATAGCGTTGCTCTGCCTCTTGGTCCATGGCATCGATGCTGATGTCGACCATCTGGGCACCAACGCTCTCCTGCGCGATCTCGGTGCGCGCCTCGGCGCGGGCCAGGTCCTCGTCGATCTTCTGGGTCATTTGGTCGAGGACCTGGTTGTCGTCACCGACCTCGAAACTCATCATCAGACTCGCCATCTGCCGCTGCATCTCGGCGCGCTTGGCGCGGGAGATCTGGCGCATGGACTCCTGGATCTCCTGCTGGATCTTGCGCTCGTAAGACAGACGGGCGCGCTTCACCTGCTCCGAGTTTTGCTTGGCCTGGGCCAGTTGCTGCTCGGTCTCGGCCAGATCGAGCTTGGTGGTCTCGAGCTGCGAGATCAGCGACTTGGCAATCTCCTTGCGCGAGGGGCCGAGCTTGACCGCGGCCACGACCTGCTTCTCGAGGTCTGCGGCCTTCTGACGGAGGCGCTCGGCCTGCATCGCGAGCATCTTCTCAAGCTTCACCACCTCAGCGGTCTGGCGGTTGAACTCGGGGATTCGCGATCGCAGATCGTCGATGTGCTGGCGGAGGATGAGCTCCGGGTCCTCGGCGCGGCGGACCAACCACCCAAACATGGCGCGCACGACCCTGGCGAGACGCTTGAACATGCGTGTGCCTCCGTAATCGGGATGGGGCTAGACCGCTCGCGGCCGCGAGCCCCAGTCAGACGAGACGCCGACCCCACCGTCCAGTTTCGGATCGACCCCGGCCCGAGTCCGATGAAGTCGACGGTCCCGGTGGATCCAAAACCGCACTAGCGGGAGGTGACGCTCTCGCGGACCCTCAGCACTGCCTCGAGCATCTCGGGCAGCTCCGCCAGCGCCACCATGTTTGGCCCGTCGCACAGGGCATGATCCGGATCATCATGAACTTCCAGGAAGAGGGCGTCGATTCCTACCGCCGTAGCCGCGCGGGACAAATGCGCCACGAAGCGCCGGTCGCCGCCCGAGACGGTGCCGCCCGCGCTGGGGAGCTGCACGGAGTGGGTGGCGTCGAACACCACCGGGTACCCCAGCTCTCTCATGATCACCAGCCCGCGCATGTCGACGACCAGGTTTCCATAGCCGAAGACCGAGCCACGCTCGCACAGGAGAACGCCTCCCGTTCCTCCTGCTTCCACTTTGCGGGCGGCCTGGACCATGGTCTCGGGGCTCACGAACTGCCCTTTCTTCACATTGACGGGACGACCGGTGGCACCAGCGGCCACGAGCAGGTCGGTCTGTCGGCACAGGAATGCCGGGATCTGGAGGAGGTCGACGACGGCGCCGGCGGCCGTGGCTTCCGGTGGACTATGCACATCGGTAAGTGTTGGAACTCCACACTCGGTGCGGACCCGGGCCAACACCGATAGGCCCGCCTCGAGGCCCGGTCCGCGGTAGGAGTCGACTGAAGTTCGGTTCGCTTTGTCGTACGATGCTTTGAAAACGAACGGCATCGCCAGGCGCTGGGCGACCTCGCGCAGCGCGTCCGCCATCCGCAGGCAGTGATCGACGGACTCGATGACGCAGGGCCCCGCCAGGAGGGCGAGCGGGTGCCCGGGACCGATGGCGACGGGGCCGACCCGGACCGGGTTCATCGCCGCCCCTCCTCAGCCAGACGGCGGGCCATGAGCTCCCGGGCCCGCCGCAGGTCGCTCTCGGTGTCGACTCCGATGGATTCGTGCTGGGTGAGGCCGACCCAGATGCGATAGCCGTTCTCGAGGGCCCGGAGCTGCTCGAGCTGCTCGGCGCGCTGCAGGGGTGTCTGGGGGAGCGACGGGTAGCGCAGGAGGAAGTCACGTCGGTAGCCGTAGAGGCCCAGGTGCTTCCAGACGGGGCAGCGGTCCTCGGGAGACTCGGAACGCTGGTGCGGTATGGTGGCTCGGGAGAAATAGAGCGCATAGCCGCGCTGGTCGACGACCACTTTGACCGTGGACGGATCATGGAGCTCCTCGGGCGCAATGGGCGCGCGCAGAGTCGTCATCGCCAACTGGGCATCGGCGCCGAAGGGCTCGACGAGTTGCCGGATCATGTCGGCCTCGATGAAGGGCTCATCGCCCTGGATGTTGACGACCACATCCAAGTCGATGTCCGCAGCGACTTCGGCGATGCGGTCGGTGCCGGTGGGATGGTCGGGCCGCGTGAGCACCACCTCGCCTCCGTACGAACGCACCACGCGGGCGATTCGCTCGTCGTCCGTGGCCACGATGACCCGGTCGAGGACTCCGGTGGCGCAGGCGCCTTCCTGCACCCACTGAATCATGGGCTTCCCGCAGATATCGAGGAGGGCCTTGCCGGGGAGCCGGGTCGATGCGAAGCGGGCCGGGATGATGCCGGCAGCGGTGAGGGGAGCGATGTCTATGCCTCCTTGCTGGCGATGCGGTCGCGATAGGCCCGCAATGCGGCAGCGGCTTTGGTTCGGGCAGCCGACCCGTCCGCCGCGTGCTCCTCCTCCTGGGTGACCACATACTCGGCCATGGCCGCGAAGAGGAGCCCGAGAGGCGGCGGATCGGACATTCCCTTCGAGCTCAACTCGTCCACAACCTGCAGCAGACGTCGCCAGTGGTCGAAGCACCGGAGCATGGCACGGGCGCGCTTGGCGGGGGTGCCGGCGTCGTCGAGGCCGGCCAGAGCCCCATCCAGGCCATCGGTGAGGTTCCGGCGCTCCTCGTCGGAGAGCTCGTAGATCTTCCGGACGGCGCGCCCGATCAGTTCGGCGAAGCTGATCGATGGGCCCTCGGTGCTGGCCGAGATCTTCTCTTCGGAGTCATCTGCGGGGCCCGCCGAGGTGGTGTACGCGACGACCTGGCCCATCAGGTCGCGAACGGAACCGGCTTCGCCAGAAGCGGCCACGGGCACGATGTCCTCTCCGGACGTGTCTTCGTCGGCCGGCATCACCGAGGCGTAGGAGTCGAACCGGATCTCGAGCCCGCCGAAGGCACTGCTGAGACCCACGCGCTCGCGTGCGTCGGTGCTCTCGACGGCACGCGCGCAGGCCATCGTGGCGTCGCGGGAGCCCCGTACCAGGTCGGCCATGGCCGTCGAGAGCGCGGGTCCGCCCTCGACATGGACCGTGTGTTCGGCATCCATGTCCGCCGCCAGGACGCTGTAGCCACGAGAGCCGCGGATGATGTTGTCGAGAGAGAACACGGCGCTATCGGCCATCTCGCCAACGACTCGGAGCAGCTCATTGTCGCGGGCCCGGACGGGGGTCACAGGGCCGTGGCGCTTGGCACGGCCGAGGGTGATCTCTTCGGCATCCGGGCTCTCGGACGGAGCGAGCACGGATTCATCACGCGCCAACTCGGCCAGTGGCGACCCGCGCTTCTGGAGTGAGACACCGAAGGCGGCGCCGGCTCGCTCTTCGCGTTCGCGGCGGTCCATTTCCCGCGCCGCGAGGCTCCGGGCACTGCGCTCGGACACCTCATGCACCAGGTCACGCAGGAGCTGGTCGGTCTCGGGCCGGGCCGTGCGAGCCAGCTGGATTCGTGGGGTCTTGGGCGGGGCAGGTCCTTGCTTCGGGGCGGGTCCCTGCTTTGGGGTAGGCCGGGCCGCGGGGGTCGCCGCAGGCCGAGTCGGCGCGGTTCCGCGCCCCTTGGGTGGCGCGGCTGGCGCGGTCAGGAACGAGCGACGACGCACCGGCGGCCGCTGCTTGCGCGCCATGGCAATCGCTGCGTAGACGGCTTCCCAGCGCTGCCCGAGTCCGTACTCGTCGGCCAGGAGGCCCCCGGATGGCCTCGCGGCGCGGCCGACCGCCGCGGACGGGGCCAGCGTCTCCGCGACGAGGACCGCTACCGGTAGGCGGGCGGGCGCGGGCAGGTCCGGTGCCGGGTACGTCCGTGCCACCTCAACGTCGGTCAATGGGGTGCCCAGAGCGGCGCGACAAGCTCGGGCTTCGGCTGGTGGCGCTAGCTCATCAGCCCGCAGGAGCGGGACCGGCCGCCGCAACACTACAGCGACAGGCGGCCGAGGGTAGAGGGCCGCGATCTCGGCCGCGGTGCGGGCCGCGCCGAGCTCGCGCGATGGGGATCGAGGGACCGCCCCGAGCTTCCGAGCCAGACCCCGGACCGGGCCATTCGCCGCGAAGAACGCGGACCCGTCCACCGGCGCCTCGGCGTGGAGTAGCGGGATCCGCCGGCGCGTGACCACGTCGACATCAGCTGGCGGGTAGAGCAGCTCGGTCTCGCCTGCCAACAGCGGGTTCTGCCGGCCGTCGGCCCGGCCGCGCTGCTGCGGCGGCCGGTCGCCGCAGCTCCGACGCGCGAGCTCATCGGGAAGGAGCACCATAATGCGGCGCCGGACCACGAGATCGATGGGCGCCATGGGGTAGAGGCGGGCGACCTCATCGGCCACCGCGGGGCCGGCCACGGCGGCGGCAGACCCCGCGGCCTGCCGCACGGCGGAACTGGCCAGAGCCAGCTCCTCATCGAGGACCAACTCGAGGGCCTCCCGCTCGACGGGGCCAGGCTCGGGGAGCTCCGAGGCGTCCGGCTCGGCCCGTTCGGCCCGCTCCGCGCCCGCCGCCCCCCCGAACAGCTGCGCCAATCGCGAGGCGGCTCCTTCGTCCTCGACAACGACCGGCGCCACGTCGAAGCCGAGCATCGACGCCGCCGCTCGACCGACCCACGCGGGAGACACCCCCACACCGTCTTCGCTGCGGGCTTCCTCTGCCGACTCGGTGGCCCGCAGTGCGCTGGCAACGAGCTCGCCGAGACCCTTCTCGACCACAGGCTCCGCGCCGAACGGAGCCTCCTCGTCGTCGGCAGCGGGCGACGGTGTGGTGGCCCGCGGCTCTTCTGCGAGCGCCCCAACCGGCTGGGGTTCGGGCTCGGGCTCAGCGACGGGCAGGGGCTCGGGCTCCTGCTGGGCCACCTCGAGCGGCTGGGGTTCGGGCGAGGCGCCCGATGGCTTGGTCTCGCCCTGGGCCCTTGCTTCATCATGCTCGAGAGGCTCGTCCAGGTCTTCGGCGCCCCGCGCGCGCTTCTGGGCGAGCTCGGTCCGGCGCTGACGCTGCAGCGCGGCGAGGAACGACTGGAGATCGAACTCCTCGGATGCCCCGGAGGCCTCGGCAGGCTGAGACGGGGACGCCGCGGTCGAGTTCGAGTCCGCGAGCGCCTCCTGGTCCGCGTCCTCCTCCCACGCGTCATCGCCCGGCTGGTCGACCAAGGGCACGTCACCGACCCGGGGAACGTGGCGCGGAACCGGCTTTGGAGCTGGGGAAAGCACGACGCCGGAGGGGCATGCGATGCGCGGCCCAATGTTCGGCCGCACGCTGGCCAGGGCATCGAGCAGGGCAACAGCTGAGGGGTATCGCTCTTCGGGGCGGAGCGAGAGGCAGTGCCGGAGGATATCGTCGGTGACGGAGTCGCCGGTCTCGGGCATCCAGTCGGCGAGGGGGCGTCCGGACCCCAATGCCTCGAGAACGCTGTGAACGCCGAAGCTGCCGCGCGCCATCCGCATGAGCAACAGGCCCAGGGAGAAGACGTCGCCGGATGGCGACGGAGAGGCACCGTTCAGCACCTCGGGCGCCATACAGTCCTCGGGCGGTGCCGAGACGTTGTCCTCGTCGTCCGGTGCGGGCAGGAGAGGGGACTTGAGCAGACCGATGTGCGTCACACGCACGTCGCCTCTGGCCGTCAGGAACACATCGGTGGGTCGGATGCCAATGGCCAGTAGGGGGGGCGAGACCTGGTGGCAGGCGGCGACCAGGTCGGCCACTTGGTGCAGGATCGCGAGGGCCTGATCGCGGCCGATGCCCTCCTCATCCAGCACGTGGGACAGATGCCGCGGGCCGAGGTCCTCCTCCACAGAGAACGGGATCCTCTCGACGAAGCCGACTTCGATGATCGGGTTGAGCCGGGGATGCCCGACTTTCGCGAGCGCCTTGGCCGATGTCGTGAAGTGGGCCACCCACTCGGGGTCCTGAGCCAGCTCCGGGCGGAGGACTCGGACGACGAACGGCTTCCGCGCGCTGTCGACGCCCCGGTAGGCGTACGCGGCCGGGCCCACGCCGACGCGGCCGGCGATCTTGACCTTGCCCACCGTCTGTGCCGGCCGGATGGGCGGCCGGAGCCCGAAGATGACGGACAGCGTTCTCCGCTCCAGTGGGTAGTCAGCCCCTCAGCGGCCGTTACGCCGTCTCGCGATGCCGCGGTGGGGGCTCTACCATGCCGCCCGGCGCCTGCTGTGACGCAGCAGCCAACGCCCGGGCCTCAGGTCCATTCTACCTCGTGGGCTCGGGCCCATCACCGCCCTTGGTGGCGGGGATTGGCGAAGGCTTGGGGCAGGACCCGACCGAACCTATGCCCCGTGTGGGCCATGACCTTGGGGGGCACTGGACTTGGGTGAATCCGCACAAGGCGACACTCCTGCGAAGCTGCCTGTGCCGGCGTGGGTGTGGGTCGCGCCGGTGGCCGCCTTGGTATTTACACACGCGACAGTACGCAAGGTGGACTCCTTTGATGACGGCTGGTGGCACCTTCGGAACGGGCAGGTCATCGTGGAGGAGCGCCGGATACCGACTGTCGATGAGTACTCGTACACCAAGAGAGGCCAGCCCCGGGTCCCTCACGAATGGCTGTCGGAAGCGACTCTCTACCTCTCGATGAAGCTCGCCGGGTTCCCCGGCATCATGGTCTGGCGCGGTGTCATTGCGGCGTCGACCACGATCCTGGCCGCGTGGTTCCTACTCCTGCGCGGGATGCGCTCGGCGCCGTTAGCGGTGTTCTTCCTGATGCTCGGTGCGGCCATCTCCGTACCCGAGTGGCTTGAGCGACCCAAGATCGCGGCGCCCATGTTTTTCATCGCCGCCCTGCTGCTGCTCGAGCTGTGCGAACGCCGCCGGAGATGGGCCTGCTATGGTCTGCCGGTCCTGATGCTGCTCTGGGCGAACAGCCACGCGAGTTTCATCGCAGGTGCGGGCTTGATTGGACTTCGGCTGGCGTGCGCGTGGACGGAAGAGCGGGCTGGTTTGGCCGAGAAGGCTTTCTGCGGTTACCTGATGCCTTGGGCGGCGCTGGCGCTGCTGGCACCGGTGGTCTCGCCAGGGGGGCTCGCGACGATTCAGAATCCGCTCACCTATCTGAGCGGGTCGACCTCGTGGGGGCTCGAGGAGTTCCAGGAGTGGGCGTCGCCCAACTTCCACAAGCCGCACGGGTTGATGTTCGAGGCCGGCCTCATGGTTGTGTTGATCAGTCTGGCCCTATCGCCCAAGAGACCGCGGCTGTACGATCTGCTCGTCGTGTTGGTGACGACGCATCTGCCCCTGCAATCGGTTCGGCACTATGCCATCTTCGGAGCGGGTGCGATGCCCGTGGCGGCCGGATATGCCGATGCCGCAGCGGCGCGGTTGGCCGAGTGGGGTGGGGTGGCCAATCTGCGGGCCTCGCTGGATCGACTCCGCGCCCGAGCGGGACGAATGGGACGGCGGGTGTGGGGGGGCGTCTCTGTGGCCCTGACGGCCGCCCTGGTGACGGTGGCCATCCCAAAGGACGGGTCCTTTGAGCGTTGCGTGATCACCGAGGAGCTGCCCGTCCAGGCGCTGAAGGTGGCCCTGGCCACACCACACAGCGGCCATCTCTTCAACCAGTATGAATGGGGCGGCTACATCATCTGGGCCGCCGGAGACCGGCTCCCCGTCTTCATTGACGGTCGCGCCGACATGTATGGCGAGAGGCACTATCGGGAGTACCAGGCGGCGATCGATGGTGGCCCGCTGTGGCGCCAGGTGTTCGCCAAGTATGATATTGGGATAGTCATCATCACCCAGGGGTCGCCGCTGACACTGCAGCTCGAGAACGAACCGTCGTTTCGCCGCGTCTATGGAGACGAGATATCGATGGTGTACGTGAGGGAAGAGCCGATGAAGCGGCTTTCCCGCGCGGACGCAGGCATGGCCATGGGTCATGCTGCCGCCGATCATCTGGGGGGGCCGGGATGTTGAACACTCCACGCACGAGCGCGAGTGCTCTGCTGATCGCGCTGGGGCTGGCCGCCGCGGTTCTGGCCGCCATGACAGGCTGCCCCTCACCGGTGATCGTGCCGGCAGCCGTGTCGACGGTGACCCTCGACGTTGCCGCCATCCTGACGGGCACGTCGGACAGCACGAGGATCGACTCGCTCCACATTTGGCCTCAGGGCGCGGGCACGAGCCTCTACTTCCCAGAGGATGGCGCGGCATTCACCATCGTGAACGCCGACGGGATTGATGGCGACACGGTGCCGGCCGTGGCGCAGCTCAAGGGGATCGCGGCCGAGGAGCCACTGGATATCCGGTGGACGGGGCGCGCGAGCGTGACACTGAAGTCACGAGTGGACCGAGACCCGATGCGGCTTCTGGACGGCTTCGGGAACTCGCTACCCATCGGCGCCATCACAGTATCATTCGACGTCCTTGCACTGGGCCAGACGAACCTGAGCCCCGAGTGGCGGCTCAGGCTCCCGATGAACGGTGCACCGGCGTCGCTGGCCAACGCTACGTTCTTCGACGTGCCCACCAAGACGCAGGTGAACCTGACGGTGAACAGCACGTCGGTCGGGACAGCTGCGACGACCACGCAAGTGGCGGATCTGACCTTCGCCGGCCCCGCAACAGGCACGGTACGCCCCATCAGCAGCGCGACAGTGAGCTTCACTCACGTGGAGCCGTAGCGGTACCGGGTAGCGCTCTGAGGACGCGCGCCACGGCTTCGGGCCCCTCGGACTTCGGTACCAGGACCACCCCGCCTATCCCGGACAGGTCCTCGACGACCCGGGGGTCGTTGGCGTGCTCGGAGAACACGACGATGGGCGCATCGAGCACGGGCGCGGTGCCGTCCCCGCTGGACCTGCGCTGCTCGCACGAGAGCAGCAACCGGCTGAAATCGAGCCAGGCGTGGCGCGCGTTCTCCCGCTCGGCGGACGCAGCTGTTGAGGAGGCCAGGGCCTGGATCAGGTCATACAGGAGGCAGTCGTAGAAGCGGGTTCGGACCCGGTCGGAGCCCTTGAGCCACCGGACCAGATCGACACCCACCATCTCATCGCGGCCGTGGAGGTGACCCGGAGGGCGGAGGGACAGGTCGGTGACGAGAGCGACCAGCCTGCCCTCATCGTGGGTATGGGCGACGGCTCTCAGCGCGTCGCGAATGCCGTAGAAGGCGAGGTACGAAAGGCCGAGGCCCTCGACGGCGCGCTGGATGCTGATCTCGGGTTGTAGCTCATCGGTGATGTGAATGACCACGCCGGGCAACGCCATGGGACTTCACCCTTCCGCTTCCGTGCCCCGTGCTCCCTCAGCTAGCGGGATTCGGAGCGCGAGGCGGCGGGCCCTGCCGATCCACCAGCCGCCGGCATGGGCGGTACGCGAAGCGGCCCGGGCGCCCGGTCATGTCACGGCCAGGTCCCGGGCCGCACGACGGCGGAGCCCAGCGAGCCGATCGCTCAGTAGAAGGCGCGATCCCGACGCTCGATGCCCCGGGTGATGGGGCTCTTGGGCTTGACAGTCAGGTGGCCCGCCATTTCACGAACCACCCGAGCCTGTGCCAGCCCGGCGTAGCTCACGTCGAGGTAGCGTGCCACGGCGCTGAGCACGGCGGAGTCCGAAGCACACCGGGTCAAGCGGAGGTCACCGACGGGCACATCGTGCTCCAGCCCATACAAGCGAATGCGTACCAACGGATCCCCTGCACGAACGTTCATCTCGGTTCCCTCCTAGAACTGCCCGGGTCTAGGCGGCGCCCGGGGGCTACCGCCTCACTCCCCCCCACCACATCCCCACCTCGGATGGACAGTTGGACGCTTCGGCGCGGGGCGTGGTTCGAGCCAGAGCCAACTTATCTTTGCCTGCACCACGGCCGGAACACGGGGCCGGGTCGCGTGTCCAAAAGCGCCCGAACGGCGCTCGGCGACGGTGCGCGTCGTGCGCCCCCGTACCTGTGGCACTCCTCTTCTGTCGTGTCCCGGCGGCTCGGACTAAAGGGGTCATCGGCCCGGAGAGCGAACGGGAGGCGGCGGCCAGGCGCAAAAAAACGCGAGGAGCTTTTGAGGGCTCCTCGCAGCCTAGAGGAGTAAGCCAGTGAAGCGGGGAGTCAGGCCGCTTCATCTAGTACAACGTTTGGGCGCGCCAAATGTTTCAAGTCTGGCGCAGTTCTTTCGTGGGCGGTGCCCTAGATGTCGCCCAATCGCCGTCCGTCTGGCGTGATCCCGTCCATGGCGCGAGCAGCCCACTCTGCGGTCGTACCCCTGGCGGTGTGCCTGGCCCTGGGCCCATGGCTTCGCCCGGCCTCCGGTGCTGAGCATCTGGGGACCGCGTCGGTACTCGCCTACACGTCCGAAATCGACGGGACCCGGCAGGAGTACGGCGCCTTCGTTCCGGCGGTAGGCCCGCCCCGGCCCGAGGGATATCCGGCGTGCCTTCACTACCACGGCTATGGGTGGAATGTGTCGGCCGGCTTTTCGGACTTCCAAGAGCGGTGGGCGTACGACCACGGATGGATCCTGGCCAACGTGAATGGCCGCGGGCCGACCTTCTACGATGGCATTGGCGAGAACGATGTCTTCCGTGTGCTGCAGGACCTCGATGGTCGCTTCGGCATCGACAAGCGCCGGGTCTACGCCACCGGCGGCAGCATGGGTGGGACGGGTGCGTACCGCCAGGGGGTGCGCTGGCCGGACAGCTTCGCGGCCGTGGTGGGTGTCGACGGGTGGTCTGACTTCCGGCTGTTCCACTGGCACTGGTACGGCCCGACGTATGCCCCCTCGGGCATCGAAGAGTTCCGGCGCCCGCTGCTCGAGGCGATCAGCTCGAGCTACATCGCCCCCCGCGCGCGGACGGGGAACATCGGCCTCGTGACCGATCTGCTCGATACGGTGGTCTGGCCCGGCGAGGGGCAGCTTCTGGATGAGTCGCTGGACATCTTCGAGCGCGAGTCGCCCCATGAGTATCTCCACTCGGCGACGGAGAACCCCACTATCGGCCACGGAGGCGGGTTCCGGATCGAGGAGATCTACCGCTATTTCCTCGACAAGACGTCGCTCGAGCGCCCGGCGGGGATTCGAGTCGTGACGACCCAGCTGAAGTACGGCGGGCTGCACTGGGCCGCCATCGAGGAGTTCATCCAGCCAGGCGTCCGCGCCGACTTGGTGGTCGATGCCTCTGGCGGCACCGTGTTCGTGCAGGCGACGAACGTGGCCGGATTCGCCGTCAACCTGCCCAACAGCCCGGTCGCGCAGCACGATTCGGTCCGCATCGTTGTCAACGGCGAGCTCGCGTACACCGGCCGACCCGAGGTTGTGACGCTCGCTCTGGCCGATCCGCGCGACGCGGCCTCGGGCTGGCGCCGGGCGTCAGACGCTCCGGCGTTGCGGAAGACCGCGGCACTCGAAGGACCGATCGGGCACGCGTTCACGAGGCCCTTCGTGCTGGCTTACGGGACTGCGGGCACTCCCGAAGAGACCCGGCAGAACCGCGAGGAGGCGGAGCAGTTCGCCGAGAGCTGGACACGGTACTACGTCCGCTACCCGGCCGTTCGTGCCGTTCGGGACGTCGACGTGCTCGCTGACCAGGTCCGGGGAGCCAGCCTGATTCTGTTCGGCACCGAGGAGAGCAACCGGCTGCTCCGCGAAGCCGCAGCGCGCTATGTGCTGCCCGTGCGGGTGTCAAGGGAGGGCATCGATGTTCGTGATGCCCGGTACGGCGATCGATGTTACCGCGGCGCCGGGTTCGGGACCTTCTTCGTATATCCCAATCCGTTGTCTGCCTTCCGCACGTACATGGTGGTGGCGCACGGGCGGTACCCGACACTGCCCGACGGCCAGCGGCCCCAGGGTCTCGGGTATGACCTTGAGAAGCTCCCCTGGACGTGGCCCGACTACGTGGTCTTCAACGGCGATCCGGCTAGGCTGCCCTATGTGGGCAACGTCAATGACAAGGCCGAGGTACTGTGCTATGAGACCGCCTACTTCGTCGAGGCCGGCTACTTCGACCAGCGCTGGCAACTCATGCGCGACCTGGAGCTCGGCTGGGTGAACCAGGACCCCGACGCGGGCGCCGCGCGGCGGCTTCACGTGGGCGAGCTTGCCGTTGATGCCCGCCGCGAGGGTATCGGGTGGGTCGGGGAGGCGGCCCTGCGGGCCGTGGACGAGTCCGGGGCGCCCATGGAAGCCGTGCGCGTTGCCGTCGAGTGGTCGGGCAGCGCCCGCGTCTCCGATGCCGGTGTGACGGGTGCGGACGGCTGGGTGCGCTTCCAGTGCGGACCCGTGACCATACCTCGTGGCACGTTTACCTGCCGCGTTCTGAGCATGATGGGCACCGACGCCACCTATGACTGGTCCAGGAACGCGCGACACCAGGCGTCGCGCGGGTTTGGACACGCGCGCGATGTCCGCGTGTGGTTCCACTCGCCACTCGACGCCGTGAGGCTGGGGTCCGTCCAGCGGGTCGACATCGGCGTCGCGAACCACGGTGACGCGGCCGCGGAGTGCACGGTGAGGCTCATCGCGGGACAGGGCGAAGTCGATCCCCACGCACAGACCGTTCGGCTGGCCGCGGGAGAGAGCCGAGCCGTCACGTTCTGGTGGAGCACGGGTGGCCTCGAACCGGGGCAGGTCCGGTTACGGGCCCAGGCCGAACTCCACGGGGGAACTGACTCAGTTCCCGATGACAACGAGCAGGAGCGGGCGGTGCGGCTCTCCCTGTGACGGGCGTGCCGTCAGGCAGGAGGTCTGGTCGTGAGGCGACTCGCCCTGGTGGCAGCCTTGGTGGGTCTCGGTCTGGCAGTCTCAGACGTTGCCGCGCAGGTCAGTGTGGGCGTGTCCGAGGAGCCGGCGGAGACCGAGGTCGTTGTGTACGCCGGCCGTAACGCGACACTGGTGCGACAGCAGCGCGAGCTTCCGCTGGTCGCGGGCGACAACACGGTCGAGTTCCGGTGGCGGGATGTCACCATCGACCCGGCCTCGATTGCCCTCGATCCCGGCCCGGATGCCGAAGTGGTGTCCAGCGTGTTCCCGGCGGGCCTGGATCGGGTGCTGCGGTTCACGGTGCGGTCAAGCCGGGCCGGCGTCATGCCCGCCCGGCTGTCGTATCTGGCCACGGGGTTTGACGCGCGGGTCGTCTATCGGGCTCAACTTGCGGCGGATGGTGCGTCGATCGACCTCGTCGGGCTGATCGAGCTTCGGAACAGCACGCCCGATGATATCGAGCGGGCACGCCTGCGGGTCGTCATTGGCGATGTGCGCTTCGTTGAGGACGTCGGAGTAGCGGCGAGCCGCAAGCTCATCCCCGATCCGCCACCACCGGCGCCGCCACCGGCCGAGCCCGTGACGCCGGCGGTGCCCCCGAAACCACCCAACCCGTGGGAGCTCCCGGCCCTGGGCGGCATCCCACCGATCCCGGTGGCCGCCCCCCAGGCACTGAACACGCCCGCGGGCGGGCAGTACTGGATCTACACGGTGCGAGACGTGCAGCGCCTGGTCACCGGCGAGGCCCGCGAGTTCGAGTTCCTGCGCGCCACGGCGGTGCCTGTCAGGGTGGTGTACCGCATCAACCAGTGGGCCTACAACGGGCAGCCCCGGCGCGTGTTGGTTGTGAGGAACGATCCGGCTCTGGGGCTCGGACTGGCCCCCCTGCCCGGGGGCCATGTGTGGCTCCTGGCACCCGGCGATGCGACGGCCGGCCCGCTGCTCGAGGGCGATCTGGCCCAGATCGCGCCCGGCCAGGAGGCGGAGCTCGACACCGGGCCGAGCCGCCTGGTCACTGCCAGACGCACCCTGATGAACTACTCGCTGGCGAGCCTGCAGTACGACCCGACGGGCGCCATCTCCGGCTATGACCGCCA
This sequence comes from Armatimonadota bacterium, assembly GCA_029547025.1. Classification (GTDB taxonomy): domain Bacteria; phylum Armatimonadota; class Zipacnadia; order UBA1398; family JAKPQA01; genus JAKPQA01. Next base: position 58,459 of record JAKPQA010000226.1, read on the forward strand.
GGAGGAGTACCGCCTGGAGCTCCGCAGCGTGTCGGGTAGTCCCGTGGCGGTCGAGGTGTTCGAGGACATTCCGGGTGTCTGGACACTGAGGACCGCGGAGGCCTTCAGCAAGGTCAACGACAGTACCGTGGTGTTCCCAGTGACGCTGGCTCCCGGCGAACTACGGACGCTGAGCTTCACCATTGTTCGGCGCGAGGGAACGAGGGTGCGCGGATGAACGGAGCCGCAAGAGACGTGAGATGGGTCGCGCGTGTGGTCGCTGCCGCGGTCGTGGCTCTCGCGGCGGGGACCGTATACGCCTCGGTATCGCTGACGAGCCAGGCGCAGCGGGGCCCGATCCGGCTGCTTCTGACGGCGCCGCCTCGGGCTCTGGTGATCGAGCAGCGAACGGTCCAGCTGGCGCCCGGCCCGAATCGCCTGACGGTACAGTGGGACCGGGCTCGCGTGGACCGGGCTTCGGTCTTCCTGCGCGCGCCCGAGGCGGGTGATGGCATCGACCTCAGTGGCGCCATCTTCCCGCGGGGCATGGACAACGCCGTGTGCTGGGACGTGGTCGCGACGCGCGCGCAGCCGGTGACGCTCGAGGCCCTCTACCGGCTCGATGGGCTGACCTGGGCGCCCGAGTACCGCATCGAGATGACCGCCGGGGCGGAGCAGGGCGCGTTCCGTGCCACGGCACTGCTGGCCAACAACACGGGTGATGATCTGCCCTCGGCCCCATACTTCGTGGGCGATCAGTGCATCGGCGAGCAGCCGCTGGCCAACGGCGAGACAGTGAGGCTCGGGTTCTTCGAGCGGCCGGCTCTGGCCCTGGCTCCTCAGACGGTGTTCGATGCGAGCCGGTATGGCAATGCCGTGGTGCTACGAGCGCGGCTGACTAACACCGCGGAGAGCGGGCTCGGGTGCGCGGCGCTCCATCGGGGCAGAGTGCGGACCTATCTGCGGACCGAGGAAGGTGCCCTAGCCCTGTCGGGCGAGGACGAACTGCCGGACCTGCCCATCGGGTGCACAGCCGATGTGTTTCTGTGCTACCAGGATGATCTCCGAGCCACGCGTTCCGAGTTGCCCTCGACTGACGTGAACGTTCGGCGCGACAGCCGGGGGCGAACGGTGGTCTATGACTCAGACCAGAACCGCCGGATCGAGCTCGAGAACCCGCGGCCACACCCGGTGGCGATCCGGGTGATCGAGCATGCCGATGGGCAGTGGCAGATCGGACGGTCGACTCACGCCTACACCCGGACCGATGCGACGACGCTGGAGTTCACCGTCGACGTGCCGGCGGCCGGCGAGACCAATGGCAAGGCCGTCCTGGAGTACCGCCTCAGGCGACAGAACCTGGCGCCATAGGGCACAGGCTCCCCCTGGGCGGTCATTGGGGGCTCCAGTGGCCCGAGGTTGGGGCGTGCGGATCGGGCGCGTTGGGGGCCCACCACGCTGGGGGACGCGTGGTTCCCCCCATGGCGCCCCTCCGCAACCAGGCTGATGGGCCACGGGAGCCCTCAGTTACCGCCAATGCCCCTGTGCGGCCTCTCCACCGGACGGGCGGTGCGGTGTACGGGGCTTCCGCGCACCGCCCAGGCCTCAGTCGCCACCAACCAACAGGCTCCCCTACTCGAGGGTCGGGTACACCCGGTAGAGTGCTCCGCGCTCCGTGTCGAAGGCCCGGAGGCCCGGCCCGAGGCGCTCGCAGTCGACCAAGCCCGACGGCCCCAGCACCCGCGCGTCGTCGGCGGAGCGGAGCACACAGCGGCGGCCCAAGTCGCTGCGAAGGTTCGCGCGCGTGAGCTGTCCGCGGCTCCAGGCGATGTCGACCTCGAATCCATCGCGGGCGCGGAGACCGCGCACCGAGCCTTCGGGCCAGGCACTGGGGAGCGCGGGCAGGAGGTGAAGCTCGCCCGCATGGCTCTGCAGGAGCATCTCGGCCATGCCGGCGGCGACACCGAAGTTGCCATCGATCTGAAACGGTGGATGGGCGCACAGCAGGCTGGTGTAGACACCGCCGCCGTCCGAGTAGTTGAACCCCTGATCGCCCGTGAGCCGCAGGAAGTTCCTCAGCAGGCGATAGGCGTGATCGCCATCGTACAAGCGGGCCCAGAAGCATACTTTCCATGCCATGGACCAGCCCGTGCCCGAGTCGCCACGGCGCTCGAGACTGCGACGAGCCGCCTCGAACAGCTCGGGGGTGCCCTCGCGCGTGAACTGCCAGCCAGGATGTAGCCCGTAGAGGTGCGAGCAGTGCCGGTGGGTGGGCTCGGGCTCATCGTAGTCCTCCGCCCACTCGCGGAGGCGGCCGTCACGTGTGATGCCCGGCCACAGCAGGCGCCCGCGGGCCGTGAGCGAGCGTTCGCGCAGGTCGGCGTCGCGTCCGAGGATCTGGGAGGCATCGGCGAACTCACCCAGGAGTTCCCACACGATCTCCTGGTCCATGCTGGGGCCCATACTGAGGCATCCGACGGTCCCATCGGCGGTGCGGAAGCTGTTCTCGGGCGACGTCGCCGGGCCGGAGACGAGCCGGCCGGTCTTGGGATCCTCTGAGAGCCACGACAGGAAGAAGCGCGCCGCCTCGCGCAGCAGTGGGTAGACGCGGCGGAGGTAGCTTGTATCGCCCGTGAAGCGGTAGTGCTCCCACAGGTGCTGGCACATCCATGCACCGGCGGTGGGGTTCGCGCCCCAGACCAGCCCCTCGCCGGGACTGGTGTAGCCCCAGACGTTCGTGATGGTGTGAGCAACCCAGCCGGGCATGCCGTACTGGATCCGCGCGGTCCTCTGCCCCGGCTCGAGCAGTGAGAGCATGAGGTCCGTCAGAGGCTCTGTGCACTCGGACAGGTTGGTGGTCTCGGCCGGCCAGTAGTTCATCTGCAGGTTGATGTTGATGTGGTAGTCACAGTTCCAGGGCGTCTGGATCCCCGTGGCCCAGATGCCTTGCAGATTGGCGGGCAGGTCGCCGGGGCGTGAGCTCGATATGAGCAGGTAGCGACCATACTGGAACAGCAAGGCGGCCAGCTCTGGGTCATCGCCGGTCGCGCTGAATGCGGCCAGCCGGTCGTTCGTGGGTAGATCCGAGGACGCCGACCGCGCCAGATTCAGCTCGACTCGCCCAAAGTATTGCTGGTGATCCGCCGTGGCATCCCCGCAGAGCCGGGCATACGGTGTGGCGGCGGCCCTCTGGAGTGTCTCACGGGTGGCAGTCTCGGGCGAGCTGCCCCGGTACCGCGGCGGGTCGAGCCGATAGTCGGTCGCCGCAGCCAGAATGAGCGTCACAGCGTTCGCATCCACAATGCGAAGCCGGTCGTCTTCGGCCTGAACCGTTCCGCCCTCGAGCACGACCCGCAGGCGAGCCACATAGCGAATGCCCGATGTGCCCTCGGCCCCGTCGTAGAGCTGACCGGACATCACCAGGCCGTTTTCGCCCTCGGGGGCTGTCGAGTAACGTTCCGGGCGATCCAGCCGCACGGCGAGCGAGAGAGCCCCGGGCCGGTCACACGTGAGGCGCACGACCAGTGCTTGGGCAGGCGCGCTGGCGAAGACCTCTCGGGCGAACCCGATGCCGCCAGAGCGGTAGGAGACGCGGGCCACCGCCCGACGCAGGTCTAGTTCCCTGCGATAGCCCTCGATACGTCGGTCGGGGGTGTCGATATCGAGCCACAGGTCGCCCAGGGTCTGGTAGCAGCCAAACGGTACGGTGGCGCCGCTTCCGAAACCGGTGCCCGGCCCCTTGCACACCAGGGATCGACCGGCCCGCTCTTCGGCGGCACGCTGGTCGCCGGCCTGCAGCAGTCGTCGGATCTCGGGCAGCGCCCTCTCGGCCTCGGGATTGTCGGCGTCCTGAGGGCTACCAGCCCACATCGAGTCCTCGTTGAGCTGGATGCGCTCGTGGCCGATGCCGCCAAACACCATGGCGCCGAGGCGTCCGTTGCCCACGGGCAGGGCGTCAACCCACGCGTCGTCGCCCGGCGCGTCCGGGCCGGCTCCCGTCTGCCTGGCGGCGTGGGCGGGACGTCGGTACCACAGAGTCAGCCGCTCAACCGGCCGCGGCGACTCACCCACGAATTCCCACGGGATCCCGGGACCAACGCCTGCGGCGGTCTCGTCTGTCATCCAATCGCCTACTCTCGTGCGGGCGTCGGCGCCCCATGCCGAGTGGCCCAATGGGCCCGAGAGCCACGCCACTACGGGCGCCAACAACAGGATCATGACACGGGGGGAATCAGCGGTGCGCCGCATCGTTGCGCCCTCCCTCGTCCGGCTGACACCCGTCGCCCACGGCCGTCGCCTCGAAGACCGCCTGGCGCAGACCCGCCGGCGCACCAGCGAGGAAGCGCTCCATGAGCGGTCGCAGGTCACCGGGCTCTCGCGCCTCGAAGCGCAGTGTGATGACCGGCTCCGTGACCGAGACGCGGGCCAATCCCCAGCCCTCGGCGAAGTCAGCTCGAACGCCATCCACGTCGCTGAGCCGCACGCCGGTCTGGGCCCTGAGGGCCTCTCGGATCGCGCGGATGACGGCACCTCGATCGCCCTCGCAGCCGATTCGCAAGTCGGGCGTCGTCGCATAGCGCGGCACGGCCGCCGAGAGCGCTGAGAGCGGCTTCCCCGATCGAAGCACCAGGGCGGCGACGCGGAGCGTCGAGTACAGCGCATCGTCACCCCCGTGGAGCTCGTGGTAGAACAGGTGCCCACTGGCCTCGCCGCCGAATGCGGCATGGCGCTCGATCATCGCTGTCTTGATGTAGGTGTGCCCCGACTTCTGGACGACGGGTACGCCACCGGCCCGCTGCACGGCTTCACGCACGATGGCCGAGCACTTCACATCGTAGACCACCGCGCCGCCCGGATGGCGGTCGAGTGCATCACCCGCCAGGAGGGCCACCAGCACGTCATTGGGCACGGGGCTGCCTTGATCATCAATAACCGCGATCCGATCGCCATCGCCGTCATAGGCCACACCGAACGCGGAGCCGGTCTCACGAACCGCGCCGATGCAGGGCTCGAGCGCTTCACGCAACGCCACATTCGAGGGTCGGTGCGGGAATGTGCCGTCGGGCTCGGTGAAGCGCTCGACGACATCGAAGCCCAGGGCGCGCAGTACCGGTGGAGCCGTGGGACCAAAGCATCCGCTCCCACAGTCGACCACGACGCGCAATCCCGCCGCCGACTCGGAGAGCAGCCCACGAGCCATCTGTCGGATCGACTCCTCGTAGGAGGGCAGCGCGTCGTGCATGCGAAGCCCACCACTGACCATCCCAGGGGCCGGGCGATGACCCATGCGATGGCGCAAGTCATCGATCTGTCCTGGCGTGATGGGCAGGTGGCCCAGTATGGGCTTGAAGCCCGCATACTCGGGAGGGTTGTGCGACGCCGTCACCATGATGCCGGCGTCGATGCCGAGGTCGTGCCGCGCGTGGTAGTAGACTGGGGTGGGTATCTGCCCACACGACACCACGTCGGCCCCGGCTTGCCGGAGCCCGTCGCACAGTGCGGCCATCAGGACCGGCGTATGGGTGCGGTAGTCGCCGGCAACGACAACGGGCCCACGCCCGGCCACGGACCCGACAGCCAGACCCAAGTCCCTGGCGAAGAGCTCGGTGATCTCGTGACCGTAGACACCCCGGATATCGCAGTCAAGGAAGGGATCCAAGGAGACGGCCCCCACGAGAGGCTAGAGATAGCCCAGCTCGCGACAGCGTTCCCTGAGCTGGTCCAGCTTGTCAGCATAGCACGGTCCGAGGGCCGCGTCTGGCTCGACGCGCTTCGCGATGCGGACCATGGCGCGTGCGGCGGCGGTCAGGCCATCGAACAGCGTTCGCGATGCCGCAAGGAGGGCAGACCCCATGGCACCGTCGGCCACGGCCGGACGCTCGAGCGAACGCTGGAGTACATGGGCGCGCACTTGCAGCCAGATGTCGCTTCGTGACCCACCTCCGGTGGCTCGGATCGTGCCGCCTACCATCGCGCCGAGGTCGGTCAGGGAGTCGAGACACCAGCGTTCGACCAAGGCAACACCCTCCAGGTGCGCGGCGAACCACTCGGCATCGGAACGCGCCTGGCCGAGCACGAATCCTTCAGCCGTGGGGCATTCGAAGGGCGCGCGTTCGCCTCGGCGCACCAGCGGATAGGCGACCAGGGCCGTCGGCAGACAGGCTACTGCGGCTTGGTCGAGTTCGGCCAGGTCACGATCCGCGAAGCGCGCGACGAGGCACTCGCCACCGACGTTGCTGGCACCGCCGGGCAGCCAGTGGCCTTCGGGATGCCGGTGGCAGTAGTAGCGCCCGGCGGCGTCGTGCACGATGGTCTCGGAGACGCCGCGCAGGACCAGAGTCGTGCCGAGCGTCGAGTTCCACTCACCCGGCGCGCTGGCGCCCGAGGCGACGAAGCAGGCGGTGCCGTCGGTGGCCCCGGCAACCACCATGGTCCCCGGTCTGAGCCCCGTCTCGCTGCACGCCGGCTCCCAGACGGGCCCGATGGGGTCGCCGGGCGAGACCACGTCGGGCAACTTGCCGCGCGGGATTCCGAGCGCGTCCCAGAGGAACGACGGCCAGGCACCCGTCTCGAGGTCGACACCCGACTTGAGGGCGGTGGAGGTGTCGGTCACGTCGAAGCGGCCCGTCAGCCGGCCGACGATGTAGTCGGTGGCGTGGATGAGCCGGGCCGCGCGCTCGAACACCTCCGGTTCGTGGCGTCTGAGCCAGAGCATCTTGGGCAAGGCGAATGCGGGCGGAAAGCGGTACCCGAGCCGACTGGCCAGTTCCTGACCCGCCTGCTGGACCTCATCGGCCAGATCGGTTCCTGCCCGGCCGTCGTTGTACATGATCGCCGGACGCAGGGGGCGCCCGGCCGCGTCGATGGGGACGAAGGTGCCCGATGTCGAGTCGACGGCGATCGCCCGCACGTGGACTGCGCCGAGTCCCACAACCACCTGACGGAGGCAGAGGGCCGCGGCCTCCCACCACGCCTCGGGCCGCTGCTCGACCAGCGGCTTGGGCAGCTCGACCACGGCATCCCGGAGCGATTCGGAGGCCGACGCCAGCACCTGGCCCTGTGCCGTCACCGCCACGGCCCGGGCGCCCTGGGTGCCGACGTCGAGTCCGATCACGCACTCCCCGGCGCTACGAGTCACCCAGGCACGTCCCCACGAGCCGGGCGGTCTCGAGCAGGGGGTGGTCGAGCGGGACGAGTTTCCGCTTCCCGGCCACATCCTCGAGCGGGACGGGCACGCACTGGTCGCCGCGCGCGGCCACCATCACGCCGAACTGGCCCGCATCCAACAGCTTCGCTGCGGCGACACCAAGACGCGTGGCCAGCAAGCGGTCGAAGGGTGAGGGGGTCCCGCCGCGCTGAAGGTGCCCGAGCACCGTGACGCGCGATTCGAGGCCCGTCATCTCCTGGAGGCGGGCGGCGATGCGCGCGCCCACGGTACCGGGCAAGGCGTCCTCGGCCGGCTTGACGTCGATTGCCGCGTGGCGCGACGGAGTCCTACGTTTGGCCGCACCAGCCTTCGCCTTGTCCTTCGGGGCCTTGTCCGCGGCGGCGGCTGCCCGGGCGCGCTCCATTGCCGCTGCGTCCTCCTTGCTGAGTGCGCCCTCGGCGAGTGCTACAATACTAAACCGCTTGCCCTTGCGATTGCGGCTCACCACGCTGGCGGCCACGGCCTCCAAGTCGTAGGGGATCTCGGGGATAAGGATCACGTCCGCCCCGCCGGCGACGCCCGCGCCCAGGGCCAACCAGCCCGTGCGATGGCCCATGATCTCCACCACCATCAGGCGATGGTGGCTCTCCGCCGTGGTGTGCAACCGGTCGATGGCCTCGGCGGCGATGGTCATGGCCGTGTCATAGCCGAAGCTCACGTCGGTCTCTGCCACATCGTTATCGATGGTCTTCGGGAGCGTGAGCACGGGGATCTGGCCCGCCCTCATCAGGTGCAGCGCGTTCTTCTGCGTGCCACCCCCACCCAGACAGACCAGGCAGTCGAGGTGCATTCGCTTGAAGTTCTCGACCGCCACACTGGTCATGTCGACGAACTGATCCGGCCCGACCGGCATCCGCTGCGGCTTGTCTCGGCTGGTCCGGAGTACCGTGCCGCCGAGTGTCAGAATCCCCGAGAGCTGGTCGCTGTCCATGAGCTCGCCACGGTTCTCGACGAGCCCCCGAAAGCCGTCCCGGATGCCCACAACCTCCATGCCGAACCGCCCCATGGCGGCTTTGCCCACGGCACGGATGGCCGCGTTCAGCCCGGGGCAGTCACCGCCAGAGGTGAGTACTCCGATACATCGAGCGCCCTTCGCCTTCGCCATCGCGGACAACCCCCAGTGCCTGTGGGTGCGTAACTGGGCCCAATCAGGCCCGCAGGCTGTACTGTTCCAGGATTCGCCTCAGGTTCCCACCCAGGATGAGCTCCTTCTGGTCCTCCGACAGCCGCGCGAACAGGATCGGTCCCAGACCCCACGTGACGGGCAGGTCCTGCAGATCGGAACCGAACAGCAGGCGGTCAGCGCCGATGGCGGCGACCACATCCTCGCACGCCCGGGGCGGGATCAGTGGACATGAGCACACGAACAGGTTGGGGTACCTGGCCATGATGTCCGCATAGGCCGTCGTGCAGTGCCCCGTGATGAAGCACGCATCCGGGTAGGTCGAGACCAGACGCTCCATCTGCTGCGTCGAGCCCCAGCTGTGGTTCAGGATGATCTGACGGTGCTCATGAGCCCACCGGCACGCCACATCGATGTGAGGGCCTTCCTCGGGGTAGCCCTGGTAGTAGGGGATTAGCTTGATGCCGCGGAAGCCCAGGGCGGCACAGCGTTCGAGCTCGGCGGTCATCTCCTCCGGCCCTCGGTGCGGGTTCAGGAGCGTGAGCCCGACGAAGCGATCAGGATAGGCCGCCAAAGCCTCGGCCACGCGGTCGTTGCCGTGCACCTCATCCGACCCGACACCGGCGAAACTGAACAGGAGCACGCGCTCGACTCCCAGGCGATCCATCTCGGCAATGGTGCCTTCGAGCGTACCGTCGGGCACATGGTAGTGGCTGAAACGCCCACCATAGTGCCCGTGGCAGTCCATGAAGGTCATGCTCTCAGGGCGTTTCCCGGTGCGGCCGAACTGTGCGAACGCGTCCTCGGCCGGCGGGACCCAGGCGGGCTCGTGCCGTGCGCCGCACCACTCAATGAGCTCCCGCAGGTTGTCGCCAGCGATCCTGCGCTTCGCCCCGTCATCGATCTCGGCACAGGATAGGGCTGCCAGGGTCATGTGTGGCCCAAACGTTGGCCAGTTCGATCCAAACAACAACCGCTCGGGCCCCCACGTACGCGTGATGTACTCGATGCCCCGGTAGAGCCAGTAGCCGCTGAGTTCGATCCTCAGGTTGGGGCAGGCGTCGAAGGCGCGGTAGACCGTCCGCATGGCGCGACGGATGCGGAACTCGCTGACGATGACCGGCAGGCGGGGCCACCGGCGGCACAGAGCCACCACCTTGTCCCATTCGGTCTCGTCCCACTCCGGGTGCGCACCAGCCCCGATGTCGTTTGGGTTGATGAACACCGGCGTGCCGGCTTCGGCCAGCGGCTCGAGCAGTGGATCCACGCACCAGTCGGCCAGACTGAACCGGTACTGGCGCGGGTAGAGAAAGAGCGCTCCCACCCGCTCCTCCCTCATGCGCCGCAGCATCTCGTCGGGCGGGGGCATCTCGCCGGTACCGGCGGCGGGCAGCGCCGACCATGCCGGATGCAGGCGTGGGCTCTGAGCGCATGTGGACAGCACGCGTTCGTTGCCATCGAACGGATGGTTCAGGCGGCTGAGGCTGTCGACCACCAGTGCCTCGGCGATGCCATAGTGGTCCATCTCGGCCAGGAGGTCACTGGCCGTGCAAGGAGCCCCGGGCCCCTGATACAGCTGGCGACCGACGACGCAGTTCGCGTCGAACGGCCGGTAGTCAATCGGCACTCGACCCACCCTCTCAGAAGGCCCACTCGCCGAAGCACATGGGCTCGACAAAGCCATCGACCACCGTTGACCACGCGCTCAGCTCGCGGTCAGGTATGCGCGCGCGGCAGACGTTCGCGCGGCGCGTCTCACCCGGCTCCGGCTTGCCGCCCAGAGCCGTCCAGGGGATCACCAACTCAGCCGTCCATGCGGTGTCCCCTATGCGCGTCCCGCTCTGCCACTCGGCATTCCAGCCGGCGCTGTCCGGTCCGCCCTCGGCGGACTCGGCATCCCACTGGACGTTCGCCGGGTTGAGGATGAAATGGGCGTAGGGGGTGGGCTGGGCGGTGCGGCTCAGGAACAGCTCGACCGTATCGCCGTACCAGAGGTCGCTGTCACGGCCGCCACCGCCAATGCGGATGGCCTCGATCCGGGGCTCGCTGCACTCAACCGCCAGGTACAGCGCCTCATCGTCATGTGCGACCCGGGCGATCGTGGCTGCGCCTGGCTGACGGTCGTCGCCGTGACTCGCGTTGAGGAGAAAGGGTTCGAGCGGTGGGACGTCCCCCCAGACCGGATCAGACAGGTCGCCGTCAGGCACGGGCTTGGCGGCGCCGGCCGGTAGAGGCCGAACGGTCGTCGACCGGCGCTCGATGCGGGCCTGCACTGCCTCGGCCCTCTGCCGTTCGGCTTCCCTGAGCATCGCGTCGACGCTGAAGCCCAGTGGTTGGCCGCGGGTGATCTTGTCGCGCGCGGACTGCAGAGCGGTGTCCAACCCATCGGGGAACTCGCCGGTCCACCAGTTCATCTTCTCGCTGTAGTACCAGGTGTACTCGTCGCAGGTGTAGAGGGCCCAGTAGACGTTATGCTCCATCCACCTGAGACGGTCCTCAGGTGAGAGATAGTGCGCGAGGAACTGCTCGGGCGGCGTGCGGGTGTCCATGAGCTGGTCGAAGTACACGGCCATGCCTGCACGCTGGTGCCCGTGAAACCGGTCCCAGAGCTCCGGCGCCACGAGCCCAAGAGCCTGCTGACGCATCAGGTGGTAGGCACGAAAGTAGCTCTCGACGGCCGTGTAGTAGTAGGCGCTCTCATTGCCGTCGATGAGCACCACATCGGGAGCGGCGGCCTCGATCATCCCGTTGATGAACGCCGGGTAGAGGCCATAGCCGTCATTCCGCAGTACCTCCATGCGCCGCTCGAAGCTGGGGTCGGTCAGACCATGACCCAGGAACGTGAACTCGAACAGCGTGAGCAGCTTCATTCCCGGGTAGCCGCCCTGAAGAGCCCGCACGAACTGGGCACCGCGCTTGCGGACCTGGGCATAGGTCTCGGCAAAGCTCGGTCCGCCCTCCTTGGCCACGAAGGCCCACGGGTTCTCGCCGTAGGGCTCAGGGTCGAAGCACAGCCCCACACACCGAGCCGCCCGGGCCGCCCTGGAAGACAGCCGCGCGTTCGCCTCGATAACCGCCCACTGATCGTCGTTGAACCAGTCCATTCCCCACTGGTTCGCCGCGTAGAGCATCAGGAAGTTGTCGGTGAACTTGCCCCACTCAATGGCGGCCAGATCTTCGAGCTGCGGCTGCAGGTCGGCCTCGGGCCATGGCCGCGTGTCGAAGGCGTGGTTGTAGTCCCTGAGGCGAAAGATGAGGCCATCGAAAGGCCTCCGCTCCATCTCGCGGATGTTCTGGCGGATGTAGTCAGGGTAGGGGACATCCCAGCCGTACTCGATGAGCTTCTTCTGGGGCAGTCCCTGGCCGACGGCAGCCGATGCGGCAACCGCCAACGCGACGACAGGCAGCAGGATCCGAGCCACGGTTCTCACAGGGCCACTCCCTCCTCACGAGTGCTCAAGCGCGCGGCTGTTCCCCCCAATCGCTTGCCCGACCTGTGCCGTTCGAGACTCGCTACCGCGGCCCTCGCCGTGACCTTCTGGCGTCTGGACCCGCAACCGTCGAGGGAGCTCACCTACTCACACGCAACCGGGTCCTTCGGCTCGATGACATGAACCCGCGCGGCGTCCCCGAACGTGGCGGGCTTTTCCGGGTTGCCGGCCTGCATGGCCGCCGCATCGCCGGCCAGCACGATGAGGAGGGCATCGGGCCGCCAATGTTCCCGCGCGACACGGAGCAGGTCGGCCCGAGTCACCGCCGCGATCTCGTCGCGGACCCGGCTGTAGAAGTCGAGGGGGACCTCGGCGCGCTCGAGCGCGGCCAGGTTCGCGATCACGTCATAGGGCGTCGAGAAAGCGTCGGGGAATGTCCCGAGGAATGCATCTTTGGCGATGGTCAGTTCCTCATCCGTGACCTCCTCCGCACGGATGCGGTCGATCTCCTCTCGCACCAGGGACACGACATAGGCGGCGTTGTTGGCCCCACAGCTGAAGGAGACGCCCACGGCGCCCCGGCGCCCGTACGGGGCCTCCACCGTCGAACTGATGGCGTATGTGAGACCTTCATCCCCGCGCACCCGTCGTGCGAGTCGATCGGAGAGCCCGCCACCGCCGAGCACGTAGTTGAGGACTCGCAGCGGGACGAAGTCAGGATCGTGCCGCTCGATGCCCAGGTGGCACATCTGGCCCTGGGCCTGGGGGCCGGCCTTATTGAGCAGGTACGTCGCCGGCGTGGCGGCGCCGGGCAGCTCGAGCCGCTCGTCGCGATCCGGCATGGTGGCACCGGTGGGCACGAACTCGGCCAACGCGTCCGACAGTTTGTCCAGCATCTCTTCCCGGGCAAAGTCGCCTGATACGGTCAGGATGGCCTTGTTGGCACCCACGAAGTTCTTGTGGAACGCGATAAGGTCATCGCGCGTGATGCCCATAACCGACGCGCCTGTGACCGTCCTGCCGGGCGGGGCATCGCCGTAGAGCAACTTCGGGAGACGCGCGCCCAGCAGCGAGGCCGGGCTGTCGTACCGGTGGCTGAGGGTCTCCAGCGCCTCCTCGCGCTCGCGACGGATCTTGTCCTCCTCGAAGGCCGGTCGCAGGAGGATGTCGGCAAGCAAGCCCAGCACCTCGTCCGTGTCACGCGACAGGCACCAGCACGAGGCGGTGCCCTCGTACAGGCCGGCACTGGTCCCGATCTGAGCCGAGAGGAACTCCAGCCTCTCGTCGACCTGGTCGGCCGTCATCCGGGTGGTACCGCCGCTGCGGAGTAGGGCATAGGTCAGGCCGGCCAGCCCCTCCTTGCCCGGCGGGTCGAAGTAGCTTCCGCCGATCCACGAGAGCGAGAGCTGGAAGGTCGGGAGCGTATGGTCCTCCTGGATGTAGACCACCAACCCGTCCCTGAGCTCGACCCGAAACTGTTCGGCCGACGGTGGGTCGAACCGCAGTTCGGGAAACACCAGCTGGCTGGGATGGTCGACGATGGGCTGGGCGGCGACCAGTGAGGTGAGAAGGCACAGCGAGATGGTGACTAGAGCAGTGAGTTGGGGGGATCGCTGGCGGGCCGTCATTGCGCGCCACCTCCTGGCGAGGCTTGACCCGCGGGCATGGGTTTTGTGGTCACCCACCCAACGGTGCTGTTGTCCCGGATCAAGTACTTCTTGGCAACTTCGGCAACCTGGTCGGCTGTGACCGCTTTGATCTTCGCCGGGGCCTCGATGACCTCACGCCAGTCGATGATGGCGTCCATCACGGCGAGTTGCATGGCGAGGCCATCGTTGGACCGGAGACCGCCGATGAACTCCGCGTCGGCCGCGTTCTTCACTCGCTGCATCTCGTCGCCGGTCGGCGGCTCGGACTTGAGGCGGTCGATCTCGGCCACCAGTGTGTCCTCCACCCTCTGGTGCGTGTTCGGCCCCTTGGGCATCGCGATGAGTGTGAAAGTCCCGGCATGGGCCGACCCATCCATGTTCGCGGCCACGCTGAACGCAATGTCGTCGGCGAGCACCAGGCGCTTGTGCAGTCGCCCGGACCGGCCATTGAGCACGTCGGCGGCGATGCTCAGCGGGTAGAAGTCCGGGTGTTGGCGGGGCGGCACATGGTAGTTAATGGTCACAACTGGGCGTGCCATGGTCGAGACCTCGATCCGCCGAGGGCCGTGCTGCGTGGGCTCCTGGGTGATCAGGTCGGCGATCGGCTTCGGGCTCCGCGGGACCCGACCGAAATAGCGTTCCGCCATGGCGAAGGTCGCCTCAGGCTCCAGGTCGCCCACAAGCACCAGGGTGGCGTTGTTCGGGGCATAGTAGGTGGCGAAGAAGTCGGCGGCCTGCTGACGCGTGATCCGCTGGATGTCGTCGGCCCATCCGCCCACCGGGCGGCCATACGGGTGTGCGGTGAAGTAGACCGACAGCATCTCCTCGCGGAAGTACCCATACGGGTTGGCGTCGACGCGCATCCGCCGCTCATCGGCCACCACGTCCCGCTCGACGTAGAACTCGCGCAGTACCGCATTCGACATTCGGTCCGAATCCAACCACATGAACAGCTCGAGCTTGTTCGAGGGCACGTTGACCATGAACACCGTCAAGTCGGTTCCCGTGCCGGCATTCAGGCCTGTGGCACCGTGGCGCTGGTAGAGATCGGTTAGCTCATCGGTGTCGATCAGCTGGCGCTCGCGGGCGAGCTCGGACTCATACTCCCGCCTGAGCGCATCGATCTTCGCCAACGCCTCCGGGGTGCCTTGGCGCTTCAGGTCCGCTATCTGCCCCATCAACTCATCGATACGCTCAATGATGGGCGCCTCGGCGGCCGCGTCCTTGCAGCCGATCACCTTCGTGCCCTTGAACATCATGTGTTCGAACAGGTGAGCGATCCCCGTCAGCCCGGCCGGGTCATTCACCGCCCCGACTCGATAGACGAGGCGGCAGCTGATTCGGGGCGTGTGGTGGCGCTCGACCACGAGCACCTTCATCCCATTGCTCAGAACCTTCTCTTTGACATCGAGCTGCACGTCTTGGGCCACAACCGGCCGCAGCCATAGCAGCACCACGACCAGCGCGCCTGTGGGCGCGAAGCGCTTCCACCGCATATGATGTCCTCCCCGGGGAATCCTCAGCGGGTCGACGGCGACCCCCTCGACCGGCCGGCACCGATGCAGGCAAGTCTACCGCGGTTGGGCGGGACTGCGCCAGAAACATACCGCCCCAAGCACTACCGTTTCGCCCCTGAGGGCGATCCGGATGGGGCCATCCCCGCTTCACGGGGCCCTTCGACTTCGCCCCTCCCCAGTGGTTCGGAGGACCCTCAGACCGGCTGCACAGGGGAGTCGGCCACGGCCGGTGCGCCGCTGTCCGACCCGAAGCCGTCTGTGCCTGAGGAGGCTGGCAGCCTGGCTGGCCGCCAGGTGGAAGAACGCGAATGCCCTGTGCAGAAAGTGGCGCGGAGCGCTCGCCGGTGGCGAACGCCCCGCCCGTGGGTGGTAGACCCACTCGAGCCGGCAACACGGTGTCGGCGTGGCGGGTCCCGTCTCGGCACCGCGCCCGTGACAGGCCCGGGGCCGGTACTAGTCCCTTGGGAGAGGGTCACGCACTTGTGTGGCTATCTGCTTGTCATCGCGGCCCATGTGATTCACGAGCCACTGGGCTCTGCCGAACTGCGTCACACGCGCCAGTTCCTTGGCCGCTCCCTCCCCCACGAACGAATCCACCAGTCGACGGAGCGGTGCGGCAAACGCCCGGTGCCTCTCACAGTGCTCCTGGGACCGTGGGTGCGCCGTCTGCCGCATCCGCGACTCGTGAGTCTAGACGCGATCGCGGACGTAGTCATTCCGGAATCACATCAGCCGGCGGGCCCCGATCTCAGTTGCCATGGCGTGGGTCCACTCGATCCCCGCCCACTCACCGACCTCGCCGAACTGAGCGCGTTTGGCTGTTCTCCGCCGGAGCCCTGCCGCGCGAACCACTCGCGCGGTATGCTCTAGCGTGCCGTCGCCGACGGAGTACCCTCGGGTTCGGCGCCAGCAGCTCCCGGGCGACCCACCAGTTCGGCCCGGACGTCCCGAAGCTCGACTGCTTTGAACAGGCGCTCGCCCCGCGCGGGTGCGAGCCGTGCCCCGATGGTCCCCGAAGCCTGCCGGATCTCGCCAGTGTCCGCGAAGACCTCCACCACAAGCTCGGGTGCGACCACACCCTCGATGTCACGGCCGCCCATTCGGCCCTGAACCGGCACTTGGGCCATCGAGTGGATCGCCAGCACGGTGCGGTCATCGATGCGCGCCTCGCCCAGACACTCGTTGCGCGTCAGCAGTCGTATGGCGTTGCCGCGGGCATCCACACTCGCGATGTCACCCGACCACGTGCTCCCGGCCTTGAGCCCCTTGTTGGGGAAGTCCACCAGCGTCGACAGGTGGATCAGTATGGTCCGTAAGTCGAGCTCGTCTCGCTTCGCGGCGAGTCTCGGGTCGACGACCACCTCACGGATGCAGTGGTCCCGCCCCACTTTGACGACCAGGGTCTCACCGACGCAGTCTAGCCCCGTGCGACTCCCCAGGACCTCGTAGAAGCCCGAGCGAACATGCAGGCCCAATGTGGCCGTCTCCGCGTCGATGCCCAGCACCGCCACACGGAAATCTGCCTCGGCTCTCAGAGCGAAGTCGTTCAGTTCGTTGTAGACCAACGAGCCGGCCAACGACAGGTGGAAATCCTGGACGTGGCCAACGATGGGCCGGTAGACGAGTCGTACGCGCTGGGCGGTGCGCTCCACCTCGGGGAGGTCCGACTGCGCCACTGAAGCGCGTCCCGGCCACAGTGTACAAAGGAGCGCGCCGAACGCCAGCCATCGGGCCGCCATACCACCACCCCCACCCCAGTCATGCCACAGCCTGTCATCCTTCCCCAACCCAGACCAGTGGAATGTAGTTCCTATGCGCCCTCGGTCGCATCGCTCCCCGGCCTGCCGGACTCGAACCACCCCGCCAGCGCATTGAGCCCGAGCCCGACGACGAACGCGACCACGTTTCCGATCACCGCAAACAGCAGGAAGTTGACCACCTTGAAGTAGCTCACCCAGAACAGGCACAGCCCCCCCGCGATGAACCCGGTGATGGCAGCCCACGGTCGCACTCGGATCCTCATCAGAGCCAGGACCATCAAGGCCAGAACGCCGTTAGTTGAGTAGGCCATGATCTGATTCCACACAGGCTGAGCTTCTTTGATGTCCTTGAGCAGAACCGCTGTGGCCGTGGCCAGGACGCCCCAGGCCACGGTGAGCCAGCGGGCCACGGTTAAGTAGTGCGGGTCGCTCCTGCGCCGCTTGCCGAACCGCTTGTAGAAGTCCTCTACGCACACCGTGGCTGCCGAGTTGAGGCTACCGGAGACGGTGGACTGGGCCGCCGCGAATATGGCGGCGATGACCAGGCCCGCCACACCCATGGGAAGCCGGCTCACCGCGAAGTACGGGTAGACCGCGTCCCACTTACCCTCTCGGGCCAGAGCGAAGACGTTCGGGTCCGGGTTACGGAAGTAGAAGACGAACAGGGCCGTGCCCATGAAGTAGAACAGGTAGGCCAGAGGGATGTACCCGAGGATGGCGATCCATACGCTCCGGTTGGCCTTGGCCGTCGACGATGTCGCCATATACCGCTGAGTCATGTCCTGCTGCGTTCCGAAGATGCGGATCGTTTGGACCAGTGTTTCGAGGATGAACCACAGCGTGACGGGCTTCCTCAAACTCAGCTCCAGGTCGAGCATCTGGAACTTGCCATGCTCAGCGGCGATCTGCAGGAAGCCGCCTCCAGGAGAGCCCGAGTGGGCGAACAACGCATAGCCCAGACTGAACAGGGCGCCAGCGACGAGAACGAACACCTGAACCGCGTCGGTCCAGATCACGGCCTCGGTGCCGCCCAGGGTCGTGTAGATGATGACCACCAACCCCATGGTGAGGATGGTGGCCGTCAAGTCGAACCCCGTCACCTTGGCCAGTGCCAGAGACGGCAGGTAGATGGTGATGCCCAGACGTCCCACGGTGAGGAGCAGGAAGCACGACGACGCCAGGATCCGGCACGCCACGTGGATTCGGCGCTCCAGCAGTTCATAGACGCTAATGACGCCCGCCTCGCGATAGCGCGGCAGGATCCACCGGGTGATGACGATCGCCGTGACGACCAGGAACGGGAGCTGGATCGTGTAGAGCCAGTTCCACTCCTGGTCCAAGTCGGGCTTGAAGTAGCGATCTTTGAAGCTGATGCCCGACAGCGCCATCATGGTCATGGCCGAGAGATACGTGCCGAGCAGCGAGAGGCCCACCAGCAGCGACCCCAGCCGCCCCTCGGCGATGAAGAACCCTCGCGACGTCTTCACACCCCGACCGATATGGCCTCCGAAGACGAGGACGGCCACCAGGTAGGCGATTACCACAGCCCAGTCGGCGGTCTCGAACCTTGGAGCGACGAACTGCGGAATCTCAGTGGCGGGCATCCGGGTCCTCCCGTTCGCGCCCTGGGCGCGTCGCGGCCGCTGTTCCGGGGCAGCCGACTTGGCCCCTCCCCGTTCCAGACACACAAGCCTGCAGAAGCACTCGCCGCCACCGCCCATCGTCGGCCATCTGCCTTGAGCGCTGGGCGGGTGCCATATAAGGTAGCGGCATGGAACCGGCCGGCCATATCATCTCGGTGTCACGGCGGACGGACGTCCCTGCGCATTACGCCGAGTGGTTTCTTGCGCGGGTGCGGCAGGGCTTCTGCGAGTACGTCCATCCTTTCTCCCGAAAGCGTTTTCGGGTTAGCCTGCGCCCGGCCGACGTCCTTGGCATCGTTTTCTGGTCGCGCGACTACCGGCCGATGCTGCCTCACCTGGCCGCACTGCTCGAGCAGTACGTGTTCTACTGCCACCTGACCTTGACCGGTCACGGTCCGGCCCTGGAGCCCAACGCCATGCCGCTGGAAACCGCCATCGCAGCCGCTCGCGACGTGGCTCGGCTGATCGGGCCCGAGAAGCTCGTTTGGCGGTTTGACCCGGTCGTGTTCACCCAGTCGGGTAGTGCGGACGATACGCTCGCGCGCATGAGGCATCTCGCCCACGAACTCGAGGGCGCAACACGCCACTGCGTCATCAGTCACATGTCGCCGTACCGTCGCCAGGCGCGGGCGTTCGCCGAGCGAGGCCTCACGTGGGACGAGCCTTCGCCCGAGCTCCGGCGCGAGGTTGCGGCCCGGCTCGCCGAAGTGGCCTCGCAGCATGGCATGACGCTCTCCGTCTGCTGCAATGCCGATGTGGTGGGGCCGGGCGTGTCGGCCGCATCGTGCGTGAGCGCCCACCGGCTGCGTTCACTGGGGGCGCTGATCCCCGAAGGCTGGCCTCGGGGTCCGAGCCGCGCCTCCTGTGGATGCGACCGCTCGGTGGACATCGGGGCCTACGACACCTGCCCAAGCGGTTGCGCGTACTGCTATGCGAACCAGGACCACGCCCGCGCCGCAGCCTATCACCGAGCACACGATGCCTCGTGGCCGAGCCTGGTGCCTCCGGCGGAGGGGACCTGAGCGATGGCGGTCCCGCAGATCGAGTTCGCGGGCCTCGTCGTCTCGCGCCTGATGGTGGGCGGGAACCCCTTCAGCGGGAACTCACATCAGCCGGGCAGTGCAAGCCGGGAGATGCGCGACTACTTCACGACGGCGCGGATCATTGAGGTCCTCGCTCGTTGTGAATCATTGGGCATCACGACCTTCGTGGGCCGTGCCGATGCCCACATCATCCGAGTGTTGCATGAGTACTGGAATGCGGGCGGCCGGGTCGCCTGGATTGCGCAGACGGCGCCGGAGATGCGCTCGGTCGATGAGAACATCCGGCGGGCCGTTGGCGAGGGGGCCCGAGCCGTCTACATTCATGGGGGCTGGTTCGACGAGCGCTGGGAAGCGGGTGACCTGGCTGATGTCGACCGGGCGCTGGCGACCATTCACGGCCTGAGCGTCCCGGCCGGTATCGGGGGACACATCCCCGAGTACCACCTCGCCGCCGTGGGCCAGCTCGCTGCCGACTTCCACATGGTCAGCTGCTACCGCTGCGGCAGCATCCATGCTGCGAAGGGTGAGACATTCGATCCCGCCGACTTCGCCCCCGCTCTGGCGGCCATGGGCCAGCTGCCGCGGCCCTGCATCGCCTTCAAGCTTCTGGGCGCCGGGCGCTTCGACCCGGCCGTGCAGATCCCAGCCGCGCTGCGGGCGATCAAACCCACCGACGCCATCCTCGTCGGCTTCTACCCCAAGCACCAGCCGCGGCAGGTGGAGGACGTGGTGGCACTGGTGCAGCGCGGAGTCGCGGTCCCGGGCGTCGAGCCGTCGTGACCGGGCTTGCCGTCGAGAGACAGCGGCGGCGCAACTTCGCCCTCCATGTGTGGGAGGGCGCCATCTACTTCGCCGGCGTCGAGTTCGCGAGTGCCACATCGATCATTCCGGTGCTCCTCGAGCGCCTCGGTGCCTCCCGCGCGATCATCGGCCTCGCCGCGAGCTTCACCTATGTTGGCACGGCTGCTCAGATCCTGGGCGTGCCTGCGATGGAGGCGATACCCCGTCGCAAGCGCGTGCTGGTCCGCCTGGGTCTCTTCATGCGGTTGCCCTACGCCGTGATGGCTGTGGCCGTAGTGCTGCTCGCCACCCGAGCCCCGAGGGCCTGCATCGCCACGGTGCTATGGCTGACTCTAGTCACCAGCCTCGCCGGGGGCCTGACCACCCCGGCCTGGCTGGACCTTATCCGCAGCACCATCCCCCGAGCCCGGCTGTCATCGCTGTTCGGTCTCCGGCACGCATTGGGGGGCGCGCTCATCGCCGGCACGGGGGCCACTGCGACGCTGGTTCTCACCACGCTGGCGTTTCCCGCGAGCTTTGCGGTCCTCTTGGGCTTGGCCTGCGCGGTGACTATGATCTCCTGGGCCCTGTTCGCAAACGTTCTCGACTCGCCACCTCACCGGCCCAGCCGCACTCGTCCCGGATTCAGGGCTCATATGCTTCAGCTCGTGGCTGACGTGCGTGGCGATGTCGTTTTCCTCAGACTGCTTCTCGCTCGGTGCCTCTACCTGGTGGGACGGGCGGGCGAGGCTTTCTACACCGTCTGTGCCCTCGAGCGGTTCCACAGTCGGGACGCCGCGGCGGGCACCTTCATGCTGACCATGGCCCTGGCCCGCTGCGCGAGTGCTCTGTTGTTCTCGAAGCTGACCGATCACATCGGACGACGCGCGACCGCCGCGCTCTCGTCGGTGCTGGGCGCGGCAGCGGGCATCCTG
The DNA here is from genome assembly GCA_029547025.1 of Armatimonadota bacterium. GTDB lineage: Bacteria > Armatimonadota > Zipacnadia > UBA1398 > JAKPQA01 > JAKPQA01. The sequence goes on from JAKPQA010000226.1 coordinate 79,526, forward strand.
GCCATCGTGGCGCCCAACGAGAGCGCCTTCCTCGGGGTCTTCGCGCTGGCCGGGGTCTGCTTCAGCACGGGGCAGATCGCCGGGACGTCGCTCATCATGCAGCTCGCTCCCCGCGAGGGGAGCGTGGGCTTCTTCAGCATGCTTCTGATGGGCCAGATCCCTGTGATGATTGCGGCCCAGATTGGAGGAGGGTTCCTGGTGGACCATGCCGGCTTCCCGGCCCTTTTCTCGAGCACGGCCGTCGCGGGGCTCCTCGGGGCCGTCGCGTATGCGGCACTCCCATCCAGGGAGGACGCATAGCTCTGAGCCGCCGGGTCCCCCACCGCGCCTCGGCCCGCGGTCTATTCCCCATCGCCCTGCGGGCCGACCGACGCCAGCCACGCCCTTGCCCTCCCCGCGTCACTGAGCTCGCCCGCGAGCTGGGCGACGCGGGTCTCGCGCAGGAGGCGTCCGATCTCGGCTCCCTGGGCGCCTGTGAGGGCGATGACCTCGGCACCCGAGACCAGCGGGGCCTCGGAGAGCCTGGGCGCCACCACGCTTGCCACGGTGTCCGCGAGCGCGAGGGCGTTCGCGGCTTCAGTGGGCCGCGCGGCGGCACGGAGCACGAGACCCCTGAGTGCCGCCTCGCCATGATCCGCGCAGAGCTCCGCCGCCGACCGAGCCAGACTGGCCGGGGCCTGCGGGAGGCCACCGTCGGCAACCCGATGGATCGCGCGGATCGACCGCAGGACACGCTCCGAGAGCCGCAGCACTTGGGCGACCCGCCGGAGCCCTGCCGGCGACGCGCCGTGGAGGAGTGCGGCCAGCGCCATGGCGTGGTCTACCCGGAGGCCCAGGGGCGCGCTCGCCGCCACACAGCGTGCGAACCGGACCGCCGCCGCCGAGGCCTCCAGGCCGGCCAACCCCACAATGGGCCCGAGTACGCCCACATCCGCCATCTGGCGCAGCAGCGCGTCAGCCTGCACGAGACCCAGCACCCGGAGCAGCTCGTCGCGGATCCGCTCTCCGGCGGGCTCGACCGCACGGTGCGCCGCCAGGCGTATGGCGGACAGTGTGTCCGGCTCGATCTGAAGGCCGAGTTCGCCCCCGAGCCGGAACGCGCGGATCAGCCGCAGTGGGTCGTCGTCGAAAGCCCGCGGCCCTGCCATTCGGAGCACACCGGCTTCGAGGTCCGGCTGACCGCCCAGGGGATCCAGCAGCGCGTCCGACGCATCCGGCGCCAGCGGCTGGGCCATGGCATTGCAGGTGAAGTCGCGCCGCGTCAGATCCTCAACGATCGTGTTGCCTCGAAGGCCGCAGACGTCCAGAACCAGGCGCCCCGCGCCATCGGACCCAGGCGCGAACACGATGCGTAGCGTGGGCGGGGCGTCATGGAGACGTACGCACGGCACGCCGGCCGCGGCAGCGTAAGCGAAAGCGAGCTCGGTTGCCGAGGGCGGGACCACGACGTCTACATCGTCTGATGCACGGCCGAGCAGCCGATCCCGAACGAAACCCCCCACCAACCAGGCGGCGCAGCCCCGGACCCGGCACAGCTCGATGAAGCGCCAGGCCCGCGGATCGAGCTCCGTCGACGGGCCCAAGCCCCCTCACCCCACGGTCTTTCGTGCCACCGCGATCAGCCGGGGGGAATCGAGTGTCGGCGGCAACCCATCGAACCCGCCATACCACGACTCGGCTTCGAGACCCACCCGGCGAAGCAGCACACCCAGCTCGGTTGGTGTGTACGCTCGGATGCTCGTATCCCTCTCGATTCTCCCTTCAGCGGTCAGATAGGTGACGTGGGAGCCAATTCGGCCGGCGATGAGGTCGTATTGCCGTGCATCCAGCAGCAGCCCACACGGCACCTCGTGCCAGTCTCGGGGACGGTAGTTGCGCGCCAGCCAGAACGGGCTCATGGTGTCGAGTAGGAGCGCGGCGCCGGGCTTCAGCGCTCCAGCGATGGCCCGCAGGAACTGCTCATTCCCGGCCTCATCCATGTAGCCAAAGGCGGTGAACATGTTGATCGCGGCGTCGAACTCGGCGTCGAACCGCATCTCGCGGACGTCCTGGTGGACGTAGCGCACCACGGGCTCCTGAGCCTGCCCGCGAACGAGACTCGCCGCGGACTGGTCGACACCGACGACGTCGAAGCCGCGCCGGGCGAGTTCCCGGCAGTGCCGGCCCTCTCCGCAGCAGGCGTCCAGAACCCGCGCGCCGGGCGCCAGCTGCAGGGTCTGGACGATGAAGTCCACCTGCTCGGCCGTCACTTGCGCCGAAGCGGCCGCGCCCACCCAGTTATCCAGGTACCAGTCGTCGAAGAAGGACCTCCACCAGTCGTCTGCCATCGGCTACCTCCCCCGCAAGATGACCCACATGCGGCCCGTGCGAGCGCCATCGCGAACGTGCGAGTAGAACAGGTCGGGCCGGCACGAGGTGCACAGCCCGGCCTCCATGATGCCGCGGCGCGGGACCCCCGCTTCCGCCAGCTGGGCAGCGTTCTCCGCCGTCAGATCGAGGGCGTGTCCGTCGCCGTCAGGTTTGAGAAGGTATCGTCCGGAGCCCGGCGGCTGCTTAAGGGGATGCTCGGCCTCCTGCGGGATGTAGTAGCAGCACGGCCCGATGCAGGGGGAGAGGAACGCGGCGCAGTCCTCGGGCCGGGTGCCAAAGTGCCGACCCATCGCCTCGAGCAACCGGAGTGCCATGCCGGCCGCGGCGCCCCTCCAGCCCGAGTGCGCGGCCCCGCGAGCTCCTGTCCGGAGGTCATGCACCAGGACCGCCTGGCAATCGGCCACCTGGATGGCCAGCGCGGGCCCCTCCGCCGAGGTTACCATCGCGTCCGCCTCGCCGAGCGAGGACTCGAGGCATGACACACCCGGATCGACCCGCAGCACATCGGTGCCATGCACCTGCCGCGCGAACGCAACGGGTCCCCCCAGGGCCTCGATGACCCGCCTCCGGTTCTCGATGACACACGCGTCGTCGTCCAACACCGCGAGCGAGAGGTTCAGGCTGGCGTAGGGGCCCTCAGAGACACCGCCGCGGCGGCAGGTTACCACCACCTCGGCCCCACCCAGGTCGTACCGCAACAGGCTCGGGCCCTCGCCGACCGACGGAACGGAGGGACCCCGACCCGCGCAGGGGGCGTCACCGGGCGGGCCCCCCCACGCCCGCTGCCAGCGCCGCCAGAGCACCTCGCGAGCCACTCCCGTGTCGATGATCTCCCACGGAAGTGCCTCGTCGCGGCCGCGCGCGCGGGTTGCCTCGGCAACCAGGTCGATGCCACTAAGCCTCGCGGCTCGGACGTAGTCGGCATAGGTGCCGTCGGTCTCGCTGACCCGGCACAGAACTTCACCCCAGCGCCGATCACCCCGTGCCAGCGCGGCCTCCACGATCGACCACTTGGCACCCTCGCCCGAGACCTTGGGCGACCCGGCGATCCCGTGTGCGCCGCGTCGCACCTCGGCCAGCTTCGCCCGCAGCGCCTCCGGGGGAGCCATGGCCACCCACTGAAGCGGTGTGCCTGGCTTGGGGACAAACGAGTTCACGCCCACGCTCACACGGAGTCCTCGCGCCGCCTCGGCGACCTCGCCGGCCAACTCGAGCAGCCGGTCTACTTCGTCGTCGCCAGCCAGTGGGAGGCCGACCATGAAGTAGAGCTTCAGCCGGGCGAACCCGGCGCGCGTCGACCTCTCGGCCATGCGGAGCAGGTCATCGGGTGAGAGTCCCTTCCGGACGGCGCGCGCCACTCGCGGATCGCCCGTCTCCGGGGCCAGGGTCAGTGTGCGCTGTCCGCACTGCGCCAGTGTTCGCAGCACCCGATCCGAGAGCGGCTCTGAACGGCTGGCCGAGATCGAGATCTGCTTCCCCTGGGCGGCCAAGTCCACGATGATGCGCTCGATGTCCGGATGGTCGGAGGCGGCGGCCCCCAGAAGACCGACCCGGCCGAACGGTTGGGCCAGAGCGATGATCTGGTCGGCCGGCCGGAACCGCAGGGGCCCGAAGCACGTGGGGACCACGCAGAACAAGCACCCGCGGCCACAGCCGCGCGACACCTCGACGAGCCCCAGATCGGCGAACTCCGTGTGCGGCGTGAGGATGGTCGTCGCGGTGTCGTGCACCGTGAGATCGCCGGCCACGCGCCGCCGGATCGGCCCGTCCCGTGGGAGTGACGGCACGTACACGCCCGGGATGCCCGCCAGGGCCCGCAGCACATCGCCTCGGGCGGCCCCGGCCATGCCGCGTAGCGCCGCCAGCACCTCGGGGATCATCTCGTCACCCTCGCCGACGCAGACGAAGTCCACGAGGTCCGCCAAAGGCTCGGGGTTGATCGAGCAGCAGGCGCCGCCGACGGCCACGAGGGGCCATCGCTCATCGCGTTCCGCCTGGCGGAGCGGAACACCACTGAGGGCGAGTATGCGCGCGACGTTCACGTAGTCCAGCTCATAGGAGACGCTGAAAGCGAGGAGATCGGCATCGGCGGGCGCCATACCGAAGTCCAGGGTGCGGAGCCGACGCGGAGACCGAGAGACATCGGCATCGGGCAGGAACAGCCGGTCACACGACCAGCCCGCCGTCTCGGCCGCAATCTGGCGGATGGTCTGGAAACCAAGGTTCGACATGCCCAGGCGGTAGAGGTTGGGGTAGGCGAGCACCATCACGCGCCCGGCGGCCGCGCGCTTCTGGGGCCGAAGCCAGGTCTCCTGAAGATGTGGTGCCCTCTTGCGCACGGCGCTCCGTCCCATTCAGTCGGGCGTCTCTCCAGAGTAGGCTGGCACCTGGCGCCCGGCAAGGGGCTGCGGGGCCCGCCCGCGAAGGATAGGGACCCGGGCCGCGACATCACGCGTTGATTCGCGTAGGTCGGCCGTTCGGACCGACGTCATTCCGGAAGGGGGTGGCCCCGCTGCGACCGGTCTGGCTGATCGCGATCATCCTGCCGCTTCCCGTAGCAGCAGACTCACCTGAGCGATCCCTTGGTCCCGTCGAGACCCGCCCGGCCACGGCGTACGTCTCGCGATTGCTGAGCCCCGCGCGCCCGGTTGCCTCGGGGAAGCGGCTGGATCTCTGGGTCGCCCGCGAACTCTCGCCGCTCTTCGATGGTGAGCTGGTCGCCGAGGAATGGCGCGGTGCCCTCGAGCTGAACGTCCCCTGGGCGACCCAGGAGACGACGGCGAAGGGGTTCCCGCCGCGGGTGGTGTTCTGCCTGGCCCGACAGCGGGATGCCGATGGCTTACTGCTCGGATGCATCGTGCAGGATGCGACACGCGAGACCACGTTGGCGCCACGGCCCCAACCGGCTTCGGCCGAGGGCGCGACGGCCCCGACGGATGAACTGTCTCGCTGGGCGGGGGTCGATCATCTGTTCGTCGGCCTGTACGCCAAGGGCGCAGAACGTCCCGTATTGGCGAGCCTCCGCCTGTGCCGCGGCGCCACGGTGGCGGAGGACGGCCTACTCGTGCGACAGGGCGCCGTGGGAGAGATTGCGGAGACCGGTTGGGCGGCCGAGCTCCAGCTCTCGAGTGGCGCCCTGGACATTGCCGACGGAGACGAGGTCGGCCTATTCGTCCAGGTCCATAACGGGGCCGGGCCTGACGCCGCCTGGCCCGCGGGTGCCCGGGCTGACGACCCGGCCACCTGGGGGCGCATGGTCACCCGCCGGCCCGGCGGCTAACGCCCCGGCTCCGCGTCGCCCAGCGGCAGGCCCTCCGCCACGATGCGCCGAAGTCACGCTCGGAACAGCTAGGGAGGGACCATGGTGACGGGACTGTTGGCAGTGGCCTTGGTGGGGCTGGTCGTGGCCGGATCCGGTGCCTTCGGGATGACTCTTGCCCATGACGGCAAAGCGAAGTGCCCCATCGTGGTGGCGCGGAGCGCCATCGCTGCCGAACGGACGGCGGCCCAGGACCTGGCGTCGATCCTGCACCAGGTCACGGGGGCAACGTTCGAGATCCGCGCCCCCGGCGAGGTGGCCGAGGGCGAGCGCCAGATCATCGTGGGTCCCTCGGCGCGCACGCGGCACCTCGCGCCCGATGTCGATGTCGCGGCATTGGGCTCCGACGGGATCGTCATCCGCACCGTGGGCGACCGGCTCCTGCTGTTTGGCGGGCGCCCTCGCGGGACCATCTATGCCGTCAACACCTTCCTCGAGGATGTGGTGGGATGCCGATGGTGGACGTCCGCCGAGAGCACGATCCCGAGGAAGCCCACGCTCGAGGTCGCGGGGCTCCACACGGTCTACACGCCGAAGCTGTTCAGCCGCGAGGTGTTCTTCAAGGACGCCTTCGAGCCCGTGTTCGCGAACCGGCTGAAGACCAACGGGCACTTCTCGCCGATCCCGCCGGAGCGGGGTGGGCATGTAGAGCTCATCGGCTGGTGCCACACTTTCTGGCCTCTGCTGCCGCCGGAGAAGTACTTCGCCCAGCACCCAGAGTGGTACAGCGAGATCAACGGGAAGCGCACCTATGAGGGCGCACAGATCTGCCTCACCAACGAGGAAGCGCGGAAGGAGCTCACCCGCAATGTGCTCGCGCTTCTCCGGGCCCAGCCTGACGCCCGGCTGATCTCGGTGTCCCAGAACGACTGGGGCGGGCAGTGCCAGTGCGCGGCGTGCCGGGCGGTGGAGGCCGAGGAAGGCTCGCCCTCGGGCCCGATCATCCGCTTTGTCAACGCCGTGGCCGAGGACGTCGAGCGGGAGTTCCCCGATGTGCTGGTCGAGACCCTGGCCTATAGCTATACGCGCAAGCCGCCGGCGAAGGTGCGCCCGCGCGACAACGTGGTGGTGCGGCTGTGCAGCATCGAGTGTGACTTTTCGAAGCCGCTCTCGAGCGAGGCCAACCAGGACTTCCTGGCGGACATCGAAGCCTGGGGAGCCATCGCGAAGAACCTCTATATCTGGAACTACGTAGTCAACTTTGCCAACTTCCTGTGGCCCCATCCGAACCACAAGTCGTGGGCCGACGACGTCCGGCTCTTCGTCGATCACGGCGCGGTGAGTGTCTTCGAGCAGGGCGACGCCTACTCTCACGGTGGCGACCTCAACGAGCTGCGGGCCTGGGTGATGGCACACCTGCTGTGGGATCCCTCGCGCGACAACGACGCGCTCATCGCCGAGTTTGTCGAGGGCTACTACGGCCCCGCGGCGCCCCACCTCATGCGCTACCTCGACATCATGGATCGCGCCGTCCAGGACTCGCGGACGCGACTGACGTGCTTTGTGCCGACTACCACCGGCTGGCTGAGCCTTCCGGCGCTGAATGAAGCCACCCAGGCCCTCCGGGACGCCCTGGCCGCCGTCGGGGCCGACGCGACGCTCAACGCGCGGGTGCGGCGGTTCAGCCTGCCCGTGCAGAACGTGTGGCTCAGCCGGTACCACGAGCTCAGGCGGGAGGCCGAGGCCACAGGGCAGCCCTTCCTCGGTCCCGACAACGCGGCCGACGGTTACGCGGCCTTCGAGGCGGCACTGACCGAGTTCGGCACGGAGTTCTACGGCGAGGGCCGACCGCTGGATGGCTACCTGCCCGCGCTCAAGCGCCGATGTGCCCCGCGTAAGGAGCCGACACCCCCGGACGAGTGCGCCGGGCTGGCCGATGACCAGTGGCTGGACGTCCAGGACACCGAGTTCATGCTCCACGGCGCCGGACAGCTCTCGGACTTGGTCGATGATCCGGCCGCGTCCGACGGCGGCGCCGCCTGGATGCCGGGCCGCATCCCCGATTGGGCCGTCCAGTGGCACCCGCAGCAGGCGAGCCTGTTCGGCCAGCGGTGGCACGTGTACGTCGTCGCACGATGCGATCCGGCCGCCGACCAGGGCAGCGCATTCCAGATCGGCCTGTACGACGGCCCGAACCGTATCGGGCTCGCCCAGCAGACGGTGTCGCTTGCCGACGCCGGTGACGGCGCGTATCACACCTATGACCTGGGCGTTCACGAGCTCCAGCCTGGCCGGTATGTGTGGGTGGCTCCGCCGAACAGCACCGTGGTGAACGCGGTCTACGTCGACCGCGTGTTCGTGGTGCGTGAGCCGTAGGAGGGCGTCCGATGCGCGGTGTGATCCTGGCGGCCACGGTGGTCTTCGGCCTGGCACTCACCAGCGGATGCCGCAAGGCTGGCCCGCCTCCTGCCGGGGAGAGGCCCCTCCCGTCCGGCCCTCGCGCCGGGGCCGGCGGGTCGCTCACGGTGTGGGACTGGCTGTCGGCCGATCCCTCGCAAGGCGTCGGCCACTGGCTCATCGATGTCGACAAGGCCTTCGAGAAAGCGCACCCGGGCGTGAGGGTCAACCATGTCGCCCAGTCACACACGGAGTATTACCAGATCCTCAAGGCGGCCGAGGCCGCCGCGGGGGAGGCCGGCGGGCCCGACGTGGTGATGATCCACCAGGGCAGCCGCGTACTCGACCACAAGGCCAGCCTGGTTCCGCTGGACCGCTACCTGAAGCCCGAGCTGAGGAAAGCCATCGTCGGGTGGGAGCTCACCAGCGAGGGCCTCTCGGCAGACGGGACGCCCTATGCCGTCCCTGTCGCCGTCCAGGGGAACGCGTGGTACTACAACAAGAGCATCCTGACCAAGGCGGGCGTCGACCCGGAGGCGCCACCGGCGACGTGGGATGAGTTCCTCGCCGTCTGCGATAAGGTGAAGGCCTCGGGCGTCGCCCCCATCGCCTGCGGGGAGAAGGAGGGCGACTGGGCCGACTGGTTCCTCAACTCCTCGAGCTTCCTCGAACTGAGCGCTGATGAAGCCGCGAAGCTGCAGCGCGGCGAGATGGCGTGGACTGACCCCAAGGTGGCTGCTCTGTTCACCCGCCTCGAGCAGCTTGGGAAACGCGGCATGTTCCAGGAGGGCTTCCTGTCGACCCCACTCTTCCCGGACGCCGGCGAGGTGTTCATGCGCGGCGAAGCCGCTTTCTGCCTGGGGTTGTTATCCGACGTCGCGCACTGGAAAGAGTTCGGCGAGATCCTGGGCGAGGGCAACCTCGGCGTGATGCCCTGCCCGGGGACAGGGATGATTCCGGTGGGCGGCGGCTTCGCCTATGGCATCACGTCGTGGTCGCAGCAGCCCGATCTGGCCTTCGAGTACATCACGCTGATCGTCAGCGACGCGAACGCCAATGAGTTCCTGAAGCAGGCGGGCTCCTTCCCCGCGAACCAGAACTTCGACCCGCGGCTCATCGCGGACCCGAACGCCAAGATCATCGCGAGCTGGCTGGCCGAGAAGCGCGTGGCAGCGCCGCTCACGGGTAAGATCCCCACCGAGGTGGTGGAGTCCATCAAGCGCGAGGGGCAGCGCATCCTGAGTGGTCAGACGGACGTTCCCGGCGCCCTGAAGGCCATCGAGGCGACGGCAGCGCGAACGAAAGCCGGCCGGGCCAAGTAGCCCCATGCGCGCGCAACGCCGTTCGGCGATGGTTTTCGCGTTCCTGTTTCTGGCGCCGGCCGCGGCCCTGCTGCTGACATTCCGCGTCGTGCCCGCCGCCGGGGCGCTGTGGCACTCGTTCACCGAGTGGGATGGTGTCGCTCCCGCGACCTATGTGGGCGGCGCGAACTTCGCTCGGCTTGTGGGCGACAACACCTTCTGGCGCGCGGTGCTGAACAACCTCGTGCTGGTCCTCTGCGTCCCTATGTGGCTGGGCGTGTCGTTGGTGCTCGCGCTGCTCATCCACCAGCAGGTGCCCGGCTGGCGCTTCTTTCGCGCCACTTTCTTCCTGCCGTCGGTCCTGTCTCCCGTGATCATCGGGACGCTGTTCTCCGCGATCCTCCGGCGCGATGGGCCCGTGAACCGCGGGCTCGAGACGGCTGGTCTCGGCGCTCTGGCGCACGACTGGCTGGCGGAGCCCGCCACGGCCCTGCCCACCCTGGTGATGGTGATCCTCTGGGGCGTCTTCGGGATGGGTGTCATCGTGTTCCTGGCCGGCCTGTCGGCGGTGCCGAGCGAGATCCTCGAGGCCGCCCGGCTCGATGGTGCACGCGGGTGGACCTTCGTGCGGTACATCATCGTCCCGAGCCTACGACATGTGATCGAGTTCTGGGCGGTGAACCTCGTGGTGTGGTCCTTCACCAGCCTGTTTGCGTTCGTCTACGTCATGACGGGCGGCGGGCCCGGCTACGCCACCATGCTGGTTGAGTACCAGCTCTATCTCGAAGCATTCCAGTTCAACCACATGGGCTACGCCTGCGCGTTAGGGAGCGCGCTGTTCCTGATGGTCCTGGGCGTGGTGCTGATCCAGATCCGCCTCATGACCGGAGGCGATGACTGAGATGCGGCGGCTGGCCCGCCTGGCGATGGTCGCCGCTCTCGGCGCCATCAGCGCATCGACCATCTATCCGCTGGTCTTCATGCTGCTATCGGCGCTGAAGAGCAAGCGGGAGTATCTGCTCAACCGTTACGGCCTACCGCATGAGCCAACGCTCGTCCACTTCGCGAACGCATGGACGTATGGCGACATGGGGCAGTACCTGGCCAACTCGGCCATCGTCGTGTCTGCGGGTGTGCTGCTCTCGTGGGTTGTGTGCGGCCTGGCGGCCTATGCCCTCTCGCACCTACGCTTCCCGGGCCGCAGAGCCGTGTTCCTGGCCATCCTCGGCACGATGGTGATCGCGCCCCAGGTGATCATCATCCCACTGTACGTGACACTGATCCGCTGCCACCTGCACGACCAGCACTCGGGGCTGATCCTCGTCTACGTGACCTTTGCGACGCCATTCGGCACATACCTACTGACGGCCTACTATCGGGCCGTGCCGGCCGAGCTGGTCGAGGCCGCCCAGGTTGACGGTGCGAGCCACGCTCAGATCCTGTGGCGAATCATGGTGCCCATCGGGCGTCCAGCGTTCCTGACGCTGGGCATCTTCAACTTCCTCTGGATGTGGAACGAGCTGCTGTTCGCGCTGCTGATTCTCCAGAAGGACACGGCGCGAACGCTCATGGTCGGCGTGGCCAACCTGCGAGGTCAGTACACCACCAGCATCCCACTGATGTCCGCCGGGCTGTTCCTGGCGGCGCTGCCGGTATTGATCGTGTTCTTCGTTTTCCAGTCCCAGATCCAGAAAGGCATGACCATGGGGGCGGTGAAGTAGGGCAGGGCGGTGCGGCGTCGGCCGCCGCTCCCGCAACGGGCTACTGGTCGACGCTCACTCTGGGGGCTCAGCACCGGATCCGCCGGAACCCACGCCCCGCTCGCCTACTCCCGATGCCACGCGCGGTAGCGCTCGAACGCCTGGCAGATGGCCTCGATGTTCTCGAGGGGGACGTCGGGCCCGCATTCGGCGTGCAGCCAGAGGCCGCCCTCGGGCAGAGCCAGCTTCTCGACGGCTTCGCGGACGTGGGCATCAATGTCCGCCGGCGAGCAGAAGGGGAAGAGCTGACGGTCGAGGTCGAGGTCGACGCACACCTTGCCCCGGCACTCCTCCACGAGCCGGTCGAGCCCGTTGGCACGGATCTGCGGATTGAGGACATCGACGCCACACTCGATCAGGTCGGCGATGATCGGCACCATGTGGCCATCGGAGTGCATATAGACCGCCGTCCCGGCCTCGTGGCAGAGGCCGTACATCTCGGCATACCAGGGCTTGAGGTAAGTGCGCCACTTGGTGGGGCTGATCGGGAGGCGGTCCTGCATCCCAAGATCATCGCCGAAATACGCCATCGCCGGTGGATTCTCCAGCATCCGGCGGACTTCGCCCACGTTGTAGCGGCCCACGGTGTCGACAAGGATCCGTAGTTCCTCGGGCTCCTCGGCGAAGTCCATGAGAATCTCCTCCCATCCGCGGAGGTAGCCGAGACGGAGGTACATGAAGCCGTGGGGCAGGCCGGCACCGGGCTCTGGCGGCTGGAAGGTCCTCACCATGCAGCGCTCCGGCAGTGGATGGCCGCTGACATAGGCCTCAGCACCCTCGGCGATGTTGCTCCACACGCAGTTCCATGCGTCGACATGCGTGCCGGCAGCGTAGGTGCCGCCCACGGCATCATAGTCGCGCGGCACAGGACTGGGCTCCCCGAAGATAATCGGGTGCCGGGCCACCAGCTCGTCGAGAGCCCCGCGATGGCGTTTCCACGTTGCGGGGAGGAAGCCGATACTCAGTGGAATGAACTCAGGATGCTCAAAGCGCATCGCCCTGGCGCGATCGTCTGCCATAGGTCACGCGTTCCCTTCGAAGGGGGTGCTGGTCCAAGCCACAGTATGTTGTTTGGCCACGGGCCGATGGCCTCCTCGGGTCAGAGGGGGCCGAATGCCTGCGGTGCGCGACCCGGGTCATCTCGTTTCCACCGCGGGCCAGATGGGGCCCGCGGTTCGATGGAGGGACGAAGGGACCCGGGCGACGCGGTGTCCCGTGCTTTACAGCGAGCCACACATGGCGTACACTGCCACCGTTGGTCAAGCGCCCTGGAACTGGGTCTGCGGCTACCGCGGCCGCCCACTCGGTTCGAGGGGTCTCGGTGTGGAGTGCTCGCTCGCGCGAGCCGATGTGAAGCGGAGGAAACGAATCGTGCCCATCGACCCCGAACGCAAGACGGAGATCATCAGCGAGCACAGGAGGAAGGTTGACGACACCGGTTCGCCCGAGGTGCAGATCGCGCTGCTGACGGAACGCATCTCACAGCTCACCGAGCACCTCAAAGTCCATAAGAAGGACTACCACTCGCGGCGCGGTCTGCTGCGAATGGTGGGCAAACGGCGCCGCCTGCTTCGCTATCTCGAGCACGCAGACATCGAGCGCTATCGCGCATTGGTGGCGCGGCTGGGCCTGAGGCGCTAGCCGCTGGACGAGTTCGGAGTCAGGTGATCGGGGATGTTCCCGCAGAGCCGGGGCCTTGTGCAGCGTGGTCCCGGCTCGCGGTTCGTCAGGACGTGAACGGACGGGCGGCTTTGCCGCCCGCGATTTGAGGGGTGGGGGTCCGCTGATCCCTAGTACTCCGAGACGGAAGCGGCTGCGAGAGTCGTGGCAGGCTTCCGCCCCGCAGTGCTAGGCTGGCGGCCCTGCCGCAGGAGGTTTTGTAGTGGCCATTCATAAGGTCTCCATGGACCTTGCAGGCCGTACGCTCGAGATCGAGACAGGACGCATGGCCCATCAGGCGTATGGAGCCGTCACCGTGCGTGCGGGCGACTCCATGGTCCTCGTCACCGCCACCGGGTCCGACACCGTGCGGGACGGTATCGACTTCTTCCCGCTGACCTGCGACTACGAGGAGCGGCTCTATGCCGCCGGGAAGATCCCCGGGAGTTTCCCCCGTCGAGAGGGCCGGCCCAGCGACAGCGCCGTGCTGACGTGCCGGCTGATGGACCGGGGCCTGCGCCCGCTCTTCCCCAAAGGCTACCGCAACGACGTTCAGATCATCGCCATGCCCATGTCGTCGGACCGGCAGAACCAGGTCGACATACTGTGCATGATCGGCGCCGCCGCGGCCCTGGCCATCAGCGGACTACCGGTGCAGCACACCCTGGGGTCGATCCGTATCGGCCGGATCGACGGCGAACCCGTGGTCTACCCGACTCACGACGAATGCGGTGAGGCCGAACTCGACTTGGTCGTTTCGGCCACACGCGAGGCCATCGTCATGATCGAGGTCGGCGCGCTGGAGATCCCCGAGGCGGAACTCGTTGAGTGCATGAAGCTGGCCCACAGCGAGTGCATCCGCATCATCGATCTCATCGAGGAACTCAAGGCGAAGGTCAACCCGGAACCCAGGCCGTACCAGGTCTATCTCCCCTCGGACGAGGTCTATGAGGCGGCCCAGGGCTATCAGAGGGAGCTTATCGACGCACTCAGTCTTCCGGACAAGGCCGCGCGCCGCCGGGAATACGACGCCGTGCTCAGTCGAGCTAAGGAGGAACTCGCCGCTCGCTTCGAAGACAAGGAGCCCTGGGAGTTCTCCGATGCCCTGGACAGCGTCACCAAGTCAGGCGTCCGGGCCCTGATTCTCTCGGGCAAGCGTCTCGACGGCCGTGCACCCGATGAGATCCGGCCCTTGGCCGGTGAGGTGGGTCTCGCCCCCCGGGCGCACGGAACGGGCCTGTTCTCCAGGGGCGACACCCAGACGCTCTGTACGGTCACGCTGGGCATGCTCGCGGAGGCGCAGAAGCTCGATACGCTCAGTCTCGAAGACTCGAAGACGTTCATGCACCAGTACAACATGCCCCCCTTTGCCAATGGCGAGGCACGGCCGCTGCGTGGGCCGAACCGGAGAGCGATCGGGCATGGCGCTCTGGCCGAGCGGGCCCTGCTGTCGGTGGTCCCGAGCACCGAGGAGTTCCCGTACACCGTGCGGCTGGTCAACGAGGTACTCGGGTCTGACGGGTCGACCTCAATGGCCAGTGTGTGCAGCGCGAGCCTGGCCATGATGGATGCCGGCATCCCCATCGACGCCCACGTCGCGGGCATGGCCATGGGCATCGTCTACTCACCGGACCAGCATGTCATCCTGACCGACATTCAGGCTCAGGAGGACTTCAATGGGGACATGGACTTCAAGGTGGCGGGCACCCGCGAGGGCGTCACGGCCATCCAGATGGATGTCAAGTGTTTGGGGTTGACTACCGAGTTACTTTCTGAGGCGCTCGAACATGCCCGCGTGGCCCGGATGAAAGTTCTGGATGTGCTCGAGGCCACCATTCCGGCTCCGCGCGACGAGCTGTCACCGTACGCCCCACGCATGCTCACGCTGATGGTACCGGTCGACAAGATCGGTGCCGTGATCGGCCCGGGCGGCAAGACCATCCGCAAGATCGAGGCGCTCGGGGTCACCATCGAGATCGAGGACGACGGCCGCGTATACGTGTCGACAACGGACCCAGAAGCGGGCGAGAAGGCCGTTCAGTTCATCAACACGCTGGTCCGCGACCCCGAGATCGGCGAGGTGTACGACGGCACGGTCACACGCCTCATGAGCTTCGGCGCCTTCGTCGAGCTGGTACCCGGCAAGGAGGGGCTTCTGCACGTATCGGAATACGCCTGGGAACGCACGCCCAGCATTGCCGACGTGCTCAAGGTCGGCGACCCGGTACGTGTGAAGGTCAGTGAGATCGATGATCAGGGCCGGATCAACGTCAGCCGGAAGCAGCTCCTGGATCGGCCGGAGGGTGTGAGCGATAGCCCCAGTTCCTCGCGCGGCCGTGAGGGCGGAGACCATCCCCGCACGCCGCGACGGCGCGGCGGATCCGCAGGCCGCGAGGAGGGTCCGCGCGGTGGGGCCGGTGGCGGCCGCACGCGTTTCCGGGAGAAGCGATGACCCGCTGCGACACCCTGGCGAACGGCATCCGAGTGGTCACCGACCGGATGGAACACGTGGCGACGGCCACCGTGGGCTTCTACGTTGCTGCCGGATCACGCCATGAGCGAGCCGAGGAGTCGGGCGTCTCCCATTTCATCGAGCACCTGGTGTTCAAGGGGACGCCCACTCGCAGCCCTCGCGATATCGTCCTCGCGTTCGACGCCGTGGGCGGCGATGTCAACGCGGCTACCGAGCGGGAGATCACCTACTACTACGGCAAGGTCCTGGGCCAGCACGTGCCCATGGCCATCGAGGTGCTCAGTGACATGCTGCTGCACCCGAAGCTGGCTGAGGAGGACGTCGACCTCGAGCTCCTGGTGATCGAGGAGGAGATCAGCCGGTACGAGGACACGCCGTCGGAACTGGTGCACGACCAGTTTGCCAAGGCTCTATGGCCCGGCCAGGCCATCGGCCGCTCAATCCTGGGTGACGTCGAGTGCCTGCGGGCGCTGGGACCGGAGGGGGTCCGCAGCTACATGACGGGGCACTACACGGGCCCCAACATCGTGGTATCGGCTGCGGGCGATGTGCACCACGAGCAGGTCGTCGACCTGATCGCCGCACACTGGTCCGAGCTCGACGTGCCTTCCTCCGGGCCCGCGGCGCTCCCGGCGCCCGTGGCATCGCCCGACGTCGTCTGTGACGAGCGTGACATCGAGCAAGTGCACTTCTGCCTGGGCGGCGAGGCCTACTCGATGCGCGACGAGGGGCGCTACGCTGGGGCCATCATTGACTGCGCGCTGGGCGGGGCGGCTAGCTCGCGCTTGTTCCAAGAGATCCGTGAGAAGCGCGGACTGGTCTACAGCGTCTACTCGTCAACGGCCATGCACTTGGACTCAGGCTACGAGTCGATCTATGCGGGGACCCGGCCGGAGAACCTGACCCGGGTCCTCGAGCTGATCCGCGAGCAGTTTGCCGATCTCCTGGCGCACGGTTTGTCCTCCGAGGAGGTCCGAGCGGCAAAGGAATACCACCGGGGCGCGACGCTGATGGCCCTCGACGGCGTGGGTCACCGGGCCGCGCGCAACGCCCGGTCGCTGATCGCGTTCGATCGGGTCGTGCCGACCCAGGAGGTCATTGCGGGGATCGAGGCTGTGACCACCGACCAAGTGCATGAGGCCATCCACCGTCTTTTCGCCAGCAAGCCGTGCCTGGCGGCGATCGGACCGGTCAAACGGAGTGACCTGGCCGCCGCGGTGTTGTAGACCGCGGCGGCGGTCGCGCCCTGGCGCCTCGATCGCCATCTCCCCGGGCTCATCCCCAGTCTCGCTAGAGGGAGGACCACCATGTCGGTTCGTGTCGTCGTGTCGGGCGCCGCGGGGCGGATGGGCCAGGAGACATGCCGGGCCGTGGCCTCCGACCCCGCCCTCGAACTGGTGGGCGCCGTGGACGTCGTCCAGTCCGGACGCAGCCTCGCCGATCTGGTGGGCGGAGGGGTGCCTGGGTTGCCCATGCGAGGCGACCTGGTGGCCGTCGTGCGTGATACGCAGGCACAGGTCGTGGTCGACTTCAGCGTGCCCGAGTCGCGTATGAAGGTGTTCTCAGCCGCCATAGCGGCGGGCGCCCGCCCGGTGGTGGGAACCACGGGCTGGACCGAAGCCGACATTGCCGCGTGCCGCACGCTGTGCCAGCGGCACGGGCTGGGAGCGATCATCGCGCCGAACTTCTCCATCGGCGCGGTGCTCATGATGAAGTTTGCGGCCCAGGCCGCCCGGTATATGCCCAGCGTCGAGATCATCGAGTTGCACCACAACCAGAAGCTCGATGCACCCTCCGGCACGGCGGTGAAGACCGCGGCGCTCATCGCCGCGGCGCGCGGTGATCGGGAGCCGGGCGAGCCGCATCCGGCACGAGGTCAGGAGTTCCACGGTGTGCCCATCCACAGCGTCAGGCTCCCCGGTCTCCTGGCCCATCAGCAGGTGATCTTCGGGGGTCTGGGACAGACCCTGACGCTCGTCCATGACTCGCTGTCACGCGAGTCGTTCATGCCCGGCGTCATCCTCGCGTGCAAGCGGGTGCTGGAGCTGAACGAACTGGTCTACGGGCTCGAGAATCTTCTGTAGGAAATCACGAGGTCGTGAAGGGGAGGTTGGGGCCATGGGCTTCAGGGTAGCGGTGGTGGGGATCGGCGCGGTGGGGCAGACAATGCTCCGGGTGCTCCGCGAGCGCGGATTTCCGGCCGACCATGTCAAGGTGCTCGCTCGACGCGAGCGCATCGAGACCGTCGACGGAGTGGACTACCCGGTCCGGGCGATCAGCGAAGCTGAGTTCGACGATGTGGACGTCGCCCTGTTCGCGGGAACCGAGGGGGTGGGGGGCGCCAGCGAGACCTTCGCTCCGGCCGCGGTCGCGCGCGGATGCTTCGTGATCGACAACTCGTCGGCATTCCGCATGTTCCCGAATGTCCCTCTGGTGGTACCTGAGGTGAACTTTCACGCCATCGGCCCGCAGCATCGGCACATTGCCAACCCGAACTGCTCGACCATTCAGATGGTCGTCGCCCTGGCACCGCTGCACCGCGCCGCGCGGATTCGCCGCATCGTCGTCTCCACCTATCAGTCGGTGTCGGGCACCGGCCTGGCGGCCATCGACGAGCTCATGGCGCAGACCCAGGCCGTTGTGAACGGCCAGGAACCGCCTCCCCCGTCGGTCTACCAGAAGCGCATCGCCTTCAACTGCATCCCCCACATCGACGCGTTCCTGCCGGACGGTTACACCAAGGAAGAACAAAAGATGGTGCGCGAGACCCGTAAGATCCTGGAGGATGAGACCATCCAGGTCTCCGCGACCACCGTGCGGGTGCCCGTCTACGCCGGCCATGCGGAATCAGTCAACGTGGAGTTCGCCAGCCCCATGCCCGCAACCCGGGCGCGCGAGATCCTTAGCGGTGCGCCGGGCGTCATCGTGATCGACGATCCATCGGTGCCCGACTACCCGACCCCGGTACTGGCCGCGGGGACCGATGAGACCTACGTGGGCCGCATCCGTGATGACCTGACCGTGGCCCACGGCCTCAACCTGTGGGTCGTAGCCGACAACGTGCGCAAGGGCGCAGCCACCAACGCGGTCCAGATTGCCGAGAGAGCCATCGAGGCTGGGCTGGTCACGCCGAAGGCCTGAACCGATCCGGTGACGAACCGCAACCGCCCGAATGACACCATCCGGAGGTCTGACCATGGCCGAGATGCCCCGCCTCATGACGGCGATGCTCACTCCCTTCGACGATTCCCTCTCTCTGGACCTGGGACGTGCCAGAGAGCTCGCCGCCAAGCTGGTGGATGAAGGTAACGACGGGCTCGTGGTCACCGGCACTACCGGCGAAGCACCGGCGCTGTCCCACGACGAGAAGGAACGCCTCTGGGCGGCCGTCGTGGAGGCCGTCGGTAGCCGTGCCATGGTGGTGGCCGGAACCGGCACGAACTCGACCCGAGACAGTATCGAGCTCTCGAAAGTGGCCCTGGGGGCCGGCGCCCATGCTGTGATGCTGGTCGCGCCCTACTACAACAAGCCATCTCAGGAGGGCATGTACCAGCACTTCGTCACCGCAGCGGAGGCCGTCGGCGCCCCGGTGGTGCTCTACAATGTCCCGCCGCGCACGGCCAGCAACATCGAGGCCGCCACCGTCGTGCGTGCGGCGAAGGCGGCGGGCAACATCGTTGCCGTCAAGGAAGCGTCATCGGACATGGCCCAAATCGCTTCCATCCGGCGCAACGCGCCGCCTGGCTTCGTCATCTACTCGGGCAACGACGCGGACACCCTGCCCATGATGGCTCTGGGCGCGCTGGGGGTTATCAGCGTGGCCGGCCACCTGGTCGGGCGTGATCTTCGTATGATGATCGACCGGTTTCACGCGGGCGACACCCGTGGCGCACTTGAGCTGCACCTGAGGATGCTGCCCATCTTCGAGGCCTGCTTCGTCCCGGGCTCCCCGAACCCGTGCCCGGTGAAGGCGGCCATGGAGATGATTGGGTTCGGGGTGGGCGGGCCCCGACTCCCACTCGTCCCGCCCACTCCCGCTCAGCGTGAGGTGATCCGCCGGGCGTTGGCGGACTACGGCCTGGTCACCTGACGCACCGACGGCTCACCACCGCACCCCGACCGAGCCACAACCGAACACGGAGGCGCCCATGTCGCGGCAAGACCAACTCCAGGTCATCTTCCTCGGTGGCGTCGGGGAGATCGGCAAGAACATGAGTCTCCTCGAGTGCGGCGACGACATCCTCGTCATCGACTGCGGCATCGGCTTCCCCGAGAACGACATGCTGGGCGTCGATGTCGTCATCCCTGACTACACCTACCTCGTCGAGAACCGCGACCGGATTCGCGGCATGGTGTTCACCCACGGACACGAGGACCACGTGGGCGGCTTCCCCTTCTTCCTCCGAGCCATCGGAGAACCTGACTTTCCCGTCTTCGCTGCCCCGCTCACCCGCGGCATCATCGAGGCGAAGCTCTCCGAGTGGGAAGGGCTGCCCACGGCCGATTTCCAGGAGGTCCAAGCCGGCGATACGGTCGAGATCGGGTGCTTCACCGTCGAGTTCATCCACGTGAACCACAGCATCCCGGCCGCCTGCGGTCTGGGCATCCGCACACCCCTCGGTTCCGTGGTTCACTCGGGCGACTTCAAGATCGACCACACGCCTGTGGACGGGAAGCCACTCGACGTCGAGCGGTTCGTGGCCTACGGCGATGGCGAGACACTCCTGCTGATCATGGACTCGACGAATGCCGAGAAGCCGGGCTATGTGGCCTCGGAGCGCGGGGTCGGGGACCGAATGCAGGCCCTGTTCGCCGAGGCAGAGGGGCGCGTCATCGTCGCCACCTTCGCGTCCAATATCCACCGAATGCAGCAGGTGTTCGACATCTCGTCGCGCCTGGGCCGCAAAGTGTGCGTGGACGGCCGCAGCATGCTGCGCAACATCCAGGTGGCGTCGAGGCTCGGCTACCTCAACATCCCGCCCGATGTCCGCATCGATCTCGATGACGTCACTGCCTACGAGCCGCGCCAGGTGACCGTACTGACCACCGGCAGCCAGGGCGAGCCCATGTCGGTGCTCGTGCGCATGTCTGAGGGCGAACACAAGCACCTCAAGACCCAGCCGGGCGACACCGTAGTGCTGTCGGCGAACCCCATTCCCGGCAACGAGGCCCTCATCTGGCGGACGGTCAACAATCTGTGCCGGCAGGGCGCCCGGGTCATCTACAGTGCCATCGACAACGTGCATGTCTCGGGCCACGCCAACCGCGAAGAGATGAAGCTCATGGTCTCGATGGTGCGCCC
>JAKPQA010000233.1 GCA_029547025.1 Armatimonadota bacterium
CTCCCGTGGCCCATCCGCCTGGTTGCGGAGGGGCGCCATGGGGGGAACCACGCGTCTCCCAGCGTGGTGGGCCCCCAACGCGCCCGATCCGCACGCCTCAACCTCGGGCCGGCCAGGGGCCCTGCGCCCTCTGGGCGCACCCCTGTGCGGCCCCTCCACGACACACCAACCGTTGCCCGTCTTGCGGAGGGGCGCCCAACGCGCCCGATCCGCACGCCTCAACCTCGGGCCGGTCAGGGGCCCCGCGCCCTCTGGGCGCACCCCTGTGCGGCCCCTCCGCCAGACCAGGCGAGCGTTCCGCGCGACCTTCGCGAGACCCAGCCGCCCGGCCAAGGGCCCTATGTTACCGCCAATGGGTGCAACGGATCCCCCAGCCTCTGCGGGAGTGGGTCCCGCACCATTTTCAGAACGCTCTGCCCGGCGCGCGGGGTCCCTGGCTGTTCCTTTGGCGCGACTCAGGGCTTCGCGGCCCGCAGCACGGCGCAGCCAAACAGGCCTCCGGCGATGTTCCCTTCGTGAGGGACGATCCGAACCGTGACCCGGTCCTTGCCGCGTGTGGCCTCGACGGGAATGGGGTACTCGACGCTGAAGAAACGGCCCGGGGCGTCGTTGAGCAGCGTCTGGGTTGCCAGCGTCGTTCCGTCGATCAGGATGTCGAAGGTCCGCCGGCCGCTCTCGCTTCCCCAGTAGTCGCAGCAGAGCACGGCTGGCTCGTCGGCGGGGACCGCCAGATCCCAGCTCCACCATCCGCCCGGCGCGGCGTGGCGCCACGCCCGGCCTAGGTGAGAGCCCGACGCGGTGGCCTCTCCCTGAAGGTTGTGCTCCCGCTCGTTCGCCTCATCGCCGATGGCGATGGTGTCGACCACGCGAGCTTGTCGCTGCCGCTCCGCCCGCTCCTCGTCCAGAATGCGCCGGTGGGTGGGGCTTCCCTCCCGAGTCATGGTCCAGTAGACGCCGTATGGCTCGTCGACCACCCGGTACCAGGGGATCAGGTTAAGCCGCTCATCCGCCTGGCCGTTGGGTGCGTCGGCGGAGAACACCAGAGGAGCGTCGCCGGCCACGGGGTGGACCCAGGCGGCCACATCGTCTGGGTTGGCCACGAAGTAGGTCGCGCGGCTCGTGAGCCCGGCGAGCACCACCGGGCCGTACAGGATCGCTCCGGTCTCCGGGTCGTCCGGCAGCGTCTCGACATGAAGTGCCATGGGCATCCGAACACGCACGCGGTCGCCGTCGGCCCATTCGCGCTCGAGCGAGAGATAGGAGCCCGGCTCGGCCGAGGCCTGAATGCGCCCGCCGTTCACGGCGATACTCACACCACCGCGCGCCCACCGCGGCACCCGGACGTGCAGCGTGAAGCGCTGCCGGCGGTCCGTTCGGAACCGCAGCTCCGTACTCTCCTCTTCGGGGAAACGCGTCCGCTGTTCCACCCGCAGACCTCGGGCGTGCCAGTCGAGAGTCGACGCGATGAACTGGGCTACATAGAGCCCATGGTCGTCGTGGAAATAGATGCTGTCGTTGAGCTTCGAGAACGACTCGATCCCAGTGCCATAGCAGCACCAGAAGGAGTCATTGGGTGTGCCGAACGCCTTGGTGTGGCCGGTGGACAGAGGCACATAGTAGATCATCTGACCCGTGTCGGCCCGGTTCGTGCCCAGAATGCCGTTGAGCAGAGCGCGCTCCGTGAACTCCGCATAGCGGGGATCGCCGGTCCATCGGTACAGGTAGCGCGTGACCTTGAGCATGTTATGTGTGGTGCAGCACTCCTGCGTGTTCGGCCCGAGCGTCCCGGCAAGGCACCCCGGGTCGGGCCACATCTCCCCGCTCGAGCACCCCCCCGTGGCATAGGTGCGCGTGTTTACGACGCGGTCCCAGAAGAAGGTCACGATCTCCCGGTAGGCGGGCTCGCCGGTCACCTCGTACCGGCGGGCCGCCCCGCAGATCTCGGGAATGTGCGTGTTGGCGTGGATCCGGCTCAGATTGTCATGCCCCAGGGCCAGGGGGCCCAGGAACTCCGCGCGGTCGAAGCGATGGGCCAGCTCCAGGTGCTCCGGGTCGCCCGTCACCGCGTAGAGGTTGTGCAGAACCTCGGACATGCCCCCGAACTCGACGGCCAACACCCGGTCCATCTGGTAGATGGGGAGCCGGCCGGTGCGGGCACCAAAGTAGCGCGCCATGCCCAGGAGCACGTCCAGCGCCTGTTCGGAATGGCAGTACTGGTACGCATCCAGCAGGCCGGCCATGATCTTGTGGATGGTGTAGTAGGCGGCCCACGGGACGTCTGCCATGGACTCCAGGCGGTCGAAGAAGGACTCGGGATAGGCCGAGAGGTACTGGCCGCCGAGCGCCTTCTGGCACTTCGCCAGCTCGCCCACCATGTAGAGGGCCCGGTCCCGGAGCGCCTCGTCGCCGGTGCTCGCATACATGAGGCCACACGCCGAGAGATAGTGCCCCACGAAGTGGCCCCGCACCTCACAGTCCGGCCGCTCCCATCCACCCAGAGGCTCTCCCGGGGCCGGCAAGCCCGCGTTCACGCGGAAGGCGTACAGCAGGCGCTCGGGGTCCAGCTCGTGCAGATACCTCCGGGTGGCCTCCTGCGCCACGCGGAAGAGGCCAGGTTCGAGCCGGACCTGGTGCATGTCGAAGGCGCGGATCGCGGGAGCGGGGAGGGGGTGGCTGTGAGCGGCCGGGCCCCCCATGGCCGCCGAGAGAAGGAGGCCCAAGCAGATCCGGGTGAAGGCACACATGGACAAGACCCCCACTGGCCCAGGCGAGGAAGTACCACGGCCTTCGCGATGGGAGAGCTGATCCCTCCGCCGGCCTTCTGGCTCAGTGGGGCCAATGAGAACGGCAGGCCCCGCTCGGGGCCCGCCGCCACCTGCCAATGAAAGGGTCCGCGGAGCCAGGCTCACGCTAACTGGCGTACAGAACCGCCTGCGCCTCGCTGTCGTCCGCCTGGCTCAATGTCTCCAGATCAAACGCGGCCAGCCTTGCTTCGGCAGCTCGACTCGCCTCGGACAGTGCATGAACGAGGTGACACGTCGGATCGTTCCGGCAGCACTTGGCGTCCGGACGCATCGGGCAATCAGACCGTGGTCGGCTCGTCTGCATCGCGCCGCAGATGTCGGCCAGCGTGACCTGGGAAGGTGCCTTGGCGAGACGATAGCCGCCGTTCTTTCCCCGGATGCTGTGCACGATCCCCGCGCGGCGCAGGATGGCCAGAACCTGAAGCAGAAACCCCTCCGACAACCCCTCGGCTGACGCAATCTGGGCCGTGGTCACCGGCCCGCCGTCATCGTAGTTGCGGGCTAGGATCAATGAGGCCCGGTAGGCGTAGTCCAGAGCCGATGAGATAACCATGTCCATCTCCAACCTGATCGGAACCGTTGATGAGTAGCTCGGAGCACACACCTGACCCCGGCCGCTGGCCGGGCATCAACGGGGTGCCAGCCCTCGCGCCACCCACCGAGTGGCGCGGGAAGGCCCAAGCATCCCTCCTTCCGCCGACGTGTACCGCAGACCAGCGGAATAGACGCATGGTGCTACGAATTGTTCACATCGACACAGATTCTTAGTACACGAAACTCCAGATCGCCCCTCGGCACCCCGGAGGTCGTCATGAACCCGCGCGAACGCGTCCTGGCCGCCATGGAACTGCAACAGACGGACCGCACCCCCAGGGACTTCTGGGCCGAGGACGCCACGCTGAGCCAGCTTCTGTCCTACACGGGCTCCACAGATACAGAGACGTTGCTGCGCCAGATGGGTGTCGACATCCGGCACACCACCGCCGGGATGCCGCCCGAACGCTGGGTCCAGGGAGCGTACCAGAACGCGTGGGGCGAGCGCTACCGGTACGAGCCGACTCCATGGGGGCCCGCCCGGAGCGCACTGCCGGGAGCCCTCAGCACCGCGCGGTCCTTCTCCGATCTCGAGCAGTTCCGCTGGCCGTCGGTCGATGAGCTGGACTTCTCAGACCTGTCGGCCCAATGCGAGGCGTGGAGTGACTACGCCATCGTCTACGGGTTCGCCGACATCTGGCAGCGGCCCGGGCTCGTGCGCGGGTGGGAGGGCATGTTTCTCGACATGGTCGACCGGCCCGAGTGGACCCATTACCTCTGTCGCACATTCACCCGCTTCTTCAAGGAGGAGTACACGCGGGCCGCCGAGATAAGTCACGGCCGCATCGACCTGTTCCTGGTACTCAGCGACCTGGGCGGGCAACACGGCCCACTCATCTCGCGCACCATGTTCCGTGAGTTCGTGGCCCCGTATCTCAAGGAGATGGCTGACACGATTCACTCCCTCGGCGCCAAGGTTCTCTACCACTCCTGCGGCAATATCCGCGCATTCGTGCCCGACCTCGTGGATCTGGGCGTCGACGTCCTGGATCCCATTCAGCCCACCGGGCCGGAGATGGAACCCGAGAGCCTCGCGTCCGAGTGGGGTGGGCGAATCTGCTTCCACGGCGGCATCGACGTGCAGCATGTCCTACCCCACGGTACGCCCGAGGAGGTGCGGGCCCAAGTGCGGCGCTACTGCGAGGTGCTGGGCTCCCGGGGCGGGTATATCCTGGCCCCGGCACACCTGTTCCAACCGGACATCCCGCCGGAGAACATCCTCGCGGTCTACGCGGACGCCCCCTGACGGGGTTCAGGACTGCCCGGGAAGGGCCAGGGGACTCCGTGGGCCGTCGGCCCGGTCCTCGCCCCGTGGCGGGTACACCCTGAGGCACACATAGGTCGTGTAGAACTGGTCGTCGACGCCCGTGGTGCCGATGGGGCGCAGCCGGACCGCGACGCCGTAGATGCCGGGGCGCCCCTGCCAGAACCGCAGCCGGCACCCAAATGTGCCGTCCTCGCGCACCACGACATCGCCCCGGCTGCGCGTGTCGGTGTAGAACTGGCCGGGCGGAAGTTGCACGCGAAGGTGACGGCACTCGGCCGGCGGACTGTAGCTCATGCGCGCGTTGGCATCGGCAACCGAGAGCTCGCGGGGCGGATCTTCGAAGAACACCGTGATCCCGGCCAGCTCGAAGCGTTCGGGCTCGAGGATCCGGCCGGCGAAAAGCGGTGTCGCGTCCAGAGGCTGGTCGGTCGCGATCTCGTTCACCGCCACATAGCGGTTCACGAAGTCCTGCGACATCCGGACGCCCGTCGGACCCCACGCCAACCCGATCCCCACGTGTGTGTGCCACGGGTTGAGGATGTTCCTGCGATGCCAGTCGGCGGGCGGCCGCTCCGACATCATCATCACCTGGTAGCGGCGCAGGACCTCCAGGACGCTCTCGTAGTCCCACTCGGCCCGCGTCATGCCGAAGGTCGAGCATGCGTTCTGTCCCGTGTAGTCCGTGCCATTGCCCCAGAACGCGTATCGCAGAAACGGAGAGAGCCCATCGGTGAGAAAGTGGCCCCGGATGTCCTGCGCGAGAGCGGCCTCGCAGAACAGATCTCCCACCTTGGTGGCACGGTCGTCCAGCTCAACAGCGGCAAGACCAAACGTGGCCCGGTCGGCATTGATGAGGTTCACGGCATCGAGGCGAAGCTGCCGGACCTCTTCGCCGGTGAGTCCCGGCATGGCGGCCTCGGCCGCCGAGAGGAGCAGGCAGAGCGCCCACGGCAGCGCTCGCACCCGAGGAGAAAGACACATCGAGGCGATCACCCAGTCCACGCGGGGACGGCACTCACGATGGCAGAGCCCGCTCGATCACATCGGCGGCTTTGGCTACCGCCGCGTAGACGTTCTCGTAGTCCATGCGAGTGGGTCCCAACACACCCACAGCCCCACGGGCGCCCCCGTGGCCGTAGCCCACGGCCACGAGGCTGAGGTCACTCACGCCCTCCACCTCATGCTCCGACCCAATGCGTGAGCGTACCCCCTGTGTCCTCAAGCACTCGGAGAGCAACTGCGCCAGGAGCTGCTCTTGTTCGAGGGCATGGAGCACGCGCTGGAGACGCTCCACGTCGTTGAACTCCGGCTGGGTGACGATGTGCATGGCACCGTCCACGAACACCCAGTAACTGCCGCGCTCGAGGTGATCACGCACCACGCGCAACGACTCCTCGAGCAGCAGACCCCTCAGCTGCGGCTCGGCGCGAAGGTGGCGCGTGTCCAGCGCCTCAATGTCGTCGATCTTCATGCCCACCAGGCGCCGCCGCAGAATGCCACTCATTACCTCGATCTCGCGGGCCGAGTACGACTCGCCTGCATCAATGAACTCGTGGACCACATGCCCGGCATCCGTCACCAGGATGATCAGGCACCGCGCCCCGTCCACCTTGCTGATCTGGAAATGCCGGAGCTCCGCCTTCTCGAGCCCGGGCACGAGGGCCACCGCGGTGTGCTGAGTGACCTTCGAGAGGATGGTACAGATCTCGCGCAACATGTCGTCGATGTCGGTGGTGTGTTCCCGGGCCGAACGGAGAATGCGCTCCGCAGCGGGTGATAGCACCGGGATCTCCATCAGTTCATCGACGAAGAAGCGGTAGCCGCGGTCCGACGGGATCCGGCCCGCCGAGGTGTGCGGCTGGGCCAGGAGCCCCACGGCCTCCAGGGCCGACATGTCGTTTCGAATCGTCGCCGAGCTCACCCGGAACAAGTGGCGCTCCACCAGACGCTTGGACCCCACAGGCTCCGCGGTGCTGACATAGTCTCGTACGATGGCGGCCAGGACGCGCCGCCTGCGTTCATCGAGCTCCAGCCGCATGGTAGACCCCCCGGTGTCGGTCTCCTTCACGCCGTGGCACGGCGGGGAGAGTCCAGAGAAGCGAGGGCACCTTCCCAGACCATTGTAACCCAACCGGGGCTACCCGTCCGCATGGCGGCCGGCCCTCGGGGGCCATCACGCCTGCCGGCGCTTCACTCCTGGCCCTCGCGCCGCGCCTGGTAATCGCGGATGGCCTCATGTAGCCCGTCGGCCGCCAGGTTCGAGCAATGCATCTTCTGGGCGGGCAGACCCCCCAGCTCGCGCGCCACCGTGTCGCGCGTGATGGCCATGGCCTCGTCGAGCGACTTGCCCTTGGCGAGCTCGGTCAGGATCGAGCTCGTGGCGATCGCCGCGCCGCAGCCAAAGGTCTGGAACCGGATGTCGTCGATCCGGTCGCCATTGACCTTGATGTAGATTTTCATCATATCGCCACACACCGGGTTGCCGACCGTTCCCACACCATCGGCATCCTCGAGCACGCCCACGTTCCGCGGTGAGGCGATGTGCTCCATGACCTTCTCCGTGTAGATCGCCACTCTAGTCTCACCTTCTGGCTTCGAGCCCTCGATGCCCCACCGTGCGCGGCCCCCCGGCCCTCACACACCCAGGGCCGCCGAGATACCGCGTATCTTATCCACCACCGAGGTCAACGTATCGACCGTGTAATCAATCTCTTCCTCGGTGGTGCCCTTGCCCAGGGTCAGACGGAGCACCCCATGCGCGATCTCGATGGGCACTCCCATCGCCGCCAGCACGTGCGAGGGCTCCAGCGACTGGGACGTGCACGCCGAGCCGCTCGAAGCGCAGATGCCCGCCATATCCAGATGAAGCAGTAGGGCCTCTCCCTCGCAGCCGCGGAAACACAGACTGGCGTTCCGCGGGATCCGCCGTGTCGGATGGCCGTTGAGGACCACGTCGTCCACGCGGGCCATCACTCCTTCGACCAAGCGATCGCGCAGACGCGCCACTCGCTCGCGAACCGCGGCCCCATCGCGCGCCAGCAGTTCGCACGCCTTGCCGAATCCCACAATGCCGGGCACGTTCTCGGTCCCGGGCCGCTTCCGCCGCTCGTGGCCGCCGCCGTGCATGATCGGCCCCACCCGGGTCCCGCGCCGGATATAGAGCGCCCCGACCCCCTTCGGGCCATAGACCTTGTGGGCCGAGAGGGTCATCATGTCGACGCCCAGCTCGTTCACGTCGATGTCCATCTCGCCCAGCGCCTGCACCGCGTCGGTGTGGATCGCGATGGGCCGGTCGCCCACGATCCGGCGGATCTCCCGCAGCGGTTCAATGGTCCCCACTTCGTTGTTCGCCAGCATGACGCTGATCAAGATGGTGTCATCGGCGATGCTGGCCGCCAGCTCGTCCAGGTCGATGACCCCGTTGCCATCCACGCCGCAGTACGTCACCCGGTGGCCACGCTGCCTCTCGAGGAACTGACAGGTGTGGAGCACGGCGTGGTGCTCGATCTTCGACGTGATGATGTGCTTGCCACGCTTCCGGTTGACCGGGTGCCCCGCGTAGCCCTGGATCGCCAGGTTGTCGGACTCGGTGCCCCCACCGGTGAAGTAGATCTCGTCCGGCGATGCGCCGATCAGGGACGCCACCGACTCCCGCGCGGCCCCCATCGCGTCGTAGGCATCGCGTCCGGCGTGATGGATGCTCGATGCATTTCCGTACCGCTCGGTGAAGAACGGCAACATGGCCTGGACGACTTCCGGATCGACCGGTGTCGTGGCGCTGTGGTCCAAGTAGATGGTCTTCATTCGCCCACGTCCTCCGCACCGCCGGCGCCCGCGACCAGGTCGGCGAGCCGGAACTGGCTCAGCACTTCGTCGACCTTCGCCGCCAAGGTCACCCACACGCGCTTCGACAGGCACCCCGGGCCACACACCTTCGCGCCATCCGGCCCCCGAGCGGCGGCGCACTCGATCTCCGCGAGGAAACCGCTGCGACCGCCGTCGCTGTCCTCCACCACGGCCAGGATGTCACGGGCGCTGATCTCCGAGGCATCGCGGGCCAGCACGTAGCCGCCACCGGGGCCGCGATGCCCCATGATCAGCCGGCCGTTCTTCAGCCGGTTCAGTACCTGCTCGAGGTAGCGGGGCGGGATCCCCTCCCGCGCCGAGATCTCCCGCGCTGACATCGGCCGCCCCGGACTGTGCTGGGCCAGGCAGATCATGGCCCGCAGTCCGTAGTGACTTCGCTCGGTGATCCGCAAGGCTCAAGCCTCCACCAGCAACCGGAGAGGGCATGTCCCGATCGGCTGCCCTATTCCCAGAGCGCGCCGCATCCCCGATGAGTTCCCTACTGCACGGGTCAAGTATAGCATTTTCCCACCCGGCGGGTAAAGATAAATCCTTCCCCTGTGGATCGGGAATGGCGCCCGCAGGCGTCTCTGTCCGGCTCGGCGTCTGGCCGGCAAAGAAACAAGCAGGCCCCGGGCCCGTCGCACCGCAGGCTTGCCGCCCTTCGTGCGAGGTACACGCACGGCTCGCGCCGAAAGTACGCGGAGACATCACTTGGGGCGCCGAGTTCCGGGGGGAGTCGCCATGAACCAGGTACTGACCGGTGCGGGCTTGTTCTGCGGCGGGGTGGGGATCCTCTACGGCATCGCCGTGCTCGTCGGGCACGGCCGCGAGACCGAACGGGCCGGTCCCGGCCCATCGGACCCGGACGAGCGCCGCGGGCTGTGGGCCGCCGCGGGCGCCGCCGTGGGCTTGGCCCTGATCGCGGCATGCGTGGGACTTGGCGAGGCCGGCCTGTTCGCCCCCGGGCAGCGGCTCGTCCTGGGTCTCCTGCTCGGTAGCGTCGTGGGCGCAGCCATGTGCCTGATGCTCGCCGGCTTCGAACGCGCGATGGATGACGCCCTGGCCCGTCCGGGCTCCGCCCCGGCGCGGGTGCGCCTCGGACTGGCTGGCGCCGTGGGTCTGGTGTCGGCCGCCAACTTGGGCGTCCTCGCGACGGCCCTGCTCTGGCGCGACGACACCGACCACGCGCTCATGGGCTTCGGCATGGGCACGGTACTGGCTGTCGTCCTCGCCTCGAGCCTGTTGGCGGCCCGGGGGGAGACGGTGCACCGGGCGGGCTTGTGGTCGGCGGAGATCTACGCCCTCTACGTGGGCGCCCTGACTCTCACCGTGACGCTGGCCCGTCTCCACTTCCCGAGCAGCGCGCTGCTGGACTGGTATCTCATCCCACCGGCCCTCAGCGGGGTGGCCATCGTCGTGGTGGTGGCCATCGCTCCCGTCCTCACACTCCGATCGGTCTGCGCGAACCCCACCGGCCTGGCGCTGCTGACCGCCGTCGCGCCCGCCGTCGTGGCCGCCGTCGCGTTGTACGTGCTGAACAAGCGCGTGCTCGACACCGCCGGCATGATGACCTGCGTGGGCAGCGGCATCGGTGTCGCGATGGCGATGCAGGGCTATCTGCTGAGCGGCCAGGACACCCCGTCGAGCGCCGAGAGCCCTGGCGGCCTCCAGGCCACCGCTCTCCTCGGCGGTCTGGTGCTCGTCGCCATCGCGCTCTGCATGAGAGTGCTGGGCGCCTTCGGTGTGGGCCTGGGCCTGGTGGCGCTCCTGACCGTCGCGGCTCCATCGCTGGCCTTGGGTGAGGGAATCACCGGCACGGTTTCCCCGGGAGCCCGATCCGCAGTGCGGAGCGCGGCCATGGCCGCCGGCATGGGCGTGTTCTTCCTGTTCTACCGGCTCTTCATCGAGCGGTTCCCGGAGGTCCGGCTCATCGAGCTCGGGGTCCACTACAACTTCGTGGCCATGGTGATCGGCAGCCTCCTCCCGGGCCTCCTGTGCTCGTACGCCGCGCGGACGCGAGCGCTTGCGGCCGGCCGCGGAGTCGCCGTGCCGCTCGGGCGGGTTGGCGCCGTGGGGCTGGCCGTCGTGGCCCTCCCCCTGGTTCTGCTGGCGCTCTGGGGCACCAAAGCCACGCTGGGCCTCCTGGTTGGGAGCCTCGTGGGGCTGGCGTTCGTCGCCATGCTGGCCGGGGCCCAGGGCTCGTGGTGGCGCGCCTGCGGCGGCGCCATGCCTCTACTGGTGGGACTGGGCTACTCGTCGGTCCAGCTGCCGCGAGCTTGGCCACAGATCGCCGCCCTGTCGCGGCAGGGCAAGGTCAGAACTGCCGCGCTGCTCGCCGCCGTACTCGTCGCCTGGTTCGTCGTGGACTCCTGGGTCCTCGGTCGGCCCGAAACACCCGACCGCTCGCCGGACGTCTAGACTGGGGGGAGGGATCGCGATGCCTCGTCGCCCGTCGGCACTTCATGCGGCCACCGTGGTGTTCACCCTGGCGCTGGGTGCGGCTCTGACCGGCCTCAACAGCTCCAAGGAGCCCGCCGTCGGCCGGGTCCAGGGGACCGTCACGGCCCAGGAGACCGGGGCGCTCATCCCGGGGGCAAGTGTGACCCTGACGTCGGGTGCTGAGCCCGGCGACGGCCCGTGGGAGGTCTATCACGCCACCACCGATGCCCATGGCGCCTTCATCATGACGCGGATCCCGGTGGGCGTGTACCGCGTGTCCGCCCAGTCGAAGGCCCACGAGCTCAAGGAGACGTCTGTCCGCGTCGAGGAGGGCCAGCTCGGGCACCTCAAACTCGAGATGGTGCCCATGCCCGAGTACCTCAGCCTCGACGTCCACCAGCCCGTCTACCTCCCGGGCGAGGAGTGCCGCGTGCTGGCCCGAGGGTTCGCGAGAGCCGACGCGATGGAGATCACGTGCTTTCGCGTGGACTACGAGGCGCTGGCCCAGCAAGCCGGGGCCGACTACGGGGCGCTGGCCCGAGCGGTGATCGAGGGCAAGGCAGACGCCGGGGTGATCCCTCATGAGAAGCGGGGCACCTCGCGCATCGCCATCGAGGGGCGGGACGCGGAGGGTGTCTTCAGTCAGTACATACCGGTTCCGGCGAAGGAACCCGGCTACTACGTGTTCGGCGTCAAGGCGGGTGCCGTGCGGGCCGCCGGGGCGGCTCTCATCACCCGTATCGGTCTCATCTGGAAGCGATCCGGCGAGCGGCTGACCGTGTTCGCGGCCGACCTGGAGAGCGGCGCGCCGCAGCCCGGCACCGCCATTCGTGTGTACCGCCAGGGAGCCTCGGTGGCCCGGGGCGTCACCGACTCGAAGGGGCTCTTCGAGACCAATCTGCCCCCGAGGAGCGCCGGGAGCGAGACCTCGGTCTTCGGCCGACATGGCGACCACGTGGCCCTGCTGAGCGGCTACTACTGGCAGGATTCGGGAGATGCCGAGCCCTACCGCATGTACGCGTATACCGACCGGCCCATTTACCGCCCCGGGCAGACCGTGCACTTCAAGGCCATCTTCCGGCAGCGTCAGGGCATGGAGTACCGGGTCCCGTCCGGCACGCCGGTCTCGGTGCGCGTGTCGGACTGGCGCGACACGACCGTCTACTCGAAACAGCTCCGGACCAACCGCTTCGGCTCGATCCACGACAGCATTGCCCTGTCGTCCTACGCCCTGACGGGCGACTACCTGCTGCGCGCCCAGGTGGGGACGCAAGAGCTGACCAGCGTCTTTTCCGTGGCCTCCTACCGCAAGCCCGAGTACCGGGTTGAGGTATCGCCGGAGCGGAATCGCTACACGCGCGGCGACGAGGCCACGGTCACGGTCCGGGCCGACTACTACTTCGGCGCCCCCGTGGCCGGCGCCCGGGTGAGCTATTCGGTGCTCCGCGCGCCTCACTGGACGCCCAGCGAGGAGGAGCAGGAGTGGGCCGAGCTGTACGGCGCCGACTTTGAGTCCGAGTACCAGGGCGACTGTATTCAGACCGGCACCGCCCGCCTCGACGCCCATGGCGAGGCCCGCGTCCGGATCGCCACAGCCGATGACCGGCGCCGTCGCGAGGGCGAGTCCGAGCCCGACCCCGGCGAGTTCGAGGGCGATTCGCAGTTCACCGTGCTCGCCACGGTCACCGACGCCAGCGGGTTCAGCGCCGAGAACGATGGGAGCTTCACCGTCACGCGCGGCGAGTTCCTGGTGCAGGCCGAGCCCGACTCATGGGCGGGTGCGCCCGGTCAGGTTACCCGCGTGCGCCTCACGACCCGGGACTACGAGGGCCAACCGGTCGGTTCGGTGCCCGTGGAGGTCACCCTCACCCAAGAGACCTGGCACGAGGGCCACACCACCAGCCAGGAGGAGTCGAAGCAGCAAGTCATTACGGACGCTGAGGGGCACGCCGAGGCATCGGTGATCCCCCGCGCCGAAGGCTCCTACGAGGTGCGCTGCGCGGCCACGGATGCGCGAGGCAATCGGATCGCCACCAGCCAGTTCATCTGGGTCACGGGCTCCGACAGTGCCGAGTTCGCCTACCGGTACCCGAAGATCGAAATCATCGCCGACAAGAAGGTGTACCAGCCCGGGGACACGGCCCGGCTCATTGTCAACGTCGACCGGCCCACGCCGTGTGCTCTGTTCAGCGTGGAGGGCGAGCGGCTCAACGAGCTGCGGCAGGTCAGCCTGGCCAAGAAGACCACGGTGCTGTCGGTCCCCATCACGCGCCAGCACATCCCGAACATCTACGTGGCCGTGTGCTATGTGGCGGGGAAGGAGTTCGTGTCACAGACCAAGCCGCTGCGCGTCTCGCCGGCCCACAAGTCGATACGGGTCGCCGTCCGCTCCGACAAGCCACGCTACCGGCCGGGGGACCGGGCCACCTTCGAGGTGACCACCACCGACAACCACGGGGAACCCGTCACCGCCGAAGTGTCGCTGGGTGTGGTCGATGAGTCCATCTATGCGATCCGCGAGGAGCCCGGACCCGACATCTTGCGGTTCTTCTACGATCGCCAGGAGAACCGGGTCGATACCAGTTACTCATTCCCGCGGGTGTACCTGAACCCCGGCGAGAAGTCGGGCACGCTCGTTGCCACGCGCAAGTACTTCCCCGACACCGCGTTCTGGGCGCCCACGCTGGTGACCGACTCCGCGGGCAAGGCTCGCGTGACGCTCACGGTGCCCGATACGCTCACCACCTGGCGCGCGACGGCGAAGGCGCAGACACTGTCGACGGCTGTGGGCCAGGCCACCCACCAGGTGATCGCGAGCCGGCCGCTCATGGCCCGGCTCGAGATGCCTCGCTTCCTGCGCCAGAATGACGAGGTCACACTCCGGGGTATCGTGCACAACGAGAGCGGCCGCGACCAACCGGTCGCCGCCGAGCTGGTGCTCGACGGCCTGGAGACCCGCGCCCAGGCCAAGCAGCAGGCGCGGATCCCCAGTGCCATGTCCCACGTGTTCGAGTGGCTCGTGCGGGCCCCGCTGTTCGGGAACCCGCTCACGACGCTCAAGGCCGTGGGGACTGAAGACTCGGACGCCATGCAGCTGGGCATCCCCGTGTTGCCACACGGTGTGCCACGGATCGTCGGCGACTCGGGGTCGACGGATGGCAGCGTCACCGTGCAGCTCGACTCGGCCACCCACCGCGTCGACGGCACGACGGCTCTGACACTCCGGCTCACCCCGTCCCTGTTCGGGACCATCTTCGGCTCCCTCGACTACCTGGCAACCTACCCGTGGGGCTGCACGGAGCAGACGATGAGCGCCTTCCTGCCCGACGTGGTGCTGGCGCGAGCCCTGAGGGATCTCGACCTGAAGGTGCCGTCGCTGGAGAAGAAGCTGCCCGACATGGTCGCCAAGGGCCTGGCCCGGCTCTACGACCACCAGCAGAGCGGGGGCGGCTGGGGCTGGGGCCGCTACGGCGAGGGCGACACGTGGATGACGGCCTATGTGCTGTTCGGACTCCGGCAAGCCCAGCAGGCCGGGTACTCGGTTAACCCGGCCGTCATCGACAGCGGACTGTCGATGCTTCGGACCCGCGTGCCCGACGACCTGAACCGCGGGATGGACGCGGCTTTCGGCGTCTACGTGCTGGCGCTGTACGACGCCCTGGATGATCGCACGGCCCAGTGGCTCAGTGGCAAGGCCAACCACCCTCGAGAGGACACGGCCAGCCGGGCCTACGTGGCCCTGGCGCTGTGGGAGAGCGGGCGGGAGGAGGCGGCGCGGAGGCAGCTCGAACGCGTGATCGCCGAGGCGCATCGTTCCGGAGGCCTCTGCTACTGGACGCACAAGCCATCCCGCGAAGCCGACGACGCCTTCTTCAGCGACACCGAGACCACGGCCGGGCCGCTGGCCGCACTGACCACCATCGAGCCCGATTCGCCCGTCATCCCCGAGGTGCTGCGCTGGTACATGGCGCGGCGGGTGGGCGCCCACTTTGAGAGCACGCGTGACACCGCTCTCGTGCTCTGCTCCATGATCCGCTACGCGACGCACATGGAGGAACTCTCGCCCGACTATGCCTACGCCATCAAGATCAACGGGAAGGCGGTGGGCCAGGGCCACATGGGCGCCGAGGACGTCCAGACCGCGGAGCGTCTCATTCGAGTCGACGCCGAGCAGATCCAGCCGGGCCCGAACCGCATCGAAGTCAGCAAGGAGGGGACGGGCCGCCTCTACTACAGCGTCGAGCTCAGCGAGCACGTGATGCTGGAGGAAGGCGCCGTGCTGGCGACCGACGCGGGCATCCGCGCGAGCCGCACCTTCCACGCGCTGCGCCCCACCCATGACCCGCAGTCGGACACCATCAGCCTGAAGCCGAGCCCCCAGCCGGCCACGCGCTTCCGGGCCGGTGACGCTATCGAGGTGCATCTCAGCATCCAGAATCCCACCGAGCGGGCATACGTGCTGATCGAGGAGCCCGTTCCCGCCGGATGCGAGATCAGCGAGATGGAGGAAGCCGACCCCTGGATGTGGCACCACTGGTGGGGCGATGTCGATGTGCGCGACGACCAGATCGCCTTCTACGCTCCCGTGCTGCCCCGGGGCGAGAGCACGGTGACCTACAAGCTGCGCGCCGCGCTTCCCGGCCGGTTCCACACCATGCCCACCCACGTGTGGGCCATGTACCGGCCGGCGGAGCATGGCTGGGGCGCCGAGCAGATCATCGAGATCGGGGAGTGAGCGCCGTGGGGGCTTTGCGGAGGGTCCAGCGGGCCGTGCAGCTGGTCGCGGCCCTGGGGGTAGCCGGCGGGGCGCTGGCTCTCGTCGCTTGGTGCCCGCGCCCCATCGTGCTGGCCAGCTATGCCACCCGCCTCGAGGGCCGGTCGGCGTCCCAGATCCACAACGCGGCTCTGGCCGCTCGATCGCTCGATGGCCAGGTCATCGGGCCGGGCGATGCGTTCAGTTTCGGTGCCACTGTGGGTCCCTGGACGGCCGACATGGGTTTCGACAAGGCCCCCGTCAGCTACGAGGGCGAGCTCGTACTCGCCTATGGGGGCGGCGTGTGTCAGACGTCGACGACCTTCTACAACGCCGCGCTCGCCGGCGGGCTCGAGATCCTGGAACGCCACCCGCACCAGTGGCCGCCGAAGTACGTGGCCCCTGGCCGCGATGCGGCCGTGGCCTACGGCGAGGTCGACTTGCGTGTTCGGAACCCCTATGACTTCCCGATTACCATCCGCGCGGCCACGGACAGGCAGTCGGTCCACGTCTCGCTGCTTGCCGATCGCCGGCCGCCGTTCCGCGTCCGGGTCGTCCAGTCCATTCGCGGTGTGGACGCCCCATCGGTGGTCATCCATTACGATGCGCGGTATGCTCGGGGCGTTCGCCGCACCGACGTGGCCGGGCGCCCGGGTATCCAGGTCACCACGTCGCGTGAGTTCATCGAAGGCGACCGGGTGGTCCGGCGGGAACTGGTATCGCACGACCGCTACGAGCCGGTGAACACGGTGATGGGCATCGGCACCGGCCCCACAGGCATCCCGGTCCGATAGGCCGGCCGGTCGCCGGGCGGCGCCAGGTCGCTGGAGGGTCCCCAATGGCTGTTCGGCTCGGGTTCATCGGCGTGGGCGGTATCGCGTCACGCCACCTGCAGGCCGCCAAGGCGCGGGACGATGTGCAGATCATCGGCCATGCCGATGTGGATCCCGCCCGCGCTCGCGCGGCGGCCGAGAGCTACGGCGGCACGGCCTACGCTACCGCCAGCGAGCTCTACGAGGAAGCCCAGCCCGATGCCGTGGTCATCTGCACGCCGCCCTATGCGCATGGAGACATCGAGACCGAAGCCTGTGAGCGCGGCATCCACTTCTTCGTCGAGAAGCCGGTGGCGGTGAACCTCGACACCGCCGCGGCCGTGCTGTCGGCGGTTCAGGCCTCCGGTGTGTTCACCCAGGTGGGCTACATGTACCGCCTCTCGCCCCCGCTCCAGCGGGTACGCGAGCTCCTGGCCGGCCGGGCCGTGGCCATGGTGCAAGCCCACTACTACATGCCGGGCTTGCCCGAGCCCGTGTGGTGGCCCAAGATGGCGCTGGGCGGCGGTCAGCTGGTCGAGCAGGCCACGCACATGCTCGATCTCGGCCGCTTCCTCGCCGGGCATGTCGAGACCGTGGTGGGGCGGACGGCGCGAGTGCGCGACTGGACCCCGCCACCCGGCCACACGCCTGAGCCCGGCCTGCTGCGCTACGCCCAGGGGTTCGAGATCCCCGACACGACCGCCCTGATCCTCTCCTACGAAAGCGGCGCCCTGGGCACCCTGAGCTGCTCCCTGGTGCCGCAGGCCGCGTGGGATGTGGGCTTCAAGGTCGTGGCCGACGGCCTGCTGGTGACCATCGACGGCCCCAACGCGCGCTGGGCGGGCGACGTGCAGGGCGAGGCCACGGCCGATGAGCGCTGGGTCCACGCCGTGCTCGACGAGTTCCTTGACGCCGTGCAGGGCACCGGCGAGTGCACGGTGCCCTACGTCGAGGGCGTCCGCAGCCTGGCCGTGTCCATCGCGGGGTACACCTCCGTCGAGCGCGGCGGCGTCCCCGTGGCGCTGGCCGAGTTGCTGCCGGCGGGGCTGTAGGGCCATGCCCCGCCCACTCCGGCCGGCGGCTCCGTCCGCCCATCCACTCCGGCGGTGATCCGACCTGCAGTACCGCGTAACCGAGTTACCCGACCCCGACGTGCGCGCTGAGCGGTCTCTGACCGGCCGCCTCGCGCTCGCCCTGCTGTCAGCCCTTCTCCTGACCCTGGCCCAGCAGCCCTTCGGCCTCTTCCCCCTCGCATGGGTGGCTCTGGTGCCCTTCCTGGCCGCGCTGGAGGGCCAGGGTGCGACGGGGCGCATGGCCATCGGCGCCGGCCTCGGGTTCGCCTACGCGCTCCTCGCGGGCCACTGGGCGCCTCTCCATCTCGGTCTCGCCGCGGCGCCCGCCGTTGCCGGATGGGCCGCGGGCAGCGCAGCCGTCGCGTTGGCCGCGGGGTGTGTGCCCCGCCCCCGGGGGGCTCTGCCCCACGCCGTGATCTTCGCCGCAACGTGGGCCGGCATGGAGTACACCCTGTCTGAGCTGGTCCCGGTGGGCCTGCCGAGCTTGGGCTTGGGTTATAGCCAGGTCCCCGATGGGCCCTTCCTCCAGCTCGCATCGGTGATCGGATGCTACGGCATGAGCCTGGCCGTGGTCCTCCTCAACGGCGTCGCCTTCGAGCTGCTTCTGGGCGGTCGCACACGAAGCTGGGCGCTCGGGCTCGCCACCATTCTCACCCTGGCCGTGATCCACGGCGCCGGAGCCGAACGCGCTGGCGACCGGCCGGACACGCCTCTCGTGGTCTCGCTGGTCCAGGCCGCCGACGCCGACCTCGCCTCGCTGTTGGCGCTCACGGACCAGAGCATCCAGGTGTCCCCCCGGCTCGTGGTGTGGCCCTCGGGGCTCGTCGACGCCCCTCGGGGGGCGGACGACCCGGCATGGGCGGCGATCGGGGCCAGCGCGCGAGAGCTGGACACCACTCTCGTGGCCCCCGCGCGGGCCGCACCGGGCGTTCCCGAGACAGCCTACGTCTTCGGCCGCGACGGCCAACTCCTGGGCCAGCGGCCCCGCAGCGAGGTCGTGCCCCTGGCCGGTGGCGGGCCCTTCCTTCGATCCGGCACGGTTCTCACCAACCCGGCCCGGCTGGGGCTGATGCTCGGCTGGGAGATGGAGGTCCCGGCACTGGCGTGCTACCAGGTGCGCGACGATGCCGAACTGCTCGTGGCCAGCGCCAGCGGTCGCCGCGACATCGGCCGGGCGGGCCGTGCCCAACGCGCCGCCGCCGGGCGGATGCGGGCCGTCGAGACCCGCCGCTTCGTCGTTCAGGTGAACGGGTTTGGACTCTCGCAGATCGTCGACCCCTACGGGCGAGAACAACTGCGCACCGGCGTGGGGGCCATCTGGGCCGTGGGCTACGCCGGCACGATCAGCGGCTACACGCCCTATGTGATCTGGGGACGCTGGGTGGGCCCGGCATCGGCCGCTCTGGCCGCCGCGGTGCTGCTCGGGGCCGCGCTGGGCGCCCTGTGGAGAGCTGCCGGACGGCGGCCGGATGCCACGAGCGCGGACGCCGGGCCGCCCGCGAACGGAGGAGAGGCCGATGGCTAGGCCGACGCGACACAGCGGGTGCCTCGTCGCCCTCGCGGCGTGCGCCTGCATGGTATGTGCGACCGAGGCCCCCGCGCAGGAGTGGACCTGCATCGACGGCTTCGAGGGCGGTGCTCGCGTCTGGACCGACAGCGCCGGCCCGGGGCCCCGGGTGCGCGTGACCGACCGCGCGGCCCATGGCGGGCTGCGCTCGCTGGCTCTCGGCGCCACACTCGCCAATGCGGGCCGCAGTATCCGTGTGTCGTGCGAGACGGACATCGGTGATCTGCAGTGGTCGCTCGAGAGCCGCGTCCGGTTCTGGCTCCGGGGCGATGAGCGCGCCCAGATGCCTCACGGAGGGTGGATCTTCGTGGAGGCCCACGGCGGCCCCGGCGGCGCCGACTCCCACTGGATGCTCGACATCCCGGGCGATACGTACCGCGATCCGTCCTGGCACGCGATCGAGCTCGGGCCCGTGAGCACGGCCCACAACCCCGATTGGGCGCCCGATGCCGACGGCCGACCCGAGCCCCGTGCCTTCCACCGGATCATCCTGGTCGCGCAGCAGGAGGCGCCGCCGGAGCTGAACGTGCCGTTCACCTTCGTCATCGACGATGTGGAGGCGACTCACGTGAAGCCGTGGGACGTCCGCCACGTCCCCGCCCGGATGGAGGACCGCCCCGATCACGTCACACCCATCGGGCGAGGTTTCACCGGCCGCAGGCGCGAGCACCCCGCCACCGTGACCTTCGAGGACGCCTCGGGCTGGCTCGCCGGCGCCATCGGGCCGGGGTCGGTCGAGCTGGTCATCTCATCCGAGGAGCCGTGCTACGAGGACCTGAAGCACCAAGCCAAGGTCACGTACTCCAGTCCGGGCGGGCCGGGCGTGTTCGAGCTGGTGCCCCCCCGCCCCATCCCGATCCGCGGTGAGGCGAACGCCGCCTGCGCGTGGGTCTACGGCAACAACTGGTCGTGGATGCCCGACCCGGGCACCCCGCCCGTGACCGTCTGGGTCCGGGTCATCGACGCCACCGGGCAGCGGCACCGCATCAACATGGGCGTGGTGAACTACCGATTCTACGGCATGCTCCACAAGCGGCTGCGGGACCACCCCCGAGGCGACCCGGGCCATCGGTTCGCCGGTGGTGCGTCCGACGGCCGGATCCACGCCCCCGCCTCGGTGGAGGCCATCGAGATCCACGGCGGCACCAACCCGGAACCTCGAACTATCTACATCGAGTCGGTATCGCTGTTCCGCGACGACATGCCCCTGCCGGCCTTCCGGCCGGAGCTCGTCGAGAATCTGCCGTTCCCGACCACGCCGGATACCATCTTGCCGCCGGTGGCGAAGCCGACCCGCGTGAGCCTGGAGCGGCAGGGCGAGGCCTACGTGTTCACCCTCGAGGGCGATGAGCGCATCGTGGGCCGCTACACCCCGCGCACGGGCACCCTCACGGATCTGTCTGTGCAAGTCGGCGACCGGGAGCCCTACATCCCCTGCGCCGGCGCGGGGCCCGCCTTCGACCTCGGCGGCGACGAGCGCGACCCGGAGGATCGGTTCCTGACGCGGCAACTGGTGGCCGTCTCGCCGCGCCCGGGCGCGGTGACCACCCGGTGGCGCGTGGGCATCGGGGGGGAGTGGGCCGACTACTCGCTCACCCTTCGGGCCAAGGGGAAGTCCTTCATCGTCGACTGGTCATCGGAGGGCACCCAGGCCACCGCCCTCCGGCTCGGACACGCGTCGGGGCTGAAGTCCCCTCGGCTGGTGCGTATCCCCTACATGGCCATCTACGGCGAAGGTCCGGCGGTTCTGCTCGATGACGGCGTCTTCACGCTGACGCTGCTGGACTGGTACCAGACGGGCTGCTCGGCCCTCTACCCCTCCATGGGCCTGGGGACCGCAGGCGAGGCCACCATGAACGGCGGCTCGCTCTACGGCACGCGAACCGATGGGAAGCGGAACCCGCTGCGCGAGCGGCAGTTCATCTCGGTCTCAACCACGCTCGACGAGGTACTGCCGACCATCCCGAACCCGCCGTCGGACCAGGCCGAAGTACTCCGGAGCCGCTTGTACACCCATCTGGGGGGCACGGCGCCCAGCCGGTTCGATGACTGGCTGGCCATGTGGCGGCAGTATCACCGGCGTGGGATCCGCAACCTGCTGGTGACGCATCACGAGGATGCCTGGACCAACGGGGCCGATGTGGGCCAAGGGCCGCAGGAGTACACCATGTGCATCGAGGCGGCTCCCGAGGTGGGCGACGACACGATGCGCGCCTACTGCCGGGCCATGCGCGCCATGGGGTACTACGTGGGCCTCTATGAGAACTTCACCGACTACAATCCGCTCGGGAAGTCGTGGGATGAGCGCAACGCCGGCCGGAACGCCCAAGGCGAGCTGGTCCGGGTGTGGCCGCCGACGTACGCCATCCGGCCGCTGAAGGCTCTGGAGATGGCGCGGGACTACCCGCGCCGCGTCCACGCCAAGTTCGGGTGCAACACGGCCTACCGTGACTGCCACACGGCCTACACGCCCTGGGGCCAGGTCGACTACCAGGCCGGCGCGCCCGGGGCCGGGCTCCTGTCGGCCAACTTCCGCGCCTGGGGCGCCCTGCTGATGGACGGCAGCGACGCCTACGGCGGTCCGGTCTTCAGCGAGGGCCTGCACCACTGGTTCTCCGCGGGTCTGGTGGACGGCAGCTATGGTCAGATCAACATGCCCTCGGCCAGCGAGTACCCGTTGCTGCTGGACTTCGACCTGCGGCGCCTGCACGTGCTCGGAGCCGACATCTCGATGACGCCGGGGTGGAACTGGGGCCGGGGCGTCTACCACTGCCTGGCGGCCACCATCGCCTACGGCCACATGGGCTTCCAGCCCTTCGGCGACACGGCGCTGGCGGGCCGTTACTACTATCTGATGCAGCAGCTCCAGTCGCGGTACGTGATGATCCCCGCGACCCAGGTGCTCTA
Source organism: Armatimonadota bacterium (assembly GCA_029547025.1). Taxonomy (GTDB): domain Bacteria; phylum Armatimonadota; class Zipacnadia; order UBA1398; family JAKPQA01; genus JAKPQA01. The sequence goes on from JAKPQA010000233.1 coordinate 22,066, forward strand.
CCACCGCGCCGGGCGGATGGTGCCCATCAGTGAGGCCCTCAAGCAGGGCGACCCGCTGCAGAGCCAGGTGCGGGTCACCTACGCGAACGGCCTCGAGGTGTACGCCAACTGCAACCCGACCAGCCGCTGGCCGGTGGAAGTCGGCGGCCAGCGGCGCGATCTGTCACCCGACTCGTGGGCCGCCGTTCTCGGCGACGAGTTCGAAGAGTACTGCACCGAGGTCGATGGCGTGCGGATCGGCTACGTCCGGTCGCCGGCGTACCTCTTCGCCGACGGGGGCGGGACGTGGCACGACTTCGCTGCCCTGGCCACCGATGGCGCCGTGGCGGTGCTGGCCGATGCCGGCTGCGGGCGCGAGGTCGTCCCGTTCACGGCCGCCTCCCGCATCATCGTGGCGACCGACGGCCCGGTGCGGGTCGAGGCCCTGGACGAGTCCGGGAGGCTGATGGGCGTCGTCCCGAGCGCCATGGTCGATGGCCGGGTGGCGTTCGTGCCCGTGGACGGAGCTGTGTCGTACCGGCTCAGGCCCCGGGGTCATCCGGGCCCGAAGCGGGCGCGCTGACGAGGATCCCTTGGAGGCCGGCTGGGGCGAAGTGTGGAGGGTGTGGAGGGTTGTGGAGCGTTCTTGGGTGTTTTTCGTCTGAACGCGGCCTCGCGCCAAAAATACCCAGAAACCCTCCACAACGCTCCACGCTCCACACTTCCGGTGGTGAACACGCGCGCGAGACCTTCCCCGGACAAGCGGCTACGGGAGGCGACGGGCGAGTAGTGGTTCATGACCCACCTGCGTTCGTCGAACTCCCGCCCGGGCCGGGCGGGGCTCACGGCATGCTCACCGGTGGCCTCGGCCCAGGCGGTGGAGGACGGGGAGAACCGGTGCGGCGCGCGGATTGGCTCGGCGGGCGTTAGTGTCACACACATGTTTGCATTATACCATATTAGGGCCGCCATGTCAAGCCAAAAGACTTAGCAGGAGACGTTTCGAGCGCTTTGGGCCCCGAGCGGCGGCTGGGGCGACTTACCTCGGCGCGCGCGCCTCGCCCGGCGGCGAGCCATCCGGCCAGGCGTCCTCGGCCCACCTGGGAAGGGCGCACACGTCGGGGAGCGACCGGAACAGGCCGGCGTAGTCCAGGCCGTAGCCCACCACGAACCGGTTCGTTACCTCGAACCCCACCAGGTCGGGCTCGATGTGCACCTTGCGCCGCGCCGGCTTGTTGAGGAGCGTCACGAAGGTCATGGCCGCCGGACTCTCCGCGCGGACCATGTCGATGAGGAAGCGAGCGGTCTGGCCCGTGTCGACGATGTCCTCAACGATCAGCACGTGACGGCCCCGGATGGGCTGATCGAGCGGGCGCAGCAGCGTGATGTGGTCCGACGACCGCGTTCCGGTGCCATAGGAGCGCAGGTGCGCCAGATCGACGGTGGGGGCGGGCCGGATCTGGCGGATCAGGTCGGAGAGGAAGACGAAGCCCCCGATGAGAGCGGACACGGCCACGACCCGCTCGCCGGCGAGGGATGACTGGATCTCCGCGGCCAGCTCGCCCACGCGCCGGGCGATCTCGCTGGCCGGTATCAGCACCTCGAGTTCCCGCTCGATGGCGGCCGCGCGCTCCTCGCCGATGGTGACCATGGTGTCCCTCCCTGCGGGCCAGGTTCCCTGTGGAAGCGCCGTCACCTGCCCTCCCGGCGTTCCCAGCCGCCGTTCCCGTGGAGGGATGCCCGCGGCCGGTGGGGAAGCGTCCTGGCCGTTCGTCCGAGATGGATAAGGGGGTCGGGGCCATGAAGGACCTGGTTCGCTGGGTCTGCGATGAGGCCAAGCGGCGGGGGGCTGCCTTCGCCGATGCCCGAGCGGGTGAGTCGACGGCCTCGGGGGTGTTCCTGCAGGATGGCCGGTCCGAGCGGTTGAGCCAGTCCACCTCGCGCCGTCTGGGTGTGCGGGTGATGAAGGAGGGCGCGTGGGGATTCGCGACCACCGAGGACGTGACGCGTGCCGGGGCCGAGGCGGCCCTCGATGCCGCGCTGGCCATGGCCCGCGCCTCGGAGAAGCTCCCGTGCGACCTGGCGGACATCGCGCCCGTCGACCCCGTGATCGATACCGTGGCCATCGAGCCGCAGGAGGATCCCCGGTCGGTCAGCGCGGCCGAGAAGATGCGGTCGCTGCAGGCCTTCGAGCGCGCCATGCTGGAGCGCGCGGGCGACGTGGCCGTCAACACCATCGTGAACTACAGCGACACGAGCGTCGCCGAGACGCTGGCCAACACCCGGGGCACCCTGCTCGAGGTCCGCACGGTCCGCACGTGGCTTGGGGCGGGGATCACGGTGCAGCGGGAGGGGCTCCGCCAGCGGGCCTTCGAGCGCCGTGCGGCGCAGCGGGGCTACGAGCTGGTTCGCGAGACCACTCCCGAGGAGCTTTCGATCCGCGCGGCGGATGTGGCCCTCTCGCTTCTGGGTGCGGCCCTACCGCCTTCGGGCAAGTTCCCCGTGGTGTTCTCCCCCGGGGTGACGGGGCTGTTCACCCACGAGGCCATCGGCCACAACGCCGAGGCGGACCTGGTGCTGGCGGGGACTTCGATCATCGAGGGGAAGATCGGCGAGAAGATTGGCAGTGAGCTGGTCACCATCATCGACGAGTCGGACTTGGGCACCACCTGGGGTTCCTACCAGTACGACTCCGAAGGCACGCCGGCGCAGCGGCGGGTCATCATCGAGAACGGCGTGCTCCGAGGACTCATGCACAGCCTGACCACGGCGTCGCACTTCGGCGTTCCCGCCAACGGTAGTGGGCGGGCGCAGGACTGCGGCTGCCGGCCGCAGGTGCGGATGAGCAACACGTACATCCAGCCGGCCGAGGGGAACATCCAGCTCGAGGACATGATCCGCGACATCGACCTGGGGCTCTACGCCAAGGGGGGCCACAGCGGGTATGTGATGTGCGAGAAGGGCCAGTTCACATGCCACGTGGGCGAGGGGCGGATGATCCGCAACGGGCAGCTGGCCGAGCCGGTACGCGACGTGGCGGTGAACGGCATGACTCTCGAGGCGCTGCACAACATCGACCGGGTGGCCAGTGATTTCTCGCTCGACTGGCCGGGCATGTGCGGCAAGGGCGGGCAGGGGATGCCCAACAACTGCGGTGGTCCGCACATCCGCATCAAGGAGCTCGTGGTCGGCGGACAGACGGAGCTGCGCTAGGGCGCACGGACGAGGGTAGGTGACACCAGCCATGGCTGACGTGGAAGCCATCGCCAAGCAGGCCTGTGCCGAGGCGGTTGCCGCCGGAGCGGAGTCCGCCGATGTGGTGGTGGGCCGGGGCAAGAACCTGTCGCTGGATATCGAGCGGGGCCGCATCAAGTCGAGCGACGCCTCCTGGGGCAGTTGGTGCTCGGTGCGCGCCGTCGTGAAGGGGGGCATCGGCTGGGCCAGTGCGCCGGGAGCCGATGCCGAAGCGGCCCGGACGGCCGCGCGCCAGGCCGCCGAGCTGGCGGCGCTGGCCGAACCCGATCCGGCGTTCGTCTCCCTGCCTCGCCCCGAGGAGCGCCCTGAGGTGGAGGGGCTGTACGACGAGCGCGTGGCTGAACTCACCATCGACGATCTGGTCGGCATGTGCCTGTCGAACGTCGAGTCGGCGCGCTCGGTGGAGCCGTCGGTCATCGTCACCGGCGGGGCTTACTGCGGCCGCTCCGAGAGCGTGCTGGTGAACTCGCTGGGGGTGTGCGTGCACTGGCGGTCGACCTATGTCAGCACCTCCATCGACGCCGTGGTGCGCCGGGGCGACGACGTGGGCACCTTTTACGACTACGACAGCGCCCGGGTGATGGAAGACTTCGACCCCAACGGCCTGGGGGCTCGAGCCACTCAGGTGGCGGTCGGTTTCCTCGGGGCGCGGAAGATCCCGTCGGGCACCATGGCCCTGGTGTTCGGCCCGCTGGCCTCGGGGTCCATCGGGCAGGCCATCGCCTCGGCGGCCAGCGCCGAGGAAGTGCAGCGCAACCGGTCGTTTCTGGCTGGGAAGCGCGGGGAGCGCATCGCCTCCGACCTGGTGACGCTGGTGGATGACCCCTTCATCCCACGCGGCATGTCCTCGGGCGCGTACGATGGCGAGGGCGCGCCGCGGACGAAGCTGACGCTGGTCGAGCGGGGTATCCTGAAGGCCTACTATCACAACTCATACACCGCCGGGAAGGCGGGGGAGCCCAACACGGGTCATGGCACCCGCGGCGGCGTCTCGCCGACGAACGTCATCCCCGAGCTGGGCGACCGCACGGCCGCCGAGATCATCGCCGACACCGCGAACGGGCTCTATCTCAACGCCGGGTGGGCCTCGCCGAACATGGTCAACGGCGACCTGTCCGTGACCGTGGACTTCGGAACTCGGATCGAGGACGGCCAGCTCACCTACCCGGTGAAGAACACCATGTTCGGCGGGAACTTCCTGGACCTCTTGCGGAACATCGACGCCATCTCATCAGACTGCCGTCGCGAGCCGGGGCAGGTACTGCCGACGCTGCGCGTGCGGGACGTGCTCGTGGCGGGCGGCGGGTAGAGGGGGCGACCGGGGCCGGTCAACGCTCGGCGTGTCGTGGAGGGGCCGCACAGGGGTGCGCTGGCCATGAGGAAGACCATCGGTGGGACGGTGCTGCTGGCAGGATGCTGCATGGCCGCGGCCGGTGCGCGCCTCCCGGACGCCGCCGAGCACGTGAACTCGGTCGGCATGCGCCTGGTGCGCATCGAACCCGGCGCGTTCGTCATGGGGCACGATGGATCGCCCCTGCCCGCGGGGATCACCGAGAAGGCCCACCAACGGCACGGCGACGCCGACGAGCGGCCCGCGCACCCGGTCACCATCTCGCATCCGTTCTATGTGGGGGCCTGCGAGGTCACCAACGCCCAGTACGAGCGCTTCGACCCGGACCACCGGAGGCTGCGCGGCCGCCTCGGGTTCTCCAATGGCGACGATGAGGCCGTGGTGTTCGTGAGCTGGCACGAGGCCGCGGCATTCTGCCACTGGCTCTCGGAGAGGGAGGGCCTGCCGTACCGTCTGCCCAGTGAGGCCGAGTGGGAGTACGCCTGCCGTGCCGGCACCACCACGCCCTACTGGTGTGGCGACACCCTGGCTCCCGTGTTCCACAAGAACCAGCGAATGACGTGGTACCCCTCAACGCCGCTGCGCACCGACGCCGCAACCGGACTGCCCACCCTCGATGTCGTGGACCTATCGGTGGGGCGGACGCCCCCGAACCCGTGGGGGCTCTTCGACATGCATGGGAACGTCGAGGAGTGGTGCCGCGACTGGTACGGGCCGTACGCGGCGGGGGCCCAGACCGACCCGGCCGGGCCCGCTGGGGGCGAGTTCCGCGTCACGCGCGGCGGGAGCCATTCCACAGAGCCCTACTTCCTCCGATCATCCAACCGGATGGGCACATTGCCCGATGACCGGCACTGGCTCATCGGCTTCCGAGTGGCGTTGGGGGAAGCCCCCAGGGCGGTGGCGCCGCCGGCGCCGAAGCCGAGGCATCTGAGGCGGGTCGATCCGGCCCCCGCCCGGTGGCGGCCGGTGAGTGCGGACGCGCCGGTGTTCCGCGGTCCCACGCCCTACGTCCGTCCACCGGCGGGCGGCGCGCCGTGGATGCTCGGGCACAACCACGACCCGGCACTGACCGTGTGCCCGAACGGCGACCTCCTGGCCGTATGGTACTCGTGCGCCGAGGAGACCGGGCGCGAGCTCAAGCAGCTGGCGAGCCGCCTGAGGCGAGGCCAGACCGAGTGGGAGCCCGCCTCGGTGTTCTTCGCGCCGCCCGACCGCAACGCCCACTGCCCGGCGCTGTGGTGCGACCGCCAGGGGGTGCTCCACCATTTCGCGGGCCTGTCGATCGCCTCGACCTGGGGCGCTCTGGCCGGCGTGATGCGCACGTCGGAGGACAGCGGCGCCACGTGGTCGCCGGCGCGGCTCATCATGCCCGAGCACGGCGCCCGGCACATGCCGGTGGCGGCCACCGAGCTCTCGGATGGCACTCTGGCGCTGACCTGCGATGCGGTGACGGGCGGCACGGGCGCCACGGCGCTCCACCTGAGTGCCGACGGCGGCCGCACGTGGACGGATGCGGGCGGCAACATTCTGGGCATCCACGCCAGCGTGGTCGAGCTCGCCGACGGCTCGCTCATGGCCCTGGGGCGCGGCGACACCGTCGACGGCCGCATGGCGCGGAGCCTCTCGCGCGACCGTGGCCGCACGTGGTCGTACTCGGCCAGTCCCTTCCCGCCGCTGAGCAGCGGCCAGCGGTTGGCGCTGATCCGTCTGCGTGAGGGCCCGTTGTTCCTGGCATCATTCGCCAAGGGGATGCCCTTGGTCGACTCGGCGGGGGAGACACGCCGCGTCTCGGGCCTGTTCGCCGCGCTGTCCTTCGACGACGGTGCCACCTGGCCATGCACCCGCCTGGTCGCCGAGTCTGGCGAGACCCGGCTGGGCGAGACCACCGATGGTCAGCCCTGCGCCCTGGGGCACTTCGATGCCGAGCCCATCGGCTATCTGTCCGCTTGTCAGGCGCCTGATGGGCTGATCCACCTCATCAGCAGCCGGAACCACTACGCCATGAACCTGGCGTGGCTCCGGCAGGGCCAGCCCCCACTGCCCCCCGCCCTGCGCCCCGGGGCGCTGGAGGCCCGGACGGCCCTGAGCCACGCCGTGTCGCCACCTCACCTTCCGGCCGCCGGGGGCTGGGTCCCCGTGCGGGAGGCCGACGCCGCGGCCATTGCTGTCACGGAGGCGGGCGAGTGGGCGATCCGCACGGCTGCCGGCGAATCGGTTTCGTGGCGGCAGACCCTCCCCGGCGTGGGTGCGGGCATCACGATCGAGGCCGCCGCGCGGGTCACCGCGGTGGGGGACGCCGGCGAGGGGCTGGGCCTTCGGCTGGCGGTGCCTCGGGCCGGCGGCCAGGTGGCCCGGTACGGGATCAGCGTCACCCGCACCGGCGTCTACTGGTACGCGGGTGTGTGGACACCGCTGATCGAGTGGGTCGATCATCACACGGCCACTCACCGGTTCCGGCTGGCGATCCGCCCGGACGGCGGGGCGCAGGTCTATCGCGATGGCGAGTTGCTGGGTGTCCGGATGCCGGTCATCGAGCCGGGCGAGAGCCCCGGGCCGTTGGCCGAGTGGGGCATCGGCGCCGCCGATGCATGCGAGGTGGCCGTGGCCCAGGTGGCCGTCGACACGTCGGGGGCGTATGCTCCATAGGGCCGCAGCAAACCGCGGCCGGCCGAGGTCGTCTATCACTGGTGGACACGCCGGGGTGCCCCATTCGCGGGCGCGGGCGTGCGCAGAGGAGGACTCCAATGGCTCATTCGGCCAGAGACTGGTGGACCCGGGGGCTCCTGGTGGCCCTCATCGCCGTGGTCGGCCTGGCGAGCTTCCGCATGGGACACAGCCAGGGCACGGCATCGGACGACGCCGAGCGACTCGGCCAGGCCTTCGCCGAGGCGGCGCGCACGGCCGGGCCGGCCGTGGTGAACATCTCCGCCACCCGGGTGGTCCGGGGCCGCGCGGGGTTGGGGCTGTTCGACGAGTTCTTCCCCGACCTCTTCCGCCAGCCGGACATGGAGAGCACGAGCCTGGGGTCGGGGGTCATCATCGACCCGAGCGGGTACGTGGTCACCAACAACCACGTGGTGGCCGGTGCCCAGGAGGTCCGGGTCTCGTTGGCCGACGGCCGCGAGCTGGCCGCCGAGGTTCGGGGCGCCGACCCCGCCACCGACCTGGCCGTGCTCAAGATCGGCGCCCAGGGGCTCCCGGCGGCGCGTTGGGCGGACTCGGATCGCCTCCAGCTCGGCGAGTGGGTCGTGGCCATCGGTAACCCCTACGGCCTCGGCCAGACCATCACCGCCGGCATCGTGAGCGCCAAGCACCGGGTCGATGTGGGCGTGTCGGCCTATGCGGACTTCATCCAGACCGATGCGGCCATCAACCCGGGCAACAGTGGCGGGGCCCTGGTGAATGTTCGGGGCGAGCTGGTGGGGATCAACACCGCAATCCTCAGCCAGAGCGGCGGCTACCAGGGCATCGGATTCGCCATCCCCTCGAACCTGGCCACAGAGATCACGGGAGAGCTCATTCGGACCGGGAAGGTCGACCATGGCTTCCTGGGTGTGATTGTCCGTCCGCTCACCGAGTGGCTCGCCCAGCGCATCGGGCAGGCCGGCAAGGCGGGCGAGTTGGTGGTCTACCGGATGTACGACGGTCCGGCCTATCGGGCGGGCATCCGCCCCGGTGACATCATCGAGAGTGTCGACGGCACCGCGGTGGAGAGCGAGCGGCGGCTCGGCAAGCTCATCTCGGACCGCAAGCCGGGCGATAGCGTGCGCCTCATCGTCCGACGCAAGGGGAAGCGGTATACCTTCGAGGTGCCCCTGGCCGCGCACCCCTCCGACGACTCGGGCCGGCCCATCCCGGGGATCTAGCGGAGTCCGGGATCTGGGGCATTGGCGGTAACTTAGGGCTCCAGTGGCCCATCAGCCTGGTTGCGGAGGGGCGCCATGGGGGGAACCACGCGTCTCCCAGCGTGGTGGGCCCCCAACGCGCCCGATCTGAACGCGTCAACCTCGGGCCGGTCAGGGGCCCCTCCGCAAGACCAGGCGGGCGTTCCGCGCGACCTTCGCGAGACCCAGCCGCCCGGCCAAGGGCCCTATGTTACCGCCAATGCCGCACAGGGGGAACTGGCCGCAGTCTGGCGGGACCCTATCGGTCCCAGGTAGCGCACTCCATGCCCCCTCAGTTCTCGTAACGGCACTCGCCGATGGCCTCGCGGTAGAAGTGGAACTCCACATTCGGGTGCAGCGCCAGCAGCGACATCGGCACGCTGGTGTCCGGAACGCGCTTCCCGATCATCAACGCCGTCAGGCGCATCCCAAAGGGCGAGTCATGGATGCCCGGGTGCCAGATCGACACCTTCTCGGCCTTCCAGGTCTCGCGCGGGCCCACGGACATGGCCTGGTAGGGGACAATGGCGATGTCGCCGTTCGCGGCCGTCCGCGCGTTCTGAACGAGGGTCAGCGGGTGCAGGTCGACCATCCGCGCGCCGAGCTTGAGGTACTCCTCAGGCGGCGGCGGGTTGTCGGTGTAGGGTGCCTCCCGCTTGGGCGGGTCGTTGAACGCCCAGTGCTTCACCTCGCCCTGGCCGCCCTGCATGACCGCGCACCGCACGCCCTCATACGAGGCTGAGTAGTCCGACGGGTCGGCGTTGGGGAAGTGGATGTTGGCCTTGGGCATCACCAGATCGGGGCGGATGCGGTTGAAGCACAGGTTCATATCGGTCGCCGCGAACGACAGCGGATGATCCTCGCCGACCACCTGGCCGTCGATGACCCACTCGTCCATTCCCCAGAAGTGGGCGCTCCGGATGCTCAAGTCCATCTCGTTGACGAGCATGGCCACCAGGGGGAGCTGGTCCACGGGCCCGATCGGACCGCAGATGCCCACCGGGTTGTCTTCGGTCGACTGCTTCCAGGCATGGATGTACTCCATGGCCTCGGCCAGGTAGAACTCCGGGAGCGTGTCGTGGATGACGACGCGGAACCCGTCGCGCGAGAGGCTTTGCAGACCCTCGACGGTCAGTGCGGCGGCATCGTTCATGAGCTCGCGATCGAGGGTGGTGAAGTCCCACCAGGCCGGGGCGATGCGGCTGAGCGGTCGTGCCATGGTATGCCTCCTCGAATGTGGTCAGACCGGCCTGTGCGGCTCGATCCATTCACCGAGGGCGTCCGACATCGGATCAAAGCCGGGCGCCGAGAACCCGAGATGCGAGTGCCGGCGCCAACCCTCGGCGCTGGCGAAACGGCCCGACATGGCGCCGACCTGCGCGCACATGTCCTCCATGGCGATCAGGTAGCTGTCCAGCCCCTGGCTCACATCGAGCCACTCCTTCTGGCTCTTGTGGCAGGCGAGCATGTCGCGCTTTTGCGCCATCACGTCCGCCACATCGACGTAGAAGTGCGGCAGGATGGGCGTGCGGAGCTGATCGCACAGACCCCAGGGCAACGCGTGGTAGACCGCCACCTCTTTCTCGAACACGGGGCGCGGGGGGTCGGTCGGGAAGTTCCGCATGCCCCGGCAGAAGGCCGCCGTGACGCCCAGTCGCGATGAGTTCATGTGGTCTTCCATGTAGTCCTGGGGCGATTGCAGGAGCAGGATGTCCGGCCGCACATCGCGCATCACGGCGCCCACGCGGGCCAACAGCGGCTTGTCGTAGAAGATATCGATGTCATCGACCAACGGCTCGTGGTAGATCGCTCCGATCATGTGGGCCGCGGCACGCGCCTCGGCCGTGCGGATGCGGATGATCTCGTCCTTCGTGTGGACCGCCGTGCCGCAGCTCCCGTTGCCGATGGTCATGTAGTGCAGCTCGTAGCCCACCGACCGCAGCCGAAGCATGGTGCCGGCCATCATCATGTCGATGTCGTCCGGATGCGCCGCCAAGGCGAACACCACGCCCCGGGGTTCCGGATTCGATCCGTTCATTTGCTCCACCCATTCTGCCTGGCCATGTCGCGCGCGAGCGTGGCATTCGCCAGGCCAGCGGCAAAGGACCTGCGCCCGGAACGCGCCATTAGCCGTCAGGCTGCTCCGCCGTGCAGCTTCCGCCGGCGGGCAGCTCGATGTGCCACTTGCCCGATACATGCACCGCCCCGAAGCCCGTCGGGCGGACCCGTGGCTCTCCGCCGAAGGGCAGGACCAGCGTCGCCTCCGTGCCCGGCGGCAGAGAGACATCGATGCGGAAGGAGCCCTCTCGACGGCGCCAGTCCACCTCAATCTCGCCGGCAGAGGTCGGCACGCGGCCGCGAGCCCATGAGAGGTCGGCCGGAATCGGCGCGATACGCGCGCGGGTGAAACCCGGGGCATCGGGACGGACCCCGAGCTGATATGTGGGCAGGAAGTACCCCGGACCGGCCGACCATGCGTGGCAGTGGCTCCGCGTATACCAACGCGGGTCGAAGCCGGGGAACACCTCCCAGCAGCTGGTGGCGCCGCAGTCGAGCATCAGTCCCCACCACTGGCGCGTCCAGTCGACGATGCGCTGATGCTCGCCGAGTTCGGCCAGAGCCTCGAATGCGAAGAACATCATGAACGGCGACCCGATCCGCACGAAGCCCTCCGGCGCCTCGCGGATCACGGCCTCGACCGCGGCCCGGCGCGACTCGGGTACCACGCCACACAGGTAGCACACGGTGTTCGTCTGTTGGCTCAGCACCGGGCTCTGGGAGCCATCCTGGCGCAGGCAGTCCACATAGGCGTCGCGCGAGCTGTTCCACAGGTGCGCGTTCATGGCTGCGGCCAGAGCGTCGGCGGCCTCTCTGAAGCGCGGGGTGTCCTCGGGGCTGCCGGCCACCTCAGCCAGTCGCGCTGCTGCCCGAAGGCACGCGACAAGCTCGGCGTTGTTGTGAGTCACGATGCCCGCGCCGGGGGTATCCATCGGCGCCCAGTCCAGCATGTTCCATGCCTCGATGGCCAGCAACCCGCGTGCATCCCGCATGGCGAGCAGGTTGTCCAGCATCTGGCGAACCTGCGGGTAGACGCGCGCCACGAAGTCACGATCGCCCGTGTAGACGTAGTGCTCTTCGCATGCCCAGCCCCAGAAGAGACTCCACGCCGTCAACAGGTTCTGCCATCCGCTGGGTGTCTGTGACTCGGGTATGGGCGATCGGAACATGGACTCCGGCACCAGTTCGAGGCACCGTCGGGCCAGGTCGTAGGCGCCGAAGGTCGTATAGCTGACCAGCGACTCGTTCCGGGCGTCGCCGACCCAGAAGGTCTGCTCGTACAGCGGGCAGTCGACATATGTGTCCTCGCTGCACAGACGCGTCGTGTGGGCGCAGAGCTCGTAGATCCGCGTCAGCTTGTCGTCGGAGCACTCGAAGCTGCCTCGCCGGGCGACCGGGTACGTATTCAGCCGGCACATCAGCCGGCGGATCCGCGTGGGCGCCGTCGCGCCTCGGATGTGCAGAGCCGCGTAGCGGAACCCGTGCCGCATGACGCCACGGAACTGCTGCCAGCCCTGTCGGCAGGTGTAGCGCAGGGTGTTGTGCGTCGTCTCCGGCCACTGCCTGCGCCCCTCCTGGATCGACTCGAACAGGTGGAAGTCGAGCACCGTCCCCGCCGAGGCCCACACCTCGAACTCGAGGGGCCCCACCAGCTCACGGCCGAAGTCCACCAGGAGCTCGGTGGCCTGGCCCGGCGGAACCGGGTCCACCACGGCCACATCGGCATTGGCCCAGCAGAGGGCCTCATGAGCGGCGCCCGGCCCGGGGGCTCCGATCGGTTCGGCCGTAACCGTGGTCCCCCAGACCGACGGGCACTCGTCGACGCGAGGAATCGGCTTCAGCAAAGGCCCCGATGCCTCGAGAAGGGCCGCCTCGGTGGCGCTGGCCAGCGTCGCGGCATGTGCGGCGGCGTCCGGGCACGGGCCGATGGCCGCGAAGCGGGCCACTTCCTCCGTGGCGCCGGGCGCGCGGAAGGACAACCCCTCCGGTCCATCCGCCGACATCGTGACGTACATATGGTGGTACACGCGGCTGATATCGACCACCAGCAGGTTGTCGCCGGCGGAAAGGGGTACGGTCGCCCAGCCATCGGGCGCGTCCACTCGTCGCCCATTCACCATCACGGCCGGGTTACCGTCGCAGGTCTCGGCGAACAGGAATCTCGTCTCACCAGGCGCTGGGCTGCGGGCCACCGTGGCGAGCAGGACCCGGTGAGTTCGCGGGTTGCTGTCGACCTTTCCGGGGTAGAGGACCGGCGCCAGGTGGAGAGTGACGTGGTGGGCCCACTCGCGGACCACAGTCGACGAGATCACCCGCTGCGGATAGACGGGCTCGTTGGTCAGAAACGGGATGGGCCGTGGCCGCAAGTTCGTCCAGGGCTCGCAGCCGACAGGCCCCACCACCGTCGGGGTGGCCCAGCTGGAGTCATCGTAGCCCGGTGCGGTCCAGGCCAGGTCCTCGCGCCGGGCGTCGAACTCCGTGGCAAAGGCTTGCTGACACGAGACACGCGGTGTGCGCCGACTGAACCCCGGGCTCGGCCGCACGCGCCAGCGTTCGCTGGTGGCGACGGTAGCTCCATCCACCTCAAGTTGCGCCAGCAGGCCTCCTCGGGCCAGCACGTACTGGAAGTTGCTCTCGCCGGGCTGCAGCACGAGCATCGCCAGCACGTTCTCGCCCGGCCGCAGGAGGCTCGCTACATCGTACGAGTCGTAGTACCAGTTCGTCGCCCAGCCACGGACCGGGCCGTTCCCGACACGCGCGCCATTGACGAACAACACATAGCGCGAATCGGCCGTGCAGTGCAACTCGGCATGGTCAGGGACAGCCGAGAGCTCGAACGAGCATCGCGCCTCCAGGTAATAGTTGCGCGGCGCTGGCCCGCTGTCATCCCAGATCCACTGGGCTACCCATTCGGGCATCGAGAACCCCCTCCATCGTGAGTCGACTGCCGAGCCGCCATAGCCTCAGCCAGGCCGGGCACATACTCCACCCCATGAACCGCCTGGACCGACGAGCCCTCCAGGTCACCGCCCACTGGCTCATACCGGCCACCGAGCTGACCGGCCAGGAACGCCTCCATGGCCGCGAAGAACGAGATCCGGTTCTCGGGCCGGACGAAACCGTGCCCCTCGTCTGGGTAGACCAGATATGTCACGGGGATCGACTTCTCCCTCATGGCCGCGACGATCTGGTCCGACTCCCTCTGCTTCACGCGCGGGTCGTTGGCGCCCTGGGCGATCAGCAATGGGCGACAGATCCGGTCGGCACGGGTCAGGGGCGATCGCTCCAGAAGCAAGGCGCGTCCCTCTTCGGTCGTGTGGTCGCCCACGCGGTCGCGCAGGACCGGCATCATGGGGATCCAGTAGTCCGGCACGTTCTCCATCAGCGTGACCAGGCTCGACGGGCCAACGATGTCGACTCCGCAGGCGAAGGCCTCCGGGGTGAACGTGAGGCCCACGAGCGTGGCGTAGCCGCCATAGCTGCCGCCGCTGATGGCGACGCGCTTGGGGTCAGCGATCCCCTCACGGACCGCCCACTCAACGGCGTCGAGCAGGTCGTCGTGCATGCGCCCCGCCCACTCGCGGTTGGATGCGTTCAGGAAGGCCTTGCCGAACCCCGTGGAGCCGCGGAAGTTGATGCTCATGACCGCGAACCCACGGTTCGCGAGCCACTGGTGGATGGGGTCATATCCCCAGCTGTCGCGGTACCACGGACCGCCGTGGACCCACAGCACCAACGGCAGCGGGGCCGCAGGCCGTCCCGCGCTGTCCACGGGACAGTCGAGGGGCAGTGAGACATAGCAGACAAGGTCGAGGCCATCGCGCGCGGGGATGACGACCGGACGCATCCGCGCCAGTGCCAGCCCCTCCAGCGCCGGCCGGCCGGTGAACAGGAACTGGCACGCCCTCGTCGCTCGCTCGTACCGGTAGTAGCGCACCGGACCGTTGTCCATGGTGTAGGCCACGATCCAGGAGTCGTCATCCATCGTGCGGCTGACCACCTGGAAGTCGCCGTCGACCACCTGTCTGAGCACATCGAGATCCCCGGCTATAGAGGGGTCCAGCGCGTGCCACTCCACCCGAGTCCACTCCGTAGCATAGGCCTGCGGTGTCTTCTCGGTTGGGTGCACCAACAGATCACCGATGTCGACGCGCGGATCCTCGGCGAGCACCCGCGAGGCGCCTGTCGAGAGATCCATCGCCACCAGGGCCCCGGTGTTGCGCCCGCGGCTGTCATACCCATACGCGACGCGCCCCGAGGCGTCGACCGCGAAGAGCTGAGTCGTCATCGCGTCCTCGGGGCCCACCCGAAGCAGCACGCGGGGCTCGCGCCCCTCCTCAAACAGGTGGACCGTCAGGTCCCCTGTGGGCCCGTAGATGTAGCCCAGGCGGATGACGAACCCGTCGTCGGTCACGAAGCCGGCATACTCATCGTTCTGTCGCGCAAGCACTCGATCGCCGGTGAGGATGTTGACGCGGTAGATGTCGTGCCAGCGCGGATCGCGGTCGTTCAGACTGACCAGGATCTCGTCGGGGAACCGGTGACTGACGTGCTGAACCTGGGCGTGGATGCTCTCCAGCGGCGTCAGGTCTGCCGGGTCACCGCCTTCGACGCCCACGCGGTACACGTGCCAGTTCTCGTCGCCGTCGCTGTCCTGCACGTACAGGATATGCTCGGAAGTCTGCGCCCATTCATACCACTGGATGCCGCGCCCCCTGTCGTGCGTAATGGCCCGTGCGGCGGCCGGATCGGCCGCCTCGGCCAGCCACACATTCAGTACGCCGTCCAGAGGAGCCAGGAACGCGATCCACCGCCCGTTGGGACTCAGACTCGGAGCGGCCCGTTCGGGGTTGCCAAACAGGACGTGGCGCGAGATCAGGGGGACGGACTCAGGCATGGAGTGCCTCCGTTCGGGCGAGTTGACGCGTCAGATGAGTTTGGAGCGGACGATGCGAATGTCGTGGTGCAGGTTCAGATCCAGGTCCTGAGGCGATTGGAAGGGCAGCCCTCCTGGCGTGGTCCAGAGCCGCACCACGGGGTGGAGCGTGTTGCCGGGAGCGACGCGAGCGACGACCGCGATCTCGCCAGAGTCCAACTCGACGGGCATGCCCGGTGGGTAGATGGCCACATTACGCGCCAGCAGGGCGGCGATCCGGGCATCGAACTTGCCCTGTCGAGCGAGCAGGTGCGCGAATGCCCGGTCCGGGGCCAGCGCGGGGCGGTGGTGGCGATCCAGTGTCAGAGCGGCGTACACGTCGGCGATGGCCGCGATGCGGCCGAACTCGGGGATCTCGTCGCCCTTCACCCCGCGTGGGTAGCCGCTCCCGTCCAACCGCTCGTGATGGTAGAGGGCCAGGCTCCGCCCCAGCGGCGTGGCTGAGAGCACCTGCCTCAGCATCTCGAATCCCGCTCGCGCGTGGACTTGGGTCTCGCGCCGCTCAACCTCCGACAGCTCGCGGCTGGCTTCGAGCAGGCCCTGGGGCACCCGCTGGTTGCCAATGTCGTGGACCAGCATCCCCGCAGCGAGGTTCTGAAGCTGCTGGTCGGTGTAGTTGAGCTCGCGGCCAAGGAGCACGGCCGTCTTAGCCGAATCTACCGCATGCACGGCCGGGTAGGCCGCCAGGTGGTGAATGCTGACGGCCGCCAGGAGCGGCGGCGCTCCCCGGCGGACATCCTGCACCAGCCTGCGCGCCGCGTCCCGCAGATCCGACACGCGGGGGGTGCCCCCCAAGGCCCGGGTCACTGCGGCCCGGCACGCGGCCGCCGTCTCGGGCGATAGGACGTCCGAGATCTCGACATCATCTGCCCTCGGATCCTCCACGTATACCCGCGAGACCCCAGCCTGCTCCAGCGCCTGCAGCACTGTCGGTCCCACCACCTGGCCCGAGGGCAGGAACGGATCGGGGCCCGGCCCAAGAACAGGGGCCGCCAACACGTCACCATAGTCCAGCTGCTCGACTGCCTTGAGAAGCACGCCCCCACCTGACTCCCCAGCACAAGAGGCCGCCAACACGGCCCATGGTATACTCGACTCCTCGGTGCCCTACCCGGGCCAGTACCGTCCGCTGGCGGCACGTTGTGGCTGGGTTCGCTTCTCGGGCACCTATCTCCTGGTGCCTGGTCCCGGGGGCCAACGCCCCGCAAGGAAGTGGTGGGCCGCATGTCGCCTCGTCGTGCCCTTGCCTTTGGCGCCGCCGGTCTTGTTGCCGGCGCCGCCGCCGGCTTGTTCGGGATCGGCGGAGGCATCCTCTTCGTTCCCATTCTCACGGCGTTCTTCGGGAAGCGAACGCAGGACGCGGCCGCCACATCGCTGGCGGTCATTATCGTCATCAGCGTGGTCGGCACGTTGACCTACCACTTCGGGCTCCAGCGCGCCGGAGGCGGCGACCTCCGGTGGGATCTCGCCCTCTACATGCTTGTCGGGTCTGTCGCGGGCTCCGCACTCATTGGCGTGCCCCTGGCCAGCCAGGTGTCGTCCGCCGCGCTGCGTCGGTACTTTGGGGTCTTCCTGATGCTTGTGGGTCTCCGGATGGCTCTGGCGCCCCACTACGGCGAGGGGGTGCTCCCGAGCAGCCCGCTTGTCGTCGTTGCGGGCGGACTCGTGGCCGGCGCACTCTCGGGCTTCTTCGGCATCGGCGGTGGCATCGTGGCCGTGCCCGTGCTCGTCATGGCCTTCGGGCTGGCTCAGAGGGTCGCTCAGGCGACGTCTATCCTGGTGGCTGGACCCACGGGTCTGGCCGGCGTGATCCGTGCCCAGTTGACGCCGAACATCCACGTCGACTACCATGCTGCTGCCCTGATGGCTCCCGCTTCGATCCTCGGCACGTGGCTTGGCGCCCGGCTCGCGACCGCCTCGGCGGACCAGCCGCTTCAGCAGTCTTTTGGTGTCGTGACCGTCATCATCGGCGTGCGGATGGCCGGATTGGTACAGGCAGCCGCCAATCGCCGTGCGGCAGCGGCGGCTCCGAAGGAGGGCTAAGTCGGATGCGCACCCGGATCGTCATTGTGGGCGCGGGCAGCGCCAGTTTCGGCCCAGGCACTTTGGCCGATGTGCTGCGCCACGATGACATGGCAGGGAGTGAGCTCGTCCTCGTCGATGTCGACGCGGATGCTCTGGAGTGCCTGTGGCGGCTGGCGTGCCACATGAACCGCGAGTGGGGCAGCGGGCTAGCCATCGAGCGAACCACGGACTTGGCGCGGGCCCTCCCCGGGGCCGAGTTCGTGATCTCGATGGTCGAGATCAACCGCGACGCTCTCTGGCGCCTGGACATGACGATTCCGCACCGGTACGGGGTCATGCAAGTGCTCGGCGAGAACGGTGGCCCCGGCGGACTGGCGCATACCCTCCGCACGGCCCCGCTGGTCGTCTCGATTGCGCGGGCCATGGAGTCCCACTGCCCTGGCGCCTGGCTCCTCAACTACTCGAACCCGGTCCCCCGGGTCTGCCGTGCCGTCACCCGCTACACAGGCATCCGAACCGTGGGCTTGTGCCACGGGGTCGGTAGCACGCTGGCCCAGGTGGCGCAGATCGCGGGGCTCGCCGAGGCCGATGTGGACCTCAAGGTCGGGGGTCTCAACCACTTCCACTTCGTGCTCGACGCTCGTTCGCGGATCGACGGAAGCGACCTGTACCCAACACTGCGCGATTGGGCCGGCGATGCCGGGCGGACGGAGAGGCACCTGTGGGTCGACGTCTTCCGCGCGCTGGGGCACATGCCGTTCCCGAGCGACGACCATATCGGCGAGTATCTGCCCTACATGCATGTGGCGGCCTTCGAGCCCTGGGCCAAGTACCGCCACGACCACTGGCTCCTCCATTGGCAGGGCCACAGCGATCGCCGCGAAGCCTCATGGGCTCGCGTCCGCCGGCTGGCCTCCGGCGAGGACGCCCTGGACGACCTGCGCCAGGGCACAGGCGAGCGTGGCGTGGCCGTGCTCCGAGCTATCGTGGCCAGCCAGAACAGTCAGGAGCTGGCCCTGAACATCCCCAATGAGGGCGCCATCGCGAACCTCCCGGCGGGTTGCATCGTCGAGGTGCCAGCCCAGGTCAGTGGGTTTGGCGTGCGCGGGCTTGCGCTCGGCGATCTTCCTCCCGCCGTGGCCGCCCTGTGCAGCATCCAGGTGCAGATCGCCGAACTGGCTGTAGAGGCTGCGGTCGAGGGGAGCCGGCAAGCTGCGCTGCACGCGCTGTTGATTGATCCAGTCATCAACGACATCGACGTTGCCGGCAAGATCCTCGATGACTACCTGACGGTTCACGCCGACTACCTGCCCCAGTTCGCCCGGTAGCGCGCCGTGCGCCCCCGTCTCCGACGAATCCCCGCACATGCCGCATCCCGCGTCGCCCCGGGTGTGGCATACCGACGCTAGACTATGTGCGCCGAGGCAGCCTCCTCGGCTCAGGGGGATTACCGCAATGCAGACGCGTGTACCGCTGGCTCTCAGCCTGCTCTCACTCGCCGTGACGCTTGCTGCCTGCGGCAACACGAGCCCCGTCGACGCCGGCGGGGGCAACACCGGCGACGGGACTGCGGGGCTCTCGGTCATCCAGCAGGACGTGGCGGATCGCGTTGCCGCGGCTGATCAGGCCGCCGCCGCGCTCACCCAAGTGCTCGGGCCCACTGCCGATGCGGCGGTCGCGGCCCAGAGCCGGGCCATCGGCGCATCCGCCCGGAGCATGCAGGCGGCCGATGAGGTGCTCGAGCGGTTTCTGGGGACCGGCTCGGTCGAGATCGGCCTGCAACTCAGCCCACCCGGCTACCTGATCACGGTGACCAACGGCAAGCTCTTCGCGGGCACCGTCCCGGTGAACGGAGCTCTCACGGTCACGGGCACCATGGCGACTGACCCGAGGATCATCACAGTGGCCACGAGCGACTTCACCGTGGGACAGTGCACCCTGAGTGGCACCATCTTGGTGACCGTTCCCGCCGCCGGCGGGAGCATCACCATGGCGGCCACTGACCTGTCCGTGGCCTGGCACGGCGCGGCTGTGGTATCGGAGTTCAGTCTGAACGCCACGGCGACGGCAACGGACGGCGGGGGCTATGTCATCGACGGCAACCTCGTCGTCAGCATCGAGGACGTCGGCGGCGCCGAGTCGGCCGAGGTGACCGTCACGGCCCGGGGCGTCGAGTCCGGCCCGGCGACCGCCTACCCTTGCGCGGGCTCGCTGGCATTCACCTGTTGTGGCGAGCGACTGGAGATCGTGTTCACCGGTGGCAGCACGGCGACCGTGTCCGACCGTGAAGGGCACTCGGCTACCCTCGCCCTGCCGGCATTGGTCTGACCCGCCCTGTCGCCTGTCACGGTTCGGGGCACCATCTATCGCGTCCGGGGCAAGGCCCGGTCTCGGGCCCGCCCCGCACTGCATCTTGGGGCCGCCACCTGCCCGACGAACCCGGAGACGGCCCCAGGCGTTGCGGCAGGAGGTGTTGCGTACCACCCAACGAAATAACATCGCAGGACTCACGAGAATCGGGAACGGAGAAAGCTGGCCCATGCGCACCGGCCTACTGACGACCATTGTGCTTCTGGTGGCACTGCTGTTGAGCGCGTGCGGGGCGGAACGGGCGGCCACAGGCGAGGCGAACGGCCTGACCGATATGCAGCAGCTGGTTGGCGAGCGCGTCGCCAACGCCGCCAGCACGACGTACCTCCTCGGCCAGATGGTGGCGCCGGCCCTTAACGCGCTCCAGAGCACGCAGGCCAAGGCGAGCGCTGACGAGGCACCGGCGCTGCAGGGGCTGCTCGAGAACGCCCTCGGGGACGGGGCCGTGCAGGTCGATCGCGAGCCGGATTCGCTCCTCTACTCGGTGACCGTGAGCAATGGCTCCATCTTCGGTGGACGAGTACCGGTGAGCGGGACGCTCACCTCCTCGGCCGTTCTGTGGGACCCGTTCTCGCTCTCGGTCAGCAGTGAGGGGCTCACGGTCGGTAAGGCTTCTGTAAGCGGCGCCCTGGCCCTCTGCCTGCCCGTCAACGATCCCGCCCTGGCGATCACGGCTCACGACGTGCGCATCGCCCAGGAGGATGGAGGGGCAGCCTGCAGGTTCGACCTCGACGCCACCGTGACCCCCAAGAGCCTGGGTGCCGTAGCCGTCAACGGCACCATGGTCGTCACGGCCGAGGGCCTCACCCGGGCCGGCGACGTGCGGGTCACGGTGGTGGCTGAGGACCTTACGGCTCGCGTGGCCAGCCCGTACCCGTCCAGCGGCACGGTCACCTTTGTGTGCGAAGAGGAAGAGCTCCGCATCACCTTCGATGGTAGCCGCTGGGCGAAGCTGTCCGACGGTGCGGGGCACTGGGTCGCCGTGCCCCTGCCCGCGCTGATCTAGCGGCGTCGCGCCGCCTCAAAGCGGGCGGCCACATCATCCCAGTTCACCAAGTGCTCCATGAACGCCGCGACCCAGTCGGCTCGCTTGTTCTGATACTGCAGGTAGTAGGCGTGCTCCCACACATCGCAGACGAGCAGGGGAATGGCGCCCCACTGGGTCAGGTTTTCGTGCTTCTCGGCCTGAAGGATCACCAGGCGATTGGTCTCGGGCACATAAGCCAGAACGCCCCAACCGGAGCCCTCCACCGCATTGGTGGCAGCCACGAACAGGCTCTTGGCCGCATCCACGCTGCGGAACTCGAGTGAAAGCGCATAGGCCAGTGGCCCCTGCGGGTCGCCCCCGCCTCCGGGCCTCATGTTGGTCCAGAAGACCGAGTGCAGCACGTGCCCTGAACCGTGGAACGCTAGGGCCTTGCACGTAGCCTTGGCCTGGCCGAAGTCGCCCGACTGGGCCATTTCGGCGATCTTGGCCTCGGCCTCGTTCAGCCCTTTGACATATGCCGCGTGGTGCTTGCCGTGGTGGAGCTCGACCGTCTGCTGGCTGTAGTAGGGCTCCAGCGCATCGGGAGCGTAGGGTAGGGGGGGCAACTCGTGGGGGGATGGGCCCTGGGCGGCCAGTGCCGCCGCACCCCCGGGCAGGATCGATGTCGATGCGGCGAGGGCTCCGGCCCCCGCGACTCTCAGGAACTCACGACGGCCTAACTCGGAACGGCGCTCCGCCATGCTTCTGCTCCCCTCTCTGCGAGGTGCTCAACTGCTCAGAGCCAACATCTGACGCATGGCAGGAGGTTCCGGCGCGCCGCCTCTCAATGCTCTTCGTCTGTTCGCTCCCACTCCACCGCCCGGTCCGCCTCCTGTGCCACCAAGTCGAGCACGACCGGCCACCCCCAGGCGCCATCGACGCGATGCAGCCGTAGCAGGCGGGGCGCGTCGGAGACCGGCGCAGCGAGCACATCCACATCGCCCACCCGGACGCGAACTCGCTCCACTGGACAGTCGTCGCGGGCCGCGATGGGAAGCCAGTAGAGCACCTTGCGGGCTGGTGGAGTCTCGGTGAAGTCGTCGAAGACGTACCACTTCAGACCCTCCCGGTCGAAGGTGACCGGCGGATAGGCACGCGTGCAGCCATCGTCGAGCTGTGCGTACAGGCTCTGCAGGGCCCGGTAGGCCGGCTTCGGGGAGTTGTCGGTGCGCACGATCCCGAAATGGTTCTCCAGGTGGCCCGCGGCAAATGGCGCGTCCACATGCCGCTCGCGCAGCATGAACCACACGCAGCAGTCGATACCGAGGGCGAAGTCCTGGATTTGCTGGCGGAGGGCGAACTTGGCCTGAGTCAGCTCGCTGATCGGCCCATTGGGCGTCGTGCTCCAGCCAACCTCGTGGACGGCCAGGGGCTTGTGCCGAGTCATCTCTCGGAGCGTGCCGATCTGCCCCTCGTAGGTCGCATAGCGCCCAGTCGGCCTGCCCTCGAAGGTTGAGGGCTTCTCGGGCGTGTTCTCGGGGCTATAGCCCTGCCGGTATGGGTGGAAGGAGAACCCGTCGATCTGTGTCAGCAGTCCGGCCTCGATGGCCAACCGCAGCCACGGCCACGGGCTCTCCTCCATGTGCTGGAGCATGGCCTCCTCGGGCCCCCAGAGCCAGGCGTCGGGCCGTACCTCCTTCAGAACGGCGCGGATCTGCCGCAATCCCTCAACGTACTGCTCGGGCCGGACCACCGGCCTACTATGGTCATTGTCGGCGCCGGGCGCGTTGGGCTCGTTGAGGTAGCACCAGTGATGGATGCGGTCGCCGTAGTTGGTCAGTGCCACGCGCCACAGCTCGGGGTCGGGCGATGCGAGGATACAGCGGACGTCGATGCCCTCACGCGCGCAGCCGTCCAGCCAGGCATTCAGCCGCGGATCGTGGGCGTCGCTGAGTGAACCGTGGATGTTGTGCATCACGACATGCTTAACACCCAGTGCCGCCATGGCCTGGATGACGCCGGCGTCCTCGTCCGCGCCATGGACCTCGAACGACGTGAGGGTGGCGAACGGCGATGAGCTGACCTCAGAACTGCGGCGCGCGAAACGGATCTCCATGCCCGGTCGCGGATCGATCGCTGCAAAGTCGGCCTGCACTGCCAGGCCGCAGGGCCATAGAGCAGCGAGCAGAGCAACAGGGGCCATGGCGTCACCTTCCGGCGACTCAGCGCGGCTCGGATCCGCCTTTCACGATGCTCCCACGGACGTGGTGCCCCCGGACCGAGACGCACGAGTAGACCACACAGTCCATCTCGAGTACCGTCCCGGGGTTCAGCACGACGTTGCAGCCGACCTTGCATCGGTTGCCCACGAGCGCTCCGAGCTTGCGGAGTCCGGTATCATATCGCTCGTCGCCGATGCGCACCACCACGTTCCCTGGGACCACACGCACATTGGCCAGTTTGGTCCCCGCTCCGAGGTTGCAGTGGGCACCCAGGACGCTGTCGCCGACGTAGGCGAAGTGGGGGGCCTTGGCGTCGGAAAGGAACACGGCATTCTTGACCTCGGTGTCATGCCCCACCAGGGCTCCTGGCTCAAGCAGGCAATGGCCCCGAATGTAGGCGCCGTGCCGGACCGAAGCACCCGAGCGGATGATGGTCGGCCCGCAGATATAGGCGCACGGGCCGACCGATGCGCCTCTCTCGATCAGACAGTCACCCTCGATGATGGCTGATGGGTGGACATCGCCCTGGACGTCGCGGCGGGCCGCCGCCGCAATCAGGTCCGGGGCCCGCGCAACGACATCCCAGGGCGCCTCGATCCCCTCGACGAGCTCGGGGAGGCTGAGCGCGTAGCCCTCCCAGAGGTGCTCGACAAGCTCCAGACCCGCGCTCGGCATGGCTCACTCTCTCGCCTTCTGGGCGGCCGAGATGGCGCCGGGGTGCTTGGCGAACAGGCCCAGCAGGTCCTCAACAACCCGGTCCGCGGTAGCGGGATCGGTGCACTCGCACATGACGCGCAGTAGCGGCTCGGTGCCCGACTCGCGGACCACGATGCGCCCCGTCTCCCCCAACCGATCCTCCCAGTCGGCAATCGCGCGGACGATGGCGGGGGTCCGCCACTCGGTGCCAGTGTCAAACGGCACACTACGGAGCACCTGGGGCGTCTTCCGCATGGTGCCAGCGAGCCGCGAGAGCTTCGCACCTGTCTCGTGCATGACCCGAAGGATCTGCAGGGCCGAAAGCAGGCCATCACCCGTGCGGGCATAGTCGCTGAAGATGATATGACCACTGGGCTCTCCGCCGACCAAAGCACCCATCTCGATCATGCGCTCGTAGACGTACCGATCGCCGACCAGGGTGCGGACCAGCCCACATCCGATCTGCTTCAGGGCAATCTCGAGGCCGAGATTGCTCATCACTGTACCCACAACCGTGGGATTCCGGAGGCGCCCCCGGGCGTGCTCGTGGCTTGCCCAGACCCACTTGATGTGGTCACCATCGAGCACCGTCCCGTGCTCGTCCACCAAGGCCACGCGGTCGGCGTCGCCGTCGACGCAGATGCCGATGTCGGCGGCGTTTGTCAGCACCGCGCCTCGGATCCCCTGGGGGTACGTGGCACCGCAGCGCGTGTTGATGTTGATTCCATTGGGCTCGTGATTGCAGTGGATCACCGACGCGCCCAGCTCGCGGATGAGCTGGGCACCATAGCCTGACGCCGCACCATTCGCCGAGTCGAAGACCACTTTGAGTCCCGCGAGGGACACCCCACTTACCGATGCCCGAAGGTGATCCAGATAGTGCGAGAGCGGATCACTCAGGTGGCCCACACACCCAACCTCGGTCGCGTCAACCCGGGGGGATCGGTCCGGCGAGTTCGCCAGCTCCTCGATCTCCAGCTCAGCAGCCGCCGCCAGCTTCTGGCCGTGGCAGTCGAAGAGCTTCACGCCATTGTGGTGAGCGGGGTTGTGCGACGCCGAGATCATGGCTCCCGCGCACACCTCGAGGTGACCGGCCAGGTACGCCAGGGCCGGCGACGACAGCACGCCGGAATCCAGGACGTCGATGCCGGCAGAGCATACGCCGGCCTTGAATGCCGAGCAGAACATGGTCGAGGACAGTCTCGGGTCCCGGCCGATGACCAGCGGACGCCGGTCACCTTGCGCGGCCAAGTACCTCCCATAGGCATACCCCAAGCGAAGAACGTCCTCGGGAAGGAGTGTGTCGTTGGCTATCCCACGGACTCCGTCGGTGCCGAACCGAATCTGGTCCCGACTCCCCACAGCCACTGCCCCCTTCTCGCAACCAGGGACTGCTACGATCTGTTTACGAAGGGACGAACGCCCATACAGGAACTGTTCCACGGCCCGGCCGCAAATGGGTGCCGGCGCCTACAGATTCCCTGGATCCCTCGCCAGACCCTCGTGCGTGGACATCGTCACGCCAGTTTGGCGCCCTCCGCGCCCCCATTTCGGCTCACCCAACGCCGCTCTCGTAACCTCAGCGCCAACGCCAGCGTACCGCATAGTGCTGAACCTGTCCATTTGGCGTGACACCCGGGGGCAGGGCGACACGCCCCGGGTGCGGAAGTGAGAACCATCCTGAACAGGGGGGCCCACACATGGCCGAGTTCACGTCCCGCGAGCGCGTCCTGGCAGCCATCCGGCACAAGGAGGCCGACCGGGTCGCCATCCACGACAGCCCCTGGGGCACCACCGAGGCGCGATGGCATCGCGAAGGCATCCCCGAGGGCGTGACATCGGCCGACTACTTCGGATTCGAGTTCCGTGGCATGTGGGGCGACAATTCACTCCAGCTACCGGGCCAGACCCTGGAGGAAACCGACGAGTACGTCATCCGCACCACGGGCGATGGCAACACGTGGAAGTCCTGGAAGGCCCACGAGTCGACGCCGGAGCTGATTGATTTTAGCATTACAACGCGGGCCCTCTGGGAAGAGCACAAGCCGCGCATGGCATACAACGATGCCCGCGTCGACTGGGACGCCCTCCGCGCCACCTACGACGATGCGCAAGCCCGTGACCTCTTCTTCTACATCGGTTTCGGCCCGGGCTTCACCAAGATCTGCAACATGGTGGGGCCCGACAGGACCCTCATGGCCATGGTCGAGGACCCCGACTGGGTGGCCGACATGTTCCTCACCGACGCACAGCTCTGTGTCGCCATCGCCGAGGAGATGATGGGCCGGGGCTTCGTCCCTGACGCCGGATGGATCTTCGATGACCTCGGCTACAAGCACCGCAGCTTCTTCTCCCCCGCCATGTACCGCGAGATGCTCCAGCCCGCCCACAAGCTCATGGCCGACTGCTTCAAGAGCCGCGGTCTGCCCATGATCCTCCACACCTGCGGCTACACCATGGAGCTCATGCCTGCCCTGCTCGAGACCGGCTTCGATGTCATCCAGCCGCTCGAGGCCAAAGCGGGGAACGATCTCATACAGCTCAAGAAGGACTACGGCGAACGCGTGGCTTTCATGGGCAGCATCGACGTCCGCGCCATGGCCGACCCCGATCCCGCCGTCATCGAGCGAGAGATCGCGACCAAGATTCCGGTGGCGATGGAGGGTGGGGGCTACATCTATCACTCGGACCACTCGGTGCCCGACAACGTGAGCCTCGATCAGTACCGGCGAGTCATGGAGCTTGTGGGGCACTACGGGAAGTACTGACCAAGCGTGGTCGCGAGAGTCCGTGGCTCTGGCCGCCGCGCCACGGGGTCCGGTCGTCTCCAGCCGGTGCCAGCCTGCGGACCGAACAATGCGGTCGCCACGCGCAGCCCGCCAGCGCCAAAGGATGTCCGAAGTGAGCTATGGCGTAGGCGTCCTCTCCCGAGCCTCCTACCCCGCCGAGAGCAACCGGGCGTGCTGCTCCGAGACCTCCAGGTCCTTCACCGCGTCCCATGGCGAGCTGCGCGGGCGCTCGCCGGTAGCGACGCACCGCACGAAATGCCGCGCCTGCTCGAGGAAACACCAGTGCGACGGCACCACAGGCGATTCGACCACCTGCAGGTCCTTGCCGCGGAATATCGAGACCTCGCCGCCGCGCTGCCGAGCCATGGGGGCCGGTACGTCCACCTCGACCTTGCCCTCCTCGAAGACGACTCGGTAGTGCTCCTCCCACGCGTTCCTCAGCCCATAGCCTTGCATCTCGAGCACGATGGGCACACCGCTATCCGAGACGCCCGACAGCATGGCATTGCTCGGGTCGACGTAGGTGACCTTGTAGTCCTCGCCGAGCAGGTAGCGGATCAGGTTCACCTGGTGGATGTAATAGTTCACGAAGGCGTTGTAGGTCTGCTGTGTGTCCGGATCGAGCCACTGGGGTAGCTCCTCGAGGGCCTGACCCTCATAGGGCGGTGGCGCGTCTCCCGCGCTGATGGGTGGCTCCATGTTGTAGATCCAATCACCCGGCGGCATCGAGGCGCGGAGGTAGCGGAGCTTGCCGAACTCGCCGGAGGCTTTCCACTCGCCGATCGTACGCACCGCCGTCTGCACCGCGGGGGTCGAGCGCTTCATGTAGCCCACGTAGTAGATGACGCCCTTGGCGTCGGCTAGCTCGGCCATGCGACGCGCCGTGTCGGTGCGCACGCAAATGGGCTTCTCAGTGAGCACATGCACGCCGGCCGAGAGCAGATCGGGCACGACCGCATGGTGCAGCCCGTAGTACATGATGGCCACCACGGCATCGAGCTTCTCGGTGGCGAGCATGACCCGGTGGTCCGGGTAGACGCGCGGAATCCGGTACTTGGCTGCCACCATCTCAGCCGTCTTCGTGCGACCTTCCGCCAGCGCCACGATCTCACACTCGGGGATGGTCACGAAGCTGTCCAGATGCGCCTTCTGCCCCATGTAGCCGCAGCCCACGAACCCGATGCGAACCTTGTCACTCACAGAGAACCCTCCTCGATAGGCCCGCCGCCCTCCGGCGCCCGGGCAGGCGGAACGCCGTGGGTTTCCCGCACAGGGGAACTTGCCCCTTCGCGGGCGCGAGAAGGCCGCCAAACCGTGGCAGGTTGGGCCCCGGCGCCGGCGAAGGCTACCGGTGTCAGCGACATGATTTGCATGTCGTCCACACTCTGGGAGGGATCGGCATGGCAGGGATGACCTGCTTCGACGTCGACCATGAGTCGTTCTCCGGACAGCGTGACGGCGACGTGGTGATCCTCCACTTCAAGCACAACAGGATGTTCCTCACAACCGACCTGCGCCAGACAGGCGCCCTGAACGACTTCCTGCGCCGCGTGGCCCGCGATGCGACGATCAGATCGACGGCCGTTATCGGCCCGCCGGCCGGAGGCGGGCGCGAGGAGTACCTCCGGTTCTTCAACAGAGCGCTGCAGCCCAATGCACCCGAGTGGGTCACGCTCCGGCTCTACAATGCATTCGATAGCTTCATTCTGGGAGCCGTGAACTCCGAGAAGGCGGTCGTGGTCGGCGCGCGCGGTGAGCAACCGACCGACTACTTGGGCCTGATGCTCGCCTGTGATCGCCGGGTGTGCTCCGAAGACCTCTCGTTTGTCAATGCGCACCTCGAACTCGGCCTGGCGCCAGCCGCTGGCACCGCCTTCTTCGTCGCCCAGGCTCTTGGTAGGGATCGCGCCATGGAGCTCCTGCTCTCGACCGAGCCCCTGGTGGCCTCCCGGATGCTCGAACTGGGCCTCGTGGACGAGGTCGTACCGCCCGATGAGCTCGAGGCCGCCACCGTCGCGGCTGCTCACCGCTATGCCGCCGCGCCCGCCGGCTCCATCGCCGCCGTGAAGAGACTGCTCAGCTTCGTGGTGCGCGACCTGCCCTCGTACCTGAGCCAAGAGACGGCGGTGGCCGACCGGATCTCGTCCGACGCCCGGTCGCACTTCTCGTAGTGCCCTACGCTACTGCGGTTGCAGAGACGCCCGCCCCGGCGGCGCCGTCTTCTTCGGTGACACCATCGACCGGGGGGAGTTGTGCCATGCGCGCCATCGTGCGGAGGCTTGCGCGGCCGCCCAACCCGATGTTGCGGAGGGGCCGCACAGGGGTGCGCCCGCAGGGCGCGGGGCCCCTGACCGGCCCAGTCGACCGGAGGCCGACACAGCGGCCTTGGATGGGGCCTCGCCGCGCATCCAGGCCTCCAGAGCGGGCGCGTTGGGGGCCCACCACGCTGGGACCCGCGTGGTTCCCCCATGGCCCCCCTCCGCAACCAGGTCCAGGGGCGGCCAGGAGCCCTGATTAGGAGCCGATGTGGCGGAGCCCCTGGGGTCTCCGCCGCGCCCCGCTACTCCGCCCCCACCGCGAGCATGACCGTCCCCTGGCCGGGAACCGTCAGCGCCAGCCCGTTGCCCTGACGCGTCGGCGTAACGCCGACGACTGCCTCGATCGGCGCGTCGGCCGCCAGGCCCAGGCCGGCCCAGTCGACCGTTAGGCGTGCTTCCGCAGCTTGCTCGCTCGGGTTGTGGACCACGAGGAACACGCGCTTCCCGCTACCGAACCGCTCGACGCGGAGGTCGGCCGGCTCGACGCGAGCGTGGGTGATGGGCTCCCAGCCGGCCGCGGCGAGCTGCCGGAGGGGCTCCGCGTACTGCGCCATAAGCTCCACCTTGTTCCCGTGGCCCGGGAAGATCCCGTGCACCAGGTGCCACGGCAATTCCCAGTCCTCCACCGGGTTGTACGGGAGATCGGTGCAGGGCTTCCGGTAGGCGATGGCGCGCGCGAAGTCCGGGTCGGCGAACCGCGGCGCCTCAGCGCCAAACACGTCGAGATAGGGCGCCGCGAAGGTCAGCCACGCGGGCGTCACGTTCCACGAGCAGTTGGCCATCAGGATGTGCCCGCGGGCGTGCTCGCGCTCGGCGAGGTCCCGTGCGAACTCCACCGACGAGAAGGCGGCCACCAGGCACGGCTGGTGGTCTACCGCCCCAAATGACGGCTGTGTGTCGGTGTGGGCGAAGTGCTCGCGCCGGTAGTTCGCCCGAGCGAACATGCCGTAGCCGCCGAAGGAGTCCAGCGCCACTCCGTCGTACCGCGCCCCCGCCGCCTCCATGTCCCGGAAGCCCGTCTCGAGGTATACATCGCGGCAGAACATGCCCTTGCCCCCGGGGATGTCCGGATCGAGGTTGCAGGGGAAGATGGTCCCCCACTGGCTCTCCGTCATCCACGGGAACCGGCCGGCACTCAGACTGGGCTTGCCGGAGGCACCGTAGATCAGCGAGGCGAGTGCCGCTCGGCCGACGGTCTGCACTGCTTCCTCCCGCGAGTGGGTGGCCACCCAGCCGGCGGGCACATAGCTCCCCGAGTAGCCCAACCTGAGGAACGCTGCCGTCTCCTCGGCATCGCCTGCAGCCAGCTTCTCGGCCCGCGCCCAACTCTCTTCACTGGTGGGTGCCCGGTCGAAGTCGCCCATGGTGAGCTGGAACAGCTCCGGCTCGATGTACTGCACCGCCAGCACACCGTGCTCGTTGTCCCACCTCACGGCGTCCGGCCCGACCGGCCCCCAGTGGAACCCAAAGCCAGCCTCGAGCGCGCCCTCGGTCTGGCTCACGTCGCCCCACACATACCACCCGCCCTGCCGCTCCACGCGGCCTGTGAAGAAGTCCGGGAACGCCGTGTAGTAGTGCTGCAGGGCCGAGCGGAACCCCCAGGCCGGATCGTGCGGGTAGAGCAGGAACTCGAATGGCGCCTCGGACAGCGGCCGTCCCTTGGCCGCAATGCCAGCCACCAGTCCGAGATCCGCGCTGATGTGGAACAGCCGCAGTTTGGGGGTGTAGGCGATGCGGTGCACCACGGGCTGGTCCATCCGAACGGCCAGGGTCAGGCCAGCGCGCTCCGGTGAGGTCACCGCGCCGATTGGGTATTTCGAATGGGCGCCGTTGACCCCATACTCCGCCCCCGTCTCGTAGTAGGCGTACTCCTTGTTGTCGTCCGGTGCCGCCGTGCGCGAGCCGTCCACACTGTCCCACCATCGCCAGTCCCAGCCCTCGAGCGGCACGGCGAGGGTGATGGTGACGGCCCGATCCTGGCCGCGAAGGTCGCGGATTAGCCCGGAGACGCGGATCGTGTCGCCTTCGGCCCGGTACGTGGCCTCAACGCCCAACCCCAAGTCCGCCAGCTCTGCTGACTGCGCCACGGCATCGCCTTCGCGCCGAACCGCGCCACCGACTGGCGCCGGGGGCCCGCCGACGGCCACATCGCGCACCAGCAAGCCACTCACCTGATCGGTGGCCCCGCCCACACGCTGGCCGCGGACCAGCACCTGAGCGATCGATCCATCGGCGGTGAGGCCGAGCTCTAGCGGCATGGCCGCCACCGCCTGCGCCTCGGGCCCGGGCGTCGCCCGGAACGCGCCGTCGGCATAGGTCTCCGTGTCGAACGCCACGGCCTGCTCGCCCACGCCCTCGAGCGCCAGCTCGGCAAACTCCCACCGGTACGAGTGCGCCGCGGCCGGCGGCAGCTCATAGAGGTAGATCGACAGCGTGCGGATGGCGGTCCGGTTGATGTCGAGGATCCAGTCGTTGATCGTGACCCACTGGTTCACCGGCACCGTGTGCGAGACCACCTGCTGCGTCATGGGGTGGTCGGGCAGGTCCTGCCGCAGCGTCTTCGCGTCGTAGTAGACGAACGCCAGCTGCTTCTGACCTACGCCTGGCGTATCGCAGAGGACGCGCACGCGGCACCGCATCCGCATGTAGGCCGACCAGTCCTGCGGCTCGTCCCAGATGCGGTTCATCTTCGGGTAATCTTCGTCATTGCCGTCGGCGTTGGCTTGCAGGGCGAGCGGCGCCTCGGCGGTTGAGGCCAGCTCCAGCGTCGTGCCGCCGCTATCGATGCCGGCCGACCAGGCGCCCGGCAGCAGTAGGTCCAACGTGCCATCGAGGTTGGGCTGGAGCACGGGCAGAGCACAGGCGACGAGCGCGGGGATCAGCATGTGCGGGCCTCCGGGCTATCGAGTCTCGCGCGCCCGGTTCACCGCCGCCCGATGGGCTTCCTCTTCCAGCGTGTCATCGAGTGGTGCCAGGTCCACTGGCCCATAGCGGCGCTCGAGGGCCCGCCGGATCAGCAGATCGGCCAGCCAGGGGTTCTTCGGGAGGCACGACCCGTGCAGGTAGGTCCCAAATGCGTTGCGGCAGACCGCGCCCTCGAAACCGTCCTGTCCGTTGTTCCCGCCGCCCACGACGACTCTGCCGAGCGGTCGGGTGTCGCCCTGCAAGTGCGTCCGGCCGCCGTGGTTCTCGAACCCGACGAGCGTGCGATCCTCGAGCCCGGGGACCGAGGACTGCACGACCACATTCCCGATCAGCCGTGGCCCTTGCCCGGGAATCGTGTAGGCATCGAACAGCCCCACGCCGGGCAGTTCGGTGCCGTCGGCGTCGCGGTAGTAGTGTCCCATCAGCTGGTAGCCACCGCAGATGGCGAGGATGGCCACTCCGGCCTCGGCGGCCTCGCGGAGCGGCTGCCCCTTGGCTGTCTGGAAGTCCTCGGCCACCAGCCGCTGCTCGCGGTCCTGCCCGCCGCCCATGAACAACAAGTCGTGTGCCTCAGGGAGCAGCGCATCGCCCAGGCCGAGCGGCGTCACCGTGCACGCGATGCCCCGCCACCGGGCACGCTGCGCCAGGCACAACACATTCCCGCGGTCGCCATAGATGCTCATCAGGTCAGCATACAAGTGCCCGATGCGTAGCTCCACTCAGTACACCTCCCACGCCCTGCGTCTCCCCGGGAACGACCGGCTTACCTCCCCTACAGCTCCTCCCAGAACGGCGGCGCGATGCCCTCCCGCTCCAGCTTCCCGCGTACATCCAGCAGCACCGTGTACGTCGGCACTACATGCACCGTCTCGCCGGGGGCTGAGCGATCGAGGGCCACCTGCAACGCCGCACGAGGGTCGGGCTCCACCGTCACTTGCTCTGGCGCGAACCCCGCATACTTGAGCCGCACCGCCATGTCCCATGCACGGATGCCGGTAACCACCACAGACTCCGGCACTCCCACAAGCTGCTCGAAGTCCGCATCCCAGATCCACGAGACATCGCGCCCATCGGCGATGTTGTCATTCAGGCCGATCACCACATGCCGCACGCCGCCGGCATCGCGGAGCAGGCGTATCACCTGGTTCATCCCCGTCGGGTTCTTCGCCAGGAGGAGCAGCGACCGTTTGCCATCGGGAAACTCCAGGCTTTCGACGCGCCCGAACGCCGGCCGGAACGCCTCGAGTCCCTCGACCAGCCGGTCTCTCGTGATGCCCAGAGCCTGGCACAGCGCCACGGCTGCCGCCACGTTGTAGGCGTTGTAGATGCCACCCGCTGCGACGCGGACTTCGATGCGCGTCTCACCCTCGACGGCGAGCTCCAGGGCTTCACTGCCGCAGAGCTTCAGCTCGGACACGCGCACGTCGGGCGCCACGCGTCCGTGGCCGCACTTCGGGCACGCGAAGTGGCCGATGTGCGCGAAGTGGCGCGCAGCGTAGTCGTAGTCCCCGCCGCAGATGGGGCATGTCTTCGTGTCGGCTGCGTGCGAGTCCGCGTCTCCTGCCGCCTGGGGTGCGTCGATACCGAACCGCACCACCCGCGCCGGGCTGCCCTCGGCCAGCTCGGCCACCAGTGGATCATCGGCGTTCAGCACCAGCGTCTGCTCCCGCTGCAGGCTCTCGCGGAATGCCTGGTTCATGCGCTTGGCGGTCGTGTCGAGCTCGCCATACCGGTCGAGCTGGTCGCGGAAGAGGTTCGTCACGGCGACAATGCGCGGCCGCAGCGCGCGCACCATCTCGGGTATGGTGGCCTCATCGAGCTCGAACAGCCCGATGTCCGCATCGAGCCGACCCAGCGGCCCGGTCGCGCCGACGAGTGTCGCCACGGCCCCCCGCCGCAGGTTGGCTCCAGAGACGTTCCGCACCACCCGGAGCTCCGCCGTCCGGAGGACGGTGGCGACCATCTTGGCCGTGGTGGTCTTGCCGTTGGTCCCGGTGATCACTACACAGCCCCGCGGCAGCCGCGCGGCGAGGCACGAATCGGCACGAGGGTGGATCCGCAGGGCCACTAGGCCGGGCAGGCTCGTGCCGCCACCGCGGCCGAGGGCGCGGCACGCGAACGCAACCAGCTTGGCGGCCCAGATGGCCAGAAGCAGACGCATGGGCGCGCGACTCCAGTCCTCTTGCAGGTTGCGCCCATCTTACCATCCGCAACCAGCCCCGGGGCCCGCCGCCCCGATCGGGCGCAGTGGACGCGAGATGCAGATGCGAGCCCTCCAGAAGAGAGCCGCGAGCGGTCGTGCGGCCGAGGCTGGCGTCTCGCCGCAGGCCTCCGATTCCTTGGATTTAAGTAAGGAACGCAAACGCCCGCGCAAAGCGCGTTGACCCCCCACCCCCAAGTGGGTAGAATCCGGATGAATGGGGCCTTCAGGTAGACTGACGCCAACACGGTGAACAGGCGGGGGAACGGGCCCGGCCTGGTGTTGCACGGTTGGCGCCGGGACGCCAAGCCTTGGGGCGCCCAACGCGACCATATTGGCAAGCTCTCATTGTGCTCCACCGCTTATGCCCAAGGTCTCGTTGAGCACGGGAACCTCCATGCTTGGCCCGAGGCGTCCACGCGTATCAGCGGGGGTTCATGGATGGCGTCCGAGGAACTTGGGTTTCTACACCGCAACAAGGAACGCATCACTCGGCACTGGCGAGACTACGTCATCAACCATGTCAGCTCGCGGATCTTCGACTACCCCGACTTCGCCGAGGACCGCCTGCTGGACCGCCTATTTGTCTACATCACTCAGGCCCTCGAACAGAACCACTACTACGACCTCAATCGCACGTTCGACCGGATGCTCGACACCGGACACCGCCACTTCATCAGTATCGGCGACATCCGCGGCGTCCTGTTCGGGTTCATCGATGCCACCCAGAGCGTGCTGGATGAGCTCGAGGATGACACGGCCCTTACGCGGTACCTCAAGCGCCGGCTCACGCACTTCGCCGCCGACCTCCGCCAGGTCTACTCCGAGCGCCTCGCCGGCTCCAGCATCGAGCAGCTCCTCCGGCACCGGAGCGACATCGAGGAGAAGTGGGTCCGCGACCTGCCCTCTGAGGCCGTCAGCCGGCATCTGGTGGTCGTGAGTGAAGACCGGCGGCGCAAGTTCGTGAGGGACACTTTCGACGTGGCCATCGCCTTCCTCCAGGGCAACGAACGCGCGCCAGTCGAGATTGGCGATGACGATGGCGACACGGTCACGCACGTCGATGCCTATCTGCGTGACGTGATCGACTACTTCGAGCCCCGCGGGTTCGCGATCTCGCACATCGAACGAGCCATCCGCCACCTCGAGGAGATCTGTGAGCCGATCCTGTTCCGCTTCTACGAGGATGAGCCCCATCTGTACCGTCGGGCTCTGTGGGTCATTCACAGTGCCGTGAACGACCTGGCTCTTGCATTCAGTGAGGGCTACAACCAACGCATGATGAAGAACTACTATAATGAAGTCTCCATCATGCTGCATCGCATCAAGAACAAGCTCACAGCCGTACCGACGTCCCTGCTCACCATCATGACCAATACCTATGAGGATATCGTCGTCGAGGGCGATGTCCTCAGTGCCGAAGACGGCAGGCTGTTCGCCGAACTCCAGCAGCTGCGGCAGAAGGCGCTCAAACACGGGCTGGAGGCCATTGAGCTTGGCCTCGAACGGCTGGGGGCCCAGGCGGATCTGGCCGAGACGCTCGCTGACGTGGTCGCGAAGCTGGAGGCCGCCAAGGCCTGCTTCGACGAGCTGAAGGCCTTCACCAGCGAGAACCGTGAGCGTGTCAAGGCCATCACGCGGAAGCTCGATGCCGATGCGGTTGAGCGGGTCGACGAGTTCCTCCGCGACGCCCTCGAGGGGGGACAGACGACCACCGACCTGACTCGCGAGCTCCAGGATATCCAGAACGAGCTCTATCGCCGCGAGCCGCCGGTGTGGCGCCCCCTCGACCTCAACCAGCTCGTGCAAGCGGCCTATGACGAGTCCATCGTCGATGCCAAAGGCAAGAACATCCGCTACACGCTTGAGTTGTGTGAGGGCGGGACGCAGGTGTTCGGTGTCGAGCGGGAGCTCAAGCGGCCATTCGCCCAGGTCATCAACAATGCGATCAAGTACACACCTGAGAACGGCGAGGTCAGCGTTTCCACTCACGTGGGCGATGGCTATGTGACCGTCAGTGTCAAGGACTCTGGGATCGGTATCCCCGCGGGCGAGGAGAACATGGTGTTCGGCCTGTGTGAGCGCTGCTCGAACGCCAAGGAGTTCAACAAGGTTGGCTCGGGCACCGGGCTCTACCACGATCGCAAGACCGTCCTCCAGCACAACGGGGATATGTGGGTGGAGTCCGAAGGGGAGAACAAGGGATCGACGTTCTACATCCGTTTGCCCATCTACAAGGGTGACGGATCTGATGGCGAGGAGGAGGCCCGGCTCGCGGACCAGCCCTGATCCGTGCCGGGCTGGCGCCGAGTGTCCCGCCCACGCCATATCCGTACGCCGCATGCCGCGCCGGGCCGGTGTCACCGCCCTGCCGTGCGCCCATGGCTCACGTGTGCAGCCCTGGCGGCCGTCGCCGTGGCTTGCGTCGCACCCGCCGCCGCGGCCCGGCGAGCCGAAGACGAACTGGTCGTCTGGCTGGTCAGTAACAACAGCGGCTTCCGCGCCCTCTGCCGCGAGTTCGAGCGCCGCAGTGGCCTCCGCCTGGTCGTTGCCCTGAACACCCGCGGGATGGATCCCCAGAAGATCCTGTGCGGCATCGCCGGCGGCGACCCGCCCGACGTGCTCTATCAGGACCGTTTCGCCGTTGGCGGGTTCGCGGCACGAGGAGCCTTCATGCCGCTGGACGATTTCATCCGTCGCGGCAGTCTCAACTGGCGGTCGTTCTACGAGGGCACCCGGGCAGAGGCGACTTACCAGGGCCAGGTCTATGCCATCCCATGGCAGTGTGACAACCGGGCCCTCTACTACAACAAGGACCTGCTGTCGCGAGCCCGGCTCGTGAACTCGCGCGGCGAGCCCCAGCCACCCCGGGACTGGGCCGAACTCAAGGACTACGCCGTGAGGCTCACCGAGAAAGACGGAGATCGGTTCACGCGGATCGGCTTCGACCCCAACTACGGCAACGTGTGGCTCTACATGTACGCCTGGCAGGCCGGTGGCGAGTTCATGAGCCCTGACGGAGCCACATGCACGCTCAACGCGCCCGAGAACGTGCGAGCCCTGGAGTACATGCTGGACGTCTATGACGCCATCGGCGGCCGCGAAGCCGTCATGAAGTTCAGTTCCACGTTCGAGGCGGGCGAGAACGACCCGTTCTTCGCGGGCAAAGTGGCCATGAAGGTGGATGGCAACTGGGTGCTCGACCAGATCAGCCGCTATGCGCCGAACCTCGACTTCGGCGTTGCACCCGCGCCGATGCCCAGACGGACTGACACGCCCATCAGCTGGTCCGGGGGCTTCGCCTGGACGATCCCGGTTGGTTCGAGCAAGCCTGAGAAAGCCTGGGATTTCATCGAGTTCTGCATGAGCGACGAAGGCCTTCGGTTGTACCACGAGGCGCAGGGACGCGAGTCGCAATCGCGTGGGCAGCCCTACGTTCCCGAGTTCTCGGCGCGGCAGGACATCAATGAGGGCTACTTGTACGAACGGTACATCGAGAACAACCCGGATCTGTCACGCAACATCCGCGACGGCTACTGGCAGTTCATCCAGCTGCTGCCCAACTCGCGGTACCGGCCAGTTACCCCAGTGGGTCAGCTCCTGTGGGATGAGCACGTGCGGGCATACGAGCAAGCCACACTCCACCGCATGACTCCCCAGCGGGCACTCGAGCTCGGCCAAGCACGGGTTCAGAAGGACCTGGACCTCCTGCTGAAGCCCCAGGCGCCGCTGCTTCGCTGGACAGTGCCGTTGGTTTGCACCGCGGTCCTGCTGGCAGGCCTTCTTCTGGCGGCCGTGGTCCGTGTGCGCCGGCGCGGAGTGCGCTATGAACGGCGGGAGATGCTAGCTGGCTTCGCCTTCGCCTCGCCCTGGTTCATCGGCTTCCTGCTGTTCACCGGCGGGCCGATCGTGGTCTCCATCGTCCTGAGCCTGTGCGACTACGACGTGCTTCATGCGCCCCGCTACGTGGGCCTCGACAACTACCGGGCGCTCTTGAGCGTCGAGCGCGTCGAAATGCCAGCAGAAGAGGGCAAGCCGGCACGGACTCGGCTCCAAGCTAACGAGCCGACGTTCTGGAAGAGCCTGTTCAACACCACGTTCATGATCATCGGCGTCCCCATCAG
The DNA here is from genome assembly GCA_029547025.1 of Armatimonadota bacterium. Classification (GTDB taxonomy): domain Bacteria; phylum Armatimonadota; class Zipacnadia; order UBA1398; family JAKPQA01; genus JAKPQA01. Next base: position 60,168 of record JAKPQA010000233.1, read on the forward strand.
CATGGCGGCGGGTCTGGCCATAGCCATGCTGCTCAACATGAAGGTGGGCGGGCTCTCCGTCTACCGGACGATCTACTACCTGCCCGCAGTCGTGCCGATCGTGGCGTCGTCGATTCTGTGGATCTGGGTACTCAATCCCGAGAATGGTCTTCTCAACAACATCCTGAGGTTCTTCCTCCCCCCTTCCGTCGCCGCTCCGGGCTGGCTCACGTCCGACAAGCTCTGGACAGGCAGCAAGATGGCCCTGGTGGTCATGGGGTTGTGGGGCGCCGGTGCCGGCATGATCATCTGGCTCGCCGGCCTCAAAGGCATACCCCAGCATCTGTACGAAGCAGCCACTATCGATGGAGCGGGGCCCTGGGCACGCTTCTGGCACGTGACGGTCCCCCAGCTCTCGCCCTACATCTTCTTCAACCTGGTGATGGGCATCATCGGAACCTTCCAGATCTTCGACCAGGCGTACGTGATGACCGAAGGCGGCCCCGCGGACTCGACTCTGTTCTACGTGTACTTCCTGTTCAAGAACGCCTTTCAGTACTTTAAGATGGGGATGGCCTCAGCCCAGGCGTGGATCCTGTTCGTCATCGTGCTGATCCTGACGCTGATCCAGCTCAAGCTGGCGCCGCGGTGGGTGCACTATGAGAGCGAATGACACCACCGTGACGGCGCTCGCAAGCCGGCCCCCCGCCCGGCGCGTGTGGTCACTGCTGGCCGCACACCTGGTGCTGCTCGCCGGCTGCGTCGTGTTTTCGCTGCCCTTCTACTGGCTCCTGAGCACGAGCGTGAAGGAGACCGACGAGATTCAGCGCGATCCCCCGGTCTGGGTGCCAGCCTGGCCCCGTGGAGCCAAGCAGTCGCCCTTCATCGAGCTGCGCGACTCTGACGAGCCCAAGGTCCCCGAGGGTGTCGACGAGAGCCGCTTCCGCGCGTTCTGGCCGGCGGTCGAGTCCGCGCTATGGGAGTGGGTGCGGCCCCGGCTGGCCGAGGAGGCCGCGGCCCTGCCCGAGGCACGGGTGCGCCGGGCCCTGACTGGGACGCTATGGAACGACATTCAGGCCGGGACTCCCAAGGAGATCTGGTCGCAGCCGCCGGCCGGCATCGCGAAGGACCTGGTGGCTGGGCTCGACCCGGAGGACCTCGGCAAGGCGTGGGACCGTACCTACCGCTTCCTCGGCTTCCGCGATGTGGTCGTTGAGGACCAGGGCTTCGTCCGCCACGTCATTCGCCTCGGCGGCGGCCAGCGTCAGGCCGATCTCTGGGCACCCGCATCGGACAGCGTCACGCTCAGCCCTGCTCGGCCCGGCCAGAAGCCCTACGTCGCCGTGGCCTACGACTTCGGCTCCGAAGGCGGCGTGTCGTGGTCCGTCGACCTTCCCACCGAGGTGACGGCCGACCAGTTCCGCGGCGTGATCATCCCCGTGCGGCACGACCACTCGTGGAACCGACTGTGGCTCACCGTCGATGTCGGTGACCGGCGCTTCGCGGCCACCGAGCCCCTGGTGCTCAGCGATCGGGCGTGGCTTGATGTCACCTGGCGGCTGCCGGACAAGGGGAGGACCACGTTCGAGGTCCACGACTTCCAGGAACTGGAGGCCCAGGGCAGGGGCGAGGCCGCGCCGGGCACCTTGCGCCTCACGGCCCGGCTCGAGCGCGTCGGTACCCTCGGCGCCGTCTGGGGCAAGTGGTCGCGCAACTACCGTGATGCCCTGCGCTACGTGCCCTTCTGGACTCTCGTGGCCAACACGGTCTGGATCGTGGCCATGTGCATACTCGGCCAGGTGTTCGCGTGCTCGCTGGTGGCGTTCTCCTTCGCTCGCCTGAACTGGCCCTTCCGCGACGCCTGCTTCGGGCTGTTGCTGGCGACGATGATGCTGCCCGGCCAGGTCACGATGATCCCGCAGTTCCTGGTGTTCAAGTACGTGGGCTGGTACAACACCCTCAAGCCCCTCTGGGTCCCCGCGTTCTTTGGCAGCGCCTTCTTCATCTTTATGCTGCGGCAGTTCATGAAGGGGATCCCGAAGGATCTGGAGGATGCGGCCAAGATCGATGGCTGCAGCTACTTCGGCATCTACTGGCGCATCATGCTGCCGCTCATCAAGCCCGCTCTGGCGGCCATCGCGATCTTCACCTTCATGGGGAGCTGGAACAACTTCATGGGTCCGCTGATCTACGTCAGCGATCAGCGCCTGTACCCGCTGGCCCTCGGGCTGTTCCAGTTCCGCTCGGAGCACAGCGCCGACTTCGGCATGCTGATGGCGGCCTCGGCGCTGATGACCGTCCCGGTGGTCGGCATCTTCTTCGGGGCACAACGCTACTTCATCCAGGGCGTCACGCTCACGGGGATGAAGGGCTAATCGGGTGCGTCGCTGCCACCGGCGGCGCACCGGGCGCAGACGCCGTGGATGTCCAGTGTCAGCCGCTCGACACGGAAGCCCGAACCCAAGGTCTCGGCGCACGCCTCGGCCGTCGGCAGCTCCGGGCCTGCGGGCACATCGGCGATCGAGCCGCAGTGCGTGCAGACCACGTGGCAATGGTTTGACGTGTTCGGGTCGAACCGAGCTCCGGTGAAGCCGGGGGAGACCTCGGCCGCGACACCCATCTCGACCAGCAGACGGATCGTGCTGTAGACCGTCGAGATGGCGATCATCGGGAACTCGGCCACGACCCTCTGGTGGATGGCCTCCGCCGATGGGTGGTCCGCCCGGCCCACAAACTCGCGGATGATGGCCACGCGCTGCGGCGTCACGCGGTGCCCGCTCACGCGCAGGTCCTGCACGATCTGATCCACGAACGCTTCACGCTCCGCCAACCGGTCCACACCTCACTGCGCCACACTGCCCAACTGGACGGGAACTCCTAGTGGCGCGCAGATCGCTATTACTCATAACAGACGATAACGCTCGCTGCATTCCGGAGCAACAGTGCAAGTTGCGGGCCTGAGGAGACGGGCGACAGTGACGCGCCCAGCCCATGAGGAGGTCGATGATGCACGACGAGAGCAAGCGGCTGACGACGAGCTTCGGCTCCCCGGTACCTGACGACCAGAACACCATGACGGCAGGACAGCGTGGCCCGGCCCTTCTGCAGGATGTGCACCTGATCGAGAAGCTGGCCCATTTCGACCGAGAACGCATCCCCGAGCGGGTGGTCCACGCCAAAGGAGCGGGAGCGTGGGGCTACTTCGAGGTCACGCATGATGTGACAGACTACACCTGCGCGGAGTTCCTCTCGGCCGTGGGCAAGCGGACCGAGACGTTCGCCCGCTTCTCGACCGTCGGGGGAGAGAAAGGCTCGGCCGACACGGCACGCGATCCCCGAGGGTTCGCCGTGAAGTTCTACACCGAGGATGGGAACTACGACTTCGTCGGCAACAACACCCCGGTGTTCTTCATTCGGGATCCCATGAAGTTCCCGGACTTTATCCACACCCAGAAGCGCAACCCAGTTACCAACCTTCCCGATGCCAACATGGCGTGGGACTTCTGGTCACTCACACCCGAGTCCATCCACCAGGTCACGATCCTGTTCTCCGACCGAGGCACGCCGGACGGCTACCGCCACATGAACGGCTACAGCGGGCACACGTTCATGTGGTACAAGGCCAATGGCCAGTACGTCTGGGTGCGGATCCACATGAAGACTGAGCAGGGCATCAAGACGCTGACCCGCCAGCAAGCCACGCAGCTTGCTGGCACCGATCCGGACTACGCCACCAGGGACCTGTTCGACGCTATCGCCCGGGGCGATGCCCCGGCATGGAAGGTCCACGCTCAGATCATGCAGCCCGACCAGGCCGACCAGTGCCGGTTCGACCCGTTCGACATCACGAAGGTGTGGCCACATGGCGAGTTCCCTCTGGTCCCCTTCGGCCGGCTCGTTCTTGACCGCAATCCGGCCAACTACTTCGCCGAGGTCGAACAGGCCGCGTTCTCGCCAGGCAACCTGGTGCCGGGCATCGCTCCATCACCTGACAAGATGCTCCAGGGCCGCTTGTTCAGTTATCCTGATACGCACCGGCATCGCCTGGGGCCGAACTACCACCTGATCCCCGTCAATGCCGCGCGGGCGGCGGCGGTAGACAACTACCAGCGTGATGGTGCCATGCGCACCGATGACAACGGCGGTGGGGCACCCAACTACGGCCCGAACACTATGGGCGGCCCCGCGTCCGTCCGTTCTGTAGCGCCGCCCATGCTCCCGGTCACCGGTAACGCCGGCAGCCAGCCGCGCGACTACCCGCAGGATGACTTCGAGCAGGCCGGCGCCCTCTACAGCCGAGTCATGACCGACGGCGACCGGACCAACCTGGTCGGCAACATCGTCAGCCACCTCGGCAATGCGGAGACGCGCATCCAGCTCCGGCAGGCCGCTCTGTTCTTCAAGGCCCACCCAGAGTACGGCACTCGAGTCGCCCAAGGCCTCGGGCTGCCCGTGGCCGAGGTCGAGCGCCTCGCGGCCATGACGCAAGACGAACGCGTGGCCGCAACGCAGTAGCCGATGAACCGGGGGGCGGGGAGGTCTCGCCCCCCGGCCTCGTTTCCGCTAGCATAGAGCTGCCCATCGGCCTCTCGCCGATGCCGGAAGTGGCTGGCCGGCCACTGATTGCCCGTCGGGGAGGTCCGCTTGGCTCGATCCGCCCACACGCGGCGCCGCTTCTTGGCCGGCCTAGCGGCGGCATCGGCCGGCCTCGGTCTCACGCCCCGCCTTCGGGGCGCCGAGCCGCTGGCGCTTACCGTCCACCCCGATCAGCACCGGCAGACCATCGACAACTTCAGCGCCTCAGACTGCTGGAGCATGGACCCCATCGGACGCGAGTGGTCCGACGAGAACCGCGAACACATCGCCGACCTGCTGTTCTCCCAGGATACCGGCATCGGCTTGTCGCTCTGGCGCTTCAATATCGGCGCGGGCTCAGCGGCAACGGATGGCAACAAGCTCTGGGATCCCTGGCGCGGTGTCGAGTGCTTCCGCGACTCACCCGAGGCGCCGTATGACTGGTCGCGGCAGGCCGGCCAGCAGTGGTTCCTCCAGGCGGCCAGAGAGCGGGGCGTCGACCGGTTCCTCGCCGGCGCCAACAGCCCGCCTGTCTGGTTGACCGTCAATGGGCACGCCTACTGCGACCCGAACGGCCCGTCGACCAACCTGAGACCGGGTGCCGAGCCTGCTTTCGCCCAGTTCCTGGCCGACGTGGTCGAGCACTTCCGGGCCGAGGGCTATGCGTTCCGGTACCTGTCGCCACTCAACGAACCCAACTGGGCGTGGGAGGGCGGCCAGGAAGGCTGCCGGTTCGCCAACGCCGACATGGTCCGGCTCGTTGAGGCGCTCCATGCCGAGCAGTCGGCCCGCCGACTCGAAGTGGACCTACTCGTTCCTGAGAGTGGCGACTACCCATCGCTGCTCGACGACGAGCGCTTCCGCGCCTGGCCCGGGACAGACGATCCGGCCGCGGTTTACATGTCGGGCAACAACGCCCGAGGCGACGGGAAGTACCGCGAGTACATCAGGGACCTACTGGGCAACGAACGGCTCCGCGCGATGCTCAACAACCGCGTCTCGGCCCATTCATACTGGACCGACCAAGGCCGACAGCACCTGGTGGACCTGCGCCGCGCGGTTCGCGCCAACCTCGATGCCTACGCACCAGACGCGACGCTATGGCAGACCGAGTATTGCATCATGGACCACACGCGCGACTTGTCGATGGACGCGGCACTCCACGTCGCTCGGGTCATCCACCACGACTTGGTCGATGCCGAGGTCTCGGCGTGGCACTGGTGGCTCGCGGTGTCCCCCGCCGACTACAAAGACGGTCTCATCTACACCGACTACCGGCAGACCGGCGAACAGAACGTGCTCTGCTCGAAGACGCTGTGGGTGCTTGGGAACTGGAGCCGCTACGTGCGCCCGGGCTTCCGCCGGGTGGCGGCCGACCTGGCCCCGGCGCGCGATGACGTGCTGCCGTCGGCGTTCGTCAGCCCGGACGGCCGCCGGTTCGTCATTGTTGTGGTGAATACATCGGAACATGACGAGGCTCTGCAGCTCCGAGTGGGCCAAGACGCTCCATCGCTGCGCCGGGTCGTCACCGACGACACCCACGACCTGGCGGCCGATCAGGGACCCACGCCCCCCGGCGAGCTGCGCATCGGCGCGGGCTCGGTCGTGACGCTGCTGGGTGACGTCGCTTAGGCGATCACGCCGTCCGGCCGCGAGGTCATTTGTGAGGTCCTGGAAGATTCCCGCCCCGGTGCCGCGAATGAGTCAGCATCGCTATGCGTGCCTGCCCAGTCAGGCATGCCAGGGAGTCCTCCGCGTGCCTAAGATCAAACAGATCGCCCTTATCGAGCCGCGGCAGTCGGGCATCCACGTCTTCAGCGGCACGGCATTGCCGAGGTTGGGCCTGCCCATACTCGCCACCGAGTTGGATCGCATGGGCATCAAGGCCCGCGTGTTCGCCGAGGCCCTGTCGCCCATTGACTGGCGCTATGTCCGCGAGTCTCAGGCCGTGTTCCTGTCCAGTATCACGCCCACGGTGAACCGGGCCTACGCCCTGGCGGCCGAGGCCAAGTCGCAGGTGCCGGGAATCGCCACGGTCATCGGCGGACCGCATGTCACGTTCCTGCCGGAGGAGGCCCTCGGGACCGGAGCCATCGACTACGTCTTCCGTGGCGAGGCCGACGGCGCCATCGCCGAGCTGATCAGCGTGCTCTCGGGTGAGGCCCAGATCGCCGATTGCCCCGGGCTCTCCGGCATCGCCGATGGGCAGACGGTACACGCGCCAGACCGTCCGCCGACGCGCGACCTGGACAGCGTTCCATGGCCGGACATGTCGCTGATCGCGGGCTGGCATCGGCTGCGCACCATGCCCATGGAGCTCTCGCGCGGGTGCCCCTTCGATTGCGACTTCTGCTGCGTCGTTCGCATGTTCGGCCGCAGGTGCCGGAGGAAGAGCATCGAGGCGGCTCTGGACCAGCTCGAGCGCAAGGCCTTTGCCGAGAGGTCTCTGGGCCTGAAGCCCAAGTCGGTGTTCATCTACGACGACAACCACACCGCCAACCGCGAGTGGGCCAAGCGGTTGTGGGAGGCCGCCATCGCCCGCGACATCCTGCCACCCTCCGTGTTCATGCAAACGCGCGCCGATGTGACCGAGGATCTCGAGCTGATGGGGATCCTGCGCCGAGCGAACTGCCACCAGTTCTTCTGGGGCATCGAGTCCATCGATGACGCCACCCTGGCCTCGGTGGGGAAGCATCAGACGGTGATGCAGGTCGAGGCAGCCCTGCGTGTTGCCCGGGCGCACAGGGTACGCGTGCACGGGATGTTCGTGCTCGGGTTCGACGGTGACACACCGGAGACCGTCCAGCGCACCACCCAGTGGGCGTTGCGGCATGACTTGACGACCATTCAGTTCCTGCTGCTGACGCCGCTGCCGGGCACGCCGGTCTACGCGCGGATGATTGAGGCCGACCGGATCACCGACACCAACTGGGATCACTACGATGCCCACCACATCGTGTTCCAGCCCGCCGCGACAACGCGGTTCCGGCTCCAGCTCGCGGCCATGAAGGGCATGGGGAAGTTCTACTCGTGGCCCCGCATCGCGGCGGCGGCGAATCGTTACCACTGGGCCACGGCCTACCTTCGCGCCCAAGGTCACCGCGTACTTCGGGCGTGGCTGAAGGCGGCGGAGAACCGGGCCTACCTGCGCAGCCTGCGCGCGGCCGAGCCGCGCGAGTTGCGGACGCTCGTACGGGCGTGAGGGCACCCGGAACGCCTTGGGCGAGTCGGCACACGCTCTGGGCGCACTGCGGTGCAGGCGAAGCCCAGCGGAACATAGGGGTCGGGCACGTCCAGCAGCCGCGTGTCGACGTCCCTCAGATCCTTGCCCTGAACGAAGGCGATCTGCATCCACCGGTTGCCGTACGGCTCGACAACAACATCGTCCCACCCGTCGAGCAGCATCCGCAGACCGGACTCCGTGAAGCGCCAGTAGTCATCCGGGTCGGCGTGATAGATGGGGTGGAACGGGGTCGTCAGCATCAGGAGTCCGCGGGGCCGCAACACCCGCCGGAACTCGTGCAGCAGACCTCCAGGATCATCGGCGTGCTCCAGCACCTGGCTGCACAGAATGCAGTCAGGTCCTTCACCCGCGGCGAACGGCAACGCCCGGGCATCGCACACGATGTCCGGCTGCTTGGAGCCCTGCAAGTCGACGGTGACGTAGCTGCAGTGCGCGAACAGCGCCCGGATCGTGTCGGCACCGTCCGCGCCCACGTTGAGCACGGTCCCGCTGACCCGACCAGCCTGCCGCTTCAGGAAGTGGTAGATGTAGTAGCGGTCGATGGGGACGTGTGGAAAGGCGGGCCTAGCAACCTCCATGGGACTCTCCCGCGCACGCCCGGATGCGCAGCAGCCGCTGGCGGTGACTCTCGATCATGTCCGAGTAACGTTCGAGTGAGCCCGCCCACGCATTCGAGGCCGACTCCGCATTCAGGCGGTAGAGAACGAGCGGCTCGGCGATGTGGGCGACGCGTAGGTGGTCTCGCCACACGCAGTGCATGAAATAGGCCCAGTCCTCGCCCAGGCGCATGTGCTCCGGGAACACCACCTGCTCGCCCAATGACCGGCGTATGAGCACTCGCGAGGGATTGAGGAAGTTGCTGCCGTACAGGCTCTCATCGAGCTGCCCGTCAAAGAGCCTCCCGATCCGGCCAGTGACCAGGTTCACCATCACGCAGTCGCCGTAGACCAGGTCCGCCTGCTCCTCCTCGGCCACCCGAACGAACCGGCTCAGTGCCGCCGGGTTGGCGAGCATATCGTCGGAGTCCATGAACTTGACGTACTCGCCGCGTGCGGCCCGCAGCCCAGCGTTCCGCGCGGCGCTTGGCCCCCGGTTGCGGGGCTGACGGATCACCCGGATCCGCGGATCCTCGTATGGCACGGTCAGCGGCGGCTTCGAGCCATCGTCGACCAGGATGACCTCCAGCGCGTCGTAGTCCTGCTCGAGGCACGACCAGAGCGCATCATGGAACAGCCCTGTCCGGCCGAAACAAGGCATCACCACCGACACCAGGGGCAGGCGGGTTGCCGCGAATGCAGCACTCGGGGACGGCACGGGCGCTCCCGGGAGCGTTTCCGTCTGCACGAGCGGGGTGTAGACCGGCGCGAACCGTTCGCCCCCCGGGGACCCATCGCGGCGGATCAGGCAAGTGAATGGATCGGCCTCATCCGCACCGACCACCGGCGCCCTGGCGCTCTCGGCTGCCTCGTAGAGCGTCCCCAGCCTGTCCGGCAGCCACGTGTCGCCCACACGCAGGGGGGCCACATACGTGCCGATGCAGCGCTGCTTGGCCCACTCGTAGGCATCGGCCGCCGGCACTGGCCGCGGCAGGGTGTGCCAGTTCACCACGTCAGGGAAGTCGGCCGCAACGGCTGCGAGCACTCTCTGCTGCTGGATGGTCGGGGCTAACGCGACCACGACACACTGGAGCTGGACTCCGGTGGGGTTGTGGCAAGCCAATGCCGCCCGGAGCGAACGCTCGATGCGGTCCGCGTCCAGCCCCGGTTCGACGGTGCACATGATCGAGATGACCGGGTCGCGCCATTCGCGGAACTCCGTGTGCCGCCCCCGCCGTCCTGCCAGTCCATGTTTGCCCTCAAACAGCAGGCAGTTCCGGAGACCCAGTGGCGACTCCCAGATGTCGGTTCCGAACGTGGCGTGGAGCCGGTGGTGGACCTTGGCCCGCGCCAGCGCGATGTGGTAGTGGCGCTTCACCAGTCGATATTGGAACTCCACCTCGTCGCTTCCGTAGCCGTCGAACTCCTCATCCATCCCCCCAAGCTCCCAGAACGTCTCCGCGCGCAGCGCCCACAGGTAGCCGACGACCGGGACCGGGCATCGAGTGTACCCGCCGCCATCGGTCAGGTCCTCCCTCCTGGCCGTCAGGCCCTCGACGCCCACGACGCCCACCCGTGGGATGCGCAGGGGCGCTTCCAGCCGTTGCAGCAGCGCTGGCGACTCATTGCGGATGTCGTTGTTCGCCAGCAGCAGTAGCTCGCCCGTGGCAGCCATGACGCCGCGGTTCACGTTGCGCCCGTAGACGAAGGGCTCGTCGCCCGGGCACACGATGACCTTCAGTGAGATCTCCCCCGAGAGATCCGACAG
>JAKPQA010000239.1 GCA_029547025.1 Armatimonadota bacterium
ACCGCTGATGAGCCACACCGATGCAGCTGGTGGGCAGCCCACTGGAGAGCGTCACCGCCGAGCACCTGGACCGAGTCTGGCCAGACACCGGCCCTACCGACAATGATCTAGTAGCCCACTGAGGGCGCCCCACTTCGCCCAATTGGGGCTCCGTCGTGGCCCCATTAGGGCCGAGTCCCGTCAGTCAAAGGGGCGCCTACCTACAGAAGCCGCGGCGAGGGGTCGCAGCGGCTCCTGAGGCTCCGCAGAAGCCACGCCGCCTACGTGGTGGGGCTGGCCGCTGAGCCCGTTGCTGCCAGCAGCTGCTACCCCCGTTGCGGGAGCGCTCCATCACCCTGAATGTCAGCGGCCGTACCAGGCGCGGTGCGATTGTGTTGCGGCCGGCAGTGGTCGCAGTCCTCAGAGGGCTCGGTGAGCATCCAGACCGACTGGAACAGGTGCTGGTGTGGGAGCTGGTCGAGGACTTCGACGTGGCCGAGGGCTTGTGGCGCAAGGCCGATGTGCACCATGTTGCGGCCTTCGAGCACGGGCTTCCAGAGATTGTCGTCGCTGCCGTGGAGGAGGCCCAGCAGGCTCAGTGCAGTCTTCGCGGCCGCGGCAGCGACGACCGCCACGTCAGCTCCGAGCGCCACGGCTCCCTTGATCCTGCCGCTGTCGTAGTCCATGTCACCGCGAAAGGCGTTCAGCCGGAGGTTCCCGGCGGAGCAGCGATAGCAGGTGGTCAGGCCGGGCAGGGTGATGACGATTTCGCCACTGTGCCCGCCGGGCATGACGCCAGCAAAGACAGCCGGCGTGTCGGCTTCGTGGGCGAGCACGTCGAGGATGACCTGGGCGCGAGGGTCGTCGGTCACGGCGATGACCAGGTCGGCCCATGCGCAGATCGCCGCGCCGTCGCTGGCGGTGCCGTCGTCCACGGCGCTGCTCAGAGTCCGGGTAACCGCGAGGGGGTTGACCTGGTGAAGCCGGTCAGCAAGCGCATCGACCTTGAGACACCCGATATCGGCTGTGGTGTAGATGCTCCGGCTGAGGTTGACAGCCTCCACCCGGTCAGGGTCGACGAGGTGGAAGGCGCTCACCCCGTTGCGGACCATCGTCTCCGCGATCGTCGAACCGAGGCTGCCCGCACCAAAGACCGCAACCTTGCGAGGCACCAGGGAAGCGACCGTCTCCCGTGGCATCCGGGCAGCCAGCATGTCGAGGAAGTCGGCCGTGCCGACCGTGCAACGGACCGCCTCGAACTGCCCGCTGGGTCGGTGGGCGGCATGAACCGACAGCTGGCCCGCGCCGATCGCGGTGCGATGCTCGGGTAATGCACCGTGGCGGGTCGAGGTGGTCACGCCGACGAAGAAGGCCTCCAGGTGCGGGTTGAGCGCCAGGGAGTCCCATGCGGCCTGCTCGTCCTGCCCTGACGGTTCCGGAAAGCCCACCGGATGGGAGTGCAGAATCCCGATGTACCAGCCGCCGCTGGCGGCCTCTGTCTCGCGGATGGCGAGCTCGGCGTCCGCGGAGGGTCGGCAGTGCGTCGCACCGGCCTGGGCGTGCTCGTCGTGGACGAGTGCGTGGACCCGGTAGGTGCCGGGCAGCATCTGCCGGCCGACTAGATGCACGAGGCGCTCGGGTGGCGGGGACACCAGCTCGCTCTCGAGGAGCGGGACCTGGTCACGGTCGAAGACGAGGTGCAGCACCTCACTCACCCCACGGCCAGGGGTGGCCCCGCAGGACAGCACCGACGCCGTTGCACCACTGCACGCTCTCCGCGTAGGCGTTGTTGATGTACTTCTGTCCGCCGCCGGGGTGGTCCGACAGACAAATGTGCCCGTCGCCGTAGATGTGGTGGCGATGGCCGTCTCCCAGTTCCTCGATGGCAGGTGCCAGGAGCCGCACCCGGTGGCTGTGGGTGTACCGGTCCCAGTAGAGGTAGAGATCGAAGACGTCGCCGAACTCGTTGGTCACCGTGTAGGCCCAGCCGTCACCGAACCGCCTCGTGTTCGCCGGCAGGTGCCGGTGTACCCGTTCGGCCTCCTGCCGCTCCATGGTTGCGGCGAATATCTGGGTCGTGACACGGCTGACCACCTGGGTGTGATCCTCCTGGAGCAAGGCGATCCGGCCGTCCTTGGTGACCACCACGTCGGAGACATCCCACCCGCTCTGCTGCGCGCGCGCGTGGCGGCGCTGTGCTTCTGCGAGTCGAGCCGGGAGTGGCGCGACCTCGCGGCGCTGGTCCATCGCCAGTTCACGAAGCCGGGCCATCGGCGTGTCACGGTCAATTGTGTGGTCGCTCATTGCGTTTCCTTTGGGTGGTGGTGACTTGCTGTGCCTCGTCAGGCGACGAGGCGTGAGGGGATTGTGGTCTGGGCTTCGGGGTGGATGAAGATCACGGAGTGGGCGCGCCGCCGGAGCCGGAAGCTCAACTTCCCGGGCAGGCTCAGCACGTGCAGGCGGGCCAGGTCGGCCAGCTCGACGAAGGCGTGGTCCCCGCTGGCCACGATCAGGTCGGTGTACCCCGCCGCGACGAACTCCCGGCCCCGATCCAGCAGCACGAGGTCGGCGGCGTCCGGTCCCCGGGCCACCAGTTCGATACCCCAGCTGGCGGCCGACAACGACGACAGGTAGTCACGCAGGAACGGATCGGCCATCGCGGCCCGAACGGGCATGCCGCGGGTGACGTCCGAGATCACGTCGATGGTCCTCGAGGCCTCGGCTGGCCGGCAGCGAGCACCGTCGACGACGGTCAGGTTCTCAAGGTCGACGAGACCCGCACTTCGGGCGTAGCGGTTTGTGCTCGCGGTCATGACCCTTCTCCTCCACTCGTGGTGTCGGCGACGACTCAAGCACTCCGATGCGCCAAAGTCACTTTTCTACACAAAAGTGAGTTCTGAGCCCAAATGACCTACCGTGTCGCACATGACAGGGCTGGCCAGGGACATGGTTATGGAGTCGGTGCGGCAGCGCGCCAGTACGAGTAGCCACGCGCTGGACTGGGCGGATGATCCGTACAGCTTCGGCCTCTACGTGTCGGCTCTGCGAGCTCTGCGTGTCGCTGACGCCGCGGGTCGAGACGAGGCTGCCTCCTGGGCAACGGTGGCCTTCTTCATCTCCCGGGACGAGATCGAGGAGTTCGTCCGGGCCGAGATCACTGGCCGCGAGTTTCTGAAGAGCTTGGACTCCGAGGCCTTCGACATCGCCGCCCGGCTTGACGTCAGGAAGCGACGCAATTTGGTGGCGTTGACTTGGCCACGCCCCTTCGAGATGCCGATTGAATCGGCTGATGAGCTGATCGCGCGTACCCCCTACCAGCTCTACCGGCACATCCAAATCAACTTGGCGGCCCTTGCCCTTCGCTGGAGTCGATGCTCGGCGCCGCTGATCCACGGGAAACCCATCGAGTTGGGGGCCGCCCTCGGGGTGCTGGGTCTCCGCCAAGGATACTCATACGCCCTCCTGAGGGAGTTGCTGCACGGAGACGGGCCCGTCCTCGCCATGGACGAGGTCATCGACATCGCGCAGGTTCTGAGACTGTCCTACGGCGACGCAGAGCTACGGGCCGGCGATCTCGAGATTCCCAGCCTGAGTGGTGCCGGACCCGGCTGGCGCATGGACGCCGCGGGGTTGACCCGCGACCTGGTTCTCGAGGGGCGCTTGCGCGACTTCCGTGACCGGCTCTTCCAGGAGGTCAGCACCCAGCGCCCTGAGGAGATCCACCGTCTCCGTATAGCGCCCTTTGGTCACCCGCCGAAGGCGGGCAGTCGGTACCGCGCCCTGTTTGACTACTTCGACCAGCAGACACGACTGAGGTTCAAGATGTCGATCGGAGAGCTCGAGACGGCATTCGCCGGAGGATCGAGACGGCAGCTGCCGCGCACCGCGAAGCATCAACGAGGGTGGTGGAGCAATCCCCGTCCCGGCAAGGATGGGCGACCCGCAGGCATCGGCACACAGCGCCAACGCGCAGCGTGGTTGACCGCCGGGTACGAGGCAACGAACGTCCAGGTGCAGCCGAACCCCCGGGCCACCACGAACGCCGACAAGCTGAACGTCGAGAGCGTCACGTTTCGCGCCGTGCCCGGTCGCGAACTTTGGCACCCATTCCGGGATGCCATCCGTCAAGGCGGACCAACTCCGCTGGACTCCCGACAGGGCTTCCTCGAGAGCTTCGCTTCCGACGACTGGACGGTCCTCGAGTGGTACGACACGGTGCTGATGCGAGTGGCCGGTCTCAAGGCGCTCTTGTCGTAGGCCCCGCTGCATCGCCTACTGGTGGGACCGCCCCGGCACAGGGCGAACGCGGGCCCAGGAGCGCATACCTGTCTGGCGACATGACGGCGATTCGCGCGCCAGAGACCGCATGCTCGCGCGCATGGGCGCCGGAGCACCGGCGTTAGGAATCCCGCTGAGTCCCTGGCGCGAGCCATTGCCATCGACGTCGGCGCCCGGTCCGAAGGTGAGTCACTTCGGCCGCCTGTTCGCCCACTGTGCGCGCTCCTGATCGCCCACTTAGCCCCGCGCCGGCTTTCACGCAGGAGAACCGAGTCGCGATCCCGGCCCCGCACTCGGCCCGCAGCCGGGTCGTCACCCTGGCCCTGGGCGGGACCGCGGGCAGCGCCTCGGTGAACGACCCCCGAGGGCACGCCGCCTCCCGG
>JAKPQA010000243.1 GCA_029547025.1 Armatimonadota bacterium
CCCACATTGGCATACCGCGTGAGCTCGCGCCGCAGGTCCTCCCCCAATCCATTCGTGAGCAGACTGGTCCCGCAGATCGAGATGACGAGCTGTCGGGTCATGGTGCAGTCCTCCATCCATCGGCTTGGCACGGCACGGCCAGCGTGTAACCGCACTGAATCGCCTCGGGCATTCCCGGGGCGATGCCTTCCACCGCCTGGGTTCGCGACCCGAGGCGCGGAAGCGAGGGAATCGCGAACCGCCGCTCCATCTCACCGATGCTGAGCCCACACAAGCGCTCAGCGATCGGGAGGGCGTGCCTGCCGATCGCCGCCGCGTCCTTGCGTGACGCCGGCTCGAACCCGTGCTCCGCGACCATGTAGTTGCGCGTCCGAAGCACTCCCTCAAACTCCGGCGCCCACCGACGGTCCTTCGCGCGCCATCGGACGCACTCGTTGACACCCTCCGAGACCATCGGGTGCTCAAGTATCCGTAGCAGCACGTAGCCTGCCACCAGGTCGATTTGCTGCTTGCCCGGGTACTGCTTGTCGAACTGGTCCCTTGTGCCCTCGGGCAGCTTGCTCCAGTCCGGCCGCGACGTGTCGAACTCGTTGAACTCCCACAGCCAGACCTGGGACGCCAGCTCCAGGCAGCGGTAGTAGTGGAGCACGGCAACATCGAACTGCCCTCGGCGCTCGCGGCGCTGGGCCGAGAGAACCAGGGAGGCCGCGAGCTCGCGGGTGGGCTTCTGGTCCCACTGCCCGGGAAAGGCGCGGCCCAGGCGCTCGAACCCCTCCGCAACCTCGCTCAGCCGGCCCAGGTGCAGGCGCTCACCCGCCACGTCCCGCAGCGCGCGCACCGTGGTCGAGAACTCGTCCGATAGGTCCCGGCGGAACTGCGCGAACCCGTCCAGGGCCGCTGCCAGTGCCGCCGCGCTGGCCAGGCCGTCCGCGAGTGACCGCAGCAACGCGCTGCCGGAAGGGCGGTCGCGGACCTCCTCGAAGGCACGCTGGGCCCCCACATAGTCGCAGGCGTTGTAGCGCTCGATGCCAGCATTGAGCCGAGGCAGACGGATCAGCTCGAAGGCATCTCCGAGCGGCACGACGCGCATGGTGTACGGGTCGGGCACCGAGCGGGTGCGCCCCGTACTCTCATCGACCATCGTCTGAGTGTCGACGTGCACGTAGTCGACGGCCAAGCCGAGCTCAGCGCCGGCCAGGGCGGCTGCCGCCGACATCCACTTGCGGCCCCCCGTGGGATCGAGGTGCACATTGGCCGCCGGCACTCCTCGGGCTTCCGTGAGCCAGTGGTACGCCTCGAAGGTGTTCTCAACGACCTTCCCCATGCACTCCGGGGCATCGTCCGTCTCCCACGTCCTATGGCACTGCGCGGGCAGGCCGCGCGAGCGCACGAGGGAGTCGACCTGCTGGAGACACTCCCGCGTGCCGGTGGCCAGGAAGGCCACATGCGTCGGCCGAAGCTTCTCAAGCTCGAAGTCGATCTGCTCCGACTGCCCCCCCACCGTCACGATCAGCCCGATGTGCCGGGCCCTGGATGGCATCGCGCACCACTCCCGTCGTCTGGCTCCCACGGGCTATGCGGGAATGCCGCATTCGCGGCATCGGTCGAGGAAGTCACGGACCCAGCTCCGCGCATGCTCCTTCTCCTTGATCCACTTGTCCCTGAGCATGTCGGCCTTCTTGAGTCGAGGGTAGAGCGCGCGGAGGCACTGCGCGCGGATGCTCTCGTTCTCTGGTCTCATGACCTCCTCGAAGAGGTTCCTGCCCTCGGATCTCGGGTCTGCACTCCCGATTCTGGCCAGCAGGTGCTCAGCGGCCTGCTTCTGCAGAGCCTCCTGGTCGACCGCTTGCTGGCTGCGCCTCAGTCGGCCGTACCCGGCAGCGGTCTTCGCCCCGACGCCCCAGTCGGCGAGGGCCTGGCGGAGCAGGTCCAAGGCAAACTGGCGCCACTCGGCGTCCTCGCAGATGACTCCTACAAGGAAGCGGCCGCGGGCGTGCACGAATGGCACCGGGATGGGGTCGTCGAAATCGGTGGGAGCACACTCGCCGATCGAGCCGTAGTAGGCCGAGTGGTGGGGGGTCATGACATCGGGCGCCAGCGGAGTGCTGGCGCGATCGGGGATCCACCACGCATCGGGGAAGGTGATGTAGCCGGCCTCTTGGATGCCGCCGAAGAGGACGGCACGCGCCGCACCATCGAGGGCGAGCTCGAGGCGCGCATACGAGGCTGCCAGCCCCTTCAGGGCGGAGCCCGGGATGACCGGGGCCCCATAGGGGTGGAGCAGCGTGACCGATGTTTCGAGGGGCGAGGCACCACCCAGCCCCACGATGACGGCCGAGACGACCTCGAGCTCCTCAGTGCTGGACGGAAGGGCATTGAGGGCGGCTTGCCACCGGTGATAGGCATCGCGGTAGGAGTCATCGGGCTTCCAGGCCGCTGCCTTCCGGATGGCCTTCTGCTTGCTCTCAGGACAGAGGCTGGGGACATGCGCGCCCAGCCACAGTGCGGGATGGCCGGGCCCCTCGAGGTCACGCAGCGCCTGACGCATGGTCCGCGGCCCCCTCGTCAGCATCCGCAGCCTCGGCCTTGAGCACTGAGACCGCGAAGCGCTTGTAGAACACCATGGCATCGAGGATCCGCAGCGTGTTGAGCATGTACTCGCTGGTGGGCAGGCCAGCGACCCACTGATCGAGCTTCGATCGATCGACGCCGGCGATACCCGCGATGTGCTCCAGGAGCTTCTCATCGCCGCTGCTCTGCATCGCTTTGGAGTAGAGGAATGCCACGGCCTGGCAGAGGCCGCACGTGCGGATCATGACCGGCACCGCATGGCACAGACCGCCGTACCGCCTGGACCGGGAGTCATTCGAGGCCGGACCCCATTCCTGCAGAACGCCGCTAACGTCCGAGTAGGCCCTCTTCATATCGCTCTGCGCTCGGGTCATCGCGCATCCCCTCCGCCACCCAGGGTCATGCGGACCAGGCCCCGGCCGACGGAGGCCTTACCGCCGAGCTGGATGGTGCCCTCGACGAGCCTCTTGGCGAGGTCGAGCAACTGCTCCGCACTGCTCGTGCGCGGCATGGCAATGAGAGGGGCAGAGAGAACCGTCTCGGCCGGGAGGTACTCCTCGTACCACAGGCCGCCCTGGGCTACGGTCTTGGTCTGGTCATCCATGCGGATTCGAGCGGCCACGGGGATGGCGACCTTGGCCAGGTACTTGAACTCGTCCTCCGCGAGAAGCAGCACTCGCGCTGTGAGGTGCGCGCGCCAGACCTCATCGCGCGGGAAGACCTGGGCGGCGAGGACCTGGGCGACTTGATCGAGACCCGGGTCGGGGTGGGCGTCGAAGTCGAGGTCCTCGAGGTAGACCTTCCCCTGGTGGGCCAAGCAGGACTGGCTGCTGACCGAGGCCTTGCCTGACACGGGCGCCGCGGGAACCTGGAAGCCCGGAACGATGCCCGTAGCCTCTTGGTCGCGGCGCAGGCGGTCCAATGCCAGTGGGCACGTGGCCCACGCGAAGGTGCCGAAGAAGCTACGGACGGGCAGCAGGAGGAGTTGGGCGTCGCCGAAGACCAGCTCGCCGGCATGGTCGCTGGCGCTGCTGCTGGGCGGGCCAAAGGCCTGTTCGAGCAGGCTTCGCTCCTCGGCCAGGCCCTCGCAGCGGTCGCGGAGCGTTCCCTTGATGCTGGAGCCAGGGACCATGGGCCAGCCGGTAGTGGCCTCGCGGCTGATAGGGAGGTCCACGACGCCCACGGCTTGCCCGGTGCCCGAGTGGAGTGGGGAGAGGGCATGGATGAAGAGAGTGCTGGCTTTCACTAGAAGGGCTCCTTCCCTAGTGCCGTTCCGTCCAGGTTCCAAGGGCCACGAGGCCGTAGCCGTCGCGGCAGTCCTGAGGCGTATCGCTGACGGGTTGCATCCACAGGGCAGCGATGTCGTCCGGGGTTAGGTCCCGGTCGAGCTCGAGGAAGTAGACGGACCCAGCGGGAGCGGCGCGCCGCTGGGGCCTCGGCCCGGGGCTTCTGCGGTCGTAGCTCCATCCGCTCACGGGCAGGTAGTTGCCTACCACGGCGCTGACAAGCGTTGCGCCTAGTTCTGCCGACGCCGGAAGCGTGCCATGGAGCGTGGACGGGTCGAGCCAACCGGGCAGCCATCCGCCGGTGAAGAGGGCAGGCGTGACGAGAACCAGGCGCAGTCGCCGAGTGCCGGTCAGGGCCCGGCAGAGCTCCGGAGACGGGCATCCGGGCCAGGCCTCTGTCTCGCTCTGGGCGCGGTGGACGAAGCTGACCCGCCTCTGCCCTCCCAGTGTGAGGACGCCTCGGCCGGGGAGGACGTCCGCGGGATCGCCGGGAACAGCCAGCCGGCACATCATGCGCTGATCGGGCCCCAACGCCAGGGACTCGGTGACGAACAGCGCTCCCTCGCGGGACGTGCCCGTGGTGAGATCGACGGCCACGTGGACGCGTGCCTCGCGGGCGAGCTTCGCCAGGGAGTTGCGGTCGTCGAGTTCGACCTGGTGGCCCGCTAGCCAGTTCTCGAATGCGACACGCCCCCAGTACTCGGGGAGTCCGGCCTTGGCGTCAGGCCGCTGGTCCGCCGGCGGCACTGGGGCGCGAAGGGGCACGCCAACGGGCCAAAGGGTACCGGCGGCAGCAGCGCCGGCGGCTTCCGGAGCGAGCCGCAGGGGACGTATGGGCTGATTCCCGTCCCCCGGGGGCGGAAGGGCATCCCGGGGGCAGGGAAAGAGAGGCTGCTCTCTGTCGAGTAGCAGGGGTCCATGGACCTCGACACGGAGGGCCCGGTCGGGCCCGTCGCCGTGCCAGTCCCAGGCCAGCGCATCGCCGAGCCAGGTGCGGACGGCGCCGGCGACCGTCTGCGGGAGTGGCCATGGGAGCGTCCTGGCGTCCTGGCCCTCGACGCCAAAGGGCCTTCCATCGCGAACGAGTACGGGGTCATGCGGCTCGATGACCAGCGTTGTCGCCATTGCTGCCACTCCCCTCGTCGGTCCGTACTAGGCTCCGAGCGACCACCAGGGCCTGGGCCAGATCGAGCAGGCCTTGGGCGGGGTGGACGCCGGAGGCAGTCAGGCGGCTCACGAGCTCGCCGGCCACGGCTTCGGAGACCGGCGCGCCGGCCACGTCCCGCTTGCGCTGGATGATGCGTCTGACCTCGGGGTCCACGATGTGGCCAGCGAGGTCTGGGTCTAGGCCGTCGAGCTCGCGGGCCAGCCGGCGGAGCTCATAGCCGAGGCCAGAGGGTATGTCGCCACAAGCGAGGAGGTCGGCGAAGCGGCGCCACACCGTGCCCACGGGGTCAACGTCCCAACTGTGCACGATGACGGGGACGTCGGGC
>JAKPQA010000284.1 GCA_029547025.1 Armatimonadota bacterium
GCTGGCAGGCCGCCAGCCGGCCTGCCCCCTACACCGGCCACTTCTCCTTCTACGGTGTGCCCTCGGGCACGTACACGCTGGTCATCGCGCACAACGGGCATGTCATCGAGACGCGCACGGGAGTCGTGGTCCCGTAGAGCCAGGGCGCGCGCCAGCCCGGTCCCGCCCGCGTCCTCAGTGAGGAGCTGGTGCCACATGGCACGTGCACGATGGGCGCAATGGACCTTAGCCGTCGTCCTCCTCCTTGGGCTTGCGATCGCGAGCGGCTGCGGCGACGCCACTCCGTCGAACGTCGGCCGCATCGTCGGCACCGTCGACACGGGTGGCGTGTCGGACGTGGTGCAGGTGAGCGCCGAGCGCGAGACCGGTGTGCCTGTCGACGCCACCGGCAACCCGTACACCACCACGGCCGACGCCTTAGGTCACTTCGAGCTCGACGGACTCGCGCCGGGGAGATACGCGGTCACGGCGCAGGCCGGGCAGTGGGCCGGCGTGTGCTCCGGCGTGACCGTGACGCCCCGGGCCGCCACCTCGATCACGGTCGACCTGACACCCACCGGCAGGCTCACTGGCACGGCCACCCGCGGGTCGGGAACGGGCAACACCGGCATCTTGGTGTGGGTGGTGGGGACCTCGCATGTGGCGGTGACCAACGACAGCGGGAAGTACACCATCGACTCCGTGCCGGTCGGCAGCAACTACACCGTGATGGCCACCGCACCGGGTTACACCGTCGGCCAGCAGACGGGCATCGCCGTCGTCGCGGCAACGGCCACCACGGTGCCCGCCATAGCTCTCGTGTCGACCGCCAACCACGCGCCCACCATCACCGACATGCAGCCGGCCGGCGGGACGAACGCCGCCAAGGGCGAGGCCGTGGCCGTCACTGTCACCGCCAGCGACGCCGATGGCGACACGCTCTCATACGTCTGGAGCGCCACCAACGGCGCCCTTTCGGGCTCCGGCGCCACAGCCACTTGGACCGCGCCCCTACAGGCCGGCAGCTTCACCATCACCTGCGTCGTGCAGGACGGCAAGGGCGGGATGGCCCAGTCGAGCGCCACCTACACGGTGACTGAGCTCAACGTCATCGTCTGGTAGCGAGTGGCCCAACCAAGTGCGTGCGAGTCGATGGAGGTCCACCATGCCGAAGCGTTGTTCGGACCCATCCCTGCGGTCTGCCGCGATCCACTGGGTGGCACTCGGGTGTCTGGTCGTTGGGGGGTGTTCGATCCAGGAAGCGGGGCCGTTGCCGGGCTCGGAAGCGACCGGCACGATCCGCCTCGCGATCCACTGGCCGGCGCCCGGCGCGGCCGCCCGCACTGAGGGACTGATCCTGTCGGCCAGCGGGGCCGAGGTCTCGGCCAGGGTGATCCCGCCGCGGACCCACACCATCACCGTGTCGGTGACCGGCAGCGGCATCGCCTCGCCCATCTCGAGGACGGTCGCGCGTCCGCTCGTGGTACCCGCCGACACGTCCATCACCCTCGACGTGCCTCCGGGCACGGCGCGAACCGTATCGGTGTCGGCCTACGACGTCGCCGGCGAGCTCGTGGCGAGCAAGAGCGTGACCACCGACGTCACGGCCGGCGCGTCCACCGATATGGGCGTCGTGCTCAGCGCCGTGGATGCGAGCCTCCAGGCGCTCTCGCCCTGGCCCAAGTTCCGCGGCAACCGCGCCAACACCGGGCTCAGCCCAAGCATCGGCGCGCAGGCCCCCACATTGAAGTGGCTCTATGCCGTCCCGAACGTCCGCAGCAGCCCCTGCGTCAGTGCCGACGGCACGGTCTACGTCGGCGGCTCTGACAGCAACTTCTACGCCATCAACGGCGCGACCGGAGTGCTAAGGTGGACCTTTACGACGCCCACCAGCGAGATCAACTCCGACCCCGCCATCGGCAGAGACGGGACCATCTACATCGGAAGCTCGGACACCAGCATGTACGCCGTGTACCAGGCGTCGGGCACCCAGAGGTGGGCGCACGCCACATCGGCAGCGGGCCTCATCCAGAGCGGCGCGGCCATCGGTGCCGACGGCACCATCTATGTCGGCGCCCAAGACGGCGTCCTCTATGCCCTGTCCGGCACTACCGGAGCCGAGCAGTGGACCTTCGACTCCGGCGGCTCCTACCGCGCCATCCCCGCCATCGGTGCCGACGGCACCATCTACGTCGGCAGCGACAGCAACGTCTTCTATGCCCTCAACCCCAGCACCGGGGCTGAAGTGTGGCACTTCGACGCCGGCGGCGACATCGGTGGCAGCGCGGCCATCGGCGCAGACGGCACCGTCTACTTCGGCAGCTACGACGCGAACGTCTATGCCCTCGACGGCACCACCGGCGCGGAGAAGTGGCACTTCACCACCGGTGGCAGCGTATACGGGAGCCCCGGAGTTGGCGCGGATGGCACCATCTACATCGGCAGCCTCGACAACAACGTCTACGCCATCGATTCGGCTACCGGGACCGAGAAGTGGCGCTACACCACGGGCGGCGACGTCGACAGCAGCCCGGCCATCGGCGCCGATGGCACCGTCTACATCGGCAGTGACGACGGCAAGCTCTACGCCCTCAATGGCGCCACCGGAGCCGCCAGGTGGATCTACACCACGGGCGGCCAGATCCACAGCAGCCCGGCCATCGGGGCGGATGGCACCATCTACTTCGGAAGCGAGGACGACTACCTGCGTGCTCTCGGGCCGTAGGGCGCCCAACTACCGAAACGTGCCCTTCGCGAGCGCGGCATCGCTGGCCGCGTGCGATCCCAGCGTGCCGCCTACCGTGACTGCGTTGACGTCCCCGCTGTCGTGGGGCACCGAGTCCTTCAGCACCAGCTCCGGCCCCACCGAGCTCGCCCTCTTGCCCGCCAGCGCGGCGTTGAACTGGTACGGCTTCCCCGTCTCCGGGCAAGTGAACGAGGCCGACTCATCGACCCTCAGGTATGGGGCCAGAGCCTTGGCCAGCTCGTCAGCACTCGCCACCTGGGGCAGTTTGCCGCCGTGGGCCTTCGTGTACTCGCGAAGCGCCTTCGACAGGTAGGACAGGTTCATCACGCACTTGGCCCCGGCCGATGCCGCATTGGCGGCCGGAGCCGGCTCCACGGCGGGCTCTGCCGCCCCCTTCGCCGCGCCGAGTCCCCTCGCGGCCGGTTGGGCGGGCTCGGCCACCGATGCCGGCTGAGGCTGCGCCGGCGGCTCCTCGCCCCGCTTCGCGCACGAGCAGGCCACCTGTATGACAACCATACCAGCTACAGCCAGCACGAACCGCCGCACGTAACCCGCCTCCCGTACACTTCAGCCAACCCGACCCCGCCTGCCTTCGACGCCGACGCCCCGCGCCCTTCCCCCTTGCCCCCACTCCCCTCAGCCCCCACAATGTGCGCCGTCCGGAAGGACGGCATCGGTGGGACGTCGAGAGGCCGTGGGGACCATGATCCGTGTCGCGATGATCGGGGCGGGGAGCATCGGCTTCACCCGCCGCATGATGATGGACATTCTGGCCGTGCCGGAGCTGGTCGGTACCGAGTTCCGCCTGATGGACATCAATGCCGAAGCCCTCGAGATGTCCGCCAGCCTGTGCCGGAAGATGATCGACGATGCCCATCTGCCGGCCACGGTCGTCGCGACGCCCGACCGGCGCGAGGCCCTGCGCGATGCCGACTTCGTCTTCTCATTCGTCCGAGTGGGCGGGCTCGAGGCCTTCGCGCACGATATCGAGATCCCCCTCAAGTACGGCGTCGATCAGTGTGTGGGCGATACCCTCGGGCCGGGCGGCATCTTCTACGCTCTACGGACCATCCCGGTACTGGTCGGCATCGCCAAGGATATGGAAGACGTCTGCCCGCGGGCACTACTCCTCAACTACTCGAACCCCATGGCCATGAACTGCTGGGGCGTGCGCCGCGCGAGCAAGACACCGATGGTCGGCCTGTGCCACGGCGTTCAGGGCGCGCATTGGCAGATCGCGCTGGCCCTCGGGCTCCCGGTCGAGGAGGTCGAGTTCGTTGCTGCCGGCCTCAATCACCAGACGTGGTTCATCCAGGTGCGCCACAAGGGCAAGGACATGCTGCCCTTCGTGCTCGACGCCTTCGAGCGGAACGAGAGCCTGGCCCACTCGGAAGCGGTGCGCATCGACGTCATGCGCCGGTTTGGGTACTACTCGACCGAGTCGAACGGGCACCTTTCTGAGTACTTGATGTGGTACCGGAAGCGGCCCCAGGAGCTGAAGAGCCGGTGGATCTGCCCCGACACATGGATCGGAGGCCGCACCGGTGGCTACCTCGAAGAGTGCCGGAAGACGGCCGACCACTATCGCCAGATGTACCCCAAGTGGCTCTCCGGCGAGGCCGACGCCATCCGCCTTGGCGACCGGTCATCCGAGCACGGCTCCTACATCGTCGAGGCACTGGTCACCGGCCGTCGTTACCGCGGGCATTTCAATGTCGAGAACACGGGGCTGATCACCAACATCCCGAACGGGTGCACCATCGAAATCCCGTGCATGGTCGACGCGAACGGTATTGCACCGACGTACATCGGCGATCTCCCGCTCGGCTGTGCCGCCATCCTCCGCCAGACCATCTCGGTGCAGGAGCTCACGGTCGAAGCGGCCCTCACGGGCGACAAGGAGCTGGTCCGTCAGGCCCTGGCTCTCGATCCGCTCACCGGCTCCGTGTGCAACCTCGACGAGGTCTGGGCCATGGCCGACGAGATGCTCGAGGCACTCTCGCCCTGGCTGCCGCAGTTCGCAGAGGGTCGCCAGAGCCCGCGCCGGGCGCCGCAGCCGGGCCTCCGGATGACCAGACCCATCGGCAGTCCGCCAGGCTCGGCCACGGTCGACGCCGCCGGGGCGCTGGAGAAGACATTTGCGCTGCGTGGGGGCGGGGACCGGGGGTAGGCACTCGACTGATGGTGTCATCGCGCCCGCCATCCAGTGACACAGGCGTCCCGCCTGAGAGTCGGCGGAGCCATCGCCCGCGGGGTTGCCCCCATGCTTGCTCTGGCTAGCCACCCTCCCCCAGGTGGTACTGCCGTTCGGCCAGGCCGATCCACGCCTCCATCTCGCAGACCAGCCCCGCGTCGCCCGACGCGGCAGCCGCCTCGCGCAGCGCCTGCGCCAGCGGCGGAACCCTCGCCAGTTGCTCCGCGGTCGGTGTCAGACGGTGGTCCCTGGCGAAAACGACCTCCCCTATGGCCGAGAAGTACTCGCATCGCGCCAGCAGCACATCCAACTGGTAGTCCAGCGGGAAGCCGGGATTGCGCTCGCGGAATGCTCGGACTTCTGCGCGTAGGCGCTCGAGCCTATCGGGCCGCATGAGGCTGTGCCTCGTTCGGGCGACCATCGAGTAGAACTCGAGGTAGGGCACGTAGACCGACGTCGGCGCCTCGGCCGCCACCTCGGGGGCGAGCGAGCGATCTGGGATCTCGCCCTTGGGCCAGCAGGCGTAGGCCCGCGCCGCGAGCTTCTCGACCAGCGGACGCTCGGCCTCGGGCGGCTCCAGGATCTCGATCCACCCCAGGTCAACCTCAAGGGCCGCACACCACAGGTTGTCGGGCAGGGGCGAAGTCTCGTCGCCGCTGATCCGCAGCATCGACGGCTGCGGCTCGTACTGCAGCACCAGGTGGTGCCTCCCCGGCTCGTGCAGCTCGCAGAACGTGGCCAGGTTGTGCCACGTCCACGCCGCCTCGCCCGGCCCGAGTACCCAAGGCCTTCGCTTCGACCTCTGCCACTCGCCGCCGATCGGCACCCATAGCCAGCTTCCGCGGTTGTTGTGCCGGTACTCCGGCTGGCGCCGCTGATCGTCGTCGCGGACCTCGACCACTCGGAGGGGGAAGCTGGGGCCGGCCAGATACGGTGGTACGACGCTGACCGTGTAGTCTGTCGGGTTTGTCAGTGTCACCCGCACCAGAATGGGCTCTTCGGGCAGCACCTGCCGTTTCCAGACCTCGGCCGTCATCTCGACAGCGACGGCGCGCGAGCCCGCGAGGGCCGCACACAGGATCGGGAGCCAGCATGCTAGGGTTCGGATCATGGCAGCCACGGTTATCCCCCCGGTGCTCCGGGCAGGGGTTCCGCCCTGCCCGCTACCAGAATCAGGTCCACCGGCTCGGCCGGCGGGCTCGTGGGTCCGCCGAAGAGGGCACTCGCCGACCCAGTCGTGTGTGGGTGCGTCGGGTTGAATGGTGCCCCAGCGATGGTGTACAGCATGATGCACCCGTCGGTGCTGGCATGGTTGAGGTGGTCAGGATGGCCCCCGCCCCCATCGAAGTTGAAGTCCTCCAGCCCGAACATGTGCCCGAACTCGTGCACGAGCTGCTCGGCCAACTGCGTGCGGTCCAGTGTCATCGCCTCGTCGCCGGACGCGTACTGGAACATCATCACCTCGAAGCCCCCTGCCAGGCCGACCCTCCCTTCATACCCGGCCGCCGTGCAGTGGTGGCCATCGATGAAGTGGACCGTGTTGGGCTCCCCCGCGTAGCGGAAGTACGGCGGCCAGGGGGCTTCCACGTCCGCCACCGGGAAATACGGGTACAGCCCCGAATCGTGCTCAGGTGCGGGACGCTCACGCCACTCAACGAATGCCTCGCCCGGGCCGAACGAGCGGGGGAGCAGCATCGTCTCCAGTGCATCACACCTCGAGTCCCCCACTGTCCGGATGATGCCCAGCGCACCCACGCCGTCGGCACGGCAGTTGTGCGTCAGTGGGGGATCCAGTGTGACAGTGTTGCCCGCCACGTTCGTGACCAGATGCGTGTCGTTGATGTCCTGCCAGTCCGGGTCGAAGACCGCGGCAGTTCTCCCGACCCAGGCCGGGTCCGCCGCCTCCACGGTCACCGTCGTCGCCCCCGCGGCAGCAGCAGCGGACAGGAAGGAGCCCTCCTTGAACATGCGGTCTCGCTCGTACCAGATCAGCTTCCACGCATCCAGCACGCCGCTAGCTACCCACGGCGGTTCGGTGACGGCCAGGTCGCACGTGCTCGCCTCGACCACGTAGTTGTCCCCCGCCTGGTGGTCAGTGAACGTCAGCGTTGTTGTCGCCACCGCCGCGGTCCGCGCCGGGAAGTCGCCA
Organism: Armatimonadota bacterium; assembly: GCA_029547025.1. GTDB lineage: Bacteria > Armatimonadota > Zipacnadia > UBA1398 > JAKPQA01 > JAKPQA01. The sequence continues at coordinate 7,069 of JAKPQA010000284.1, forward strand.
CTCTGGTTGGCGGCCGCGGCGCTCACTTGGGGTGCCAACGTTCCCCTCCCCTCGCCGACCGACGTGTCCACGTTGTCGTCTCCCGCCAGGCCCGGGGTGGTGTCCCACAACGTCCCGCTGTCCGGATCCAGCGAGCGGAAGTAGACCTGCATCCCCCCGCAGGTCGCGTTGGTGCTGGTGCTTTGATCCGTGTTCGTGATCCTGAGTTCCACCAGCGCCTCGATGTTCGCCTGGTGGTCGACCGTCTGGCAACGGACGGCATCGCCCAGCGGTCGCCGGAACAGGATCGGTGCGTTCGGGAACTGGCTAAGGGTGTCACTGATGTACACGTGGCCACCGGCTTCAGGGCCGCCCGCAGCGGGCGGTGGCCAGACCTCGGTGACCTGGGTCTCGATGCGGACGGCCCTCGGCAGCGCGGGCCAGTTCGTGTGCGTCCGGTTGCCGTCCAACGTGTTGTCTCCGTGCGCGTCGACGGCCTGGACGATGATGTAGTCAGCGGAGTCGAGCGAGACGCCCAACCTACGCGCCGGTCTGTGGCCCATCGCCTGCGAGGCTGCCTCATGCCCCCAGAAGGAACCTCTGCCCGCGATGGAGCACAACGCAGCGAGTGCAACGCCACCCCGTGAGGTGACCGCTCGATGACGCCACTACAGCTTGTGCTCCGCGCGTCGCTGACCGCCCTGGCATGCACACTGCTGCTCTGCGTCGGGTCCGCCCAGGATCAGACCAACGGCGACCGCATGCAGAAGCGCTGGCTGTTCGTCTGGCGCGACATGAGCGACCCGAACGAGGTCGACCGCATGATCGCGCGGTTCCCCCAGGCCCGGGCCGATGGCTACAACGGCGTGGTGTTCTCCTACAACATCGCCAAGGAGAAGGCGCCGGCGCTGGTCCAGGCGGCCAAGGACAACGGGCTCGACCTCGTCGCCATCGTCATGGGCGGGCCGCACGACCGGAACTACATGGAGGGCGTGCTCGCCAAGGATGCGCTCTTCGTCGTGCGCGGGAACACGGCCACGCTCGAGCAGGACAACCCGACGAAGGTGGTCAACGGCGACTTCGAGGATGTGGCCGGCGACCACTTCAACGGCTGGGCCATGCAGGACGACGAGGGCGTGACCACCTTCGCCGACCACACCGTGGTGCACGGCGGGAAGACCTCGCTGCGGATGGAGTCGGTGGGCAAGAACGAGTTCCGCCACTGCCGGCTCATGCAGCCCATCAAGCTCCAGCCGCACCGGCAGTACCGGATCTCGGTCTGGGTGAAGACCGAGAACATGGTCCCCGCCGACCCCGAGGTGAAGATCCTCACGCCCGACACCAGCGGTTCGGTGAGCTTCCAGACCTTCCGCGCGGAGCAAACGCAGGACTGGACGCACTACGACCTGGTCTTCAACAGCCTCGGCTACGACGATGCCCGGCTCTACATGGGCTCCTGGTATGGCAAGGACGGCAAGCTGTGGTGGGATGACCTGACCGTCGAGGAGATCGGGCTGGTGAACGTCCTCCGGCGCGAAGGCTGCCCGGTGACTGTGGCGGCAGAGGACGGGACGGCCTACGAGGAGGGCCGCGACTACGAGCGCATCGTCGACCCGCAGTTGCACCCGTGGCGCGCCTATCACGCCCAGCCGACGATCAGACTGGCCGCCGACTCGCGCATCGTGGACGGCGAGCGACTACGCGTCAGCTACTACCACCCCATCATCGTCTACGAGGACCGATTGACGGGGTGCATCAGCGAGCCGAGGATCTTCGAGGACTGGCGGGCCGAGGTCGAGCAGGCCAACGAGCTGTTCCACCCCGCGGCGTTCTTCATGTCGCACGACGAGATGCGGGTCATGAACCAGTGCGCGCTGTGCCAGAGCAAGGGGATGACACCCGGCGAGCTCCTGGCGTGGAACGTACGCCAGGCCGCGCAGATCATCCGCGACGCGCGGCCCGATGCCGAGATCTGGGTCTGGAGCGACATGTTCGACCCGATGCACAACGCGGTGGACCACTACTACGCCGTGAACGGCTCGCTCGCCGGCTCGTGGAAGGGCCTGGACCCCGATGTGGGCATCGTGAACTGGCATGGCGGGCTCAAGGGCAAGAACTGCCCATTCTTCGCCGATCTCGGCCTGCGGCAGATCCTGTCGGGCTACTACGACGGCGACGAGGATGGCTCGGCCATCGCCGAGTGGATCGACGCGACCAAGGACGTGAAGGGCATCGTGGGCGCCATGTACACCACGTGGGAGGACAAGTACGGCGCCATGGACACCTGGGCCCAGAAGGCTTGGGGCGGCGGAGGCAAGTAGGGGGCGGGCGTTGTCCCCTTTGCCGTCGGCCCTGAGGAGCGCGTGGTGGGCGAAGGCGGGGCGCCTCACGAAGGGGAAGAGGAGGCCGCTGCGCTCGCCGCCCTTCGGCACGCCGCGTGCACGCGGCGGCTCACGGTCGGCGGGTTCGAGGTCCGCCGGCGCCAGACTCCCTCCCCCACCATCCCGCCCCTGTACGCGCGGCCAGGGGTTTGGGTATCCTGCTAGCAGGAGATGAGGCCGATGAGCCACCGCATGAGCCGCAGAGAGGCGCTGAAAGCAATGGGGCTTGGAGCTGCCGCACTGGGAGTGCCCCGCTCGGCGGAAGCCATCCCACCGGCCCGCCGGCCGAACATCATCTTCATCCTGGCCGATGACCTGGGCTACGGCGATGTAGGGTGCTATGGGCAGGAACGGATCCAGACGCCCCGTATCGACCAGCTCGCCCGTGAGGGCGTCCGGTTCACCGACTGCTACTCGGGGAGTACGGTGTGCGCACCGTCGCGCTGCTGCCTGATGACGGGCCTGCACACCGGCCATGCGCGGATCCGGGGCAATGCCGACGTGCCCCTGCGGCCCGAGGACCAGACGGTTGCCGAGACGCTCAAAGCGGCCGGCTACGCCACCGGGATCGTCGGCAAGTGGGGGCTCGGCAATGCGGGCACAACCGGCATTCCGAACCGCCAGGGCTTCGACGAGTGGTTCGGCTATCTGGACCAGACGCTGGCCCACAACTACTACCCGCCAACGCTTTGGCGCAACGAGCGTGAGGTACCGCTGCTGGGCAACCAGAACGGCGCCACGAACGAATACAGCCACGACCTGTTCACCCGAGAGGCCGAAGCATTCATCCGCCGGCACGCCGGCGGCCCGTTCTTCCTGTACCTGGCGTACACCATCCCGCACGCGAACAACGAGCTGGGCGCAAAGACCGGGAATGGCATGGAGGTGCCCAGCGATGTGCCATACACCGATCAGCCCTGGCCCCAGCCGGAGAAGAACAAGGCGGCCATGATCACGCGGATGGATCGCGACATTGGCCACCTGATGGACGTGCTCGAGGAGCTCGACATCGAGGAGGACACGATCGTCTTCTTCAGCAGCGACAACGGTCCCCACAAGGAAGGCGGCATCGCTCCGGCGTTCTTCGGCAGCTCCGGCCCGCTGCGCGGCATCAAACGGGCGATGTACGATGGCGGGATCCGTGTGCCCATGATCGTCCGCTGGCCGGGGCGGACGCCAGCGGGCGCGGTGAGCGACTACCCGTGGGCCTTCTGGGACTTCCTCCCTACCGCGGCGCAGCTCGGTGGGGCGCCGATCCCGAAGGGCCTCGACGGTCTCTCCGTCGTTCCCGCGCTGCTCGGCCAGCCGGGGCCCGAGCGCGAGTACCTCTATTGGGAGTTCCACGAGGGCGGCTTCAGCCAGGCGTTGCGGATGGGGCGGTGGAAGGCCGTCCGCAACAGCAGGCGCAGCGCGCCCATCGAGCTCTACGACATCACCACCGACATCGGCGAGCAGACCGACGTCTCCACGGTGCACCCGGAGCTGGTAGCGAAGGCCGAGAAGCTATTCGTGAGTGCCCGGACCGACTCGCCTGAGTTCGCGGTGAAGGAGGAGTAGGGGGACACAGGGTCTCACTTCCCCGTGCGCGGAGAAGGTCGTGAGCGGGACCTGCCGTTCAGGCCCCCGGGCATGCACACGACAACCCTACCCCGCATACCTTCTTCGGGCCACGATCTCCTGCTGGATCACGGGCGATAGGTTCACGAATCGGGCCGAGAACCCGCCCACGCGCACCATCAGATCGCGATGCCGCTCGGGGTGCACCAGGGCATCTTCGAGCCGCTCGAAGTCGCTGGTGTTGCCCTGGAAGATGTGGCCACCGCGGCGGATGAAGGCGCTCAATGTGGCTTCGACGACGTCGGGAGTGGCCCACGACGTGTCGAGGTCGAATACCATGCTGGCACCACCGGGCACCCGGTACAGATCCAGCGACGTCGCCGAGTTGAGCGCCGCCGAGAGGCCGTGGATGGCCGCACCGCCCTGAGGCGCGAGGCCGTGCGCCAGCGGCTGACCCGCCTTCCGGCCGTCGGGCAGCGCACCGGTGATCGCCCCGAACTCAGCCACCCACACGAAACCCAGCACCAGGGGGCGGACCTTCCCACCATGAGGGGTGCGGTGCGCCTCGCAGGCATCACAGTAGACGCCCAGCACCCGGTTACACATAGCATCGGCATCGGGGTCGTCCTGGCCGTACTTGGGCAAGGCCGAGAGCCGGGCTCGCAGGGCCTCATGCCCGGTAAAGTCCGCTCGGAGGGCCTCAAGCATCTCTGAGGCCTGGCAGAAACCCTCGTCGAACAAGGCACGCTTGAGAGCCAAGAGGCTGTCGGCTACGTCCGGGATGCCGACAACGCTCCCGCAGAAGTCCGCGTAGCGTGCCCCGCCATCATTGAGCCCCCGGCCGCGCTCGAGACAGTCGTAGACCATGGTCGAGATCAGGAAAGCGGGGCGGTACCTGGCATAGGCCTCGAAGTAGATGTCGAGGCGGCGAAAAACCAGATCGAGCTCTCGGCGTAGCTCCGACTCGAAGGCAGCGAAGAGGCCGTCGAAGTCGCTGTAGGCGGTGAGGTCGGCCTCGATGGGCGAGACGCGCGCCGGACCGTGGTGGGGAACCGTACCGCCATAGAGCACGGCCTCGAGCGTCCACGCGGCGTTATGGGCGTAGGTGAAGTTGAAGTCGCAGTTGCGCGCCTGGCTGGAGACCTCCATGCACCCGCCTGCCATCCACTCGCAGGCATCCTCGCGCCGATGCCCGGATGCGACCAGGG
>JAKPQA010000006.1 GCA_029547025.1 Armatimonadota bacterium
TTTTGCCACGGCCCCCGAGCTCGGGAACGCGATGAAGATCCAGGCCGTCGATGCGGTCATCCAGTGGGACTCGCTGGCCTCCCTCTACCTCGATGCAGTCGATGTTGTACCCATACCCACCGACGAGAAGACGATCAGCCCGGTGCCTCTCGGTACACTCAGGTTCTCGAAGCACCCGGAGGAAGCGAAGCGTTTCCTCGACTTCGTGTCCGGGCCAGACGGCAAGGCCATCTTCGCGAAGCACTCGTACACGCTCGACCCGGCTCACCCCACGTTCCCGGTCGCGAAGGAGGATGGTTCGTGAGCGCTCCGGGCGATGCGGAGGTCCTGACTCCGGCCTCCACCCACCGCCACGACCGGCCCCTCCGCGGGGTGTTGTCGGCTCTCCTGTATGGCTACATGGGTCTGGTGCTGGCGGTCATCCTAGCCAATGCCCTGTGGCTCGGGCGCGACAATCCCCTGACCGGCGAGTCATATCTGACGAGCCTCTTCGCGAACACGGACTTGCGGGGCCAGGTGGCGTTTGCGTTTCGGTTGAGCCTGATCACCTCCCTGATCACGACCATGCTTGCGATGGTGGTGGGCATTCCTTCGGCCTACGCGCTCTCCCGCTTTCGCTTTCGGGGCATGAGCGTGATCGACACCGTCATCGACCTGCCACTGGTGATTCCGCCGCTGGTGGCGGGGATCGCGCTGCTGCTGTTCTTCCGTCAGTCCATGGCGGGCCGCTGGTTCGAGCAGCACGTCGTGCCCATCGTGTACACCCAGCGAGGCATTGTGGTCGCGCAGTTCTTCATCGCATCGGCATTCGCCATTCGTGCGCTGAAGGCGGCTTTTGACCAGGTGACTCCGCGCTATGAGTCGGTGGCGCGGAGCCTGGGCTGCTCGGCATGGCAGGCGATGTGGATCGTGGCGCTGCCACTGGCCCGGAATGGGATCATCGCGGGAGCGATCATGACCTGGGCGCGGGCCATGGGCGAGTTCGCACCCACCATGATGGTCGCGGGGGCCACTCCGGGCCGGACGGACGTTCTGCCGGTGGCTGCATTCCTCAACATGTCCGCCGGCAACGTGGAGGCGGCCATTGCCATCGTCGTGCTCATGATCGCGATTGCGGCCGTGACCCTGGTCACGTTCAAGCGCCTGGGTGGACAGGGGTACATCTGGTGATCCAAGCGGACGGTGTCTCCATTCGCCTGGGCGAGTTCACGCTCACGGACATCAGTTTCACGGTGGCTACCGGCGAGTACTTCGTGATCCTCGGGCCAACCGGGTCCGGGAAGACCGTGCTGGTCGAATGCATTGTGGGCCTGCACCAGCCGAACCAGGGCCGGATCGTTCTCGACGGCCGTGACGTGACGGATCTGCTCCCGGAGAAGCGCGGAGTGGCCTATGTGCCGCAGGACTACTGCCTGTTCCCCCACATGACCGTCGAGGAGAACATCGGGTTCGGCCTGCGGATCCGCAAGGCGGACGCCGCGCACACCGCACGACAGATCCAGCGTCTCTCGGAGATTCTGCAGATCACACACCTTCTTCGACGGCGTCCCGTGAACCTGAGTGGGGGTGAGAAGCAGCGCACGGCGCTGGCCCGTGCGCTGGCCGTCGAGCCCACGCTGCTGTTGCTCGATGAGCCATTCGCCGCAGTGGACGAACGCACTCGTGAGATGCTGTGTGACCAGTTCAAGGTGGTTCAGCGTGAGCTGGGGACCACAACAGTCCACGTCTCCCACAACTTCGAGGAGGCCCTCTCGGTGGCCGATCGCATCGGCATCTTCGAGCGGGGACGGCTGATACAGGTGGGTACGCCCGATGAGGTTTTCGCGCGCCCGTCCTCGGAGTTCGTCGCCCACTTCACGGGGGCTCGTAACGTGATCGACGGTGAGGTGGCGCGCCAGGACGGCGCCTTCGTGTTCCGCGGCGGCGGGATTAGCGTGCCGGTACCTGCCACGCGCCAGGGGCCCGCCAAGCTCGTGGTGCGCCCGGAGGAGCTCCGGATCGTGACGGAGCCCACTTCGGAGGGGCCGACGCTCCAGGGCACCGTCTCGCGGATCTCCGACCGCGGTGCTTCCGTCCGTCTCGGCGTCACTGTCGCGGCCGGCGAGTGGTCTCTCCTCCTGGCCAAGCGCGAAGCCAGAGCACTTGGCCTCGCGGTGAGCCAACCGGTGACTTTCGAGCTCCCGACGCAAGCACTACACCTCATCTGGCTTGCGGACCCACCCGGCTAGCACCGCGCACCTTCGTGCAGCCGAATGGCGGGCCGCGCCATGGGCATGGGCGGCGGTCACGACGTGCGTCTTCCGGCCGAGTGACACCGCGTTGCTACAGGAGAACCCCCGTGCGATGGTGAAGCCTCCTACACGATCCCACCACCCATGGAGGCTCTCGTGGCGACGACTTCGCTGATCCTTGGCCCCATCGGCCTGATGGCTCTCGTCTTGGCGCCAGCCGACTCAGCCGCGCAGTTCATCGACACGTGGCTCGTGGCCGGGCCATTCGCCAACGATGCCGCCAACACGGCCTTCGACACCGACCACGTTGGCGTGGCTGCCGTGTGGCCGCAGCCGGGCGATGCGTGGCGCGTGTTCGACGACCGCGTCTTCTCACGCAACTATGATGACTACCAGGACCTGCACAGCTGCCTGACCGTCGTTCGGGGCCTGGCAGCTGGCCCGGCAGTCATGTATGCGCACACCTACGTGTTCAGCGAGTCGGCCCAGTCGGGCGAGTTGCGGATGGGTGCCGACAACGAGCACAAGGTCTTCGTCAACGGCAGCCTGGTTGGCGCGAGCACCGACAGTCACCCCTGGCGCGACTCGGTTGCTTACCCGATCGGGCTGGATCGGGGCTGGAACCGCCTGATGATCCAGGTTGGCAACCAAGAGGAGACCCGACTCGGGTTCTACGCTCGCCTGTGCGCTGCGGACGGAAGCGCTCTGCCCGGCCTGACCTACGCTCTGGCTGTCGATGGGCCGCTGGCGGTAGCGCACGCCGCGCTTCCCGCAGGTTTCCGCGAGTGGCCCTATGTGGCCCTCGATCCGATGGCCGATCCCGATCCAGACATGGGCGCCTACCTGACCCGCAAGCCACACCACACTGCCCACGCGTCACCGTTCAGGCTGGCCGCCCTGGGCGGCCAGCCGCCGTACGCGTGGTCGATGTCTGGTGGGGACCTACCGTCGGGGCTCAGGTTGGCTGATGACGGGGTCATCTCGGGCACCGTCGCGAGAGATGCCCCGCTCGGGGAGTACCGTTTCCGCGCCGCCGTCACCGACGCAGCCGGATCGCGCGCCGAGGCCGAACTGACGCTTCCGGTCCGCGAGAGGCCGAACAAGTGGTACGAGGACGCGCGGCTTGTGGCGCTGATGCACAATCCTGAGAGTATCCTGCAGGCGACCGATGACGACCTCGACCAGTTCGCCGACCTGATGAAGCGTCAGGGCTATGCGCTGGGGATGATGATCTCCTACAACAATGGCGACTTCGCCTATCGCTGGCCCTCGAGCTTCGAGCCGGACAACCCCCGCGGCGACCTGGCGGGGCGCTACAAGGCCGCGCTCGAGGCCCACGGCGTGAAGTTCGGCATGTACATGGGCAATCTCATCGGGCCGAACCACGGCGGCGACAACGGAGCGATCCGCATGGTCGAGGAGGCCGTGGTCCGCTACAAGCCCGCGGCCCTGTGGTTTGACTGGGCGAGCCCCGACCCCGACGGTTACGTCTCACTGGATGCCCTCTACAGCATGATCCGGG
>JAKPQA010000030.1 GCA_029547025.1 Armatimonadota bacterium
CGCGCAAACCCATCTTCGAGCGCCGGTTCGCGCTTCAATGGGGCCGTCGCTCTGCTGCGACGGGATGTGGCTGGTAAACTCCCCTGCATCTGCGGCGAGGATGCTTCAATGGGGCCGTCGCTCTGCAGCACCCGCGAGCCCAGCCTCTTCCTGCGGTGCTGCGGCAGCACGAACACGCGGTTGACCATCCAGATGTTCTGAAGCCCCGACTGTCCGACTTCAACCACCGCTGCCGCCCGCACCTCGCCCGGATACCGGTAGCAGGCAGCAACGTGCCCCTGACAAGCAACGACTTTGAGGTCAGGGTTGAATGTCATCCGAGGCGTCCTCCATGATGACCGAGCCGGTTTCCAAGGCGACAGTGATCTCGTAGGCCAGCTTCGGGCTCACCGGTCGAACCAAGTCCCGCAGGGCGGGAAGGGAGAGGCTTTGTGCTTGGCTGACGTCCCAACCAAGCACCTCAGCCACGCGACGGTGCAGGCTCATCCTCACTCCAGGGTGCAGGCCCGTAGCATCGGGCTCATCATCACCATGCCCCCGCCCGTGCACACCACCCGAACCCGTTTGCCCTTGGACAACTCAGCCGCTTTGGGCTTTTCAGAATCCTCCAACGTGGCATGCACCTCCGCGAACATGTCGCCGGTACCCAGCTTCAGCACCACGTTATCCAGGAAGTCCTTGTCAATGGACTCCACGGTCCCCGTAACACGCAGCAACTTGCCCTTGTACTTGTTGTCGGCGGCGACCTCGTTGGCCTTGTAGTCCTTCTGCAGCTGGGAAGCGGAGACGTCCATGTCCGGGGTCTTGACCACCGGAGCCTCCGGCTCCTCCGGCGAGGTGACCGGTCCCGGACCTGCCGCCGTATCGGCTCCCGCCTTCTTGTCCGTTTCCTTGCAGCAACATCCTGCCGCCAACAGCCCCACCAACACCACCAGGAACCAAAACGCAAACCGACGCAACTTCATGACTTCGCTCCATCTTTCCCGCCCAAAAGGCGCGCAATTCTCGGCGGAAAGTCCACCGAGCCTGTTGCAGTAAGTTCTCGATCCTTCCAGCTACCGACCACCTGCGCCCGGAATCGGAGAAGGTCCGACTGCCGCAAACCAAAGTCGCGTGCATTCATCAACATCGTATCGAGTGCAGACCACATCGCCTGCTGCAGCGCGAGCGTGCCCGGAGGCATGGTTGCGATCTCCACCGCTGCCGCGTGGTGAGCCAGCAAGTCCGCAGAGACACCCGCCTCGTAGCTTTCCACGAACTGGCGACAGGCCAGGTAGGTGCGCTCCTCGGCCCAACGGTCCCGTTCCTCCCCCGGCTCGGCGGGACACATCGCCCGGAGACCGTGAGCCTTGTAATCCGCGAACAGTTCGTCCAACTCTTTCTGTGACATCACTTACCCTTCCGGCCTGCGACCACGTGGTCGTTTTGGCGGAGTTCTTTCAGGAGGCGTGCCAGAGTCTCCAGGTCCATTCCCTCCGCGGCAGCGGCGTCCAACAAGTTCAAAATCCCCCTGGCGACGGGCGCTCGATCGACAGGGCTTCAATGGGGCCGTCGCTCTGCTGCGACGGAATGGGGCCCCGCCCTTTTACCATGTTCACGCCCACCTGCAAGCCCCTTCGCGAGTACCCCCGCCTCCGCTCGCTCTCCGCACCCTCACGCCCGCTCCTCCCTCCCTCCTCATAGGGTCCCGTACCCGTTGTTTCAAAGACCAAGGCCCCCTCCGCGAGCAACCCCCCCGTCGCCGTCATCGCCTCGGCGCTCGCACTCTATACCACCAGCGCGTGCCGCTCCGGCTGCATGTACGCCCGCCCGAGCGCACTAATGCTCGTCGAGCCGCGCCCCTCCACCGGCCCCACATCCACAAACATCACCTGATCCTCCCGGTGGTTGATCAGCTTGCTCAGCTTGCCACGCAGCTCCAACAACTCGCTGCGCGTCAATTCGCACCGAAACACCGATAGCTGCACGTGATCACCATAGCCCCGCATCGCCTTGAACACTTTGCGTAGCCGCTTCGGATCGCTGATGTCATACGAAACAATGAACGTCTGCCGCATCTTACCACCCCCTTACCGCGTCCGAAAGCTCGGATACTCCTCCAGCTCGCCCAGCAACACCCGCCCCAGCAGCCGCGCCTGCACCTCCAGCACCCGCGTGTAGCTGATCCGGTAGCCAAACACCGGATGCGTCACCAACTGGTCCATCCGACGATGATACGCCTGCAAAAACCGCCGCCTTGCCGGCGCCTTCAACGACACGGCCCCCCGCGCATGCTCAAAGTCCTCGGCCCCCACCACCCCCGTGTTGATCGCCCCGATGACCGCCGAGTCGGCCACCAGCGGACGAAACTCCTCCATCAGATCCAGCGCCAGCGCCGGACGACCAAACCGCGGCTGATGATAAAACCCAAGCAGCGGCTCAAATCCTACCCGCTCCACCACCCGGTGCAGGTCGCTCGTGAGCACCGCGTACGCCAGCGACAACAGCGCGTTGACCGGGTCGCGCGGCGGACGACGATTGCGCCCGTGCATGTCGAGTGTCACGTTCTTGCCGTCCTTAGGCCGCAGCATCCCCGTGAAGCTCTGGAAATAGTAGCGCGCGGCGGTGCCCTCCAGGCCCAAAAGCTGATCGAGCGACTCGGCCGTCTCGGCTTTCTTCGCCATCGCCTCGAGCTCGTTGAGCGTCACGTTGTCGGGCTGCTCGTGATTGCGTCGCAGCATCGTGCGGCAGTTGCGGATCTTCGACGCCACAAAGCCGCGCGCCATCCGCAGGCAAAACGCCGGGTCGGTGGCCGCCCGGTACTGCGCCAGCCTCAGCTCGATGTTCTTGCTGCTCGTGCCCGAGGCTCGTCCATAGTACCAGCCGCCGGTGCTGAAGTAGCTAATCTGCACGTGGTGATCAAAGGCCGCGCGCACCGTCTGCGTCGTGATCTGCACGTTGCCGAACAAGCTGATGTGCGAGAGCTGCGGCAGCTTGGCTTCGCACTTTTCGCCGTCGCGGCCGGTCACCACCACGCGCTCGCCATCGAGCCGCACATGCGCCCCCTGCTCCTGCACGATCAGCGGAAGCTTTTCGTCGCGTGCCGGGTGCAGTCGCCGCATCACCTGCTCGGCTTGGGCCTCTTGCGCCTCGACCACCGGCTGCGCCTGCGCCAGCTCCAACTGCTGCAGCAGATTGGTCTCGTCGGGGAGACAAATGCCCACGAGCGAACAGCCGTTGCACTTGGGACTGTTGACGAGCGGAGGCGGGATGCGTCCGGCTTCGACCAGTTCGCGTGCCCGCTTGACGGCCCCAAGCGTGGTGGCGATCAAGGCCTCGTCGATGGTGATGGGCACGCGCTGGTGGGCACCGGCGAAATAGATTTCGGCCGACTCGCAGCGGTAGCCGTGCTCGCGCAACAACAGCACATGGGCGCAAAGCTGGGCGCGCTCGGGAAGGTAGGCGCGCTCGGGGATGTCCGGAGGCGAGCCGCGCTTGTATTCGATCGGGACAACCGAGCCGGACTCGGTGCCCTCGACGACATCAATCTTGGCCGTGATCCCCAGCCGTTCCGACGACAGCCACACGCTGCGAGCTTGAAACGGAGGGGCCTCGGGCTCTTCTAGTTGGTCGTCGGCGGGCTCGGACGCGGCCGGCGGAGGCAACTTGCCCGACGGTCTATCGGCACGGCTGTGGCTGAGCCGTCCCTCGATGGTGAAGGCATTGTCGGCGAACTCGCCCTGGACCCACTCAAGGTAGAGCAGGCGCTCGCAGTACAAGCACTCGTTGATCATACGAGCGGGCACAAGCTCGGGCGCCGGTCCCGGGTGCGCTGGCGAGCGCGTGCGCCAGGCCATGGTGCGACTCGGTTTGCCGATCGCCACCTCGCAGGAGTCTACCGCGGCCCAGTAGGACCGCTCAACACAACCGCGCGCCGCAGGGCTGCCACCCGGCGACGCAGCCACGGAAAGGAGTTCTCGGAGACGTGAGAAGCCTAACTGACAAAGCCCCCCCCGTCAAGGGCCGAAATCGGCACCCGGCCACCGTAGCCGCCGCCCTACGGGCGCAAGCCGCTGCAATCCTGGCCTTGGCAGATGCGCTCGAGGCAACCACCCCCGCCACAGTAGATGACGATCCGTGGGTCCGCGTCGTGTCCTACGTCGCGAAAGCGGCCCCCGCGCGTGTCGTGAATGCAGCGTGTGCGGCTGGTCAGATTCACGGTGCGAGCAAACGCGGCAAGTCGTGGATCGCCCGTCGATCGGCTGTCGATGCGTGGCTAGCCTCCCCGGTCGAGACGCCGGCCAGCGACGCTGACGAGCTCGTCCAGTCGTGGATGCGCCGCGGTGGGGGTGGCCGATGATGCCCCGACCCCGCCGAAACCGACGCCATCGCGCGGGCTTACCGCCACATCAAGCGGCAACGTCACGCGCCGCGCCCCGTTATGTGCGCGGAGGGGTAGAGACGCCGCTCGAGTTTCTGGCGTCGCTCCCGGCTGATGAGTTGGAGCGGCTGAACGAGTGCCACTGCCGTTTGCTCGCCATGGCGCATGGCCCGGGGCAGGTGGGCATCATCGCCATGGAGAGCCCCGAGCTATCGCGATTCGCATGGGTGCCTACGAGCGACGCGCTCGAGTTCCTGACGGAGTTCGGGTGCACAGCATGGCTCGACCGGCTGCGAGCGTGCCCGCCCACGTTGGCGCCCATCGTCACGATGTTTCGGTCCGGCGATCTGATGCTAACGGTGGCACCGGGGCAGGCGATGAGCCCGGGGGGCGAGTGCTGATGACCCTCCGCGCCATCGCAGATGACCTAGCGGCAGACTTTGCCGCATGCGGCCCCCTTGCTACGTGCCAGCGTCTAGCGCTGCAGCCGCAGCGAGCCGGACGCACGGTCGCGATCCGCTGCCCCTGGCATGACGACGCGACCCCCTCGTGCACGATCACCATCGGCCCCGAGCGGACGATCCGCGCTCACTGCTTTTCGTGTGGCGAATCATGGGACGTACTCTCGCTGATCGCGCAAGTGGAACGGCTCGATATCAAGTCCGACTTCCGCCGTGTTGTCGAGCGTGGGGCCGAGATCGCCGGACGGCATGATCTGTTGGCTCGGCTTCAGCTCAAGGCTGCCGCCGAGTCGGTGCGGCAGTCCCTAACTGACGTAGCCGCCGTGGTCGCGAGGCTGAAGCTCTCCGCCGCCCCGACGAAATACGGGGTAGCGATTGCCTGCCCGACCGGCCAGCATCCTGGCCCCTGCTACGTGTCGCGCGCCCGAAGCGGCGTCCTGTGGGCCAAATGCAAAGCCTGTGGCTGGTCTGGGGACGTGATTGCGCTCGTCGGTGCGGTGCGTGGCCTCGAGCGTGAGGCCGCCGTCCAAGCCGCCGCTGAGATCGCCCATGTCCAGGTGCGGCCCCGAGTAGCGACGCCCCTACCGCCACCGCCACCGCGACTTGTGCGACCGTCAGCACCGGAGCCCACCTATCCCGATCGCGAGCAAGTGCTAGACCTACTCGGGGCATGCGTGCGGGTGAACCAAGATGAGCAGGTGGCCGCCTGGCTCGCATCCCGTGGGCTCGATGCCGATGCGGTGGCGATCCGCGACCTAGCCCTAGCCCTGCCGCAGTCCGCCGCTTTGCCGCGGTGGGCACGCTTTCGGGGCCGACCCTGGACCGATACCGGCCACCGATTGATCGTGCCGTTATTCGACTCGCAGGGCCTCGAGCGGAGTGTGCACGCCTGTAGAGTCGTGGACGGCAGCACTCCCAAGCGAATCGCCCCCGCTGGTCACAAGGTGGCAGGCCTCATCATGGCCGACACCATGACGCGCCTCATGCTGGCCGCTGGCCGCTGGCCGGAGTGGGCAATCGGAAGCGCTCGCGTCGTGGTTTGCGAGGGCGAGCCTGATTGGCTCACGTGGGCTGTGCGGACTCCCCTCTACCGCTGCCCTGCGCACGCGGTCATGGGCATCATCGCCGGTAGCTGGACCGACGAAATCGCCGCCGCAATCCCCAGGGGGGCCGCGGTGGTAATCTGGACCGACCACGACCAGGCAGGCGAGCGGTACGCAACCCAGATTGCAGCCAGCTTGCGGGGCCGGTGCTCGACTTTGCGGGGGGCGATTCATGGTTAGTGCGGCCCCAGATGTCAACGACATGCACCGATCGGGCAAGCTACCGCCTGACCCGTTTACTGGCGCGGAGCCGATCAATGACACCGAGCCCGGACCGGAGTCTGAGGCCAAGCCCAATGCCACCCAAGAGGAACCCATCAAGCTAACCCCGGTGGCCGATCTCCTGCGGCCCGCCATTGATCGCGCTCGCGCTCGCAAGGACGGCAAAGAGAGGCCGATCCCTGTGGCTCACGAGGAACGGGGGCGCAATCTCGGGGGCGGTTACTGGCCCGGCGTGCATTTCGTCATCAGTGGCACCGGCGCTGGCAAGTCGCAGCTGATGGTGGAGGATATCGCCGCCGCAGCCAAGACCGGGGTGCCGTGCCTCTACATTGGCTTGGAGCTCGAGGCGATGCAGGTTGCCTTGCGGTTCCTTGCTGAGGAAGCCAAGGTTTCGTGGTCCAAGCTCTACCTTGGCCGGTGCACCGACTATCAGCTTGAACTGGCCGAGAAAGCCGCCGATTCGCTGGCCGCCCTGCCGCTCTATGCGGACTTCAGCGGCCCGATGGGCTGGCCCATGTCGCGACTTGCTAAGGCTGTCGCTGCCCTGCGAGAGAAGCACCCGGACGGGCCGATCCTGGTCGTGCTCGACTACCTGCAACTAATTGCCGCCGAACCCGACCCGCAAGGCCGCTCCGAGCTACGGGAGCGCATCGGGGCCGCCGCCTACCTAGGGCGAGCGATTGCAGTCAAGTACAACGCTGCGATCGTCATCGTGTCGAGCACAGCACGTGCGAACTATTCGTTGCTGTCGGGGGACGCGATTCGCGCCGCTGGCATCACGATGCAGCCGCAGGGCGATTCCTTCGCCTTGCGCAAGGTGGTTCTGAATCCTGACGCTCTCGTGGGCGCTGGCAAGGAATCGGGCGAAATCGAAGCGGCCGCGGACTCGGTGACGGTCCTGCTCAAGTGGCCCACCTTGCTTGACGGCGAACGCGTGGTGCTGGCGGTGACAGCCAAGGGCCGCGCCACCGGGGCGAGTTGGTGCGCGCTGGTGTTCGACCACGGGACAAGGTTCCTGCCGTTGACCGTCAACGCGATGACGGACTTGCCCGAACTGCCGTCTCGTGGTTCCCGGGGTGGTTCCGGTGGTTCCGAACCGGGAACCAGTGTTGGGGACGCAATCTTGGAGGCGGTAGGCCGGACCCCTGGGCTTAAATCGCGCAACGACATCGCGGACCTGCCAGGCCTCAAGTTCGGCCGAAAGGCCAAGCTGGACGCGATCCGACGCCTCGTTGACCTAGGGCGGCTTGCGCGTGGTTCTGATGGTTCTTGGGTGGTTCTGGAACCGGAGGGCGGAACCAGTGGTGCAGCCTAAATACAGCGGTTCCGGTGGTTCCGAACCACTTGCAGAACCACCTAGCTGCGAGCGGTACGAGGGTGGTTCCCCGGCCCGGTCAGGGCCGGGAACCTCCCCCTCGCAGCAAGGCGCGCCCACTGGTTCCCGGTTCCGGCCCCTTAAGGGGAACCACCGGAACCACTTGTTTTATAGGGTTCCACTGGTTCTGAGCGGGAACCAGCGGGTTTCAAAGGCTTTCGTGTTGTGTGCGTGTTCATACGACATGCCGCAACGGCACCTTTCGGAAAGGACCGCCCCGTCATGCACCACCACGCCCCCCGCCTGCCGCGTTCGACCACCGCGGCGCGCTACCGGCTGCGCGACCTTTACCAGTCGCATGGCCGCCCCGAGCTGGTCATCCGCACTGGCATCCATGGCCGGCGCCTGGTTGACATTCTCGATGGCGCCGAGCCTACTGTCGCAGAGCGAGCGGTCATCGCCCGCACGCTGAACATTGCGGCCGATGCTTGGGGGCGCGTGGCATGAGTCCCCCCCGCAGCACTACCCCGATCGGCGTCCTGCTGGGCAAGCGCGCTGCCAAGCACGCACGGAAGCAAGCTCGCAAGCGCCAGCGCACCGCGGGCGGGTGGCGTGCCCCGGTGCCCCTACGACTCCCGACGATGGCCCCGCCACGCTCGAGGCCCCGACCGACGACGAGCGCGGACCCGGAATCGAGAACGGAAAGGGTACAGAGGGGGGGTATATGGGGGCCAGGGATAAGTGAAAGAGGTTGCCCTTCCGGCACCACGAGTGAAAACACGCTGCCCAATTGGGCGCATGGGCACGCGAAAGGCTCGGTAAAACATGGGTGCGCGTAAAACACCTGCCGCGGTGGCGAAGATCCTGCGGCTGGCCGCCCAAGGTTTGAGTGAGCGCGAGATCGTGCCCATGGTGGGGTTCTCGAAGGGCACGGTGGGCGCGGTCATCCGCGATGCACGAGCACGTGGGCGTCTCGGCCCCGTCAACGCACCGACCAGCGCACCTGCCCCCGAGCCTGCCGCGGTGGTGACGCAGGAAGCCGCCCCGGTGGGTCCCACCGAGCCTGCCGCGCCCATGGACGCCGCGGAGTTCGGAGCGTGGCTGTCGGGTCAACTACGTGCCCAGCAAAGCGAAGCGGACCGTTGCCGCGTGGCCGGCGACACCGTTGGAGCTCAGCGGGCTAGCCGCCTTGCCGTTTCGCTCGCTGGTCTGCTCTCGAAGCACCAGACGCGGACGACCGACGAGCGCGATATCGTCAAGGTCAAAGTGTCCGAGATCGACGCCGCTGCAGAGCAGACGCGAGAGCGCATGCATCGGACCGTCGAGGCGATCTTGGACGAGCAATCGAAATGGCCGCGGTGTCCCCAATGTGGCCGGCCAGTGCGGCCCGATGGTTTGGAGGAGATGCCGCAGTCACCTGCAGGCAAGTGGGCACGCAGCCTGGTGGAGGCGAGCACGAACGCAACCCGCGGCCCCGTACAGAGGAAAGGTGTAGCGCGATGAACTTCCGCGACGAATACGCACGATTGAACGACCGCGACCAGGCCATGCTAGCGCTGGAACTTTTTAAAGCGGTGGACGGCAACCAGGCCGAACTGACGCCGCTACGGCTCGACAGGTTGCCCGACGACGACACGCACGAGGATCGCATGCTGCGGCGCCTCGAGGCGATTGCAGAGCGCTGGAGCGCAAAGCCTGAGACGCACCGCCGTGGTGTCGAGCTATGGGCGTTCGCTCGTGTGTACCGCGCGAACCTGCAGGCCGATCGGCTGGCGAATGCTCCGCGGGAATTGGGAGGGGAATCGAAATGAAGCCTGTCACCTACGCACCGCCCAAGCTGCCACGGTGCAGCCTGCGATCCACTAGCCCCCCGCTAGGTCGCCACCTCGGAGCGGAGCGACCTAGCCCCAAGCCCCCGACCGCGGCCCCCGTGCGCCTGTCTGTGCAGACACGTGGGGGTCGTGTGCGCGGTGGCGCGCCCCCGAGCTGTGCAGATCGGTGCCCTGTAACCGACAGGGGCGGAGCCCACCCGGACGCTACGTCCGCCGCTTGCGCTCGCGTTCGAGGTCTAGATCCACGACACCCCCGCCCGCCCGCTCAAGTCGTCGCGCTCGCAGTTCTTCGGTGATGGCTCGAACCGTCTCGAGGTCGCCACCCTGCGCAGCCGCAACCAGGGCAGCGGCAAGGGCCGATTCCACCGGGTCGGGATGAGCCAATGATTGGCCAACCGTTGGCTCATCCGTTGGCTGATGACCCCCAAAAGCACTCTTTGCCGTCTCGTAACCCTGCGTTTTTCCGTGTGTCGATGCCTCTCGCACCCTCTT
>JAKPQA010000032.1 GCA_029547025.1 Armatimonadota bacterium
GACTCCGCGCATTCAGGCACTCCTTACCCATGTCGGCGCCGTGGGTGGCCGAAAACCAGGGACAGGTATGGTTTTCCGTAAAGTACCGGAAAGCCACACCTGTCCCGAATGGCACGCACTTAGGGTCGGCACCCACGCACACCCAACCGTAGGCGAGGCTTGAGCCTCGCGCGAAGTGGCTCTACAGGCCATTGTGAGCCGAGGCTAAAGCCTCGGCTACAGCCCCGGCTACAGAGGTGATGCAACATACGCCTCTCGCATTGGGCTTAGGGGCGGCACCCACGCACACCCAACCGTCGGCGAGGCTTGAGCCTCGCGCGAAGTGGCTCTACAGGCCATTGTGAGCCGAGGCTAAAGCCCCGGCTACAGAGGTGATGCAACATACGCCTCTGGCATTGGGCCTAAGTGCGGACCATTCATACCTGTCCCCGGTTCTCGGCTGTGTGTTTCCCCGCGCGGCCGGCGTCTCCCTACTCCCACTCGACCGTGGCGGGCGGCTTGGAGCTGATGTCGTAGACCACGCGGTTGATGCCGGGCACCTCGTTGATGATTCGGTTGGAGATGCGTTCGAGCAGGTCATCGGGCAGGCGGGCCCAGTCGGCGGTCATGAAGTCTTCGGTGGTTACGACCCGGAGGGCGGCCACGTTGGCGTAGGTCCGGTGATCGCCCATTACGCCCACGGTGTAGACCGGGAGCAGCACCACGAAGGCCTGGGCACATCGGTCGTACCAGTTGGCGTGGCGGATCTCCTCGATGGCAATGGCATCGGCCTCGCGCAGCGTGTCGAGCGACTGGGCGTTCACCTCGCCCAGCACTCGGATGGCGAGGCCCGGTCCGGGGAATGGGTGCCGTGCGACGATGGTCTCGGGCAGGCCGAGCTCACGGCCGACTTGCCGGACCTCGTCCTTGAATAGATCGCGAAGCGGCTCGATGAGCGGGAGTTTCATGGTCTCGGGCAGACCGCCCACATTGTGGTGGGTCTTGATGGTGGACGCGGCCCCGGTGCCGCTCTCGATGACATCCGGGTAGAGCGTCCCTTGGGCCAGAAAGGCGACATTGCTAAGCTTCTCGGCTTCGGCCTCGAAGACTCGGATGAACTCCTCGCCGATCCGTTTGCGCTTTTCCTCGGGGTCGGTGACACCAACCAGTCTCGAGAGGAAGCGTTCGCGAGCGTCGACATGGATCAGCTCGAGATCGAATGACTGGCGGAAGACCGAGGCCACACGGTCGGCCTCGCCCTTGCGCATGAACCCATGGTCGACAAGGATGCAGGTGAGACGACTGCCGATGGCGCGTCCGAGTAGGGCGGCACACACGGAGGAGTCCACCCCGCCACTGAGGCCGAGGACGACCCGCTGGTGCGCATCTACTCGGGCACGGATGGCCTCGATGGCCTCCTGGATGAACCCGCCCATGGTCCAGGACGCGGTGCAGCCCGCTTCGTTGACAAGGAAGTTTTTGAGCAACGTCTTGCCAAACGGGGTGTGCGCGACCTCGGGATGAAACTGGACTCCGTAGAGGCGTCGGGACGGGTCGGCCATGGCGGCCACGGGTGTATTCGGGGTTCGGGCGGTCACCGTGAAGCCCGACGGCGGCCGTGAGACCAGGTCCCCGTGGCTCATCCAGCAGGTGAGCGGGGCGGTGCCTCCGATGCCAGCGAACAGACCGCCGGTGTCGAGGACCTCCAGCGGCGTGCGACCGTATTCCTTGGTCGCGCCGCTGGCGACCTCACCATCGAGCAGGTGCGCGATGAGCTGATGGCCATAGCAGATGCCCAGGATGGGCACCCCCGAGGCCAGCAGGTCCGCGGCGCAGGCGGGGGCGCCGACCTCGTAGACACTGGCCGGGCCGCCGGAGAAGATGATGGCCGACGGACGGCGAGCGAGGATGCGTTCGGTCGGGGTGTCGAAGGGCAGGATCTCGCAGTAGACGCCACACTCGCGCACCTTGCGGGCGATCAGCTGGGCGTACTGGGCGCCGAAATCGAGAACGAACGCGGTCTCCCGGTCGGCCCCAGG
The DNA here is from genome assembly GCA_029547025.1 of Armatimonadota bacterium. Taxonomy (GTDB): domain Bacteria; phylum Armatimonadota; class Zipacnadia; order UBA1398; family JAKPQA01; genus JAKPQA01. Next base: position 2,019 of record JAKPQA010000032.1, read on the forward strand.
GTTCGTCACGGTCACGGGTTTCCTCCGTCCATGGTGAAGAACGCTCGCAGGCCGGCAACCGGCCGCGTGTTGAGTACACGATCGGGCGTCGCCCACCCTCGGCGCGCGGTTTGTACACCGTAAGTGAGCCAGGACAGGCTCTCGGCTGAGTGTGCGTCGGTGCTGATCACCAGGTGAGCCCCCATCTCGAGGGCACGGCGCACGTCATGATCACACAAGTCCAGCCGCTGAGGTCCTGAGTTGACCTCGAGGGCGGTATGGGTGTCGACGCAAGTCCGGATGAGCGCGTCGAGGTCGAGGGCCGTGCGGTCCCGTTGCCCGATCAGGCGCCCGCTGGGGTGGCCAATGATGCAGACGTGGGGATGCTCGGCGGCCCGGACCATGCGCCGGGTGATGGCTTCGCTGGGTGCGTTGAGTCCCGAGTGCACGCATGCGAGCACGATGTCGAGTTCGGCGAGCACCTCGTCGGCGATATCGAGCCGGCCGTCGGCGAGGATCTCGACCTCGCACCCGGCCAGCACGGTGAAGCCTTCGAGCTCTTGGTTGAGGGCTCGGATCTCGTCGATCTGCCTGAGCAGCCGATCCTCATCCAGGCCGTTGGCGACACCCAGCGCCTTGCTATGGTCGGTGATCGCGATGTAGTCGAGTCCCCGAGCGCGAGCGGCCTCGGCCATCTGACGGATGGTGTGAGCGCCATCGCTCCACTGGGAGTGCATCTGAAGGTCCCCGCGGACGTCGTGGAGTTCCACCAGTCGCGGCAGGGCATGCTCGGCAGCCCGGGCGACTTCCCCGGCGTCTTCACGGAGCTCCGGAGGGATCCAGTCCAGGCCCAGTGCCCCATACACCTCGGCCTCAGAGGCACCGGCGATTTGCCGATCATCGGCATCGAACAGCCCATACTCGCTGAGCCGAAGACCCATGGCCCCGGCACGTTCGCGGACGCGGATGTTGTGTTGCTGTGAGCCCGTGAAATACTGGAGGGCCGCGCCCATGCTGGGCCGGGGGATGACGCGAAGATCGACCTGGACGCCCCCCTTCACGACGACGCTGGAGCGGGTGTCGCCGTGTAGGAGCACCTGCTCGACCTCGGGCATGCCGGTGAATGCAGCCATGGGGTCCAGGCCTTGGACTTCGACTGCCAGGATGTCGATATCGCCGACGGTCTCACGCCCACGGCGGAAGCTGCCCGCCACCACGGGCTCGCACGGGGGGGGGAGCTGCTCGATGACGCGGGCGGCGATGGCAGCGGCTTCGCTGAGCAGGATGCGCCCGGCGGACCGCTGGAGCAGCGCGATCCCCTCGAGGATGCGCTCCTGGCTCTTGGCGCCCATACGCGGAAGCGCGGCGACGGCCCCCGACCGGCAGGCCTCCTCGAGCGATCTGATGTCGGTGACGTGGAGCTGGTGGAAGAGGGCCCCGGCAGTCTTGGGGCCGACGCCGGGCACTCTCAGCACATCGAGGAGGCCCTGCGGGATGACGGCAAGGAGCTGCTCGCGCAGTGGGCACGTGCCGGTGGCCGCTACCTCAAGGATGAGCTGGGACAGCGACTCGCCGATGCCGGGGAGTTCGCGAAGCTGCTCGGACGCGGTGGCGCCGGTGATGGCGAAGCGGCAACGGCCGATGGTCTCGGCCGCGCGGCGGTAGGAGCGGACTTTGAAGACGTTCTCGCCCTGGATCTCGAGCATATCGCCGATCTGGTCCAGGACATCCGCGATCTCGCGGTTGGTCATGCGAGCAGCCCCTCAACTTGAAGGAGGAAGGAGAGTGTCTTGGGTTCGGCGTCGATATGATACCGCACGAAGGCCCGCACGAGGCCCTCGGCCTCGGCCACCGCCTGGCGGTCGAGGGACTCATCGTAGGCTGCGGTGGGCCGGGTGACGGCCCAGTGCCGAATGCAGTCCAGCGCCCGGTCGGACATGAGCCGAGATCCGGGCGTCGAGGCGGCACAGGCGCCGCACATGCACCCTCCGGCGGCGGCGGACCATGCCGTGGGGCCCGCCGCGATCTCCCCGCCGCAACTCGCGCAGCGTGCCGACGACACCTCGAATCCGAGGAGGCGCAGCAGATGCAGCTGGAAATAGGCGGTCGCGGGCCACAGGTCCTCGACCACCGAGGCGATGCGAAGGCTTGTGTGCAGGAGGCGGAACACGCCCTCCGCCGGCTGGCCTTCCTCGACACTCCGCGCGACGAGGTCGACCCAGTAGGACGCGTGCGCCAGCTTCCGCAGGTTGTCCCGGATTCCCCGATGGGATTCCACCACCTGAGCTTGTGCGAGCACTAGATGGCCACCGCGCCCGGAGGCGAGCAGGACGTCGGACTCGGCGAAAGGCTGGACGGCGGGCGCAAGCTTACTCCCTGACTTTCGGCTGCCACGGGCCAATGCGACCGCCACACCGCGCTCTGCGACGAGGAAGGTGACGAGCTGATCGGCGTCGCGAACGGGCCGCCGCACGAGCGTGATGGCGCGCATGCTGTGGGTAGCCACCGCTGTCCTCCATCCCGGACTGGTGTGGGAACTCGCCGGCGAGCGCCCGTCGACGGCGTACGAACGCCGGACCTCTTGGTCTCGACCTTTCTGGTTACGGTAGAAGATTGACACCAGTAGGGGGAGATGCTAAGCTCCGTACTGGAGTTTTGGACCAGATTGAACCCAAGGTAGGTATGTGCACTATGCGCGGTACGGTGAAGTGGTTCAACAACGCCAAAGGCTATGGCTTTCTGCAGCCGGAAGGCGGCGGGAAGGACGTGTTCGTCCACTTCTCCGCCATCGTGGCCGACGGCTACCGGTCGCTGGCAGAGGGCGATGAGGTGGAGTTCGAGATCGAGGACACCGAAAAGGGCCCCCAAGCCATCAACGTGTCCAAGACGGGCTCTGCGGCGGATCTCGCCTAGCCGTCGGGCTTCCGGACCACGGGCCACCCGGCTCGCGCCGACCGCCGACAGGGCGCTGTGGCGCGGGGAGGCTGCGCTTACGGCCCACATCCCACATCAAGCTCCCGCGACATCGAGGTTCGCCTCCACCAGCATCTCCATGAACAGGTCGGCGTTGGCCACGGCCTGGGCGTTGTAGTGGTTGTTGAAGAACACGAATAGATGATCGGTAGCCGCGGCGAGCTCCCCGACTTTCGGTACCCACTCGGCAAGCTCGTGCGGTTGGTAGAGGTAGTCATACCGTTCGAACGCCTCCTCATGATCGTACCACTTGGCTGCGTTCCGGCCGTGGAATCGCAGGTAGCCCAGCGGCGACGTGGCCACCGCAACCCGGGGCATGAGACCGGGAATGGATGGTTCATCCACGCAGCAGTAGCCCAGATCGAGCTGGCGCAGCAGGCCCAGGGTGCTGTCGTCGGCCCACTGAGCGCTGCGGAACTCGCAGACGAGTGGCATATCGGGGAGCTGGTCGCGCACGAAAACCAGGTGGTCGCTGTTGGCGTCCGATAGCCCAAAGGACTGAGGGAACTGGAGAAGGACGCACCCGAGGCGGCCCGCCTCCTGGATGGGCTGGATGGCCTCCCGAAACTGCGGGAAGGCATCGAGACTGTCCGGGTTGTCGCGCTCATGGGTCATGAGCCGGTTTGCCTTGACTGCAAAGAGGAAGTCAGACGGCGTACGGCGGACCCATGCGGCGCACTGGCGTGGCGCGGGGATTCGATAGTAGGTCATGTTGATCTCGACGCACTGGAAGCGCTCCGCGTAGTGAGTTAAGAATTGGCTCTTGGGAAGGTCAGGCGGGTAGAAGGGGCCGATCCAGTCGTCGTAGCTGTACCCGGAAGTGCCCACATAGACCAAGGGATCCCCCCCTGTTCAGGCTCCGGCGGCGAGCTGCGCGGCGATGAAGGCATCGAGCAGTGCCTGCTCGTCGGGCCCGATGCGATCGAAGAACAGAGCGATGGCGTGGGTCTGGGCACCGTCGGCGGTGGTCCGGGCATCACATCGGACTACGACTCCGCCGCAGTGGAGCTGGTGGGATTCGGCGGACCCGCTGGGCACGCAGAGCGTCACCTCGAGGCGGGTGAGCTCGGGGATGGGGCGAGACACCTCGAAGTAGGCGCCACGGCTGCTGATGTTGCGTGTCTGAGCCTGAAGCTGGCCCTGACCACCGGTGGTGGCCTCGACGGCGACAGGCAGAGCGACTCGGATTCGCGGATGGCGCCGACGTTCGTGCCCCATGGTGGTGGCCCCCTTTGAGCTCGGCTGCTCGGGACGCAGTATAGCCCGGCGCGGAAGTCGTGCGAACCCGGGGGATTGGTTCGGGCCGCCAGGAGGGGGCCGTCGGGTGTGGCGGCGAATACCCGACTGCCGGATGAACCCGCCCTTCACTCTGTCTATGGGAGTTCTGCCGTGGCCTTCATGATCCGCATTGACCGCCTCGACGCGAACATCGAGGAGATCACCATCGGCGCCTGGCTCAAGGCCGAGGGTGACCCGGTGGCGCTGGGAGAGCCGGTGGTGGAGATCATCACCGACAAGATTACCTTCGAGTATGAGAGTGAGGCCGAGGGTATTCTACGGAAGATCGTCGCTGCGGAGAAAAGCATAGTCCCTGTTCACTACGTGATCGGGGTTATCGCAGGACCCGACGAGGACCTGCCCGACTATGAGGCGCGGAACGCGGAGCTCCGGGCGTCGCTGCAGGCGTCATCGGTCTCGGTGGGGGCGTCGCCGGCGGTGCGCGCCGCGCGCTCCGAGGGAGAGGGCGCCCGGAAGGCTCGGGCGACCCCGGCGGCCCGTCGGCGGGCCCGCGAGCTCGGTGTCGACATCGAGGCGGTTGCCGCCACGGTCGAGGGCGCGGTGTCCGTCGAGGACGTCGAGCGCTTCGCGGGGCTCTAGCCAGGTGGGAGCGCGGTGACGGAGAGACTCGTCGGGGTCGGGGTCGACTTGCTCGAGATCGAGCGTATTGGCGACCTTATCAGCCGCTATGGCATGGTGTTCCTGCGGAAGGCTCTCACGCCCACGGAGCTTGCCGGGCTGGGCGGCCTCGCCTCGCAGCCCACGTACACGGCCCGGCTGATCGCGGCGAAGGAGGCCGTGATGAAGGCCCTCGGCACGGGTCTGCGGCGGGGGGCCAGTTGGCGGCAGATCGAGGTTCGGGATTCGAGTCCGGGGCACTGTTCGGTGCGACTCCTCTCGCCGGCGCACGAGAACCTGCGGATCCACGTGGCCATCTCTCGGCATGGCGACGTGGTGCTCGCCATGGCGACCATCACGGAACTGGAGGGATCGGCGTGAGTGAGCCGATGCGCCGGGTGGCGCTGGTGACCGGTGGCTCGCAGGGCATTGGCCGGGCTACGGTGCTGCGCCTGGCCGGGATGGGGTGCGCCATCGCGCTGAACGACATTGCGCACACTCCGGCAACTGACGAGACGCTGGCGGCTCTGTCGGCTGCTGGCGCGGAGACCGGCGTGTTCATTGCGGACGTGCGGGACGAGACCGCCGTGAGGGCCATGGTTGATGAGATCCGGGCGACGCTGGGGCCCGTGGACATTCTGGTAAACAATGCGGGAGTGCTCCGTGACACGTTCATTTCGTTCATGCGAGAGCAGGATTGGGACGACGTGGTGGACACGTCGCTGAAGGGCGCCTTCTTGTGCACGAAGGCCGTGGTGAGGGACATGGCCCGGCGGAAGTGGGGGCGCATCGTTAACCTGGCATCCGACGCGGGGCGGATGGGCGACGCCATGCGGGCCAACTACTCGGCGGCCAAGGCGGGCATGATGGGCCTCACGCGGGCGTGTGCCCGCGAGCTTGCGCGGCAGGGGATCACCGTGAATGCGGTGGCTCCCGGCATCGTGGAGACGCCGATGATCGCGGACCTGAAGGAGCAGCGGCTCGAGCAGTACCGCTCGCTGGTGCCTCTGGGGCGGTTTGGGCGTCCGGACGAGGTGGCGGCGGTGATCGCCTTCCTGGCGTCGGGGGAGGCCAGCTACATCACTGGGTGCACGCTGTCGGTCGATGGCGGAATGTGCATGTCCTGAGCCGCTCTCGGCGGCGATGGCGAACGGGGGCGGAATGCAGCTTCGGCGTGTGGGCATCACGGGTATGGGCGTGGTGAGTTGCCTTGGGGTGGGCGTGGAGGCGTTCGGCGAGGCCCTCTTTGCGGGGAGGTCCGGACTGTCCGTGATCGATCGCTTCGATCCCGCGGGGCTCCGGAACGGCTTGATGGGGGTGGTTCGCGACGTCCCTCCCCTACCCGACTGGGCTCCTGGAGGGACGTCGTCGCGGGACGTGGTCTATGCGTTTTCGGCGGCGGATGAGGCGCTTCGATCGGCGGGCCTGGTCCCGCCGTTGTCGGAGCCGCGGACGGGCTGTGTGCTGTCCACCAACTTTGCTGGGGCTGAGGCCATGACGCGTTTCGCCGAATGCCCGGAGGACGGTTCAGCCTTTGCGGCGTGCCGGTTCGACACGGTGGTGAGGGGTCTCGCGTCGGCGCTATCGATGCGGGGCCCGGCGTTCTGCGTGTCGGTCTCATGCGCGTCCGGCACGGCCGCCATCGGGCTCGGGAGCGACCTGGTGCGAACGGGCCGGGCCCGGCGGGTGCTGGCAGGTGGGTACGATGTGCTCGCCCTTCTCACCCAGGCTGGGCTGTCGTGCATCCGGACGATCTCGACCGACACGGTGCGGCCCTTTGATGTGAACCGCAGCCAGACGATCTTCGGCGAAGGCGCGGCGATGGTTGTTCTCGAGGATCTGGAGGATGCGCGTGCGCGCGGTGCACCCGTGCGCGCGGAAGTGCTTGGGCACGGCATGAACAACAACGCACACCATCTGACGGCGCCCGACAAGGAGGGCGAGGGTATCGCGGCCGGCATGCGGATGGCGTTTGAGGACGCGGGCATCGATCCGGCCGAGGTGGATTACGTGAACGCCCACGGCACGGGCACCGAGTACCACGATGTGACCGAGGTGAAGGCCCTGAAGGCCGTGCTGGGCGCGCGGGCCCGGGAGATCCCGGTGAGCTCGACGAAGGCGGCGACCGCGCACTCGATGGGCGCGGCGGGATCGATGGAACTGGTGGCTTCGGTGCTCGCGATCGAGCGGAACATGGCCCCCCCCACGCTGAACCTGACGGATCCGGACCCGGAGTGCGACCTCGACCACGTACCGGGGGTCGGCAAGCCCTTCGCCATCGACGTGGTGCTCTCGAACTCGGCGGGGATCGGAGGCGGGAACGCCTCGATCGTCATCGCCCGACCCGGGTGGCGCGACGCACGGACGGGCGGTGGGCGGGCGTGAGCGAGCTATGGGTCACGGGTCTGGGTCCTGTGACGCCCATCGGGTCGGGGCTGGACGAACTCACGGCGGCTTGGGCGGGGCGCGAGTCCGGGCTTTCCGTGCCGGGAGAGGACGGTCCGCTGGCGGGCATCGAGGCGAGTGCCGTCGCCGAGGTGGGCGAGGTGCCCGAGTTCGACGTGGCCGATTACCTCGAGAGCGAGAAGACCTACCTGGACCGGTCGGCTGCGCTGCTGCTGGCTGGGAGCGCTGTTGCGAGGTCACATGCGCAGCTGACGATCAGCGAGGGCAACCGCCTGCGTGTTGGCGTGTGCGCCGGTTCGGCCTACGGGCCGCTGGCCAGCCAGGACCTGTTCAACCAGCGTGTTCTCGCCAAGGGGGCGCGGCTGGCCAACCCTCTGATCTTCGGCCACACGTACATCAACACGGCCGCGAGTCTGGTGGCGATCGAGTGGGGCCTGATGGGTTTCAACGAGGTGGTCTCGTGCGGGCTCGTCTCGGGGATGACCGCGATCGTGCAGGCCGCCGACGCGTTGCGACTGGGGCGGGCTGATGCCTTGCTGTGCGGCGGAGCGGACGCGCTGAGCGTGCCACTCGTGCTCGGCTTGGCGGCGGAGGGCCGACTGGCGGTCGACGGCGGTGTGGGGCTGCGGCCGGCCGAGGGTGCGGGGGTGGTCGTGCTGGAGACGTCCGACTCCGCGTCGGCGCGCGGAGCCGACCCCGTTGGGTACCTGGAGGGCTCGGCCCTCGGGTATGGTGACGCCGCCGGCGATGCCCTGTGCGACGTGGTCTCCCAGACGCTGGAAGAGGCGGCGGCCAGGGCTTCGGACATCGATCTCGTGGTCGGTTGCGCCAACGGCGTCCCTGCAGTGGATGAAGCTGAGGCTGCTGTGGTCGATTGCTTCGGCTGGGCGGCGAGGCTGTGCTCGCCGAAGCGCTTGACGGGGGAGACGTTCGGGGCGGCCGATGGCATCGGCGTGGCCATCGCGCTGCTGGCTCTTGAGGCGGACGGTCGGGCGGTTGTCTTGTCTTGCGACTGGTCGGGCGCGTGCGGGGCTCTTGTGGTCCGTCGCCGGTAGGTGGACAGCAGGGGACTCGCCATTGGGAACACTGAAGGCTATGGCGGCGCGATGTGGTGGGTGCGCCGCCGCGGAGTCGCGGGATCTGGGAGGAGTTCATCGATGAATCGACGGGAGTTCCTGGGGGCTTCAGCGGGCGCCCTCGCGGGTATCGGGCTGGGCGCGGGCCTTACCGCTCAGGCGGAGGCGGCTGCGGCAGGTTACACGCTACCAGCCGGGCGCCGCAAGTGGCGCAAGGCCATGGTGGCGGGCATGCTGCCGGGTGACATGAGTCTTGACGAGCGTTTTGGTCTGGCCAAGCGTGCGGGTTTCGATGGCATTGAGGTACCGCCCATGAGTGAGGCCGAGGCTGCGGAGAACCGGGAGGCGGCGGAGCGGAACGGTCTGCGCATTCACTCGGTGATCTATGGTGGATGGGGGGCGCCGTTATCGTCGGGTGACGACGCGGTGGTGACTCAAGGCCTCAAGGAGGTCGAGGGGGCGCTTCGCGCGGCGAGAGTGCTGCGCGCGGACGCGGTCCTCCTGGTCCCCGCGGTGGTCAATGAGGGCACGAGCTACCCGGATGCGTATGAGCGGTCGCAGCGGAACATCCGCAAGTTGGTGCCGCTGGCCAAGGAGTTGGGTGTGGTCATCGGCATCGAGAACGTCTGGAACAACTTCCTGCTGAGTCCGGTGGAGTTCGCCCGGTACGTGGACGAGTTTGAGAGCCCGCATGTCCGGGCGTACTTGGACCTGGGTAACATGGTCAAGTTCGGCTGGCCGGAACACTGGGTGCAGGCTTTGGGCCCGCGCATCGCCAAGGTGCACCTGAAGGACTTCCGCCGTGAGGGGAACCAGTTCGTGAACCTACGCGAGGGCGACGTGAACTGGCCGTTGGTGACGGACTGGCTGGTTCGCGTGGGGTATGAGGGCTGGTTCACCACCGAGCTCGGTGGCGGCGACGAGGCCTACCTCAAGGATGTGGCTGACCGCGTCGACGCGATCTTCGCTGGCAAGTAGAGCCCGACCGGACGGGGGGGCTGGGGACCGGAGAGGCTTTCCGCACATCAGCCGCAGCTTTGCCGGTCCCCAGTTGCCGGGCGTCGGACGCCTACCCGGTCTGGAGGCTTTGTAGCGTGCGCAGCAGCCGTTCACGCAGGTCCGGCGGCAGTTCCTCGCGCTCGCCGGACAGCAGTGCTTCCGCCACCGCCCTGAGATCAGGATCCAGGGCGGACAAAGAGGCGTCGCTTCGGCTCATCCAGCGTCGGAGTTGGTCGATCAGCCGCCGATCTCGTCCTGCCATCGGTGGTCCCCCTCGTCTGATCCTCGCACAATGCGACCGCCAGGCGAGCCCGAAGAGTCTGGACCGCGTGTGACAGTCGCCACTTCACCGTCCCCAGAGGGATACCCAGAGCCTGCGCGACGTCCTTGAGGGACGCCTCGCCATAGCAGTGCATGACAACCACTTCACGGTAGATGGTCGGCAGTGCCGCCACGGCGTTCCGGACGAGTCGTCGCGAGTCGGCGTCGACCACCGACTGGGCCAGATCGAAGGGCGAGGCGACATCGGGCGCCTCGCACTCGAGCTCGGCGCCACGCCGCTGAGTGCGCCGCAGGTGCTGGCGGTACTGGTTGAGCGCGATCTTGCGGATCCAGGTCGATAGCCGGCACTCGCCCCGGAACCGTCCCAACGCCCGCCAGACTTGGACCATGGTCTCCTGGGTCAGATCGGCCGCCGTCTCGCGGTCCTGGGTCAGCATCCACAGGAAATCATACGCGTCCCGCATGTGGCGGTCCACGATCTCGACCGGAGCCTGGCGGTCCCCGGTGCGCAGACGCTCAAGCAGCCTGTGGTCGTCGGGGAGCATTCGATCCCCCTCGGAGTGCCGTCTGAAGCTTCTCCACAATCGTAGACGACCGGACGCTGGCGTGGGTTGGGTCGGAGGATCAGAAGCCGGGCACCGGGAACAGCCAGATGGATGCCGAGGCCAGTCAGGCCGGCATGCGGATAGGGAGTTCGTGCCCGATGGATCGGAAGTTGACGCGACGCGAGATGATGGCTGTTGGGGCCCTCGGGATCGCGGGGGTGGCGGCTCGTGGCGGCGCGGTGTCTGAGGGGGATGGCCGTCGAAAGGCCATGTCACTCAGTCTGAACTCGAGTGTCATCCGGCCGACGCCGCTCGAACGCAAAGTGCGTATCGCGGCCGAGATGGGCTATGACGGCATCGAACTGTGGGATGAGGAGCTCGAACGGTACCAGGGCGAGGGGCACTCGCTGACCGATCTGGGCCACCGAATCCGGGATCTGGGGCTGTTCGTGCCCAACATCATTGGGTTGTGGGACTGCATGCCGCCCGAGGAATCACAGCGGGCCAGCGCGGTGGAGGTGGCCAAGCGGCGGATGGAGCGCGGCGTCGCCGTAGGGGCGCGGTGCATCGCGGCGATCCCCGCGCCGGATCGGGAGGACATCGGCATCGAGTGGGCCGCGGAGCGCTATCGCGAGCTGCTCGAGGTGGGCCGGGAGATGGGGATTCGGGTCGCCGTGGAGTTTGTCGGCTTCCTGCGCGGAGTGCACCGCCTCGGCATGGCTACTGCCATCGCCATCGAGGCGGATGATCCCGACGCATGCCTGGTGTGCGATACGTTCCACCTGTACCGAGGCGGATCGGGTTTCCGCGGCATCAGGCAGCTGCGCGGGTCATTCCTTGCCGTATGCCACTTCAACGACGTGCCGGCATTTCCACCGCAGGAGCGGCTTGCGGATTCCGACCGCATTATGCCGGGAGACGGCATCCTCCCTCTGGTGCGGTTCGTCCGCGACCTGTGGGACATCGGTTTCACGGGGCCGCTGTCGCTCGAGACGTTCCATCGCGAGCACTGGTCCCGGGATCCACGCAGCGTGGCGCGCGAAGGTATTCGCAAGGTTCGGGCGGTCCTGGACGCGGCGCGCGCCGACGGACATGCATGAGCCGCTGCAGGTCCGGCCCGGCCGCGCACGAAGTAGGTACGACGCAGACATGGGCCGCCACCGGCGGCCCTCAGGGGGAGACCGATGGTAGACCTTGCCCAGAAAGCCGTGGAGACCGCCCTCAGCCGTGGTGCCACCTATGCCGACGCCCGGATATGCCGATACCGGGAGCAAGACCTCCACACGGAAGACGAGCGGGTTGCCGGCATCGGCGACTCGGAGAGCTTCGGCGTGGGGGTCCGCGTGATCGCGCAGGGCGCATGGGGTTTCGCGGCGTCCGCCACGGTCACGTCTGAGGCGGTGCAGGCTGCGGCGGCGCAGGCGGTCGCGATCGCTCGAGCCAGTGCCCGGGTGGCGAGCAAGCCGGTGGAGCTGGTACCGGAGCCGCCCCGCCAGTCCGAGTTCATTGGGTCGTGCGAGGTGGACCCCTTCGCCGTGCCCGTCGAGGACAAGGTGGGTCTGCTACTGGAACTCAACAGGATGCTCCTATCGCACGCCGGCATCTCGAAGGCACATGCCCACATGACCTTGCGGTCGTTCACGCGTACCTTCGTGAACTCCGACGGGTCTGTGCTCTCGAGCCGGATCTACACCTGTGGGGCCGGGTATACGGCCACGGCGGTGGACGAGCACGATTCGAGATCCCGCAGCTTCGAGGTGCCCCCGATGACTCGAGGGTATGAGAACATCGATGCCGCGAGGCTTCGGGAGAACACGACGCGGGTGGCTGAACAGGCGGTGGAGCACCTTAAGGCGCCGACGATCGAGGATGGGCGAACGACACTGATCCTCGACCCGCATAACCTGGCACTCACCATCCATGAGTCGGTGGGGCATGCGACGGAACTGGATCGGGCCCTGGGCATGGAGGAGAGTCTTGCCGGCAGCAGTTTCGCGACACCCGACAAGCTGAACAAGCTGCAGTATGGCTCGCCGATCGTCAACTTCGTGGCGTACAACACCCTCGAGCATGGTCTTGCAACCTGGGGCTTCGACGACGAGGGAGTGGAGTGCCAGACGTGGCACATCGTCCAGGATGGTGTGTTTCGAGGCTACGGCGCCAGCCGTGAAGTGGCGGGCGCCATTGGTCTACCTCGAGCGAATGGGACCTGTCGCGCCGACTCGTGGGCCTCGATCCCCATCGTTCGGCAGCCCAACCTGTGCCTCATGCCCGGCACAGAGCCGCTGTCACTCGAGGAGCTCATCAGCGACACCGATGACGGCATCTACATTGAGGGAATGGGCAGCTTCTCGATTGACCAGAAGCGCCTGAACTTCCAGTTTGGTGGCGACGCGTTCTGGCGCATCAAGAGCGGCCGTTTGGCCGGCATGCTCAAGAACGTGACCTACCAGAGCATCACACCCGAGTTCTGGAACTCCTGCGATGCCATCTGTGATGAGCGTTTCTGGGTCAAGAACGGCGTCTTGAACTGCGGCAAGGGCGACCCGGGACAGGTCGCTCAGATGACCCATGCGGCAGCCCCGGCCCGTTTCCGAAACGTGACCGTTCGTCCCGCCAGGTAGGGGAGCACCGGGGTTGGCCCGCTGATGACGGAGGCGCGGGCTTGAACGTCGAGAGAGTCATTCGCGTCATCGCTGGGACTTTCGTGTTGGCCAGTGTCGCTCTGGGCTACTGGGTGAGCCCCTACTGGTTCCTGTTCACGGCCCTGGTTGGTTTGAACCTGGTCCAGTCGGGTTTCACCAACTGGTGTCTGATGGAGACCATACTCGTGCGGGCGGGCCTGCCGCGCGCCGGCGATGCCCCGAGGACTGCCCGGTTCACGGTCAAGCGCAAGCCCAAACGGGCAGCTCCGAGGCCCAAGGCGGGCAAGCGAGCATCCTGATGGCCCGACGTCGCGACTCGAGGCGCTCACGGGTGTCCGATCGCCGGGTCACCGAACAGAAGGGGGTCTGCTGTCCTATGCGTTCCGCCATGGCATGTACGCTTCTGTGCATACTGGTCGTCGTCGGCGCTCAGGCTCAGGATCGGGACGAGGATCAGGCGGCCGTCACCCAGCTCGTCCATCAGGTAGTGGTTGCCTGCAATGCGAAGGACGCCACGGCGCTCGAGTCGCTGATGATTGAGGGCGCCGTTTTCGCCATGGACGCCTTCGGTGAGGCCGTGGTGCTGGACCGCGACGGGCTGATCTCGGGCCCCCAGGGGCTCGCCGCCATGCCCGGTGCCGTCCTCAAGGAGGAGGTCAACGAGGTCGACGTCGCCTCGAACGTCGCATTCGTTCGCGCGCAGATCGAGGCGGGGGGGCTTGGATCGGCTTTGGCACTCTGTGCGGCCGTGAAGCTTGACGGCGCCTGGAAGCTTGCCGCTGCTGTCGCCCTGCCCGGGGGGACTATCAACGACGAGCTTCCGGAGAGCCTGGCTGACATCGTCGCCGACATCCAGGGAGAGGGCGAGACCGGCATGCAGGCTGCGCTCCAGTATCTTCGGAAGGAAGGTTGTCTCGCCATTCTGGGGCTCCCTGAGATCGCCATGGTCATGGTGGGGCCGGAGAACATACGCCAGACAGTGAATGGCTGGGACGCGCCCACCTCGGTGGCGCTTGAGGGCAAGCCCGAGGCGCGGGTTGCGGGGAGTGTGGCGGTGGCGACCTTCGACTCGGTGGTCGGCACGCCTGCGACCAAACTGTCACTCCGCAACGCGGTGGCCTTCGTCAAACAGGGCACTCGGTGGGCGGTGCTGTGCTTCGCGGCCGCTGCGAAGAGCGTCGAGCCGGTGGCCCCGGCCGGGCAGCCACCTCAGCCGGCGGCCCAACCGGTGGCTCTGACCACACATTAGGGGCGAGGCCGGGGGCATTGGCGGTAACATCGGGCCGTTGGCCGGGCGGCTGGGTCTCGCGAAGGTCGCGCGGAACGCCCGCCTGGTCTTGTGGAGGGGCCGCACAGGGGTGCGCCCAGAGGGCGCGGGGCCCCTGACCGGCCCAGTCGGCCGGACGACGACACAGCGGCCCGGGATGCGGCTTCCTGCCGCATCCCGGCCTCCAGATCGGGCGCGTTGGGGGCCCACCACGCTGAAGCCCGCGTGGTTCCCCCCATGGCGCCCCTCCGCAACCAGGCCGATGGGCCACTGGAGCCCCAAGTTACCGCCAATGGAGGCGGGGGGCCTCCTTCGGCACTGCCAGACCGTCCCCGCTCGCGGCCCTGCAGCTAGAGGAGGGCGAGTGTTGCGGTGTGCACTAGCCGAACTGCTCCAGAAACCGGATGTCGTTCTCATAGAACAGCCGGATGTCATCGATGCCGTACTTGAGCATTGCCATGCGTTCCAGCCCGAATCCGAAGGCGAAGCCCGTGTACTTCTCGGCATCATAGCCCACGTTCCGGAGCACATTCGGATGCACCATGCCGCACCCACCCAGCTCGATCCAGCCGGTGTACTTGCACGTGGGGCACCCCGGGCCATCGCATAGGTGGCAGCTGAAGGACACATCTCCGCCCGGTTCGACGAACGGGAAGAAGTCGGGGCGGATCCGCAGGCGGACGCGTGGGCCGTACATCTGGCGGAAGAACTGGAGGACAGTGCCCTTCAGATCGGCAAACGAGATCCCCTCGTCCACAACGAGCGCCTCGACCTGATGAAAGGTGTGCGTGTGCGTGGCGTCGACGGCGTCCCGCCGGTAGCAGCGCCCCGGCCCGAGGATGCGGACGGGAGGGGGCTGAGCCTCCATGACTCGCGCCTGGATGGCGGAAGTCTCCGTCCGCAAGAGCAGCCCGTCGGGGAGGAAGAACGTGTTCTTCTCGTCCATCACGGGATGGTCGTCGGGGATGTTCAGCGCCGAAAAGTTGTACCAGCGCGTCTCGATCTCGGGGCCCTCGACGATGGTGAAGCCCATGCCGATGAATATCTCGCACATCTCGTCGAGGACGCGTGCCATGGGATGTGGTCGTCCGGGCCGCCGGCCGCGCCCGGGCAGAGTGACATCCAACCGGTCGTGCTCGGCGGCGCGGCTGGCCTCGGCGGCCTCGAGCGTGGCCCGGCAGCGCTCGATGGCCTCAGAGACCTGTGCCTTGGCCTCATTGACGCGTCGGCCGAACTCGGGTCGCTCGTGGGCGGGCACGTCTTTCATACCCCGGAGCAGAAGAGTGAGTTCCCCCTTCTTGCCGAGGGCGCGCCGCTCGACGTCCGCAAGCTCTGCGGTCGAGCCGGCCGCGCTGATCTCGCCCAGCAGCTGGGCCACTAGCGCGTCGATCTGAGCGCTCATAACGTCTCCCCTGTAGGGCCAACCGCGGCGGCGGCACTGCGGCGTTGCCGCAGGAGCTCGAAGGCCAAGACGGCGGCCGTGGAAGCCACATTGAGGGACTCGGCGGCAGGGGCGATCGGCACGTGGATGCGCCCGTCGCACAACTCCACAGCCCGATCGGAGAGCCCGTGGGCTTCGTTGCCCAACCATAGCGCGCTGGGCCCGCGGACGTCAACACAGTGCCAGGCCTCCCCGCCGCCGGCGCAGGCCGCCCAGTGGCGCGCCCTCGGGAGGACGGTCCGAACTGCTTCCGGCTCCAGAACCGCGACCAGTGGCAGCCGGAAAAGGGCTCCACAGGCCGCCCGCACGGCCTTCGGCGAGAAGGGATCGGCGCAGTGGCCGGCGAGGACCACACCCGACATGCCCGCCGCGTGCGCTGTGCGGAGAATCGCGCCCAGGTTGCCCGGATCGCGGACATCCTCGAGGACGAAGGCCGCCAGCGGGCCCTCCGTCGCAAGGGGGGCGTTGCCCTGGGGTAGGTGCAACAGCCCCACGGCATCGACCGAGGCATCGACGTCGAGCGCAGAGTCGAGCACGTCGGCGGCGCAGGCGATAAGGCGAGCGCCCGCCTGACGACAGTCCGTGGCCAGAGACTCGGCCGCGTGCTCGTCGCGGGCGGGACGCCGCAGGAGCACCGTGTGGACCGGCCAGCCGGCGCGCAGCGCCTCGCCGACCAAGCGGTCGCCCTCAACCGCAAAAAGCCCCTCTCGCTGGCGAGCCTTGCGTTGGCTCAGCAGACCGCGGAGGAGCTTGATGGCTGGGTTCTGTCTGCTCGTGATGATCGATGGCTCGGACACGGTATGGTCCGGGAGGCCTGGAGCGCCGCACGCAGTCGGCTTCCGCTAGGCTGCCAGGGCCTCCTCTGCGGTCTTCACGATCTGAGCGAACGCTTCGGGGTCGGTGACGGCGAGATCTGCGAGGACCTTGCGGTCGAGTTCGATCCCTGCCTTCTTGAGCCCGGCGATGAACCGGCTGTAGGGCATGCCGAGGGCCCGCGTGCCCGCGTTGATCCGGGCGATCCACAGCTGACGCATGTCGCGCTTACGCTGACGCCGGTCGCGGTACGCGTAGCGACCCGCATGCATGACCGCCTCTTTGGCGCTCTTGAACAGGTTGTGTCGCCGGCCCCAGTATCCCTTGGCCTGCTTGATGATCTTGCGGTGCCGCCGGTGGGCGGTCATGCCGCGCTTCACTCGTGCCATGGTGTCTCCTCGTTTCCCCGGCCTCGCAGTCCGGTAGGGCCCAGAGGCCTGCCTGTCTCCCTCTGCGCGCCGCTAGAGGTAGGGCACCATCGTCCGCACCAGGCGGCTGTCCGACTTCCCCACCGCAGAGCCTTTGCTCAGCCGCCGCTTGCGGCTCCCGGACTTCTTGACCTTGAAGTGACCGTTGTTGGCGGCGCCGTGGATCAGCTTGCCTCCACCCGTCGCCCGGAACGTCTTCTTGGCCCTAGAATTGGTCTTCATCTTCGGCATATCCAGCCACTCC
The DNA here is from genome assembly GCA_029547025.1 of Armatimonadota bacterium. Taxonomy (GTDB): domain Bacteria; phylum Armatimonadota; class Zipacnadia; order UBA1398; family JAKPQA01; genus JAKPQA01. The sequence goes on from JAKPQA010000032.1 coordinate 19,013, forward strand.
TTGGCACCCATCAACCCGGTACCCAGTCTCACACGGGGCCCGCGCTCGCCGCGGGCGAACGGGCAACCGTGACACGAACCAGCCCCCCGGTTGAGCCCTCTCGAACCTACCCGGGCGCTGGTGACGCACCGACTCAGCAGGGGGGTGTAGCCTGCAGTTCTAGCGGTTCTTGGGCGTCATGATCATAATCATCATCCGCCCATCCATGGCCGGCCGCCGCTCCACTTCCGCGATGTCAGCGAGTTCCTCGGCGACCCGCAGGAGCTTGGCCGCGGCGCGGTCGTGGTACTGGTGCTCACGCCCGCGGAACATCATGTTGAACTTCACTTTGCGGCCCTGCTCCAGGAACTTCCGTGCGATGTTCTTCTTGGTGTCCAGGTCGTGATCGTCGGTCGAGGGACGCACGCGGACGGTCTTCATTTCGGTGGTCCGCTGGGTCTTTGAGGCGTCCTTCTCCCGCTTCCGGAGGTCGTACTTGTACCGGCCGTAGTCCATGATCTTGCACACGGGCGGGTTGGTACCCGGCGAGACCTCGATCAGGTCTAGCTCCCGCTCCTTGGCGATTGCCAAGGCATCCCGCGGGTTCATAATACCTAACTGCTCGCCATTCTCATCGATCACGCGTACCTCACGGGCGCGGATCCGGTCGTTCACCCGGAGCGTCCTGTTGATACTACGTCACCCCCGAAGATTCGCAAAGAAGTCAGCGCAAAACGCCGCCAGTTCCAGGCGCCCTAGATCCTCGCCGGAGCGTTTCCTTACGGACACACTGGCCTCTTGCACCTCGCGGTCTCCGACCACGAGCATGTACGGAACCCGCTGGATCTCCGCGCCGCGGATCTTGTATGCCACCCGTTCCTGCCGCTCGTCGATCTCGGCGCGGATCCCGCGAGCCAGGAGATTCTGACGGACTTGGCGCCCGTAGTCAATATGGCGGTCTGCGATGGGAATGACCACGGCCTGCACCGGCGCGAGCCAGGTGGGGAACGCGCCTGCATAGTGTTCTATCAATATCCCGATGAACCGCTCGATACCGGCCAGCACCACACGATGTACCATGACCGGCCGGTGGAAGCCACCATCCTCGCCCACGTAGGTCAGGTCGAACCGCTCCGGCAGGTTGAAGTCGCATTGGATGGTTGGCCCCTGCCAGTAGCGGCCGATGGCGTCCTTGAGTTTGATATCGATCTTCGGCCCGTAGAATGCGCCGCCGCCCGGGTCTACTTCGTAGGGCAGTCCGGAGCGGGCCAGAGCAGCCTCGAGTGCGCGCGTCGCGCGCTCCCAGACGTCATCTGACCCTACTGACTTATCCGGTCGGGTCGCCAGGTAAACGCTGAACTCCTCGAACCCGAAACTTTTCAGCATCTCCCGGGCGAAATCCAGCACGCCGATGAGCTCGCTCTCGAGCTGTTCGGGGGTGCAGAAGATGTGTGCATCATCTTGCGTGAACCCACGGACGCGCAGCAGTCCGTGGAGAACGCCAGCCCGCTCGTGCCGGTACACCGTGCCGAGCTCGAACATCCGCAGCGGCAGATCGCGATAGCTCCGCGTCTGGCTGCCGTAGATGAGCAGATGCCCCGGGCAGTTCATGGGCTTCACGCCGTACTCGCGTTCGTCGATCTCCGTGAAGTACATCGGGTAGCCCGTGTCGTAGTGTCCCGAGCGCTTCCACATGTCGGCCTTGATGAGGTGCGGCGTCCAGACGATCTGGTAGCCCCGTTCGAGGTGGCGGTCTGTGAGCCACTGCTCGATCGTCCGCTTGAGCACGGCGCCCTTGGGGAGGTAGAAGGGAAGCCCGGGGCCGGCATCGTCGAAGATGTGGAACAGCTCGAGCTCCCGCCCCAACTTGCGGTGATCGCGCGCCTCCGCTTCCTCAATGGCTTTGAGGAAACCCTCGAGTTCGTCCTTCGTGGGCCAGGCCGTGCCGTAGATGCGTTGCAGCATCTGCCGGCGCTCCTCGCCCCGCCAGTAGGCTCCGGCCAGACTCAGGAGCTTGAAGTGCTTGCCGAGCCTTTTCGTGTCCGGGACATGCGGACCCCGGCAGAGGTCGACGAAGGGGCCCTGGCGGTAGATGGTGATCGTCTCGTTCTCTGGCAGTTCGCGGATGATCTCCTGCTTGTACGGGTTGCCCGCGAACAGCTCCAGCGCCTCGTGGCGCGTAAGCTCCTGGCGGCTCACCGACAGGTTGCGGTCGACGATCTCGGCCATGCGTTGCTCGACGGCGATCAGGTCCTGTTCCGTCAGCGCCGTGGGTAGGTCGATGTCGTAGTAGAACCGGTCGGCCAGCGCTGGCCCGATGGCCAGTTTGGCCTCGGCAAACAGCTCCTGCACCGCTTGGGCCATGAGGTGCGCGGCGCTGTGCAGGAATACCTCACGCCCCTCGGCGTCCTGGGTCGTCACCAGCCGCACGTCGGCGTCGTCGCGGAGGGGAGTGGAGAGGTCCACCAGCACGCCATTCACATAAGCGGCCACGGCCGCCTGCGCCAGTCTGGCGCCGATCTGCTCGGCCAGCGCGAGCACCGTGGTGCCGCGGGCCACTTCCATCGGCGTTCCGTCGGGCAGGCGCACACTGATCGTGCCGCGCTCCTGAGATCCAGGACCCATTGAGACCCCTCCTTCTCCCTGCGGATGCAGTGCGCCACTATCAGTCACTATCGGCACCTGGGGGGTGTGTGTTCAGCGCCACAAGCGCAACAGCCCCCGGCCTCGCGGCCGAGGGCTCGGCTCCTTGTGGATGACGGCCCGGTTCGCGATCATGGACCAAGGCCCATGCTCGCACCCGCCCAAGCACCCATTAGTATAGCCGCCGAGTCAAGAACGCGTGCTCGGGGCACCGGTCATGCGGGCCGCGTCAAAGCCCGTGCGACATGGCGGAGACCCCCTCACAGCGGCAGCTCGGACGGGGCGGCGTCGGCCCTCAGTCTGCCCGAACCAACGTCAGGCCCATCAGGCCCAAGACGGCCTCACTGCAGGTGGCGCGCAACTCCACGCGGACCAGCCTCCGCGCCGGGTCGCACGGTAGCCGCAGCGCATCGGCGTGTGGCACGGACAGGCCGGGGTGAACGAACCCGCCTCCCTCGAGCCGCCCCAGAGGCACGGGGATCCCTTCCAGGCTGAAGTGCTGGAAGTAGGCATCGAGGTTGAATGGCGGTATGAGAGACGTCGTCTCGGGCTCGCCATCCGCATAGTGAAGCACGATCTCGCCGTTGGGGACGTAGTTGCGCATGGGGTGAACGTAGCTGAGCAGCAGCAGCCACACGGCTTGGGCGTGAGCGTCGACGCTCAGCGTTACGCCGGCCGGGAACGGCTGTGGTGCCCAACTGCACAGGGCGATGAGGCTGTCGGGTTCTGCGCCCAGAGCGGCCCGCGGCCATCCGGCCACCAGAAAGCGCACGCCGTTACCCGCCCTGAGCACACGCGGAGTACCCGGTCCCAGCGCGATGCCGGGGTTGCCCCACCAGCCCTCGAGCGGGGACGGACTATCGGCGTAGTCGAACACGAACGGCGTAGCCGCCATCCCAGCCGGTGTGGTGTTGTAGGCATGGGTCAGGTCCACCAGAACCTGCCGGTTGGCCTCCGCCTCGCCGAGCGGGGGAGCATCGGCTCCCAGCGGACGCCCGGGGTCCCCGGCAACCACGCGCACCGTCGGTGGGCCACCGGGCTGCTCCTGGACGGCTAGCTCGACCCGTACTTGCGGGCGAGGCCCGGGTTCCGGGGGCGCCGCAGGCGCTCCGACCCGAACGGTAACGGTCGATTCTGCCTCCGCCGGAGTCGTCACCGTCTCTCCGTCGACGCCCACTCGCACCCGCTTCGCAACTGGCTGCGGCGTCCGGATGTGCAGCGTCGCGTGGTCGCCGTCGCGGCGGTACTCGTACTCCACGTCGGGCGTGCGAATGCTCGCCGCGGTCCAGTCGGACGGCAGACCCGGAGTGATGTCGATCCGTGCCTCGTGCAGTGCCGGCTCGATGCCGAACAGCCCCCTGACCACGACATGAGTGAACGGGTCATCGGAGTCCACATCCTCCCGGTCGCCTCCCCCCGCCCCGGTGTTGGCGATGCCCATGTTGATGCCAGGGAAGTCACTGCGGAACGATGACAGGACTGCGGTGCGGAGGTAGGGCCACCAGAGGTCGGCGTCACCGCACCGGATCCCCGCCAGCGCGGCGAGGCAGGTGTCGCCGGTAGGTACCCACTGCGTGCTCCAGCGGATGGGGAACCACCCGCTGACTGCGAGCAGGTTCACGCCCGGGTTGGGCTCGAAGCCGTAGTGCCGCTCAATCCACCGCATGGCGGCCCGGCCGCGATCGGGCGTCAGTAGACCCGCGTTGATCGCGAGGTACTGCTCCCAAGTCTGTCCCTGGGCGCGCCAGATGCCATCGGAGCCGATCGACCCCAGCCGGCCCCGGTCGTCTCGCCACAGCTCGAAGAGGATCCGCTCCCTGGAGCGTTGGGCTTGGCGCGCATACTCTGTGGCCGCGGCATCGTCTCCGGCCACAACTGCGAGCCTCGCCGCGCAGTCTAGCATGGCCCAGCCGGTGGCACTCGGCGCCGCGGCCTTCGGCCCCTTACCGTTGGAGTCACAGTTCCAGTACTCGTACCACGAGCGGAATAGCCCGTCGCCGTCCGGATCGTTCTGCCGGCACTCGCAGGCAACGGCCCGCTTCACTGCTGGCCAGAGGTCGCGCACGAACTGAGCGTCGCCCGTCCAGGCGTAGTGCCACCAGACCTGGTCCACCCAGTAGGGTGTGTTGTCCTCGGCCACGAACGGGGCTAGCGACGGCGACACCCAGCGGATGACCCCATCGTCGGCCTGCATCGCGCCGTAGAGCCGCAGGCAGTCGGCCAGTGCCTGATGGTCGCCGCCCCATTGCTTGCCCTTCCAGCCCGTGGAGATATGCGAGTACATGTGCCAGAAGTGGGCACCAAGCACGAGTCCCGGACCGTAGCGGTGGTACTCGCTGACACAGCGAGACCAGTTCACCAGGGCGTTGAGGTGCTCGTCGGGCGTGTGGACGTGGAACTCCCGTCGCCGCGCGTCCCAGTGCTGCCGCGTCCGCAAGAGCTCGGCCTCGGCGGACCGCCGGAGCGACGCGAAGTGCGCCGCGGGCTCGAGAGCGGGCGCCATGTAGCAGTCGTACCACAACCGCTTGAGCCGGTCGCGCTCGTTTGCCCAACCGGAAGCGTTCGGCGTGTCGAGACGTGCCATGACCTGTTCGGCGAGCTCGTGATCATGCTCGGTGATGCCCCAGGTCGCGACGATGTGGTAGATCCGCTGTGGCTCCGACGCCGTGAACTCGGCTCCCTGACCGGAGCTCTCTTGTGTGATGCGCCCCTCGCTCGGGGTGTCCCATCCGGCCAACACCAGTCCGTTGGGGAGGTTCGCCTCCGTGATCCTCACGGCGCCGCCGGTCATCTCCGCCCGGTTCGCGTTGGCCTCGGTCGGATCCCACCAGATACCGCCAAACCGCCACTGCAGACGCGTGGGCTCACCGAACTCGACGCGGCACACCATGCCGTGGAAGCTCAGGGTCGGTGCCACCCAGATCGTCGCCCGCCAGGAATCGTCCGGCGCGCGCACCGTGTAGTCCGTATAGCCCGGCCGGAACTCCGTGACCGTGTCCGTCAGCTCGTCGAGCCACACCGTTCGGCCGTCGCCGAGCGGAACGCCCAGCCGCAGCGTCCCCATGGCCGGATAGGTGCCGCCCTCCGAGGCCCTGGGGCGCGGCCACAGGGGGTACACCCGGTCCGTCGAATACGCGCCGCAGCCCATCACCGAGTCCATGCGAAACAGGGGCACGTCACCGGTCCATAGGCGGTTCATGCCGTGGACGATGGGCCGGTTGAGCTGTCGCCGGCTGCCGGCGATTCGGAATCCGCCGTCTTCGATGGGCTCGTAGACCGGCGTGCAGTCGCCCAGGCCCTCACCGGGCGCCATGAAGGCCGATCGCCGGAGCACGACCGTGGTCTCGTCGTCTGGCCACTGACTCGGCGCCAGGGGCCCGGGAGTGAACGTCACTTCGGGCTGGATGATCGGCAGTCCGGCGATGAGTTGGGTCTCTTCGTCCCGCTGGCGCTGGTCCTCGGCTTCGCGCTGGGCTACGAACGCCTGTGCCGGCCGTTCTCTGGCCACCACGGTCAGTCCCAGGCCCCGGACGGGGTCGGCCAGCTCTGTTGCCTCTGCCTCGCGGACGAATAGCCCGTGTCCGGCCGCTATGGCCCCCTCCCCCTCGGCAGTCAGCACTTCAGCCCATTCGCCCGGACGCGCCCCTCCGAGGGCCAGGTCTCCCGGCGCCGTCCCGCGGAAGAACGGCATGCCCAGGAATCGTTCATAGGTGGATTGGCCGGGCGGGCGCACCAGACGGCCGCGGTTTGTGTTGGTGTCCGCGAGGTAGTGCAGCAGGTTCGCGGTGAGGCGCTCGAGGTTGGGCCGGAACGCATCGTTGGCTGTGGTGAAGTCCGGGAGGCGCCAGCCGACAAACACCACGTGTCCGACGCCAACCTCATACTCGACCAGCGGGCGCTCACCGAGGCCGGCATTGCCCTCGGCGAGGAGAGTCCCGTGTGGACCCGCCGTGCCGTAGAAACCAGCGAGCGCGTTGCCGCCCACCGAGGTGAGGATGATCGGCTGTGTCGCGTCGAGCCCGGCGAAGGCCGGATGACCCCGATGCTCTGGCGGCACCAGCAGTCCCGACGTATAGGACGCCGCCGTCGGGCCCAGCACGCGGAGGCCGGTCGGCTCGATACCGGCCGTGTTCAGCACCTGGCCCGCCGCACCGGTCAGCAACAGGCTTCCGCCGCCATCGACGTACTCCCCCAGATCGGCGCAGGACTCCCGGTCGAGCCCGGCGTCGGTGGTGGAGTCGCCCTGGTGGTACCAGATGACATCGAACTCCTCCGGCGCGTGTGGGGCGCCGGCAGCGTCAAGCCATCCTTTGCCCACTGCGAAGCGCAGGCGGACGGCCTCGCCCACCGACCCGGCGAAGGCCAGTGCAGCGGCGTTACGGGAGGGCGTCACTCCAGGCAGCGCGGGGTCGACAAACCCGATGCGCAGAGGCAGTGCCTGACCGGCGCTCGGTTCGAGCAGGAGCAGCAACGTCGCGCCCACGGCCAACGGGGGAATCCTCAGGAATGCCATGGCCCGACCTCCGCAGTCTTCCCTCAGCGCCGCGGGTGTTCGCCGGCTCGCGACCGGGGGCCTCGCGGTGCCCGGATCTGGGGAGGATGTGGCGGTGGGCTGGCCGCGCGACGGATCGTGGATGGCTGGCCTGGTAACGCCAGAGCCCTCGATCGCGCGACCGAGGGCCCTTGAGGCTACCGCAGCAGATGGTGGGCGGTGTAGGAATCGAACCTACGACCTCTTCCGCGTCAAGGAAGCATTCTAGCCCCTGAACTAACCGCCCCTGTGACGCGGTGATTCTAGCAGACGCCGCCGGCCCATGTAAAGACGGACGCCTGGCGTGACACGGGGCGGATGTGGCGGGCCAGCCCGGTGGCTCACTGCCCGGGTGGCGCGAGGAAGGCGGCCTTGCTGTGGGTGACCACAACGGGCCGACGCCACTCGGCCGGGCCGCCCTCAGCAACCCACGGATCGTCCGGTGGGGCCAGGACGACGGTTGCCGGGGCCTCGTGCGAATCGATGCCGGGCTCGCTGGCGAGCGTGCACGCGAACCGGAACGAGTTCTTGCACATGTAGAGGTCATAGAACTCGTCGTAGCTCGCGCACTCGATCCCGCCGCAGCAGAGCGGGCCCCTGGCCTCCAGGTCGATGCGCCGGTGCCGGGGAACCTGACCCGAGCGGTAGGCCCGCCGCGCCTCAACCACGTTGAGCATCGTCCCGTCTTCGGCGGAGAAGTAGGTGTTGAACGTCGGGTCAACGGAGACCCACTTCCCGACCGACGCCGCGTATGCCAGAGTGATCACGTGGCAATCGCCGTCGCTCACTGCCGGCAAGCACGTGACGTAGCGTGCCCTGAAGCCTACGGCCAGGAGAGCCTCACACAGGACGATGGCCTTCATCCGGCAGTTGACCCGCGCCCCGGTCGTCTCGCAGGTGCGCAGGATGTTCAGCGCATCCCGTGGGGCGGGGTTGTGCGCGCCGCCATCGTGCTCCACGATCCGGTAGGCCCAGTCCAGGAGGGCCCGTATCGCGTCGAGCTCCGCTCTGCCCTCGATAACCCGGGCGAGGCCGTACCGCTCCCGGAGTTCCGCCAGACGCGGATCATCGGGGGAGGCGTACGACCATGCAGGGACAGTCTCGCCGACGGCGAGGTCATCGCGGATGTCGGCATGGCGCACCAGTACCTGGTAGAAGGGTGTCGTCAGGGCTTTCACTCCGGCCGCCTAACCATTCGCGGGGGCAGTCGCTGGCCGCCCGCCCGTTTGGGGGCGACGTCAGTCCGTGTGGAAGACCTCGTCCATGTTCGCCCACCACTCGCCAGGGGCTCGCGTCTCGAGGGGCTCCTGGCATGGTTTGCACACATCCCACCATCGCTGGGTCGTCGGGTCAGCGGCCATCTTGGCCATGTCAGCCTCGAAGTCATCGCCATGGTACTCGAAGTAGCTGAACAGCCAGCCGTCCTTATGGAAGATGGAGTAGTTGCGAATGTTGCACTCGGCGATCATCTTGAGCACATCCGGCCACACCGCCGCGTGGAGCCGGGTGTATTCGTCGAGCTTGCCGGGTTTGAGCTTCAGCACCATGCCGTACCGCTGCATACGGATGCCTCCTCGCTAGACCGAGAGCGGGAACGTACCAAGATCCCTGAGCGTCGCCAGCGCCAGTTCGTAGCTCTCCGGGGCTACCTGGCTGGTCACCGAGTGATCCGACTGAAGCACATAGCCGCCGCCACGAGCCGCCTGGAGCTTGCGAGCTACCTCGGCGCGGATGGCCGTCGGCTCACCGGCCTCGAGCACGCGCATGTCGATGTTCCCGACGAATGCCAGCCTGCCAGCATAGCGGGGCTTGAGCTCGACGACGTCGAGCCCCGCCTTGGCCTCCAGCGGATTGTAGGCATCCAGGCCGTCCTCGACCAGGTCATCGAGGATGGCGCGGGCGTCGCCACAGCCGTGGTAGATGACGGGGAGGCCGTGCGAATGGCACAGGTGGATGAGGGCCTTCACGTGCGGCCGGAACAGGCGGCGCCACACGGCGGGAGAGAACAGCATGCCGCCGCGGTAGGCGACATCGCCCCAGATGTACATCCCCGAGAGGCGGCCGGCGCCCGCCGCGATCTGGGCCCGCCCGAGTTCGAGCATGAAGCGGCCGATGCGGTCCACGAAGGCCTCGAGCAGCTCCGGCTCCTGAGCCATCCACATCAGTGCGTTCTCCGTTCCCACGCAACGCCAGAGGTACTCATAGGGCTCGCAGAGGCCACCGAACACGGCGAAATCGTCGGCGTAGGAGTTCACGCGGTCGGTCCACGCCGGGATGTCGCGTGCCAGCGCATCGCCCACTCCGTTCAGCTGATCGTCGCCGGCCTGCTCGAAGCGGCGCGGGTCCGCCGGTCCCTCAAGCGCGAAGTCGGCCATCTCCTCGGGCCGTGTCACGCTGAATGACTCGAACGAGGGCATGGGGTAGTCTTGCGATCTCCTGATCGTCGCCCCGAAACCCGTGCGAACCACGATCTCGCCATCGCTCTCGGAGAGCACGTCAAAGGGCATGATGCGGGGGTCCATGTTCGGGTTCATGACGACGTAGTCCAGATCGAAGTGGCGATATGGGTCGAACCCCTCCCCCCATTTCGCCGTGCACCGGTTGAGGAAGCCCGTCCAGAAGAACTCGCCCGCGGGCACGCGATCCCCCTCGCGATGGGCCAGTGCGTCGTGGACGCGACGGATCTTCTCTGTGGCTCGTCCCATGATGGTCTCCTCTCAGGCGAACTGCGGCAGGTGATCCCGGTGGGCCGCCAGCAGGTCATCGGCCAGCGATGCAGCGGCGGCCCGCGAGGTCACACAGCGGTCGTACAGCAGGGCCTGGATGAACAATTCACGATCGCCGGTCAGCGCCGCATCAACGGTGATCTCAACCCCGTACAGCGCCTCGGTGGTCGTGGCCAGGACCCCCGCCGGCAGCTCGGGCAGACTCAGCGGAACGCATCCCGCCGCCGTGGCGGCCACCGGCATCTCCACCACGAACCCCCGAGGAATCCCCGGCACCGCCGTGTTGGGCACGTTCATCGGGAAGAGCTGCTGGCTGTCCTCCAACAGCGAACTGATGATGTCGATGAGTGCCTCGTGCTCGCCGAGGGCACGCTCGAACAGGTGATCACTAAGCGGTTCTCTTCCCGCGGCTTGAGCCGCCATGCGCTCGAAGGCCCGATCCCCGCCCTCGATCGTGTCCTCCATCGAGAACACATCCACTCCGAGCGTCTTCCCGTAGTAGTGCCCTCCCGGAAAACACTCGGGGAAGAACTCCGTCACGTGTCGGTCGAGCACGGCCGGGAACGCCCGGTACGCCCGATAGAGCTCCCAGCTGAACGGGTTGTCATTGTCGACCGAGCGCCTCTCGAGTGCTTCATCGATCCTCGGCCAGAGAGACCGGCCGTGGTGCGTCAGATGCGTGATCCAAGTGAGATGGTTGATCCCGCAGTAGAGCGCGTTCGCTTCAGACCAGGGCACGCCGGCGATGTCGCACAGATAGCGCAGCGTCCCCTGGACTCCGTGACACAGCCCGACCACTCGGGCCGGCGTGGCCTTACATATGGCCCGGCAGATGGCCGACATGGGGTTGGCGTAGTTGAAGAACCAGGCTCCGGGGCAGAGCCGATGGACGTCGTTGGCGATGTCAACCATGGGTGGGATCTGACGTAGAGCGCGGGAGATGCCGCCCGCCATGACCGTGTCGCCCACTGGCTGGAACACGCCGTGGCTCCGGGGGATGTAGACGTCGTGCTCCCACGCCCGCCGTCCGCCGACGCCGATGGTGGTGACCACCACATCGGCCCCCGGAAGCACCTCGCGCCGGTCGGTGCTGGCCATCAGGTCCACCGGCGCCTCACGTGCGGCCACCATCCGTGCGGCCAGGCCCCGAGCGACTTCCAGGGCCTTTGGATTCGTGTCGACCAGGCCGATGGTCCACTCGTCGGCGACCGTGGAGGAGAGGACGTCGGCCAAGAGTCCCGCGGTGAAGCTGGCGCTGCCCGCGCCGATGAGCACCATCTTGGTCCTGCGCACAGCCGGGTCACCTCTGCCTGCCCGCGCAGCCCGCGAGCGCGTGACAGCCGTGTTCGGCACCCGGGCCGCCGGGACCTGTGGGACCGAGTCTCGAGCCGGGGGCAGACCGGGTCCGACTTCGGATGCAGGACTCGTTGCCTCCTCGGGCCGCGAGTGGACTGCCCGTGTGCGTTTGACGACGAGGCGGGGGCCCCGGTATCATACGTTCCGTCCGTGGGCGAGTAGCTCAGTCCGGGAGAGCGACTGAATCGCACTCAGTAGGTCGGGGGTTCGAATCCCCCCTCGTCCACCCCTACCTCTCGCAGTCGGATCCGGCCCCGTGACCCTTGTGCCACATGCGTTGCTCTGCTCCCCGCTACTTCGTTCGTTGACGCTCGACGCCCGAATGGGGTAGAAGTGGGTGTTCCGTAGCGGGCTGAGCCCGGCCGCGCCGGTACCAGCCCCGTGAGGAGGTGCTTGCGTGTCTGTGGACGTCGCACCGGCGGAGGAGGCTGGGATGAGCACGGCATCGGCCGCTCCGCAGCCCGTCGTGACGTGTGTGGGGCTGACGAAGACATACCGGCTGGCTCTGGGCCATGAGCTCACGGCGCTCTCGGGCTTGAACCTCGAGGTCATGCCGCGTGAGATCTTCGGGATCGTGGGCCCCAACGGTTCAGGCAAGACGACAACGCTCAAGCTGCTGCTCGGCCTCATTTTCCCAACGGCTGGCTATTGCACCGTGCTCGGCCACCATCCCCGCAGCCCTCAGGGCAAGGAAAGCATCGGCTTCATGCCCGAGGGGCCGTTCTTCTACCAACACCTCAACGGCCAGGAAGTCATTGAGTTCTTCGGCCAATTGTGCGGCATGCCCAAGGCACTGTTGCGAGAGCGCACCGAGACTTTGCTGTCTCTGGTGGGCATGTCGGCGCGGCGTCGTGTGGTGATGTCGCAGTGCTCGAAGGGCATGGTGCAGCGCATTGGCCTTGCCGCGGCCATGGTCAACGACCCGTCGCTCATCATGATGGATGAGCCCACCTCCGGCTTGGACCCGATTGGCACCCGTGAGATCAAGGACCTGATCCTTGAGCTCCGGGAACAGGGCAAGACGGTGCTCCTGTGCTCGCATCTTCTCGAGCAGGTGCAGGAGATCTGCGACCGCGTCGCCATCCTCCACCGTGGCGAGCTCCTGCGCGTCGGCCGCGTCGAGGACATTCTGGCCCCTGTGGATGACACCGAGGTGGTGGTGGGCGGGGCATCGGCTGAGTTCCTGGCTCAGTGCAAGGAGATGGGCATCCGCATCGACACAGCCAAGCGCGATCCGACCCTGGTGGTCCCTCCATCGGTCCCGCTGTTCGACCTCATACAGGCCATTCAGAAGGATGGTGCCCGCCTGGTGGCCGTCAATCGCTTCCGTGAGACACTCGAGACCGTCTTCCTCCGTTCGGTCGCGGCGGTCGGGCAGACAGACAGTGTGAGGGGTGAGCACGATTGAGCGCCATCAAGGCCATGGCTCTCGCGAGTATCCGTGAGGCCACTCGCATGCGAGCCCTCCATATCGTTCTGGTCTTCGCGGTGGTCGCCATCGCGGCGGTGCGAGTCTTCGAGGCCTATTCGCCCGGTGAGGAAGCGAAGTTCATCATCGATACGGGCATTAACCTCATCCGGCTCTTCGGACTGCTCTCCGGCCTCATGCTGGGGGCCATGCTGATCCCCACCGAGATCGAGCGCAAGACGATCCATGTCATCCTGTCGAAACCCGTCACCCGCGGCCAATTCCTCGTCGGCAAGTTCCTGGGGGCGTCCGCTGTGGTTGTGGGAAGCGCACTGGTGATGGGCGCGGTGTTCCTGGCGGTCTACTTCCATCGTTTCCATGCGAGTGGTTTCAATGTCGATGTGCTCAAGGCGACCCTGGTGGTGCCCTTCGAGCTGATGTTGTTCATGGCGATTGTCACATTTGCTTCGACGTTCTCGAGCCAGATATTCGTGATCATCTTCGCGGTGTCGGCGTGGATCCTGGGCCACGTGAATGACTTCCTGGGGATCCTGAAGGGCTCGGCACTGACGACCGGCATTCTGCACGTGGTCGGAGCGATCATCCCGCACTTCGACATGTTCGACCTGACACGGCCGCTGATGATGGGCGACCCCGTGGCCACTGAGCTGGTGTGGAAGCCCATCGTGTATGCACTCGGATGGGTGGCGGTCATCCTGTCCTTCGGCTACCTGGTCTTCAACGAGCGCGAGTTCTGAGGGGGGAGGTACGCCCCGTGGGGTTCAAGAAGCGTGCCCAGCGATGGCTTGCGGGAGTGCTGCTCCTGGGATGCCTGGTGGGCCTGCAGTCATTCCACGACCACATCTCGCGGCGCCGAGGCGATCTGCGTGCCGCCCAGCCATGGGAACCGTACGCGACCGGTCCCGAGGGGATCAAGACGGAAGCCCTCAAGCTCCCGATCGAGGAGCTGACGGGTCTGGTCTTCGGTGGCCTTATTGCCGGGTTCCGCCATCAGGCCGCCAACATCACCTATTGGCGCATGCAGCGTTATTGGGAGGATGGTCACTGGCCGCGCGTTCTCGGCATGCTCAAACTGACCTGCTTCCTCGATCCACACTTCCAGGCGGCGTGGTCGATGCTCGGTTGGCACCAGGCCTACAACCTGTCGGCCGAGATGGACAAGCAGACGTTTCCTCCCATACCTCCCGAGCGGTACGTCTCCGACGGCATGAAGTCCTATGAGCGCGGCCTCGACTACAACCCGGGTTCCTACATGCTGTACGAGGATGCCGCCTGGACCGCATTTGACAAGGCCGGCGACATGCGGATTGCCACCGAGTTCCTCGAGAAGGCGTTGCTGACGTGGGACCCGGAGCCTGATGTTACGAAGAAGGGCCCCCTGGTGTACACCCGGATGCTGGGCCACGCGGGCGAGAAGGCGCTGGACATGGAGGCCGCGCTTGAGGCCTATCAGCGCGTGCTGCGCATGGACCCCGACGACAGTGTGGGGATCGGGGCCACGTTCACCATCCGCGAGCGCTATCTGCCGGCCATACGGGCGGCTGAGCGTGGAGACATCGACCGAGCCATCCGTTTGCTGACCGAAGTGCAATGGCGGCGGCCTGGCGATCCGTTCGTGCCGGGGCTGCTCGCGAGGATCTATGAGAAGGCCAAGAAGGACAAGGGGGCAGCGCTGGCGGCCTGGGAGCGCAGCGGCCGTGAGTGGCGGCAGAAGGTCGCCCGGGCGGAGGCGTACCGTCTGATGGCTGAGCTCGGGCGGCTGGACGATCTGGGTCCCCTGGTCGCGGACTCCCAGGTCGATGTCCGAAAGCTCTATGAGTACGTCGTGTGGCAGATGAACCCGGGCGGCATGGGTGTGCTCATCAACATCCGCCTGGGGCCCGACGGCAAGACCATCTCCGATCCCCGAGTGGAGGACGGGCAGGTGGTTCGTATCGACCCCTCGCCCGACCCCATGGGCCGTGTGGCCTCGCTTCCTCCGGGTACGGCGCGCTGGTTCCTCAACGGGGTGCTGATCGCCGAGGACAACACATCACCCTACACGTGCACACTGCCGCTCGAACCCTATCGTGGCAGCGAGATGGACAAGTTGCTGCTGAAGGTGGACTTTGTGCCCGATGGAGGCGGGCGTGTTCTGTGGGACGTGGTGGATCTGGTGCCGTCGTGGGTGAAGCCCAAGACCGAGGGGCGCCCCGGGGGACCGGGAATGCCCCAGAAGATGCAGATGCCCGGCATGCCCGGGCCGGGCGGACCGGCGGCCCCGCCATCTCCGTCGGGCGGCGGGCAGTCCCACTGAGCCCCGATTCCGTAGCGGGAACCGACATGCTGAGCGAGGGCAGCGCCAGGACCGGGTCGGCCGAAGGGCCGAGTTCGCGTGCGGTGCGGGTGCTTCGCGCGGATTTCGCCGGGTTCTGCCCGGGAGTGGAACGGGCATTGGCGCTGGTCGAGGCGGCGTTGGCTCAGGGCCATCCGCTGTGCAGTCTGGGCCCGCTGATCCACAACGACCAAGTGGTCCGGCGGCTGGCCGATGAGGGGCTTCGGTGCGCGGACGTCCTCGATGATGTGCGACCTGGCGAGACTCTCGTGGTGCGCACCCACGGAGTTCCGGCATCGGTGACCCGTCAGGCCGCTGCGCGTGGAGTTCGCGTGATCGACGCGACATGCCGGTTCGTGCGGCGCGCCCACCAGAGGGCCCACGACCTGGCGGAGGCCGGCTATCAGGTCTGCATCGTCGGGGACCGCGATCATCCGGAGGTCCTGGGTATCACCGGGTCAGTCAGCGCCGAGTGTCTCGTTCTTGAGACGCCCGAGCAGGCTGAAGCGTGCGCTCCCGGGCCCCGGGTCGGGGTCGTGGCTCAGACCACACAGACGGCCAGCAATTACCGCGACATCGTGGGCGTGCTGGCGACGAAGTGTCGCGAGTTGGTGGCGCACAACACACTCTGCAACGCCACCGCCGACCGGCAGTCGGCGGCACTTCGCCTCGCCCAATCCGCCGACGTCATGCTGGTGGTCGGTGGGCGACACAGCGCGAACACGCGACGGCTTGTGGAGATCTGCGCGGCCACCGGGACGCCCACGTACCACGTTGAGGGCCCTGACGAGGCCAAGTCCGAATGGTTCGTGGGCGCCCGGGCCATCGGTGTGACGGCTGGCGCCTCGACCCCCAATGAGCACATCGCGGCCGTGGAGCAGCGCGTGGCGGAGCTCACCGGCGCCATGGTTGGCCCACCGCGACCGGCGTCGGCCCGGACCGGCGGTGGTGATGACGACGAAGGGGCGGCGGGATGCACTCCCTCGGGGGCCTGAGAGTTGGAGTCATCTCCCTCGGTTGCGCCAAGAACCTGGTGGACACCGAGGTGGCATTGGGTCACTTGGTCGCCGCCGGCGCCGTGATCACGACCGACGAACGGCAGGCCGATGTTCTTGTGGTCAATACCTGCGGGTTCATTGAGGCGGCTCGCGAGGAGTCCCTGGGTGAGATCCAGGCCGCTTTGCGGCTCAAGCAAGAGGGTTCGTGCCGTCATGTGATCGTCGCGGGCTGCCTGGTCCAGCGGTGGCCCGAGCGCCTGGCGCGGGATCTGCCCGAGGTAGATGCTTGGGCGGGAGTGGGTGACCCGGCCGAGATCGCGCGCTGCATCGGCCGGGTCGTGGGCGGGCAGACTGTGCCGGGTGCCCGATGCGACCTTGGCTACTTGTACGACCACCGGACTCCTCGTCTGCGTTCCACTCCACGGTGGACGGCGTGGGTTAAGATCGCGGAGGGCTGCGACCACCGCTGTGCCTTCTGTGTGATCCCCCGGATCCGGGGTCGGTACCGGAGCCGGACCATCGAGTCGGTCGTCGCCGAGGTCCGCGATCTGGAGAGCGAGGGCGTCCGGGAAGTCAACCTGATCGCTCAGGACACCACGCGCTTTGGGCGCGACCTTCCCGGAGCCGATGGTCCTCAGTTGGCTCGCCTGTTGCGCACCTTGGCTACCCAGACCGAGGTTGAGTGGATCCGCCTGCTGTACTGCTTCCCCGACCGGTTGACCGACGAGGTTATTGGGGTGCTCGCGGAGTACCCGCGGGTGGTGCCCTACATCGACCTGCCGCTTCAGCATGCGTCTCGTCGCGTCCTTCGGGCCATGCGACGCCCGGGGGATGCCGAGCGCTATGCCGAACTGCTGGCGAAGGTTCGCGACCGTGTTCCCGGCGTCGCAATACGCACCGCGTTCATCGTAGGTTTCCCGGGAGAGACGGAAGACGACTTCGCGCGCCTCCGGGCTTTCGTGGCGGCTCAGCGATTCGACCGCCTCTTTGTCTTCCAGTACTCGCCGGAGGAGGGTACGGACGCAGCGGGCATGCCCGACGCCGTGCCTCCTGAGGTCGCCGAGGAGCGCTTTCACGACCTCATGGCGCTCCAAGCGCGGATCTCGCTCGAACGGAACGAGGCACGGGTCGGCTCGGAAGTCACCGTGCTGTGCGAACGCAGAGTTGCAGGGCCCCAGGGGACCGAGGTCGCCGTGGGCAGGTCTGAGGTCGACGCCCCCGAAGTGGATCATGAGGTGCACGTCTTGGGCACGGAGGCCGAGCCGGGCCAGTTCGTGCGTGCTCGCGTCGCTCGCGCATTCGAGTACCAGCTGGTGGCGACTGCGCTGTCGGCCCCTTGGTAGTGCTCGGAACGTTCGAGGTGATGGCCCCTTGCCAGAAAATGCCGAAGGCCCGCCCGCGCCCTCCCCGGGGCCAGAGGGGCCGCCCATGCCGCCCCCGCAGCCGCAGTGGGTGCCCGGTGACGGCGGCTGGTCAACACTTCCGCCTCCTGAGGGGCTCCCCGGTGCGGTCTCGGGACCTGTCCCGCCTCCACTGACCGGTCCCGGAGGCCCAGACACGCCCGAGGGTCCGCCCCCCCCTCGTGTGTGCATGGCGTGTGGGGCGATCTCTATCTCCAGGCCGGGCGAAACCCAGTGTGGGGCCTGCGGCGCCCCTCTGACCGGCCTGGGTCCGCTGGGTCCCGAGGTGGGACCCGGCGTGGCAATCCCCCGGCCGTACCGGTTCATGGAAGCGCTGGACGCCGCCTTCCGCATTTACCGGCGCCACTTTGTGTCGATCGTGGGGTGCTATGCTCTCTATGGCGTTCCGGCAGGATCGGCGGCGGTCCTGGCGCTGATGCTATTCACCCGTGCGATGCCGCAGTTTTTCCTGAGCCAGCAGGCACTTGAGGCACGGCTGGACCCCAGCAACCCCTTGGCCGTTTTTCACGTGTCCAACCCGGTCGCCCTGGCGGGCGCTGGCGCCTTGGGCCTCTTGAGCTTGGGGCTGTTCCTCGTATCCGGCTGGTTCAAGATGGCTGCGCTGATCGTGGCGATTCAGGGTCTTCTGGGCCGTGCGCTCAGCGTGCGCGAAGCGGTCGAGCAGGCCAGGCCGTTCATGTGGCCGGCCCTGGGGTACTTGTTCCTCTCCTCACTGATGACTGGACTCGGGGTGTACTGCTGCATTGTCCCCTCGCTCTGGCTCACGGTGGCTCTGAGTTTGGGCCTGCCTGCCATGGTGGTCGAACGGTCGGGTACCATCGGCTCGATGGACCGGAGTTTCCGGCTGGCTCACGCGGACTTCTGGCCCTTGTGTGGGCGAGTCTTGCTGCTGGCATTGATGAAGACAGTCATCGTGCAGGCGCCGCAGCTTCTGATCCTGTTTCCCACCCAGCTCCTGAGTTGGGAGTCGACCGCGGCGGTACAGATCTGGGCCAGCGCCGTGACTCAGGTGGCCGACATCGCCCTGACCCCTCTGGTCCTGGCAGGGGCCGCAGTGTTCTACTTCGATCAGCGGTGCCGCGTGGAGGCCCTTGACCTCCTGGCGGCATTCCGGTCGGTCCGCGCGCGGTCGAGCGAGGGTCGGTCGCCATGACACGGCTGCTGGGCCTGCTCGCCGCGCTGCTGCTGCTCGACGCTGCAACGGGGCAGGAGGCGCCGAGTGCGCCCGGACCGGAGGCCTGGCCCTCGGAGCGCGCCGCACCACAGGCGATCAAGGAGGCCGCGCGACAGGTGCTGCAGTCGCGGGAGTTTGCCACCGATCTGCGTTCGGCAGCGTTGCGCCAGGTCTACGAGCGGATCGTCCAGGCCATTCGGGAGCGTCTGGCGCGTCTGGCGGGGTTCCTATCGGCATCGTCCAGAATCGCTGCGGTGGCCGCGATCGTGATGGCGGCGCTCTGCGTGGTGGTGGCCGCGTACGTCATCTGGCTGGCTGTGCGCGGGCTTCCACGTGCCCGCACAGCGGGGGGTGGCTCGGCGGCCTCCGCCGATGAGGGGGAGGCCGAGGTCATTGAGCAGGCCTTCCCGTCCTCGGCAGAGCTGAGACGCCGGGCATCAGCACTGCACACAGCGGGTGATCTCACTGGGGCGGTGAGGTGGTACTTTCAGGCTTACCTGTCGCTGCTGCACGAACTCGGCCTGGTGTTCCTGGATCCGCGCCGCACAAACGCCGAGTACGTGGGCTCGCTGGGCGATGACACCGAGCATGGTCCGCGCCTGCGCGAGGCCGTTGAGCGGTTTGAGCGCGTCTGGTACGGCGGCCAGCCCGGGAAGGCGCGGGATGTGGAGGCCCTCGAGGTGCTATCGCGCCCTGCAGTGGGGAGGGCGCAAGCGTGAATGCCCTGCGCCGGTACCGTGCGGCTTTGGCCGGGCTGGTCCTACTCGTCGCGGTGCAAACTGTCGCCGTGGTCTGGAACCCGGGTGGCCGGATGGACGCCGTGCCTGACCGGTCGACATATCGCTTCAACCGGTTCGGGTACTGCGCCGCCTACCGACTGCTCGGCCGTCTGGGGTACCCGGTGGAGCGGAACCTGCAGTCACTGGACCTGCTTCCCGATCGGATCCGTCAGCTCTGGCTCGTGAACCCGATGGTGCCCCTTGAGGCCAAGGAGCTTCGGCGGCTCCGAGCATGGGTCTCGGCTGGGGGGACGCTGGTGTGCGCGTTCGACAGTGCCCTGACGGCCGACGACGGAACTGAGGCCCCGGATGCGTTCCCCGAGCTGACGGAGTTCCGCGTGAGAGGCGGCCCGTATGCCATGCTGGGCCTCCTGGAGGCGCCGGGGCTCGTTCCACCTGAACCCAAGGTGGTCGACTATGCGGCCGGCGCGGCCTATGGTACCGACGTTGTGCGCATCGCGGTGCCGCACGGGGCGCGGCTCGATGGCAATGCCGCCGATCGATGGCGGTCGGTGCGCGACGAGCAGGGCACGGTTCTGGCCCGGCGCCCGGTTGGTGAGGGCAATCTGGTGGTGACGAGCGAGACTGACCTGTTCTGCAACGCCAACCTGGCGCGCGAGGATAACGCCGTTCTCATCGCCAATCTTGCACACGCGGCGGGCGGCCCCATCGCATTCGACGAGTACCACCACGGGTTCCGCTCCCTGCGCTCGCCCGGCGACGCGCTGGGCGTGTTTGGCGGCAAGGTGGGTGTGTATCAGCTGGCGGTAGCTGCCACGATGATGCTGGTGGCCTCTTCCCGCCGGCTGGGCTCGCCGAGGAGGCTGAAGCCTCCGTCGCGCCGGTCGGCGCTGGAGTTCGTGGACTCGATGGCGGCCCTGTACCAGTTGTCAGGGGCCCGGGACACCGCCCTTCAGTCCGTGGGCCGCGGCGCCCGGCGACGCCTGGCACGGCGTCTGGGACTACCGATGACATCATCTGACGAAGAGATCGCTGCGCGCATCCGGCTGCTGGAGCCCCACGGGACACTCCGCCCGGACGAGGCCATCGGGCTGCTGGCGCGCTCCGCCGAACCTGTCGCCAACGATGCGCAGCTCGTGGCGGTGGCACGGCGACTGGATGACTTGGGAGGGGGCGGACGACCCGTTGGCTAGCCTCGAGGCTGTCTGGATTACCGGGGAAGCGATCCGCAACGAGATCGCCAAAGCCGTGGTGGGCCAGGAGGATGTGATCGAGCATCTTCTGATCGGCCTACTTTCGGGTGGGCATGTGCTCCTCGAAGGCGTGCCCGGCACAGCGAAGACGCTGATGGTGAAGGCTCTGGCCCTGTCGGTAGGCTGTGAGTTCAAGCGGGTGCAGATGACCCCGGACCTGATGCCGTCGGACATCCTCGGGGTGTCGATCTACGACCGGGCGGCGGACCGTTTCACGCTGCGGAAGGGCCCGGTCTTCACGAACCTGCTGCTGGCCGATGAGATCAATCGGGCCCCGGCGAAGACCCAGGCCGCCCTTCTCGAGGCCATGGAGGAGGGAGTGGTCACCATCGACGGTGA
Source organism: Armatimonadota bacterium (assembly GCA_029547025.1). Classification (GTDB taxonomy): domain Bacteria; phylum Armatimonadota; class Zipacnadia; order UBA1398; family JAKPQA01; genus JAKPQA01. Next base: position 39,916 of record JAKPQA010000032.1, read on the forward strand.
GGACCATCGGTTGTCCCCGCCGTTCATGGTCTGCGCGACACAGAACCCCATTGAGCATGAGGGGACCTACATGCTCCCGGAGGCACAGCTGGACCGGTTCATGTTCAAAGTGCTCGTCCCCTACCCGCCCGAGGCAGTCGAAGCGCAGATGCTCCAGCGGCATCACCAAGGATTCGACCCGCGTCGGTTGGGTGACCTGGGTCTGTCCCCCAAGGCCGATGGCCACACGATTGAGTCCTGCCGCATCGCCCTGAGGGACGTCCAGGTGCATGATGATGTGGCCCGCTACGTGCTGGCGATCGTGCGAGGCACGCGGGAGCGCCAGTTCCTGTCGCTGGGGGGGAGCCCTCGAGCCAGTGCCGTGCTGCTGATGGCCAGCAAGGCCCGCGCGGCGCTGCATCGGCGCACCTTCGTGACTCCAGATGACGTCAAGGCGATGGCAAAGCCCACGCTGCGCCACCGCGTGCTGCTCGAGCCCGAGGCGGAGCTCGATGGCCTCACGCCGGACCGCGTGATCGACGGCATCGTCTCGCAGATCCCCGTGCCTCGCTGAGGAGCGCTGCCGTGCCGTTCCCGACACAGAGACTGGCCCTGCTGGTCGCCGTGGCCGGACTGCTCCCACTGGCGGCGGGCCGAGTGCCTGGCGCCCTGCCCGCCGGCCTGGCGTTGGATGCCGCACTGGTTGCGCTGGTGATTGTGGATGCCTTGCGGTCAGTTCGTCGGCACAACCTGGCAGCCTTCCGCGCCCTGCCGACGCGCCTCTGCACAGGCCAACCGAACCGCGTGACGCTCCGCATCGAGAACCGTAGCCGACGAGCTGTCCGCGGCGTGGCCGTCGATGACTGCCCCATCGACCTCGCCACCGACCGTGAGCTACTCCCCTGGGAGGCGGGAGCCGGGACGCGCGTCTCACTCCGCTACACGGTTACGGCATCGGGCCGCGGGGAGTTCGCCTTTGGCGATGTCCACCTGCGTTGGCTCAGTCCGTGGGGGCTGCTCTCGTGGCAGGCCAAGTGGCCCGGTGCGACCCCGGTCCGCGTCTATCCGCGCTATGTGGATTTCTCCAGATACCATCTTGAGTATCGCTCGACGCTCTTGCGGGAGGCCGGTCCGCAGCGCATCCGCAGCGTTGTGCGCGGCGGCGAGTTCGAGAGCCTTAGGGACTATGTCCCTGGCGATGACACCCGCCAGATCGACTGGAAAGCCACGGCCCGGCACCAGCGGCTGACCGTGCGCAACCACGACGAGGAGCGCAGCAAGAGCGTGCTGCTGGTCCTGGACGCGGGCCGGATGATGTCGCCGGTGTCGGGCGGTCTGTCGAAGCTCGACCACGCCATCAACGCGGCCCTGATGTTGTGTTCAGCCGCGATCACCAAGGGCGACCGGGTCGGCCTGATGGTGTTCGATGAGGCGGTGCGGCTCTACCTGCCGCCGCGGACGGGTGTTGCGCAGAGCCGAAGGGTCGTCGACGCATTGTGTGACGTGCATGCCGAGCTCATCGAACCCGACTACGGCGCGGCATTCGCCTATCTGAGCCGACGCAGCCGGCGACGAAGCCTGACCGTGCTGTTCACCGACCTGGTGGACTCGGCGGCGTCCGAGGCACTGCTCGCTGGCGTGGCCTCGCTCCGTCCCCACCATCTCCCCATGCTGGTCTCCATTCGCGACCAGAGCCTGGAGCGGGCGACCACGGATCCGGTAGTGGATGCGGCCGGCGTCTACCGGCGGGCTGTCGCCGAAGAGGTGCTCGAGGACCGTGAGCGCGCGCTGGCCCGGCTTCGAGCGCGCGGCGTGGTGGTCGTCGACTCCGCACCGGAGCAACTCTCTGTTATGACAGTGAATAAGTACCTTCTCTTGAAGGCCGAGAACAGGCTCTAGGTGGGGCACGGCGGAGGAGTCCGGCAGTGCGGTGCGAATAGGTGGCGCCCGCGGGGTCGCCACGGATCGCTTCTGACGACCACTTCATACTGCTGGGGCTGTTGACATGCGTTTCCACTGGCTTTGGGGCCTGCTGCTGGTCACTCTCGGAGCTTCGGTCTGGCCACCAGAGCGCCTGGCTGCCGCGGCCGGCCGCCCTGAAGTCCCCGCCGCGCCCGCAACCTTGGCGGCTTGCATCGACCGTGCGCTCGAGCGTAGCCCCAGGCTGGCCCTGGCCCACGCCGCCGCCCGGGCGGCGGACACGGGTGTCGACCTCGCCAGAAGCGCCGGCGGACTGCACGCAGCCCTGAGCGGCGAAGTGCGGGGCACCACGCCTACTCCGTTGGTGCAGATCCCGGGCCAGGAGCCGCGCGAGGTCATCCCGGCGCTGGATGCCAGCCTGGGCCTGGCCATCGAGGTGCCCTTGGACGTGGGCCGTCGGCTGCGGAGCGAGCGGCGGGCGGCGCAGGCAGGCGCCGACGCGGCCTGGGCGCGATATGAGCAGGCCCGGGACCAGCTGGTGTTCGAGGTCGTTCGGGCCTACTACGGCGTGCTCCAGGCCGACGCCTTCCGCGACGCCACAGCGGCGGCCGTTGACGCTGCGGAGGAATCCCGCCGGGTGACTCGGGCCCGCGTCGCGGCGGGGATGGCCAATGACCTGGAGTCGCAGCGGGCCGATACCGCGTTGGCAAAGGCCCGCGAACAGCTGGCGCTGGCCGAGAGCCGCGCCGCCGAGGCCCGTGCGGCCTTGGCCACCGTGATCGGCATGCCCGGCGCACCAGTTGGGGAACTACAGATCGTGTTCCTCGAACCCGACCGGATTCCCGATCCGGAAGAGAGCATCGCGCGGGCACAGGCAGAGCGCCCTGAGCTGGCGGCGGCCCTGGCCGATCTGAGGCAGGCGGCGTCTCGCCTACGGGCCGCTGATGCGGCAGATCGCCCGGCCTGGGCGCTCTCGGGCGGTGTCAAGGCCCAGCGCGCCAGCCTGATCCGCGTGCCCTTCGCGGCGACGATCGGACTCGGGTTCACGTGGCCTTTTGGTGATCACGGCCGGGCGGACGCGCTGGTTGACCAGGCGGAAGCATCCCGGGACGGTGCCCGTTCAGCGGTGGCCGACACGGCAGCGGCCATCGAGCTGCAGGTACAGCAGTCCGTGCTGGCCATCGCGGACGCGCGATCACGCATTGACTCGGCCATGATGGTTCGGACTGAAGCGGAGCAGGCTCTGGCTGAGGCCGAGGCCGCCGAGCGCCGAGGCGCCTCACTGCCGATGGGGACCTTGAGGGCCCGCGCGTCACTGGCCGAGGCGGTGGCGCTCGAGCGCGCCAGCCGCTATGCGCTGTCGGTGGCCTATGCCGCGTGGGCGCGGTCCACCGGCGCCACCGCCGAAGTGTTTCTGACCGCAGGACCTCCCGAGGGGTGAGGAGGATGTTGAGGAGGATTCCCGAGTGCCAAAGCGGCGCGGGGTGTCGATAGCCGTAAGCGCGGCAGTGACTGTCGTGGTCGTCGGGGGCCTGTTGGCCACCCGCAGACCTTGGGGGGCCCGCGCCGGTGCGGCGGTCACCTCCGGGAGCGGCACGATCGAGGCGACTGAGGTTGAGGTCTCGGCGAAGATCCCGGGGCGATTGGCCCAGGTTCTGGCACGCGAGGGTGACACGGTCCACAAGGGCGATGTCATCGCCGTTCTGGATCACGGCGACCTCGATGCCGAGGTTGAGCGCGCGGAGGGCGCCCTGGCTTCGGCCGAGGCGTTTGTGAAGGAGCTTCGGCGGGGATCCAGGTCGCAGCAGATTGCCGCGGCGCGGGCGAGGGTGGCTCAGACCCAAGCCGCACTGAACGGCGCGCGCAGCCAGCTAAGCATCGCGCAGGCAAGCTACGACAAGAGTACGGAGCTCAAACAGACGGTCGACCAGGCCCAGGCGCAGGTTGCCTCGGCCGAGGCGGCCCTCGCGGCGGCCCGGGCCCGGCGGGACGAGGCCCTGGCCGGGCCACGCCGGCAGGAGCGTCAGCGGGCCGATGCCGAGCGGCGCCGCGCCCAGGCAGGGCTGGAGGGTGCCGAGGCTGGCGCGCGGGACGCCGAGGAGCTGCTGCGGCTTCAGCGTGACTTCACCGGCCCCACCACCGAGGCGGAGACCGCGGAGCGCACCGCCCGCCTGGCGGTCGGGATTGCGGAGGAGCAGCGGAGGCTGGTGGACGAAGGGGCGCGCAGTCAGCAGGTGGCTCAGGCAGAGTCTACCCTAGAGGCGGCGACCATCGCCTACGAGAATGCCCGGCAGCGATATGCGCGGGTCAAGGGGCTGTTCGAGGACAAGGCGGCGACGCAACAGGACTACGACGACGCCAAGGCGAGCCTCGACGGCGCCCGCGCCCGCAGGGATGCCGCGCAGGCGGCGCTGGCCGACCTTCGCAGTGGCGCCCGGCCGCAGGAGCGGCGCTCCGCGGCCCTGTCAGTCGAGCGGGCGTCGGCGGCGCACGCGGGGGCCGAGCGGGGTGTGGACAACGCGCGCATCGCCCAGGAGCAGGCGGTCCTGACCGCCCAGATGAAGGCGGCCGCTGCCCAGGCAGAGCGCCGGGCGGCCCAAGCGGCTCTGGAGGCTGCCGATGCGACGGTGGACATGGTAAACGAGGGAACGAGGCCCGAGCAGGTGGCCCAGGCCGAGGCGGCAGTGCGGCAGGCTGAAGCCCTTCTGGATGGAGCGCGCACGGCCCTCGCCAACGCGAAGGAAGCGCGGGCCGATCGCTTCTTGGCCCAACAGCAGCTCGAGACGGCGCGCACCCAGCTCGCTCTGGCCGAGGCCCAGCAGACGGCGGCCCAGGCCGAGTTAAGCCTGGTGATGGAGGGCAGCACGGCCGAAGCCATCGAGGCGGCGGAAGGCCAGGTTCGCCAAGCCAAGGGCGCGCTGGACGCGGCTCGGATTCGGCGGCAAGAGGCGGAGGTGCGCGCACCGTGCGCGGGCACCGTATCCGACGTCGTCGCCGAGGCCGGCGAAGTGGTTGCGGCCGGCGCTGCCATCGTCTCCATGCTGGATCTCGAGCACATGTGGCTGAAGGTCTACTTGCCGGTGTCCCAGCTCCATCGTGTGGCCGTGGGCGACCGGGCCACGGTGCGAATTGACGCGGAGCCCCGTGAACGCATACCCGGAACGGTCACCGCCGTGGCTCGCGAGTCGGAGTTCACGCCCAAGAACGTGCAGACCATCGAACAGCGGACCCGCCTCGTCTACTGGGTGAAGGTGGGCGTCGGAGACGGGCGGGGGCTTCTCCAGCCCGGGATGCCTGCCGACGCGACGTTCGAATGAGCCCCGTGGCGCCCGGTGCCAGCGGCGATGGCCTGCTGATCGCTCCCGCGGCCCCCATCGTGGCGGTGGAGCACCTGGCGAAGCGGTTCGGGACCATTGAGGCTGTCCGCGACGTCAGCTTCGCCGTGGCGCCTGGTGAGGTCTTCGGGCTCGCGGGCCCGGACGGCGCGGGCAAGACGACCACCATGCGCATCCTCGCGGGGATCATGGCGCCCGACGGCGGCTCGGCCGTCGTAGCCGGGATTGATGTCCTGAGGCGGCCGGAGGCCGCCAAAGGGCAGATCGGCTACCTCTCCCAGGCATTCAGCATGTACAGCGACCTCACCGTGGCCGAGAACGTCGCCTTCTTCGGTGATCTGTACGAGGTTCCGCGCAACACACTGGCCGAGCGGCGGGAGATGCTGCTGCGGATGACGGGTCTCGAGCCATTCCAGCGGCGGCTGGCCGAGCATCTCTCAGGGGGAATGAGGCAGAAGCTGGCCCTGTGCTGCACGCTGATTCACCGACCCCGGGTGCTGCTGCTGGATGAGCCGACCACCGGAGTGGATCCGGCTTCGCGTCGCGACTTCTGGCGCCTCCTGCTCCGTTTCACGCGTGAAGGTGTCACGCTGGTCGTCAGCACGCCGTACATGGACGAGGTTTCCCGGTGTGACCGGGTAGGGCTGATGTACGCGGGGTCGGTGTTGGCTCTGGATACCCCCGATTCACTGCCCGCGACGGCCGGCCCTGTCGTTGAGATCACTTCAGACCATCCGCTGGAGCTGCAGGCGTCGCTGCGCCAACGGAGCGACGTGTGGGCGGCAGAGGTGTTCGGGGGCGGACTGCATGTCTACCCGCGGCCCGACGGGCCTGACGCCCGGCTTCTGGCTGAGACGCTCCGGCGCTCAGAGTCCGCGGTCGGCCACGTGGAAGTCGTCCGCCCGGGGCTCGAGGATGCATTCATCGTTGCTCTGCTGGGCGCCGGGCCGGATGGAGGGAGCCATGCCTCCTAGCCCTGCGGTCTGGTGCCGCGGCCTGACGAAGCGATTCGGCCGGTTCACGGCCGTGGCGGGCCTCACGTTTGAGGTCGAACAGGGCGAGGTATTCGGTTTCCTGGGGCCCAACGGTGCGGGCAAGTCGACCACCATCCGGATGCTCTGTGGCCTCTTGCTGCCCTCAGAGGGCGCCGGCGAGGTCGCTGGTCTCGATGTGGTCCGTCAGGCCGAGGCCATCAAATCGCGGATCGGCTACATGTCGCAGCGATTCTCACTCTACGGGACGCTGACGGTACAGGAGAACCTCGAGTTCTACGGTGGCGTGTACGGGCTCGAGGGATCCGCGTTGGTCCGACGGATCGGCGCCGTGATGGAGCGACTGGACCTGGGCCATGTCCGCCCTCACCTGGCGCGCACGCTGTCCGCCGGGATCCGTCAGCGCCTGGCCCTGGGGTGCGCGATTCTCCATGAGCCACGGATCCTGTTCCTGGACGAGCCTACCAGTGGCGTGGATCCACTTACGCGCCGGCGGTTCTTCGAGCTGATCGGCGATCTGCGCGCCCAGGGGGTTACGGTGTTTGTGACGACCCACGTGATGGACGAGGCCGAGTTGTGTACGCGCGTGGCCCTGATCCGCCGACGGCTGATCGCGCTCGGCACGCCGTCCGAGCTCAAGCGCCGAGTTGGGGGGTCGTTCTTCCGTGTGCGCGCGGACCACCCCGGCCCCGCTTTCGAGGCCCTCCAGCAGCGTCCTGACGTCGCCGACGTGAGCCTCGTGGGTGGGGCGTTGCACGTCCGCCTGCGCGACTCGAGCGCCGACCCCAAACGATGGGCCACCGAGCTCCCCGAGGCGGGCATCACGGATGTGGAACCGGCTGAGCCGACCATCGAGAGCGTGTTCCTGGCTCTGATGGACCCGGCGGACGAGGATGAGGCCTGGTGAGTCTCCGCCGTCTGCGCGCCATCGCCCGCAAGGAGTGGATCCAGATCCGGCGCGAGCCGCGAACTCTGGCCATCGCATTCGCCATGCCGGTCGTGCTGCTGTTGCTATATGGTTACGGACTCAACCTTGATCTCAAGAACCTGCGGGTGGCCCTGTATGACCAGGACCAGTCGTCGTCCAGCCGGGCGATGCTCGATGCGCTGACACACACCGGGTATTTCACCGTGTGCGAGGTCCTCACATCGGCTCCGCAGATCGAGGACGTGATGCTTCGGGGGCGGTGCCAGGCGGTTCTCGTCATCCCCCCAAGCATGCAGCGGAACCTGGCTTCGGGGAGCACGGTATCGGTTCAGATCATCCTGGACGGGACCGATGCCACGATGAGTAACATCGCGCGCGGCTACTTCGAGGCCGCCCTGCAGGGCGTCTCGAGCCGCTGGGCGCATGACACGGTCCATCGGCAAAACCTACCTCGAATGCTGATCGACTCCCCTATCGACCTGCAGGTCCGGTTCCTCTACAACCCGGGGCTCAGCAGCACCGAGTTCATCGTCCCGGGGCTCATCGCCATCATCCTGTCAATACTGGCGGCACTGCTCACCTCAGGCACCATCGTGCGGGAGCGCGAGCGGGGCACCTTCGAGGCATTGGCCTCGAGCCCGGTGCATCCTGGTGAGATCATGGTGGGTAAGGTCGCCCCATACGTCGCCATCGCCTTCGGCGACGTGCTCCTGGCGTTGGCTGCCGGTCGTGTGCTCTTCGGGGTCGTCCCACAGGGAAACCTCGTGCAGTTGTTCGCGCTGTCGACGCTATTCGTGATGGGCGTCCTCTCCATCGGCCTACTGGTCTCAACGATCGCGTCGAGCCAGTTGGTGGCGTCGGTCGTGGCCTTCGTCTCCACCGTGCTGCCCACATTCATGCTGTCCGGGTTCGTGTTCCCGATTCGCAATATGCCGGTAGCCCTGCAGGTTGTGGCGCAACTGCTGCCCACCACGCACTTCCTCACCATCGTGCGCTCACTCGTGATCAAGGGCGTGGGGATCGAGTACCTGTGGCGGCCCACGCTGGCGCTTGCCCTGTTCTCGCTGGTGGCCATGGCGGGGGCCACCCGCCAGTTCCGGAAGACACTCTAGCGCGGGAGGAGGTGTAAGGCATTGAGAGCCGGATGGATCATCCGCAAGGAGTTCCAGGAGATGCGGCGCGACAAGGTCATTGTTCGGGCGATCCTGTTGACGCCCATACTGCAGCTCGTGGTCCAGGGCTATGCCGCGAACCTGGAGGTTAGGAACGTCCCCGTGGCGGTGTGCGACCAGGACCAGTCGGACCAGAGCCGTGCGCTACTGGCCGAGATCGCGCAACAGCCCTACTTCGTTCTGGCCATCGCTACTCAGCGCACCGAGGACCTCATCGCCCACCTGGATGCCCGGCGCGCATTGGTAGCGCTGACGATCCCGCCGGATTTCGGCCGCAAGCTGGGCCGCAGGACTGCCGAGCTGCAGCTGCTGGTGGATGGGAGCGACGCAACCAGCGCCGGCCTGGCGGCGGCGTACCTGTCGGGCCTCCTGACCGAGCACGGCGTGAAGGCCACGCGCCAGCGGCTGGCCCGGCTCAGGGCAGCCGACCCCCGCTTACCGCGAGTGGTACCGGACATACGCGTTTGGTACAACCCAGACCTACGCAGTGTTTACTACTATGTGCCCGGCGTGGCCGCACTGATCCTACTCATCCTGACACAGATACTGACCGCACTGGCCATCGTGCGCGAGCGCGAGCTGGGCACGTTGGAGCAGCTCATGGTAACACCCATCCGGCCGTGGGAGCTGATCGTGGGCAAGATGGTCCCGTTCGCACTCGTGGGCATCGTCGACTTCACGCTGGTGGTGCTCGTGGCCACCTTGTGGTTCCGCGTCCCGCTGCGCGGGAGCATTCCATTCCTGTACGGGGCGGCGCTTCTGTTTCTGCTCCCGGTCCTCGGACTGGGGCTCCTGGTCTCGACGACCTCGCGGACCCAGCAGCAGGCGGTGCTGCTCAACTTCTTCATGACCATGCCCGCCGTGTTGCTGTCGGGGTTCATCTTCCCAATTGCGAACATGCCGCAGTGGCTTCAGTATATGACCTATGCGGTTCCCCTGAGGTACTTCCTGCAGATACTCCGGGGCGTCTTCCTCAAGGGCGCTGGCCCCGACGTGCTTTGGCCCCAGTGCCTGGCTATGGTGGGGTTGGGAGCGTTATTCCTGACGGCGGGCATCGTCCGGTTCCGCAAGCGGCTGTGAGAACCGGCCCCGCTGTGTCGGCGTGCGCACCCTGCGCTCAAACTCGCGGCGCGCAAGGGTGACGAGCCGGCCGCACTGGGCACACCGCAACCTCACGTCCGCCGAGAGGCGCAGGACTTCCCATTCGTTGGCGCCGCAGGCGTGGGGCTTCTTCAGCGCGACGTGATCGCCGGGCTGGGCGGCCTCGCGAGACATCCCGCACTCCCGATCAGGTGACCGGCCCTGCCGGTGTGGTCGACGGCCCGCCGGGCGGCGCCGCCGTGGGCGTGGCCTGGGTGCCTTCGAGGAACGGCCGGATGCCTTCCTGAAAGCCCTTTTGCACCAACAGGATCTCCACCCGCCGGTTCTGGCGCCTACCCTCCTCGCTGGTGTTCGGGCTCACCGGGTGCCACTCACCCATACCCGACGCCAGCATGCGCTTCGGATCGACTCCGCACTCGTTCACGAAATACCGTGCCACACTGAGGGCTCGGAGGCACGAGAGCTCGAAGTTGTCCTCGAACAGGCCGGCGGCGCTGCGGACGGGGACGTTGTCGGTGTGGCCCAGCAGCAGGACGTCGTACCCGGGGTTCTTGTTGATGGTATCGGCGACGATACGGATGGTCTCGATGGCCTGGGGCTTGAGGTCGGTGCTCGCGAAGTCAAAGAGGAGTTCGCCCGGCAGAGTGACCCGGAGGCCCCCCGAAATGCGCTCCACCTTGCCGCGTCCGCCTTCCACGCCGGCTTGGGCCAGCTGGCGAGCCAACGAGTCCACGAGCTGGCTGCCTTCCTTGAGCTGGACGATGCTGTCCCCCGAATGCCCCCCCGAGTCCACAATCAGGACCCGGCCTCCGAAGCGGGCCGACAACGCCTGCGCCATCTGGTCAAAGCGCGAACCGCCGTCGTCGGCGGGGCCCGAGCGTTCGACCAGCGTGAGGCCATAGAGCATGACGAAGAAGGTTAGCAGTAGGGTGACCATGTCACCGTAGGTGATCAGCCAGATGCTCTGGACGTCATGTGCCGACGGAGGCCTCGGGGCGAGATCGGTCTGCACGGCCATCAGCCCTCCGTTGTGGGCATGTCCACCGAGACCAGATCGCGGCGCCCGGGGGGTAAGTAGGTTCTCAGCTTCTCCGCCACCATGCCGGGGTTCTCGCCACTCTGGATGGACATGATGCCTTCGAGGGTTAGCCGGTAGGCCACTAGTTCCTCTTCGCTTCGAAGCGAGAGTTTGTTGGCCATGGGGACGAAGACGAGGTTGGCCGCGACCACCCCGTAGAACGTGGCCACCAGAGCCACGGCCATGTTCTCGCCGATCTTGTTCGGCTCGTTGCGCAGATTGCGCAGCATCAGGACTAGGCCGATGAGTGTGCCCACCAGCCCGAACGCGGGACACACGCGAGCCATGAACTCGAGCATCGAGCGGCTCGAAGCGTGGCGCTCCCGCATGAGCGCGATGTCGGTTGAGAGGATATCCCGCAGCGACTCGGGATCGGCTCCGTCGATGACCAGCTGAAGACCGCGTCGCAGGAACTCGTTATCGATGCCCGGCATTTCGGCTTCGAGGGCCAGCAGACCCTCTCGGCGCGCCCTCCGGGCGAGCCCGACCAGAACGGGAATCAGCTGTTCGGGCTTGGCGCGGGGGCCGCGAAGCGTGTGAAACATAACGGAAACCAGTCGTCCGATGCGCTCGATAGGGAAAGCCACGAAGGCGGCCATGAGGCCGCCACCGATCACGATGAAAAACGCCGGCGCATCCCAGAACGAAAGAGGATTGCCCCTGCCAACCAGGATGCCCGTCATGATGGCCCCAAGGCCCAAGACTAGGCCGATCAGGGTGGCAATGTCCAAGTCTGAGCCCACCTCATGGCCGCGGAACGGGCTCGGCCGACCGCGGACCCGGCAGGATCCCCTGGGGAGCCGATGCGGCGCTCATCCAGAGCCGGGCCTTCGTGTGACTTATCGGACGGACGGCGCCCTAGCCTTAGCCGTCCGCGTCGGGCACGGTGCCCATCAGCGGCCGTCGGCGGATGCTGTCCGCCTGGGCTTCACACCCGGACAGCCCATCGAGGGCCCGCACAACCCACTGGGCGACCACCTCGGCAACCGTCTTCGGGCGACGACTGGGTTCGGCAGCCGGCACGTACCGTCCGCGAGGCCCGCCGGCACTCAACGACGTCTCGCCCTGCCGAATGTAGCCCCGGTCGCGTAGAGCGAGTTCCATGCCACGAGGGGTGTCCAACGCTTGGATCTGAGCCACGAGGACTCGGTTGGCCCGTTGGAGGTCGTCCATCGATCGCTGAATCGCGGCCCGCCGCGCATCCAGCCGACGGACCTCCAGGTACTCGGGATACCAGTCGACAACCATCCACGCCAGCAGCGCTGCCACGCCGCAGAGCGCCACCCCCCGAGACATGGAACCGGGCTGGAGGCCGCGGTTAGCAGCCTCCGGGCCCGGTCGTCCATAGCCACTCGTGTCCTGCACGCCTACGGCGAATCCCCTCAGCTCGTCCGGTTGGCCCGCACGTTGTAGAAGGTCTCCCTGCCCAGGTACCGCGCGGCCTCGCCCAGTTCCTCCTCGATCCGGAGCAACTGGTTGTACTTGGCCACGCGCTCGGACCGGCACGGCGCGCCGGTCTTGATCTGCCCGGCGTTGAGACCGACCACGAGGTCGGCGATGGTGGTGTCCTCGGTCTCACCCGACCGATGGCTCACCACCGCAGTGAAGCCAGCCCTCTTGGCCATCTCGACGGCCGCGATGGTCTCGGTGAGTGTTCCAATCTGGTTCACCTTGATCAGGATCGAGTTCGACGCGCGAGACTCGATCCCCCGCGCGAGCCGCTCTGTGTTCGTGACATAAAGGTCATCGCCCACCAACTGGACCCGATGACCCACCCGCTTGGTCAACTCGACCCAGGCGTCCCAGTCGTCCTCCGCCAGGCCGTCTTCGATGGACACAATCGGGTACTTGTCCACCAGACTGGCGAGGAAATCCACCATCTCGGCCGACGTCCGGGTGACGCCTTCGCCCCGACACACGTACTTCCCGTCCTCGTACAGCTCGGTGGCGGCGGGATCCAGCGCGATGGCAATCTCGTCCCCAGGCTTGTACCCGGCCATCTCAATGGCCTCCAGTATGACCTGGATCGCCTCCTCGTTGGCCTTCAGGCTCGGCGCATAGCCACCTTCGTCGCCGACCTGTGTCGAGTACCCATGCTTCTTCAGCACGCTCTTGAGTGCGTGGAATGTCTCAGCACCCATCTGCAGTGCCTGGGCGAACGAGGTTGCACCCACGGGCATCGCCATGAACTCCTGCAGGTCGACGCTGCCCTCGGCATGCTTCCCCCCGTTGAGGATGTTCATCATCGGGACAGGCAGTTCGCGCGCAGAAACCCCACCCAGGTAGCGGTAGAGAGGCAGCCCGACCGTCTTGGCTGCCGCATGGGCCACCGCAATGGAGACGCCCAGAATGGCGTTGGCCCCGAGCTTGCCCTTGTTGGGCGTCCCGTCCAGCTCGATCATCAGCTCGTCGATGGCCGTCTGCTCGAGCGCATCCATGTCCAGAATGGCCGGTCCAATGACGGTGTTCACGTTCTCGACGGCGTTGAGGACGCCCTTGCCCGAGTAGACGGCGGAGTTCCCGTCCCGGAGCTCGACGGCCTCATGAGCCCCAGTGGAGGCCCCCGAGGGGACGGCGCCGCGACCGAACTCCCCACTTTCGAGCCAGACCTCGACCTCGACCGTAGGGTTGCCTCGGGAGTCCAGGATCTGGCGTGCGTTGACGTCGGTGATGGCGGTCATGTGGCTTCTCCCCTATTCGCTAGGGGCCGCCTCAGCTAGACGGCGGCCCCTCCAGTATCGCGATGCGGTCACCGCTTGCAGCCCTAGCGAGGGTTCTTGATCTGCTCGTGGGCGGCCTGCAGGATGGAACGGTAGATCCCGCCCGGCGACATGCTGGTTCCAGTGAAGCCCATGTCATGCAGCCGGCCGATCGTGTACAGGTCGCCGCCGTGCTCGCCGCAGATGAAGATCTCGAACTTCGGGTCAACCTGTCGCGCCGCCGCCACGAACTGGCGCACGATGCGCTCCACGACGGGGTGAAGAGACAGGAAGGGATGGAGCGCGAACATCCCGTCTTCCACATACCGGGGCAGGAAGCGGTCGGCGTCATCACGGCTGATGGCCAGCGTGGTCTGGGTCAGGTCGTTGGTCCCGAAGGACGCAAAGCCCTTGGCCGACTGCGCCTCGGCGGGGACACCACACACGGGCGCCTCCAGAGCCCTGACCATCTCGGTGCCCTGCAGAGCGGCGGCCGGAGTCTCGACCATAATGCCCAGGCCGTAGTGCACCCAAACCCCCGTCTCCTCGTGAACCTTCACTGCCACCTCGGCCACGAGTTTCTTGAAGTAGGCCACCTCCTCCGGGATGATGACCAGAGGCAGCTCGATCTCCGGATGGGGGTCCAGTCCCTCCTTCTGAAGCTCGGCCGCGGCGGTGAGAATGGCCCACGCCTGCATCCTGGCAATCTCGGGGTTCAGGTAGCACATGCGCACCGACCGGAAGCCCAGCATCGGGTTCTCCTCGCGCTCGAGGTGCGAATCCTCGGGGAAGAACTCGTGCAAGGGAGCATCCAGCAAGCGGATGGTCACGCCGTAACCATTCATGATACGCAAAGCATCTTTGAAGTCGGACTTGGAGAACTGGGCGATGCGGTCGAGGGCTGCCACCTTGGCTGCCTCATCGGCACCAAACAGCACGGTCTGAATGTCCCCGAGGCGCTCTCCAAGGAACATGTGCTCGGTGCGGAACAAACCGATGCCCTCGGCTCCGCGGTCGGCGGAGATCTGAGCCTCGGCGCGCTCGGCATTGGCGCGGATCTGGAGTGATTTGAGCTTCTTGGCCCACTCGATGATCTGTTCGGCCTCGGGGCTCAGATCGCTCGGTTTCTCGCTGGGCAGCGCACCCAGGAAGATCTCGCCCGACGCGCCATCGATGGTGATGACATCGCCGCGGCGAAGCTTGGTGCCATCGATCTCAAGGAAGCGCCCCTCACTGTCCTCACCAAATGATACACACGACGCCCCGACGACCGCAGGCACGCCCCAGGCCGTGGCCATGATGGCGGCATGCGAGACTTTGGTGCCGGTGGAGGTCAGGATGCCGACTGCGGCCTTCATGCCGGGGACATCGTTCTGGTTGGTCATCACGGTGCAGAGGACAACGTCCTTGGTTTTGGAGTCCTCAAGTGCCTGGTCCTTGGTGAAGGTGATCGCACCCGCTGCCGGGCCCGGAGAGGCCGCCGTGCCCTTGCCGAGGAGGCGCGCCGACTGCTTTGCGCTGGACGGGATTCGTGGGTAGAGCTGCTCCTCAAAGCGCTTGGGGTTCACCATCAGGACCGCTTCAGCCTCGGTGATGATGCCCTCCTTGGCCAGGTTGACGGCGATCACGGACTCGGCCAGGGCCGAACGCTTGCCGTCACGGATCTGCAGCCAGTACAGGATGGGCACGCCTTCGGCGTTCTCCTCGATGGTGAACTCGGTGTCCTGCATGTTGCGCTCCGCGCGCTCGAGCAGGTCGCCCGTCTCCTTGATCTCGTTGTAGATAGCGCGCAGGTGCTCGTTCTCCGACTCGAGGAGCACCTCCAGCGGCTCGGAGTTGCGCCGGCCGGCGACCACGTCCTCGCCCTGTGCCTGGAAGAGCACCGTGCCGTCCAGTTTGCCCGGGGTCTTGTGGCCCGTGGACTTGTCGCGCGTGAAGAAGACGCCCGTGCCCGACAGCGGGGTCTTGTTGCCGAACACCATCTCCTGGATGTTGACGGCGGTGCCCAGATCGTCGGGAATACCGTCTTCCTTGCGGGTGAAGATGGCGCGCGGGGTGTTCCACGACCGGAAGACGGCCTCGGCGGCCAGACAGACCTGCTCCACGGGGTCAGAGGGGAATTCCTGGCCCTGGGACTTGTAGATCTCCTTGAACTTGCCGCACAGGGTCTTGAGGTGGTCCGCCGTCAGCTCCGCGTCGTTGGTCACCCCCGCGGCATGCTTGACCTGCTCCATGGCCTCCTCGAAGCGGTCCTTGGTCTCCTCGCCCGCGTCGTACTCCGCGATGCCGTAGACCACGTCACCGATCATCTCGAGAAGACGTCGATATGCGTCATACCAGAACCGAGCGTTGGCCGGCTGGGCTTTCACGAGCGCCTCGACGATCTCGTCATTGAGGCCGATGTTCAGGATGGTGTCCATCATGCCCGGCATCGAGAACTTGGCGCCCGAACGGGCGGAGACCAACAGCGGGTTCTCGGGGCTCCCGAACTTCTTGCCCGTAGCCTTCTCGAGGAGCGCGATGTTCCGGCACACCTCGTCACGCAGCTCAGGGGTGAGCTTCCCCTCGGCCAGGTTGTTGGCATGGTACGTCGGCAGGTTGAACATGGCGGGGCACTTCAGCCCCAGCTGGCAGATCATACGGTACACGCCATAGCCTTTGCCGCCGAGGATGGTCTTCAGTTCATCCTTAGAGAGCTTGCTCAGATAGGGGTGTTCCTCGCCCCGTGCAAAGAAGAACGAGAGCGGAGCACCTGCAGGAATGGCCATTCATGTTCCTCCCTGTTCGCATCGTATCGGGGTCCCGTCTTGCGCGAGCGGGCGAACCCCGAGATCGCCGATTCCACCGCGGTGTGGACCGCGGGTTTCCGTGCGCGTCCGCCCCTACCAGTCGGGGTTGACGGTCTCCTCGACCAAGCGGACGAGCTCGTCCCTCTCCTCTTTCCGCACCGCTCCTTTCGGAACCCGCAAGACCTCGTAGGTCGCCGTCTTGCGGCCCAGATCAACGCGGATGCGCTGACCGGGACGTATCTCTGACGATGCCTTGGCCGGCCGGCCGTCGACTTCGACGTGACCCGCTACAGCCACATCCTTGGCTACGGTTCGCCGCTTCAGGATCCCGCTGGTCTTCAGGAACTTGTCGAGCCGCATGAGGGCGGCATTCCCTCCGGGCGCAGCTTGGCTCGTTCCCACAGCTCGTCCATCTCGTGGACCGGCATCCGCTCCAGCTCCACGCCCTGGTTGGCCGCTTCCTGCTCGATGTACGAGAACCGCCGCTCGAACTTCCTCAGCGTCTGCCTCAGGGCGCCGTCCGCATCCACGTTGAGGAACCGCGCGATGTTCACGGCCGCGAACAGCACGTCGCCCAGCTCGGCGGCCGCCTCGTCGCTGGCGCCTCGGTCGATGGCTTGGGCCAGTTCCTCGATCTCCTCACGAAGCTTGTCCAGGGGCCCCCGGATGTCGTCCCAGTCAAACCCCACGCTACCCGCCTTTTTCTGCACCGCCTGTGCCCGGGCCAGGGGACCCAGAGACCGCGGCACTCCCGAGAGCACCGATGGAGGGCCGGCGTCGCCGTTGCCGCGCTCCTCGCGCTTGATGGTCTCCCAGTTTCGCAGCACTTCGGCGGATCCGCTGACCGTGACCTCGCCGAAAACGTGCGGATGGCGTCGCACCAGCTTGTCGCAGATCGTCTGGCACACGGTATGGATGTCGAAGGCGCCGCGTTCGGCAGCGAGCTGGGCCTGGAACACGACCTGCAGCAACAGATCTCCCAGCTCCTCGGCGAGATGCGCGTCCGAGCCCTCCTCGATCGCGTCAATGACCTCGTGGGTCTCCTCCACCAGGTACCGAGTCAGGCTGGCGTGCGTCTGCTCGCGGTCCCACGGACACCCGTCCGAAGCCCGCAATCGCGCCATGATCTCAACCAGACGGGAGAACGGATCCCCGTCCGCCGGTATGTCTGCCATGGATTCCCGTCGTCGCATCCCGGGCGCCCGGCGCCCTCGGGCCTAGTGGCCCGTCGCCTTGCCCGACTGGCCTGGTGCATCACTGGAGGGCACCACGCGACCCGGCCGTGCCGAACTCTGGTCCGGGGAGGTCCCCGTCTCGGCGCCCTTCCCTCGGCCGCCCCCGGCCGCGTTCTTGCCGGCCGACGCCCCGGTACCTGCAGCTCCCTCCGTCTTGCCTTCCCCCGCCTGTTGCTGCATCTGCGGGAAGTCGGGGCTCAGGATCTGCACCTTGGCCTCACTCCGCAGTCGGGCGGCCACGGCCTCTTGCTTCTCCGCCTTGGGCGAGGAGATCAGCGCCTGGCGCTCCACCATGGCGCGGACCTTCGGGTCATCGAGCGATGCGAGCTTGGCCGGCTTCAACTCGTCGATCCGGAACAGGCAGTAGACCTGGGTGCCGGTCTCGTTCTGCACGGGTGGCGCAAAGGGAATCGGGCCGATCAGGTCGCCCGCTTTGGCCTTGGCGTCGAAAATGGCCTCAGCGGCGGCCCGAGGCTGCAGGGCCGGCTGCATCACCCAGCCGATGTCGCCCCTCGGACTGCCTTCCAGCGCATACTCGGTGGCCACTGCATCGAAGTCGGCACCGGTCTTGAGCTTGCGGAGGGCATCGTTCGCCTGTTCCTTGGTCTTCGTGTAGACCACATGGAGTCGAGCCTGGGCCGGCTGGTCCCAGTTACCTTCGTTCCTGTGCTTCTCGAAGTACGCCTTGATGTCATCCTCAGTGAGCTTGACATTGCGGGTGCAGATCCGTGTCATGATGACCCCCAGGCGCAGTCTGGCCTTGAGGTCGTCAGCGCTCATGCCGTTGCGCTCGGCGTACTGCTTCATGTCCTCGGCGGATCCGAACTGAAGCTGGATCTCCTTCTCGATGTCCGCATCGGTGACCTCAATACCCGCCTTCTTGGCCTCGCCTTCCCAGAGAACTCGCTCGACGGCGAAGCTCAGGGCCGCACTCTTCTGAGACATCGGGACGGCGCGCCACACGTCGTTCAGGGTGACGTTCTGCCCGTTGACCACCGCCACGGGCTTACTCCCGGAGCCCTGGCGACCGCACCCCACCACCCAGGCCGCCAGCGCCACAACTGCCACCGCCAACCACCCGCAACGTGCCGCGGACCGCAACTGCCCCATAAGCGAGTCCAACACCCTTCCGAGTCACACCACGAGGGCGCCCCGTGGCCACCGCACGACATCGGCCTGTGGCGCCCACACTGCCATCCCTACGAGTCCAGGTTCGAGCCGGAGACCGCCGATGCCGCGACTCCCCTGTCCCGGCCCCGGAACTGGCGCTCCAGACACAGCACGGTCTCGACCTCTCCCACAGACATGTCCACTTCCGCCGCGATGGCCTCCATGGAAAGGCCCTCTTCCGATAGAGCAAGCACGCGCTGATGGCGCTTCTCAAACCCGCGCCAACGGGCCACCAGCTCCCGGGGCGGGGCCTCGGGAGCCTCCGCCAGAGCGGCAGGCTCTTGTGCCGGCGGCGCCTCAGGCTCGGCCGATGCCGAACCGGCCAGGCCGGGGGCTCGGGTTGGGGCTAAGGAATCCAGAACTTCCTGGGCCTCCCGCAGGACACGCTCGCACGAGGCCAGGAGATCCAGGAGCTCTCTCTGTCGCTCATCGAGGGCCCGTGAAGACTCCCGCGCGACGCGGTCCACCTCAGCCACGGCAACTTTCAGTGCCTCATGCAGGGCGTGGACACGCTCCTCGGCATCCATGTCCCTGGTGCCGTGTATGAGGCTGCGCTTCACCACGATGACCAGTCGGCACAGATACGCGATGATAGCCAGGTTGGCAATCAGAAGAGCCGCGATGAGAAGGCGATCCATGTCCCTACTGGGGGAACCGGGCGGCAATGAGAGTTCCGTCCTGCGAGCGGCGTCCGACCGCGAGGGTAAGCGTCGCCTTTGCCGCAGCCCCACGAGCATACCATATTAGCAAACAGCCCGAGTCGGCGTCCACTTCCATTCGCGCGGGCTCCGCGTCGGGCAGCGGGCCGTAGAACCCTTGCCACCGGATATCCCTCGGGGCGAGGCCGGATAGCCTCACCAGTGCCCGCATCCCGGCGGCCAGCCCGGCACCATGACCTCGGATGTGGGAGAGGGCGCGCCGCCTAACCGGGAGCGCGGCAGCGACCTCATTGGCTGCGACGACGCCACAGGCCGAACGGAGCGGCCTGCGCAGCACCGACACCGTCTTGGGGCGAGCGCGGACGGCCGACACTGCGGGAGGCGGCACGCTTGGCCGCACTCCATTTGGCTCGATGCAGGCAACCTCCAGGCCATCGCCGAGTGCACGTACAGCCACCGGTTCCAGCGTTCCCTCGGGTTGGCGCACGCCGGCCGTGAGCTCGAGAGGCACGGGGCCCGACACTGACACGGTTTCCGAGGGGGGGGGCGTGCACACCACCTGGCCGGAGAGATCGAGGTCACCTGGCACAGCACTCGCGGTCTCCAACGTGGCTGCTCCGCCATGGATGCCGCCAGCGGGCCGCATGTCGACCGGGCGTACGGGGCCGGGCACCCACTGCGGAACGCCGGCCACGTCGGCTTCGGGTATCCGGGGGACGATCTCCACCAGTGAGGGCAGGCCGAGCGCGCGGCGGAGAGTGTCGATCAGGTTGTCGACGATTCCGCGACGCCCTTCCCGTTCATCTCGGCTTCCCATATCAGCTCCACTGCCTGCGCGACCCGATCCAGCGGCTCCAGGATGTCCATGGTCTCCGTGAGCTGCGCCAGCAGCTCGCCGACGCGGGAGAGGAGCGCCGGATCGTCGCGCGGTCCGGTGACGCGGATCGGCCCGCTCTTGGGGCGAAGCTGGACCAGGCGCTGCGTTGGGCTAAGCTCCTGGGTGTCGCCCACGTGGGCGAGGGGCTCTGAGTTGGTCTGCTGCACCCGCACGACTGGGCAACCCGCCTCGCCATCGAGGTCGAGCACGAGGTCGTCGGAGCTGATGACAAGAGCAGGCCGCTCTTTGAGCGCTTTCAGTAAGGGCGAGCCGATGACGTCGCGGCGAATATATGCGTCCAGAGCGCCACCGTACAGGACACGCTGCAGGCGAGTGGGGCGCACCGGAGGGCTGGTGTGAAAGAACTCGATAGGCAGACTCTTGTCGTCGGTGGTGAGCACAGCCCCCAGGTACGAGTCACGGTCTTCGGAGCAGCGGGTGATCAGGTAGGCGATGGCTTGGCGAGGCATCGGTCACGCCCCTCGGCACCCCAGGGCGCCGAAGGGCCACACACGAGGCCCGGCGGCGCTAGGCGCGCACATCGATATGCAGGCCCCCGGACTCCGCGGGGCTGACAGTCTCCGCGGCGGGCTCACCCTCATGGCGCCGGCGCTCCGGTTGGTCCTCCCGACGCCCGCCCTGCCCGCCGTCTTCATCCGCCCGCCGGGCGTTCTCGTCTTCAGGGGTCTCCGCCACCGACTCCTGGCGGTGCCGCGCAACGTCCTCGAGCTGCTGGGCGAACTGGTGCTGCTGCGATCGCGCGTGGCCATGCTCAGCCTGATTCACGCGTTCGGCGTGGTGGGTCTGGGCGATCGTCGTCTGCAGATCCACCGAACGGATAGACATGGGAGTCCCCTCCCCTGCCGGCACGGCGTCCCCATGTGCCCGAAACACGGGCACCAAGTACTATGTTACCCGGCACCGACCGCGCCCTCAACCGCCAACAAGGCGAGCGCGGCTGCATGCGCCTCCCCCTTGGTTATCGGTTCCCGACCCGCGTGGGTGTAGCCCCCCGCCCGCTCACCTCGCACCTTCCTCGCGGCTGAACCATCCGCCCCTGACATCATAATGAAACACCCGGCAGACGTCAGTCAGTTCGACAACGCCGGCCGTCCGTCCTCGCCCAAATCGGAGTTCACGCATGGGCACCTGGCGCACCACGAGGTATCGCTCGTCTGTGAACACAACGCGGTGCACACGGGGGGCGAAGGCCAGGGGCCGAGGGACCACGGGCTGAACGGGGACCATCTCATCGAACTGCTCGCGGCCGTACCGCATCCCCCATTCCCCAACCTGGCTCCCGGGGTCATCGGCCCCAGGCGTAGCGAAGCCCGGGAGGGCGTACACCTGGAAATCGCGCAGATAGTAGCCCAAGAGGCGGAAGTCGGGGAAGTCAATAACAACCGTGTCGGCCGGGTCGAAATGCTGCTCGATGAAGAGGAGCTTGCCGCGCAGTGCCTCCACGTCGCTCCGGTCCTGAGGCGGATATAGAGCAATAAACAGACACGCGTTGCCCAGCGCGATGGCACCGACGATCCATCGCACCCGCAAGCGCAAGCGCATGGCGAGTCCAGCGGCGTTCGCGGCGGCAAGCACCAGCAAGACAGGCACCAGCGTCATCACGTAGCCCTTACGGGCCATGTGAACCAGGATGTAGAAGGCACTCGCTGGCAACAGCACGACGGCGCAGAACCATCGACGGCCATGCCGGGCCGACGGCTCGGCGTCGTGCCAGCGTCCGAGTGGCAGGAGCAGCACCGCGGCGAGGGCTAGACCCCCGCCGAAGAGGGATCCGCACACGATATCGGTGTTCTGCGCCAGCTGGGCCAGAGCGGCCCTGCTCCCGGCTGCTCGCAGAAGCGCCGGTACGCTCTTGGCCAGAACGAGTCGTTCCGCCAGGGCGCCTGAGGCATCGACATAGCGGGCGTAGCCGCCGGTCAGCGCAATCGTGGGGCCCAACCAGGCGATGCAGCCGATCGCCAACGCAACCACGGCAACGAGCTTGGTACGCCGCCGCAGGGGCCAAAGCGCGTAGACGAGTGCGGGTAGCAGGAACAGGAGCAGGTTGGTTCGGAAGCCGGCTCCGAGACCGAGCACCAGCCCGGCCGCGATGGCATGGCGGCCGCTGCCCTGCCGCGAGTGCCACAACAGCCAGGCCACTGCTGCGCAAAGGGCGCCCTCGGCCGTGTAAGGGAGCGCCACCTCACCCAGCGCCCAGTGGAGGGGGCTAATGGCATAGAGTAGAGCGGCCGTCACGCCGACGCGGCCGTCGAACATCGCCCGCCCCAGGCCGTACACCGCGATGACACCGAGCATGCTGAAAACGATGGCGACGAGCACCAGCGATGCGTTGGCGTCATGGACCAGGAGGTCGATGGCTCTGGCCGCGGCCACCAGGGGCAGGTAGCCTGGCGGGTGCGGGCGGTGCCGGGCGACATCGAAGTCCTCCATGGCCAACGCGAACTGAGCCGCGTCCCATGAGGTCAGCATGGGCGTACGGAATGGCAGCCGGCTGACGCAGACGAGTACACAGAGGCCGCCAACGACCCGCCAGGGATGGTCCCACCAAGCCCGCCGAGGTACTTGAACGGGCGCGCCGGCTGGTGGGCCGGCACGCCCGCTTGCGGTGTTCTCGCGCTTGGCCTCAGGGTCTGGGCCCATGGCCAAGAACCACCATCTCGCTACTTGGGCTTCTTGGACTGGCTCTTGGTTGTTGCCTTCGAGTCACCCTTGGGCGGCATCGGCACCGATGCCGGGCCCTTGGACGAGTCCACGCCCGTTTCGGAGTCGGGCTTCTTGGGTGCTTCCGCCTGGAAGTCCGAGATGGCCTTCGGGAACCGGTCGACACTGGTGGACAGGACGCGAACGATTGAGGCGTCGTCCCCGACCTGGGCGTAGTACTTGTCGCCCTCCTTGTTCCCGATCTTGACCAGCACCGGCTTCTTGCCGCGGGCCATGGAGAGCTCGAGCGTGATGGCCGGTTTGTCAAGCCCGTACTGACTGAGGGCACCCGGTTTCTCGATAAACTCGGCCGCCTCGAGGTTCTTGGTGTCGTAGAGCAGGTCCTCGGTCTTGAACTTGTCGGCCTTGATGGCCTTGGCGCTGCCGGCACTGACTTGCCAGTCTTCCCCCGCCTTCTTCCCCGTGAAGCTGGCACCGTCGCGGCGCTTGAGGGAGAAGCCTTCGACGTCCTTGATCTCGAACTCGGCCAGCTTCTTGTCCCGGAGGTCATTGGCGGTTTTGCGCAGGTCCTTCAGCACGTCTGCCTTGACCAGGAACACCTCGTCGCGCCCCATCCGTTGGCAGTAGACCAACTTCTGTGGTGTGGTGGTGGACGATGTGGTGCTCGTTGTGCTCGACGTATTGTCCTTCTTCTTCTCAATCTCTTTACCGAAGATAACCGTGATCTCTTTGTTGCCCTTCTCGAGCCGGGCGATGGCCTTCACACTGGGCTTGGCGAAACCATAGGGGTCATCGCCGCTAGCCGGGCTATCGACGAACTCCTCGACCATGAGGTTCTGAACCTTGCGCACCAGGTCGTCCGCCGCGGTTGTGCTGGCTTTGGCCTTGACCGGTTGCGTCAGCGTCCAGTGGTTCGGACCGGGGATCTGCTTGGTCTCTCCGGGCTCGGGATCGTTCTCCATGGCAATGTCATTGCCGTCAAACTGCACCTGGAACCGGCGGACCTCCTCGAGCTTGAAGCGGGCGACGTTCTTGTCGCGCAGGTCCTCGGGCTTCTTCTCCAGGTCGGTCTTCGTCATCGAGGAGACGAAGTAGAGCTTCGGGTCGCCTGGAATCGAGGCGTAGAACTCGCTGCCCGCCGTCTCGGCCCCGATGTGGAGTGAGACCTTGCGACTGCCGAACCACGCGGTGGCTTTGATGGCCGCATTGGTCAGACCGTAGTGGGCATCGTTGAGGTCCTCGCCCTCACGCGAGCCCGTGGGCTTGAAGCGGGCCAGGGCCTTGATCATGTTTTCGACCGTGTCCGGGTTCGCCACACCCTTCACCGGCTGGGTCATGACCCAGTCATCGCCTTGCTTCTCAATGACGAGGGTATCGCTACCCCGGACTACTTCAAGCTTGGTGGCTGACTTGACGTCGAAGTTGAGGATCTGGCCCTCAACAGGTTTCTCGCCGCGCTCAAAAACGGCCACATAGGCACCGAGGCCCAGCAGGATGACCAGGGCGACAACAGTGTGCTTGGTCTTCATCGGCCCTATCGCCTCCGCCACCACACGTAGACGCCCGAGCCGAGGACACCCAAACCGATCAGGATGTGCACCAGCCGCATCACGCTCGCCTGGCGCTTCTCGACCGTCAGGGTGCGCTTCTCGACACTCTTGGGAGGGATACTGACCAGACTGCCGCGCCCACTACACCAGGCAATGGCTTTGGTGATCGCGGCCAGATTCGAGAGCTGGGGGACGCCCGTCACGCCGTCGGTGAATGCCTGGGCCGATCCGAAGACGACGATCCTGGGCGTCTCGCCCGCCGGCTGGGGTGGCATGCCCGGCATCGTCGGCTGCTCGGTCTCCCCGGGCTCCTTCCCGTACGCAACGGCCACAGAAACGGGGCCCCCCGTTTCGCCCGGATCCTTCTGGATTCGGGTGCCCCGCGGCACGATGGCGTTCCGCTCGGCCCATGCGCCAGCGGGCGTCTTCATAATCGACTTACCGGGCGACTGCGGCGGCGGCCCACCCATGGGGTTGGGCTGGCTCTGGTCCTGCCCTTCGTAGTAGACCGGCCGGCAGGCCGGAAGCAGGACGGTGGTCAGTCCCTCGGCGACCGGATGCGATTCGTCGAAGTCCTGGACGAGCGCCTCGAAGGAGAGGGAAGCGCCGCGGAATGGGTCCTGGACCTGCTCGACGACGATCTCGTCACCCACGCGGATCTGGTAGGCCGAGAGGATGCCGTTGAAGTCGGGTGCCGTGAGCTTCTTCTCGCGTGCCACGTCGGTGCCGGTACCCACATCGATGCAGATCACGGCGTGGCCGTTGTTGGACAGGTAGTCTTTGATCGCTTGCTCTTCCTCGGGCGCGAGCGCCGTCTTGGCTCCCGCGATCACCAGCGCGGCGCAGTCATCCGGGACCTTGACGACTGGGGAGCTATCCTTCTTGGCCTCGTCACCGGAGCCGCTGGCCTTGCCGCCATCCTCCGTCTTCGTCTCCCCGGTGCGTGTCGAGGCGCCCGAGGTGAGCTCTTCGAGTGTGGTGGTGCTCCGGGGGATCTGGCTGATCAGGTTCAGGGTCTTGATCTCATACTGCTGGTCGGTGAGCACAGTCTTGACGTCGGACCACGCCGCGCGGTCCCCCATGCCTCCCTGTGGGTCAACCGGGTACTCCCCATGGCCGGTGAGGAAGTAGACCTTGGGTTTCTCGCCGGTCGTCACCGCAAGGATAGCCGATGTGAGCTTCTCCTCCAGAATCTCGGGTTGGTAGGCGTGGACTTTCTCTTCGCGGTCGCCGCACTTGACGACGATGACGCTTTGCTCCTTCTGGTTCGTGTCGCCAAACAGCTCCTGGAGCGTTCGAGCGCCGCTGGCCTTCTTCGGGTCGATCAGGCTGACTTTCAGGTTCTTGCTCGCGAGATAGCGGTACTCGTTGAGAATGTCACGGATGCGAGGCCCACCCGCCGCTTCGGGCGCGACGATACCGGTCACTGTGACCTGTTGTTTGAGGTCGGCGACGACCTTCTTCGTCTGTTCTGAGAGCGCGTGCGCCTTGTTCTTTGAGATATCCACTCGCCAGTTGTGGCGGTAGGCGATGTAGTTGAGCATCCCGAGGATGCCCAGCAGAATGAGCGCGAACACGATGGTGTGAGCCGCGGCCTGGGCGGCCTGCCGAGACGCCCCGGCCCACAGCCCCATGAGCCCCGTGATGAACCAGAAGCCGATGCCGATGATGCCCACAATCCCGCAGATCCGGGACAGGGTCGTCATCTCACCTTTGGACGAGATCACGGCCAGAGCGACGATCATCAGGGCGACGCCGAGTCCCCCGATGCCGCCCCGCGCCTTCTCGTACCATTTCAGCGTGATCTCACGGACCTCGCGTTGGCGCGGATCGCGGACGGGCCGCTCCACGGGGGCGGCCTTCTTCTTGCGCTTCTTCCTGGGTTTGGCCCGGGCCGCGGCCTCCTCATCATCCGCTGCGTCCTCATCGCGCTCCGGTTCATCGGCGAGCTCGTCGTCTTGATCCTCGACGCTGTCCTCGGGCATGTCGCCCTCGAGCGGCTCGTCCTCGCGGTTCTCATCATCACGTTCCGGCGTGTCCGACAACGTGGGGTTCACCCGCCTTCTTCCTCGGAGGGTACTTCGGAGTCCCCCGGCAAGATGGTCGAAACCGCGGCGCTACTGGGCCCGGGTGCTGGCCAGGGAGCGCACGGTTCCAAAGAGGAAAAACGCCGTCAGGCTGATGTAATAGGCCGCAGCCCGAACGTCCAGAATCCCGTTGACCAGGTCATCGGCGGCGTTCTCCAGAGATACGTACTGCAAGAACTGCCCGATCGCCGTCCCCTGGGCCTTGTCGGCTCCCCACCCGATCATCCAGAGAAGGAACAGCGCGCCGAGGCTCAAGAGGAACGCGGTCACCTGGCTGCGCGTTAGCGAGGAGACGAAAAGGCCCACGGCCATGAATACGGCTCCGGTCCCCACGAAGGACAGGTAGCCGGCCAGCATCTGGCCCCACTCCTGCTGCGAGTACTTGTGGATCCAGAAGGGGAAGATCATGCTCAGCAGGAGCATGACGGCGAAGATCCCCATTCCTGCGAGGTACTTCCCGAGGACGACCTCGATGTCCCGCACCGGGTTACACATGAGCTGCTCAATGGTGCCCGACCGGCGCTCCTCGGCGAAGAGCCGCATGGTGATGGCGGGGAACGCGATCATGGAGGTGAACCGCAGCCAGAACAGCAGTGTGGGCGCGACGCCGGGGAAGCCTCCGCCATACATGCTGTCGCGGTAGACCTCCAGCGGCTGTTGGGCGCTGCACATGAGGTTGAAGAGGTAGCCGCAGACGGCGAACTGGAAGAACACGACAACGTAGGCCACGGGAGAGACGAAGAAGGCGTAGAGCTCTCTCCGGGCGATGGTGATGGTGTTGGAGACGGAACGCCGGAAAGCATCCATGCCTAGTTGCTCCCCTCCTCTTCCGTGACTAGCGAGAGGAACACGTCCTCCAGGGTCATCCGCATGGGCCGCAATTCGAGCAGGCCCCAGTTCTTGTTCACGATGAACCTGGCGAGGTCCGCCCGGATGTCGTGTCCGCGCGCCGTGTCGACGTGGTAGGCGACGCTGTTCTTCTCACGCTCCGCCACACGGATGTTTTTGACTTCGGGAATGACCCGGAGCGCCTGTGCCACGGCGTCGCTCGTCTCGGATATGCGGATGAAGAGCGTGTCTACCTTCTGAACTCGGCCCGTGAGCGCTTCGGGCGTGTCCTCGGCCACAATGCGCCCGTGGTTGATGATGATGACCCGTTGCGCCAGCGCCTGGGCCTCGGGGAGGATGTGTGTCGAGAGCATGACGGTGCGCTCACCGCTCAGCCGGCGGATCAGTTCACGCGTTTCGATGATCTGCGCGGGGTCCAGGCCGATGGTGGGCTCGTCCAGGATCAGGACGGGGGGATCGTGGACCAGCGCCTGGGCGAGGCCGACGCGCTGCCGGTAGCCCTTCGAGAGCTTGCCGATGGCGCGATCGGCCACATCATCGACGCGGCACCGAGTCATGGCGGACTCGACGCGGTCCTCGACCTCGTGCCGTGGCACATCGCGGAGCCGCGAGCAGAAGCGCAGGTACGAGACGACCGACATCTCCTCGTACATGGCAATGGACTCGGGCAGGTAGCCGATCTGCTGGCGGGCCTCAAGTGCCTCGGTCCGCACGCTGTGCCCCGCAATGAAGGCTTCGCCAAAGCTCGGGGGGTGGTAGCACGTTAGCACACGCATGGTGGTCGTCTTGCCCGCGGCGTTTGGGCCAAGGAAGGCGACGATCTCGCCCTCTCGGACGTGGAAGCTGACGTCGCGGACGGCGGGATAAGGGCCGTAGTACTTCGTCAGCCCCTCCACTCGAATCATGCACGTCCCTCCATCTCACGTACGGAAACCCCGCGCGGCGCGCGTGAGGCCGACCCACTGAGATGCTCCGACGTTCATTCCGCCATAGGGGTTGGCGGTTGACACCCAGCCTGCCAGACCGAATGGTAGGCAGCGCGCTAGCACTCTCGGGCCGAGTGTGCTAGCGCGAGAGTATACACAGCTCCTTCCGGGCGGGTCAAGGAGACCGGGTGGCCGGCCAGGCCCCGACGATCCCGAATCCCGATCACGAGATCGTACCCCAACATGCGGTCTCGGATCCCCTGCAGGCAGGGGAGGCCCGCGAACTCCCCGAAGCGCCGGAATCAGGGACTAGCGGCCCGCGGAGGAGTGGTGGTAAGTCAATGAAGGCGACATGGGCGACCTCCATGGTGGTTGTGGTGGCGATCGGAGGCGGTTCGGCCGGGTTGGCACAGCAGTATGCTCTCGTCGTGGTTCCACCCATGGCCGAGGGGGCCTCGCGAGTGGTCACGGCCCGGGCGGATGTCTCGGACATCGCGCGGGCGACGGGGGCGGACGGCCTGCTGGCCTCGGCCGGCGAGGTTCCGGCCTGTCGCGCCGCTGTCGAACGCCCGGACGCCGACCCTCTGCCCATCCCGTGCCAAGGCAACGTGGACCCCGACGGGCAGTTCGTTGTCTCCCTGTGGCTGGACCCTAGCGCGGCCGAGAGGCGCGTTCGGGTGTACCCTGAGGGCGCAATGGTCCACCAGCCCCAGTGCCCGGCGGCTCTCCAGTTCGATCAGTCCGCTGATCGCGTCGATGTCGTTGGCGCGGGGTTCCGCGTATCGCACGCTCGCGAGAAGGCCTGGTTGCCGGCCCGGATCGAGTTTGCCGGCTCAGGGAAGGTCTTCGACTCGTTCGCGCTCAACGACCGGATCTACCACCCGGAGCGGGGTGGGTACGCTCTGCGCGACGATGCCGCCGCGAAGCTCGAGGTGCTCGCCGCGGGGCCACTCCGCGTCGCCCTGAGAGTGAGCGCCCGCTATGTGCGCGACGGCGAGCCCGCTCCCGGCGGGGCGCAGGCGACATACACCTTCGAGTATCTGGCCGGCAGCCCGGAACTGCGGGTCGAGGCCCGCGTGACGCAGGATGCGGAGCTCCAGTGGACCGAGATCCATCTTCTCGAGATCAACTTCCCCGACGAGAGCTTCATGCGGTGCGCACTCGGCGACCCGGAGGAGGAGCGCGAGCTGACGGCTTCCTCGGAGGCTATCCGCGGCTCGCGGTGGGGCGCGCTGCTCGATGGCATGAACGTGCTGGCTCTGGTCGGCGGGCCCTGCACTGTCTATGACGGCCGCGGGGGTTACGGCACCTACCTACACGGCCCGTGGACTGACTTCCGTTCGCGGGAGTGGAGAGGGTCGGCCACGGTGTGGATTGGCTCGGGCCCGACTGCTCTCGCTGAGGCACGGCAGGCCGCCCGGAGCCCTGCGGTGCCGCGGCCCATTCGGCTCTCGACGCCCAGACTGGAGGGGGCCGTTGCCGGCATGGAGCGGACCGCGAGAGAAGCGCAAGATGTATCAGAGGCAGGCCGCGCCGCCTGGCACGCGGCGCTCGTGAGGCAACTCGTCCCGCGGATCGGCCTGGGCTCCGCCACTGAGGTGGCTGAGGCATTGTCGTCGGCCCCGCCCAGCGCAGGCAGGGACGCTCGGGTCTTCGGCACACCGTCGGGTGAGCTGATGCTCATTGACAACGGCCAGGCAGGCCTCGGCCTGCTGCGCCGGCCAGACGGCATCGCGTTCCTGAGCCTGTTCGATCTGGTCCGAAAGCGGGAGGTGGCGTCGCCGTCGGGATGCGATCTGTTCCGGGTCCGCACCGGGCCGGTCGGCGGCGCCATGGTCGACATGGGGCCTGCGTCGGGCTGGGGCACGACGTCCGCGGAACGTGGGCGGGTGGCGGGCGCCGACATCCCCTCGTGGGTGTTCCGGTTCGCCGACGCGCCCGGGGCGCCCGGTCTCTCGGCGGAGCTCTCCGCACGCTGGGAGGGGCCTCGGATCGCCCTGCGCCTTCGGGTGGCCAATGGTTCGGCTGAGCGCACGGTCGAGCGGGTCCTTTTCCCGACCGTGGGAGTGTGCGGTCTGGGAGACCCCGGCGATGATGTGGCCGTCTTCCCTCGCGGCCCCGGCGAGATGCGGAAGGCGCCACTGGTGAACGGGGGCGAGTACTGGGGCAGCTATCCCGATGGCTGGGCGTGCATGCAGTTCCTCGCGTACTACGACTCAGACGGCGGCCTGTACGTGGGCATCCATGACCCGCTGGCTAGCACGAAGGGGATCCACTTCCTTGGCGATACGGGCAACGGCCTCGTCACGCTGGAGTTCGACTGGCTGGCCGAGAACTCGGGCCGGGGGGGCAATGGGTTCGAGGCCGATGCGGATGCCGTGCTTGAGCTGTTTGGGGGCGACTGGTTTGACGCGGCCCGCATTTACCGCGCCTGGGTGTCACAGGCGGCGCCCTGGTGGCCGAGCGATGGCGCGAAGAGGCTGAACGGCTCTGGGATCGCCCCCATGCTCGATGTGTGGGCGCTCGGGGGCGGGGCCCCGGCCGAGTGTGTGGAAGCGGTGAAACGGTTTGCCGACTACATGGGCACGCCGTGCGGCTTCCACTGGTACAACTGGCACCAGATCCCCTTCGACGTGCAGTACCCGCACTACTTCCCGACGAAGCCCGGATTCGCGGAGGGCGTGGCGGAACTACAGGCATCGGGTGTTCGGGTGATGCCCTATATCAATGGGCGCCTGTGGGATACTGGCTGCGACGATTTCGACGCGAAGGCGCGGCCCTTCGCCACCAAGAAGCCCGATGGAACGCCCAACATTGAGGAGTACGGTTCGGGCGCCAAACTGTCGCCGATGTGCCCCACCACGGAGCTCTGGCGGCAGACCGTGGCGGAGATCGTTGGCCGCCTGGTCGGTCCGGAGTGCCATGTCGATGGTGTCTACATCGACCAGGTCGCGGCCGCGGCTCCGGCACCGTGCTACGACTCGACGCACGGCCATCCCGTCGGCGGAGGCCACTACTGGACCGTGGATGGGTACTGGCCCCTGATGGAGCGTGTTCGCCGCGCATTGCCCGAGGGTAAGTTTCTGACCACAGAGTGTAATGCTGAGCCCTATGCTCACCTGTTCGACTCCTACCTGACGTGGCACTGGCAGCAGCAAGACGCAATTCCATTGTTCCCGGCGGTGTACGGCGGCCAGATCGGGATGTTCGGGCGGTCGTACGGTGCCGGGCCCGATCGGGCGCTGGCAACGCGGATGAAGGCAGCGCAGCAGCTCGTGTTTGGCGAGCAGATCGGTTGGATCGGGCCTGACGTGATCGATCGGCCGGACGAAGGCCCCTTCGTCCGGCAGGCGGTTCGCATTCGCCGTGCGCTGCATGACTACATCGTCGACGGGGAGATGGCCCATCCGCCAGTGGTCGTCGGTGATGTACCCACGGTCACGGCCGACTGGCAGTGGTCCGGGAAGTGGATCGTCACCACCGACGCTCTTCTGACAGGCTCGTGGCGGGCCAGGGATGGGCGGCTGGTGGCCATCTTCGCGAATGTCTCGGACGCGCCGATATCGGTGACGTGGCGTTTCGATGGGGCGGCGCAGGGCCTGAGAGGGCCGCGTCTCGTTGTGGCTCGTCGCACCGAGACCGATGTGTCGGAGAGCCTGACGGATCTGCGGTTCGACAGACCACTTACCGTCGAGCCCCGCCAGGTGGTGGCGTTCGAGCTGCGTGACCAGTAGCGGACCGGCTAGTGACCGTAGATGACGGCGGCGACCGAGGCGGCCCAGCAGACGGCGATGAGGACGATGCCGCGATCGGTGAGCACGCGTTCGGGTGCCCCGCCCTCGTCTTTGACGTAGACGAGTTGCAGGTACCGGAAGACACCGAGCATGACAAACGGGATTGAGTACTTGAGGCGGGTTGAGCCGACGTGAGCCACGGTGTCGGGCCAGAGCGTGTAGAGCGAGTATGAGACCAGGATCGCCGAGGTGATGATGGCGATCATCTGGTCGAGCAGCCCCGGCGAGTAGTGGGCCAACGCGGCACGGTGCTCGATGGCCTCGCCCCCCAGCAAGCCGAGCTCGTGGCGCCGCTTGCACAGCGCCATGAACAGGGAGACCTGGAGGGCGCAGATGAGGAGCCAGTCGGAGACGGCGAGGTCGAGCACGAGGGCACCGGCCACCACACGGAGCACGAACCCGCTAGCCAGGACGAACACGTCGGCGATGGCGACCTGTTTGATGCCCGCGCTGTACGCCAGGGTCATCACCGCATAGGCAGCCAGAGTGAGGCCGAAGGGGACCGACAGCAGGAAGCCCAGGACGAGGCTGGGCCCTAGAAGGGCCACGGCGGCGATGCGGGCCGTGCTGGCCGCCAGCGCGCCGGAGGCAATGGGCCGCGTGCGTTTGGATGGATGCAGCCGGTCCCTCTCGACGTCGCTCAGGTCGTTGATGAGGTAGAGGCCGCTGGCGGCGGCGCAGAAGAGGATCATGGCGGCCAGTGCGCGCGCAACTGACGTGGGGTCCGTCGCCGAACCCGCGAAGATCAGCGCGGTGAGGACGAGCGTATTCTTGGCCCACTGCCTGGGGCGGAGCGAGCGCAGGAGCGGCACGGGCGGACTCCTCTGGCGCGGCCCCTCGTGCGGTGTGTGAGGAACACACAGGGGGTGTGCGCCGGAGCGTATGATAGGACTGGCTGGCCTCGGCGAGCAAGGTGATGCCCGGGCGAGTGGCCCCGTGGGTCTGGTCCTAGCTGGCGGTGGCTCCAAGTGCGAGCCTTGCCTCGTCCATGATCGCGACGAGCTGTTGCCGCACGTGCTCGGGCAATGGCGGCGGGCCCGGCGACGCAGCGGCCTCCTCGGCCAGCTCCACAGCTCGGGTGGCCATGTCCTTGGCGCCGCTCTGCTGCCAGCGCTCGTAGGCCCCTCGGTACAGGATCTGCGGCGTCCATAACTCGTCCCGGTAGTGCGCGAGCGTGTGCTCCTCGGTCAGGAAGCTGCCTCCGGGGCCGACCCGACGGATCACCTCGGCGGCCAGGTGATCGTCAGACAGCGAGATGCCTCGGAGGATCCGCCGGACATAGGCGAGCGACTCGTTGTCTGCCGCGAGCTGGACCAGCGAGGCCCCCTGGTCTGCCCCGGCAATCCCCATGTGGCCGAAGATGTCCGCGCCGGCGAGCGCCCCCATCAGCAGAGTGGCGCCCTTCTCGAGGCCGGACTGGCCGTCGGGAAGAAGCGAGTCCGTGAGCCCCACGTTGAGGCCGGTCGGCAGACCGTAGCGCCGCCCGAGTTGGGCCATGGCGACGGCCAGGAGGCCCTGCTCGGGTGCGCCGAAGCTGATCCCCGCGGTCCGCGCGTCCATGGCGTGGGGGATGCCCCAGTAGACGACCGGCAGTCCGGGAGCGACCAGCTGCGCCATGGTGACGCCCGCCAGGATCTCCGCGTTTTCCTGCACCACCGTCCCTGCGAGCGTAGCGGGCGCCGTGACGCC
The DNA here is from genome assembly GCA_029547025.1 of Armatimonadota bacterium. Classification (GTDB taxonomy): domain Bacteria; phylum Armatimonadota; class Zipacnadia; order UBA1398; family JAKPQA01; genus JAKPQA01. The sequence goes on from JAKPQA010000032.1 coordinate 73,427, forward strand.
ACAGATGGCCATCGGGCCGATACCGACCGGGAGACCGGCCCGGGCGAACTCGGTCAGGATCTCGATGCTCTCCCGACAGAAGGTCAGCGGGCTGATGGGTTCGACGAAAGCGGCCGTCAGTGGCCGTTGCGCCAGCGCCTGGCGCCCGCCGCGGACGGCGGCCATCATGTCGATGATGGTCCGCGCCGAGGCCCCGTTCCGCACCCAGCCGGCGATGGGCTTATCGGTCCCGGACAGAAGCTCATAGTGGACGACAACGTCGCGGATGGCCGTCGGGACCTCGGCGGGCGACACCATCGCCCCAACCACATCGATGCTGGGAAGGTGGTGGCCCACGCGGATGCCCCTGCGCAGGTCATCGATGTGTGGCTCGCGGCGTGATCGCGTCGCCACGTCGAACCAGGCGAACTGACCCGCGCTCGACATGGCGTTGGGGCGCCCCTGACCGAACTCGGCCCGACGCTCCGGGTTGCGGCCATAGAGCACGTGCTGCTTGGCCGCCGAGGACACAGCGCGCTCGACCAGATCGCCCGGCAGGGCCGCGCGGTGCTCCGCCGTATCGATGGCCGCGCCGGCCCCGGCAAGGCGATCGAGCATACCCTCGTGGTGGATGCATACTCCGACAGTCTCGAGGATGCTGAGCGACGCCTCGTGGATCTGTTGGATGGTGGTGGCGTCCAGCACTTCCAGCTTCATCCGGTGACTCCCCACAGAGCAGCATTTGGCTCAGAAGCGCGTAACCGGTGCCTGTTGTGTCAGACACCTGTTACGCGACGGCCCCCTTGTGGTCGAGCGCCTAATGGACTGTGAACCGCCGGATCGGACTGATGGACACCGCTCCGGCACTCGAGAACCCGGCCTGGCTGTCGTAGGCCGTCAGGACCCAGTAGTAGGTGTGGCCAGAGACCAGCGGCTCCGCGGATCCGGACGAGCCGTACGGGATGCTGGTGGCCGAGAGCGGGATGCTCGCCGCGTGCCAGGCCACGTTCGGTTCGTGCCGCGCATCGAAGTCCGGTGGCGCACCGAAGACGAAGAGCTCGTAGAGCGCCGTACCGCCGAGAGGCTCCCAGGCGAACACCGGCGTGGGGCCGACGGCGGCGCCATCGGCGGGTCCGGCGAGCCGCAGGCGGTCCAGCGGCACGGTCCATACGGACTCGCTGACGTCGCTGAGAGACCCGTCAGTGGAGTAAGCATCCATGTCATAGTAGTAGCGGACTCCGGCCCCGAGGTTGCGGCTATGGTCGGCCACCCAGATGGCGTTCGGATCGGCGACCTGCAAAGCCCGCCGGAACCCAAGGTCTGGGTCGGTCGAGCGGTAGATGTTGTACCCGCCGATGTCGGCCTCCGGGTTGGCCAACCAGAACAGCTCGATCTCGATGTTGGAGTCAGCCGGGGGGATGCCCCGGGCACCGGCCTTCGCCCGCGCCGCGCGAAGGTCGTCGAATACCCGCATCCGCGGGCTGGTGTCCGGCAGGCCGGAAGCCCGTGCCATGGCCTCGCGCACCGCCAGGTATGCGCTCGCGTTCACATCGGCGGCCCGCGGATAGGTCAGTGCCCGCGGAGCCCCGTCGAACTGGGGCGCGCTGGGCAGTGGCTGCGTCGAAGGGATGGCGCCCAGGCGGAACGAGTAGGAGGCGGCCTGTCCCGGCGTGAGGGCGACAGCGCTCTGCCCCGCGTTGTTGCTGTCTGTGCCGCCGGCCACGATGTCGTAGACGGCGGCCGGCAGATCGGTCAGCGAGTAGGCCCCGTTGGCGTCGGCCCGGGTAACCACGCTGGCCACGCCGACTCCGTCGATCACGAGGAGAGCTGAGACCCAGGCTTCCTGCAGCGGCTGCCCGGCGGTGCTCAGCACTGTGCCGGATACCCTGGCGAACTGCCCTTCAGGGGCCATCAACAGGTGAGCCGTGAGGTGGCGATCACCTTGGTCTCCCACGACGACATCGCGCACAGCGCCGACGAAGGTGCGGCCGTCGTTGAGAGTCTTTTCAGCTAACACATCATACGTTCCGGGCGGGACGTTCTCGAACACATATGAACCGAACTGGCCGGTGGTTGTCTCGAATGAGGTGCCTGGGATCCAGACCCGGGCGCCAAACAGAGTGGAGCCATCCTCGGCGCTGAAAGCGACGCCACCCAGCGCGTCCGCCCCCTGGCGTTGCAGCTCCAGCTGGAGCACGGACTGCTCGCCCGAGGTCACATCGAACTCCTCGGTGCGTTCGTTATAGCCAGTGAGGCGAACCGTGACCACGTGACGCGTTGGCCCCAGATCCGGGAATGCGGCCGGGGTCGTCCGACCCGTGTCCGCGCCGTCGAGCAGGATCCGCGCCCCCGCTGGGGTCGATTCGACCCGCGCGGATCCCTCCGGCACACTGGTGGCCACCAAGTCGGCCTGCGCCACCGTCGTGGGGCGATCGGCGTAGGTAGTCACGAGGCCGTTGTAGTCATGGTACCCCGCCAAGCGTAGCCGGAAGGTGTTCTCGGTGCCCAGCACCGCCGAGCTGATGCCACTGATACTCACCGGAGTGGTGAAACCCGTGTCGCTGCCGTTGAGCCAGACTCGCGCGCCTGCCGGCGCGCTGATGAACTGGATGATGGTGCTCTTGGGCAGTCCATCGTTCGGCGGGCCCGTCCCCGTGTTGCACCCCACGCCGATCAGCGGCGCGCAGGCGATGATCGCCAAACCCAGTAAGCTGCGTCTCATCGGCACCACCCCCAGTTCACCCGCGATACCAGTACAACGGACGAGACGCGTTGACGTTTCCGTTCCGAGTTGCGCAGGGCCTTCCGGCGACCGGAAGGATGTTGCAGTCGCCGTGTGAAGATGTGGGCCAGCGGGAGGCAATCGTCGGGATTGGCGAGCACATTGTTGGGAGAGGGACGCATGAGGGTGGCGCTCTTCGTGCCGTGTTTCGTCGACCGGTTCGCCCCACAGGTTGCCGAGGCGACGGTGCGAGTGCTGCGCCGTTTGGACGTGGGTGTCGACTACTCCCCGCGCCAGACCTGCTGCGGCCAACCCGCGTTCAACGTCGGCCGGATCGACGAGGCTCGCGCCGTGGCTGAGCATTTCGTCCGCGTGTTCTCGGGTGCCGAGACGGTCGTCGCCCCGTCGGGTTCCTGCGTTGCCATGGTCCGCCATCGCTATCCCGCGCTGTTTGCGGGCCACCCGCTCGAAGCCGAAGCGGTGGCTCTCTCCCAGCGCGTCTACGAGCTGAGTCAGTACCTGGTGGATGTTTTGGGTGTGGACCGGCTGGGGGCCTCGTTCGCGGGGCGAGCGGTCCTTCACGACGCTTGCCACGCTCTTCGCGAGCTGGGGGTCTCGGACCAGCCGCGGCGGTTGCTGGCGAATGTGCGTGGCCTCGTGGTGGCTGAGGGCGCCAGCCAAGGCTCGTGCTGTGGCTTCGGAGGCCTCTTCTCGACCAGGTTTGCCGGAGTCTCGACGGCAATGGCCGATGAGAAACTCAAAGAGGCACTGGAGGCCCGGGCGGATGTCATCATCTCGGGCGAACAGAGCTGTCTGCTCCACCTCGAGGGTCGGATCCGACGTCGTCGGCTGCCACTGCGTACGGTCCACCTGGCCGAAGTGCTGGCTGCATCGGAGGCTGCGCCGTGACTGCACGACCCGGATCGGACGGCGGACCTCGGTGGGCCTCGTTCGCCCAACGGTGCGATGACGCCCTGCTTGACCCGTTTCTCCGGCACAAGCTCCGCCACGCCATGGATCTCGCCGTGGCGGGTCGATTGCGGCGTGTTAGCGAGGAGCCCCGCTGGGAGGACATGCGCGACCACGCCCATGCGATTCGCTGGCACGTGGTGGGCGCACTTCACACTTATCTCGAGCAGTTCATCGAACGGGCCGAGGCGCGGGGGGCGCATGTCCACTGGGCGGACGACGCCGAGCAGGCCCGCCGCCAGGTGTTAGCCATCGCGCGCGAACACGAGTGTAGGCGCGTGCTGAAGTCCAAATCGATGGTGACCGAAGAGATCGGGCTCCGCCACGCCCTCGAGAGCGCGGGCATGGTCGTCAAGGAGACCGACCTGGGCGAGCTGATCGTCCAGTGGGCCGGCGAGGCGCCCTCGCATCTCACTGGGCCCGCCGCCCACAAATCGCGGGGTGATATTGGACGGCTGATTGCCGAGCAGCTGGGCGTCCCATTCACCGACGACCCTCGTGCGCTCACGGGCCTGGTGCGAGACCATCTCCGGGGAGACTTCCTGACGGCCGATCTGGGTATCAGCGGGGCCAACTTCCTCATCGCTGAGACCGGGTCGGTGACCATTGTCGAGAACGAGGGCAATGCGCGTCTGGTGACCGGGCTGGCGCCAGTCCACGTAGTCGTGGCGGGGATCGAGCGCATACTCCCTCGGCTCGCGGATCTTGAGGTCTTCCTCCAGCTCCTGGCGGGAAGCAATGCCGGGCAGAAGCTGACGGCCTACACGTCTGTGATCACCGGGCATCGGCGTGAGCACGAGGTCGGTGGCCCAGAGCACGTGCACGTGGTGCTGGTGGACAACGGCCGGAGCAGGATGCTGGCCGACCCAATCATGCGTCCCGCCTTGATGTGCATTCGCTGCGCCGCGTGCCTGAATGTGTGTCCGGTCTACCGGCGGGTTGGGGGACACGCGTACGGCTGGTGCTACCCGGGTCCCATCGGCCAGGTGCTTGGCGCCGACATGTGGTCCGAGCAGGAGGGGTACGACCTGGCCTTCGGGTCGACGCTTTGTGGCGCGTGCGCCGAGGCCTGCCCGGTGCGTATCGACCTGCCCACGGTGCTGCTGCGCCTCCGCCAGCGGGCCGCTGAAGCGGAGGCGCCCGGCGGAGCGGCGGAGCGGCGCCGGTTCCGTCTGTGGGCGTTTGCGATGAGGCACCCCAGGATCTACCGCATGCTCCCTAACTGGCTGCTCCGGCTCGGGATGCGGGTGGCTCCGGAGATACCTCGACGCGTCGCTCCGGGGTGGGTGGCAACGCGCGACCTGCCCGAGCCCGCGCCGCAGACCTTCGCTCAGCGCTGGCGGAGCACGGGGGGCTTCTCGCATGACTGAAGCGGCCGCTGCCGGGCTCAAGAGGATCCGCGAGGCCCTGCAGTCCTCCGAGATGCCGGAGCTGCCGCCTGTCCTATCTCTCGCGCCGGAGGAGACTCCCTCGCCGCAGGCGATGGTGCAACGCTTCCGCAGTGAGTTCGAGGCACTGGGCGGCCGCTTCTTCTGGGAGCCCGGCTCGGAGACCGCCACTGACAGGTTGTCGAAGCTGCTGCGTGATGGCGAACTGCGGCGGGTGGCATGCTTCGACGTGCCCTGGCTCACCTCGCTCGTGCGCGGCGCGGGCGTGGAGCCGTTCGAGAAAGACCTTTCGGTATGCGATGTGTGCATTACCACCGCCCACATGCTCGTGGCCGAGCAGGGGTTGATCGTGATGGCGGCGAGTCCGTGGGGCCCAAGAGCGGCCAGCTCGCTGTCGCCCGTACATATCGTCGTGGCTCAGTTCGCCCAGCTTGTGTGGGGATTGGGCGATGCCCTCGCGCGCATTGGCGAGGTCATCGAGGACGGCGAGATGCCCAGCGACATCGTTTTCATCGCCGGCCCAAGCCGCACAGCTGATATCGAGAAGACCCTCGTCATCCCCGCTCACGGCCCCCGCGAGCTGTGCGTCGTGCTCATTGGCGAGGCGGGGCCGCCGGCTGAGGCCGGAGCGGGTGAGGAGCCGGCCTAGCCCTCCTACCGCACCGGATGGTCCACCTGCGGCTCGAACAGGTTCATCGGTTCGGTGGAGATCTCGATCACGTCGAAGGCGAGCGAGTCGCCGCCCCAGGTCTTCACGTCGAGTAGTGCTGCCCCTACCCCCTCGGGCACCGGAACGTGCCGGGCCAGGGCCTGGCCGCCAAAGACCACATCCAGGTAGCCGCCGCGCACGGCGACGTCCAGCTCCCTCGCCACATGGCCCGATGTGACGATCGAGTAGACGTGCCCCTCGCGCCATGGGTCCTCGACGATGCTCCAGGTGCTGCCGTCGAACTGAAGTAGCGGGCGACCGAGATCGAGTTGTAGCCGTCCGCTGTGGCGCAGCCAGAGCCGAACGGTGCCGCCCTCGCTCAGCGGGAACGCATTCAGCGTCGCCGTGGCGTAATCGTGGTAGACCGTGCTGGTGAGCTGCGGGCCGCGCCGTCCGGCGCCGAGGTCGCAACTTGCGCTGATCTCCACGCCGCTCGCATTGGGGTGGAGGTCCCAGTCCGCATCGCGGTACTCGGCGATGTGTACTGCCGGGCGGTTGGGGCGCCGGAACGGAGGCGCGGCCTCCTCGCCAGCGCCGGGCTCGAGCCGGATCGCCGCGAACCGGTGGGGCTTGAGCGAGAGGCCCAGGCGACTGCCCGCGACGGCCACAGGTACCCTCCGATCGAGGTCGATCGCGTGGATCGGTCGGCCCGCGAACAGACCGGACACGTCGAGCTCGGCCTGCTGAGTGTCCCAGGTCAGGTTGCTGACCACCAGCAGTGCGGCGCCGGGCTTGCGATAGTAGGAGTAGATCACGTTGCCGGCCACGGGACGGACGTGTGGCTGCGTGCGCCAGTAGGGACGATAGTCGACGGCGGCGTCGCTCTGAAAGTCCGTGTACATGCACCGCTCGAGTTCGGTGCTGTCGCCCCCTACCTCGGTGTCGTGCAGTGCGGCCAGGGCCATCAGTCGCCGGGTGCCGTAGGCGACGGGGATGGCGTCGGTACGGAAGCCCCAGGGCCGGCCACAGTAGCCCACAGCTGCCTGGTGGAGCGGGAGACGGAAGCCGGGCCGGTAGCGAGCGAGCTGTTCGCCCTCGTAGTAGCCGTCGCACAAAGAGAGCGTCTCGATGTTGATAGCGCCGCCGGTGTGGGCGAAGAGTCGCGGGTGTCCGCGCTGGTCGAAGATGCCCCGCACCCGTTTCAGGAAAGCCCGCGTAGCCACCAGGGGCGTCAGTTCGTCGCGGTCCCACATGGGGGTGACCGGCTGCGCGCACGCCGCGTGCGCGGGGTTGGTGCAGTCCCACGGGACCGAGAGACCGTCCATGTAGACGCCGTCGATGCCGCCCTGGGCGGCCAGGCGTTCCATGCCGTCGAGCAATCGATCGCCAAACGGCCCGCGCGGGCAGCTCACCCAGCACGGGACATCGCGCCCGGGGTCGTAGGCCCGGCGGTACCAGGCCATTCCTGGCGGTACCAGGAACTCTGATCGGCACTCGGCGAAGCCGGGCGAGTTCTCAGCAAGCACCTGGCTGAAGTAGAGGACCTGCGGCACTCCGCGCGCGTGGGCTTCGTCGGAACGCCGCCGGACCTCGGGGAGCTTGGCGAGATCCGGGTAGCCCTGGTAGTCCGACCAGTTCTCGAACCACAGCGCGGTGTGGAACAGGCCATCCTTGCGGAGCGACACCGGCTTCGTTGGCGTCGGCGTGAGGAAGAACCGGAACACCTGTCCCTCGTCGGTTACCTGGCCCGGTGCGTCGACCAGGTTGAGGCAGAGCCATGTGCGATCGGCCTCCTCCACGACCTGCACCTGCGACCGCCTGTGCGCCGACAAGAACAGCGGCGTGTCGTAGGCGAAGGCCAGGCCGCGGTCGTGCCCGCCGAGCCATACGGGCCCGGCGGGGCCCTCCCAGCCGAATCCCGTGAGCGGCCGGACGTCCTGCACGAGCTGCCGGAGAACGAAACGGGCGCTCTCCCGGCGCAGTGGGAACCGAACGGTCAGCTTCGCGATGCGCTCCGGCGCGATGCCACGAACGCGCAGCTTCGTTGCAGTGAACCCGTCGTAGTCCACCTCGCTGCGGAGATCCACGCGCCCGCCGGCCGCAGAAAGCATGGCCTCGGCCGTGGCCGCAGAGCCGTGAGACTTGACATTCAGCTCCAGGGGACGCAGGGACACTGGGCCGCGGTCCGTCTGGAGCACGATCTCGCCTGGTCCGGCCAGCAGCTCGCCCCCCGCCCGCGTCACCGACGCGAACAGGCCGTTTGGCCCGAAGGTCACGTTGCCGGCGCGCAAGCGGATCGTGTGCCCCACGACCTCCGGGTATGTCCACGGTTGCGGCACGCGGTCGCGCAAGTAGTCGGCGCCGGCCCGGGTTCCCAGCCACTCAGGCCGCTCCGCCGCCGCAAGCTCGCGCGTGGCCTGTGCGACCACCCGCCCGTCTGCGCCGCGCATGACGACCTCGGCCTCGCATGGCAGACTGGCCTCTGGCGGTACGTCGACGATCAACCGCGCTGCCACGCCCGCGCACAGCATGGCGTGTCTCTCCCCCACCCCAGCGACGCGCAGCATCGCCCTTGAGGCACCGCCGGTCTGCAGCTCTGCCACGACCCGGTGCGACAGCGGGTACCAGTCGAGCCGGGCCTGCGGGTCCCTGGGCTTGTCCACCCCTGTCCGCGGGGGCAAGGCCTCCTCGACAGTCCGCTCGGCCTCCGAGCCGCGGGGGAGCAGCACCAACTCTCCGAACGGCATGGGGGCATAGCCGCCGAAGGCCGGCAGGTGCCATCCTGCCATCTCTGGCGGGCGGAAGCGGAACAGGTTTACGAACATAGGCTGCCCCGACGGATCGCCGATTCCCGCTGAGGCGAACGGGACCCGCATCTCGACGGACCAGCCGCGTTCATTCCGGCTCACCTCTGCGTCGAAGAGCGGGCGCTCCAGTGGACTCTCGTTGTAGGTACGCGCCCGGGCGCCAACGGCATTCGCGGTGAACTGGTAGTAGTGGTCAGCCGAGGACACCGGCTGGCCTTGGGCGTTGGCGTAGCCCCCCATCTGGAGGACGTCGCGCGCCACGGCGAAGCTGTCGGCCGTGCCGAGCACGACCTGCACGGCATCGTCATCATTGAGCAGGTCGGTGGGCTGCCGCGGGAACGCCTTGGGGTAGCCCTGCTCGCTCTCGGTGCACCGGGCGGCCAGATAGAGGTTGGCCGGATCGTACTGAAGCAGGAGCTCCGTTGGCACCGGAAGCGCGGTAGCATTGCCGGGGAGCCACAGCCGCCGCACCACGGCGGCGCCTTCCCACTCGGCGCGGCCGATATGGCCGTCGATTGCCACGGCCCGGGGCGCCAGCGGCACTCGTAGCACGGGACCGGCTGGGCCCTCAGCCGCTGCCATGACCGCGCACCAGGCGATCGTGCCCGCGATGTGCACCATCAGCATCACCTGCGGCCGCCTCTCTGGTGGAGCTTGGCCAGGTAGAGCCGGGCTGACCACACCGGGAAGTCGTCCACGATGCCACCGTTGGCCACCGTGACGGCGTCGCCCGTGAGAGCATGGGTTGCCTCCGACAACGTCCCCCTGAGCCGCAGCCACCCCCGCACCGGCTGCTCCGAGAGGTTCGCGGCGACGATGAGCACGTTGCCGTCGGGCTTGAGGTAGGCGCTGACTTCCACGCCCTCGGGGGCCGCCTGCAGCCACTCCGACGACTTCCAGTAGGGCAGGAAGTGTGCTTCGGCGACGCCGAAACGCGACCACAGATCCCAGACGGGCGCCATGGCGTCGACCGACCAGGGCACCTCGGTGTCGTGCAGCAGCGAGATGGCCAGGCCCTCGGGTGTGGTCATCCCCTGGTTCCAGTCGTAGACCAGGAAGTAGGCCGGAAGGCCGAAGTTGTGGCCCATGAACTCGGCCCGGAAGGCGTCCAGGGGGATCCGGAGGGGCCGTGGCTGACCGGTCAGGTGCTCCGCGTCGAGGTAGGCATCGCAGAACGACAGCGTCGGCAGCGTGATGCTGCCCGAGGTGTGACACACGAAGAGCGTGGGCTTGCCCTGGTCCTCGAGGATCTTGGCGAAGCGCTTCACGGCATCGCGCATGGCGAACAGGCTGAAGGTGGGGTGTACCTTGCCGTCCTCGCCGACGTACCCGCAGCCGTGCAGCGTGTTGGCGCATTCGCTCGGGTACGCCAGCCCATCGGAGTAGATGCCGTCCGGCGCGAACTGCTCGAACAGCTTCTGTATCCCATCGGCCAGGAAGTCGGCCCACGCGCTTCTGGCGCAGGTGGGGTAATCGCGCTGCTTGGGCTCGCGCGTGTAGATGAACCGGTCGGGCGCGATGACCTCGCACTCGGACAGGTAGAGCGGGTACTCGGGTGCGGTGTCCGACAGCTGCCACGAGTGGTAGAGGATGAGTTTGAGGCCGGACTGGTGGCACCCGGCGATCAGCGACCGGAGCTCCTCGGCGTGGTTGGTCGGCGGGAATCCTTGCCAGTCCGTCCAGTGCTCGTGGCACCCAATAGTGCGGATGCCCTGGTCACGGAGCGAATCGAGGAGGGTGCCCTCACGGCCCCCGCCCGACAGGTCGAGTCCCGCTTCGGTCTGCATCACGCCGATCCCGAGGGCGCCTACGGCTCCCGAGGCACTGCCCGCCGGCGTCGTCGTGCGCTGACCGCCCGCGCTCCTGACGCGGTCGAAGCGGTCGAGTAGGAGTGTCGAAGGAAGCGGTTCCAGCACGTCGTCGTCCGCGCCGAGCTACTCCACGCCCAATGGCTCCGACGACATGCGGACTTGGCGGACGGTGAAGCCGCTATCGGCATCGCCGAGAGAGAGGACGGCGCGCGAGAGGTCGGTCCCGGCGTCGAGG
>JAKPQA010000049.1 GCA_029547025.1 Armatimonadota bacterium
CGAGGACACGGCGCGGTGGCGCGATGCCCGGCGGGGATGGTTCAACTTCCTCCAGCTCTCATCCACGTGGTGCGGGCAGCCGGGGATCTGGGCCAACAACGTGGTCAGTGACCCGGTGAGCTCCACCGTGTTCTGGCTGGCCGACCACGCGCTGCTCTTGCCCGAGCTGGCGCCGGGCGTGTCGACGGTGGCCATGGTGCGGCGATCAGTCGAGTACTGGCTCGATGGCGGCCGGACGCCGGAGGGAGAGTTCTATTACGTCGTGAACTCGACGCCCGGGATGATGGACTCGTACCCCTCGATCCTCATCGCCTCCTGGGCCTATGTGGAGGCCTCGGGCGACACGGCATGGCTCAAACGGCGCCTGGCGACGCTCGAGGACGTCAGCGCCATGCTTGAGCGGCGCGATATCGATGGCGACGGCCTGGTGGAGTCGGCGAAGAGCGGGAACCGCGGCACGCACGCCTTTGGCGATACGGCGTGGGACACGTACTCAAGCGGGCACAAGAACGCCTACGTCAACGCGCTCACCTACCGCGCGTGGCGTGGTCTGGCGCAACTCGAGGGGCGCCTTGGGCGCACCGAGCGCCAGGCTCACTACGCGGCCCTGGCCGCCCGGCTCAAGGCGGCCTTCATGCCAGCGTTCGTCAACCCTGAGACGGGCTGGCTGGGCTGGTGGCGCAGCGAGGATGGCTTCTTGCACGACGTGTACTCGGACGTGCCCACGAGCCTGGCTGTCATGTACGGGTTGGTGGATGCCGAGCGAGGCCGGGATATGCTGGATCGCTACTGGGCGGCGCTGGAGGCCTCGGGTTTCGAGCGCTTCGACTTGGGGGTGCCGCTGAACATCCGTCCGGTGCACCGCGATGACCAGTACGGCGAGTGGGGCGGGAAGTCGGAGGATGGTTCTGATACCTTCGGCAAGTACCTCAACGGCGGATGCTGTGTCAGTAACACGTCGTTCTTCCTCGTGGCCAACTACGTCGTGGGCCGGACGGCCCGGGCCGACCGCATCCTCGACGCCATGCTCAAGCGGCAGCGCGAGGGCGTGTTTGCCAACGGCGGCGGGTTCCAGAATGGTGTCATCAACCGCTACCCCGAGGGTGCGGAGTTCATGGACTGGCAGGGGAACACGTGCGGCTATGAGGGCCACCTGGTCTATAGCTGGGCGTTCCTGCAGTCGGTGCTGCTGCGGGAGCCGCAGTTCCGGGCGCGGTTGGGGTTGGCGGAGTAGAGACCCGGCTTCCCCTGAACCCTCGGCCTCGCCGATCCCTATAGGTTTGATGGCTACCAACCCGATGCGCGAGACGTACCCGGTCGGCCTCGAGGGGCCGAACGCTGGTGTTGATCCTCGGAACACGCTCAACGAGTTGACCGGGGGCCAGTGGCTTTACTTCACCCGGTCGGTGATTCTAACCAACTACCCGCACGGGCTGTCGCAGGACCTGCGGAGGCAGCACGGCGCCAACAAGCCGCCGCAGCTCATGCGCGAACTGATCGAGTTCTTCACTCAGAGCGACGGGGTGGTGCTCGACCCCTTTGCCGGTGTCGGGGGGACGTTGCTGGGCGCGAGCCTGTGTGACCCGCCTCGTGCGTGCGTGGGCATCGAGGTGAACCCGGAGTGGGTGGGTGTCTATCACGATGTGTGCCGGAGAGAGGGGATCGCGCCCCAGGACGTCCGGACAGGTGACTGCCGCCAGGTGATGGCTGCGATGCCGGAGGCGTCGGTGGACTTCATCGCCACCGACCCGCCCTACAACACGCATCGCGAGCGCACCATGTGTGACGGCAAGTATGACAGTGACTTCGCCAACCGACGCACGGACTATGACATGCGGTCGGACCTCGAGACGGATCTGGCGAACCTGCCCACGTTCGAGGCGTACCTTGACGCGATGGAGGACGTGTTCGGCGAGTGCTACCGCGTGCTGCGGCCCGGGCGGTATCTGGCACTCATCGTGCGGAACGCCTATCAGGATGGGTCGTATATCTTCACCCATGTGCGGCTGGCGGACCGCGCGGCGAATCGTGGGTTCCAGGTTAAGGGTGAGAAGATCTGGTACCAGGCGGGCACGCGTTTGCGGCCGTATGGTTATCCGTTCGCCTATGTGCCGAACATTGCCCACCAGCACATCGTGATCCTGAGGAAGCCGCCGTCGCGCCGGGGGTAGGTGTGTGTTGTCCCTATCGCCCCGTGCCGGCGGCCGTCCTCGGCCGCCACGGCAAAGGCGCGGGCCAGGAGGCCCGCAGGCACGAACACACTGGGATACCGGGGACGGCGCCGTGGCGGCCGTCCTCGGCCGCCACGGCAAAGGCGCGGGCCAGGA
>JAKPQA010000345.1 GCA_029547025.1 Armatimonadota bacterium
CGCGGGGACCGGTGCGGACGACAGTTCTCTGGCGGCGGTTGCTTTGCTCACGGGCTCCACCTTTCTCTGTGCCGACCCACCCCGCAAGGGGACCGAGGGCCCGCCTCAGCGCGCCTGGCCGGATGCTTCCCGCCAGCGTATGCCGCCCGCCCGGCATCCGGTGGAGCGGGGCCCGAACGGGGGCGGTGAGCTTGCTGGAACCCTGGCGTGAGACCGCCCCCGACTGTCACCATGAGCGCATTGCCCAGCCGACGGCACGGGCAGCAGACCGACGCTCAGAGAGGACCGCAGATGCTGTTCATCGACCTCACCCGCGCCCGTGACAATGACGACGCCGACCCCGACGACGGCGGCGAGTGACTGCCCGGCTCAGTCAGCGTCGCTCGTCACCTGCAGGCCCGCGGGGAGGCAACGAGCGCCCGTCAAGGTAACCGTCGAGGTGCGCCTCGTGGACGAGCCTCCCGCGATTGACGCGTTCGCCGAACACCGACCGATATTTGTCGTGGATGTTCTGGACGTGCGTCTTCACGGTTGCTGTGGAGAGGACCAGCCTGGTCGCGATCTCGTCGGCGGTGAGTCCGTGCGCCAGCCCTTCGAGGACCTCGACCTCGCGAGCGGTCAGGTGAGTTCTCATTCCGGTGTCGCTGGCAGCGGCGCGTGCCAAGGGGCTCGAGAACACGGGATGTCCGCGACCCGCCATGGCGATGGCATCGACGAGCATGGCAGGCCCGTCATACTTCAGGCATAGCCCATCGACGCCCGCGCGAAGTGCACGGCGCAAGTGCACCGGCCGCTCTTCGCTGGTGAACAACACCACCTTCGGCCCCCACTCCTTCAACTCCGCAACGTGCGACAGGCAAGGAGTGTCATCCCGCCCCAACCAGTAGTCCAGGAGAAGGACGTGGGGAGGCGGCTCCGTGAGATCGAGGTCGGCGATGGCTTCATACCCTCGAACGCTCCGGACGATCTGGGGGTGCGTCAGTGCCAAAGTGCTCACGGCGGATCGCGCGGTCCACTGATTGTCGATGACAACCACGTCTACCGCGGTTGAGCGTGTGCTCATCGAGGAAGTGAATCGTTGAGAGCTAGGCGCTCGCCATCCGGCGAACGCCCGATGATGCCGGCGATCGTGGTGGCGAACGTGCCCTGGGTGAGGCTGCACTCCAGGGTGCTCAGCGCGCCGTCAAGTCGTCTGAGGGCGTCATCTGCCGGCCCAACCATCGAGAGGTGCCAGGTCGGATCGGTGGAGGTCGGCACCGCCACCTGGACTGCGGTGATGTCCTCAAGATGATCCATGAGCCTGTCGAGCAGTCGCAGAGGGATCGCCGCCTCGGGCAGCACCGAGCCATCCTTCGCCTCGAACTCCACCCGGATGCCGTGAGCGCGGGCCAAGGCGACTCGGCCACGCAGAGCGCTATCGAGTGCTCCGCCGAGGTAGAGCTCATCGCGGACTTGCATGGCGAGTTGGCGGGCGCGGGCGCGAGTTGACGGCTCGCCGAGCGGGATGGTCCCCGCTGCAACTGCGAGCATCCAGGGAGCGGCGACCTCGCGGGTGAATGGTGTCAGCGAGAGCCGGGCCGCCTGCTCGGCCCGCATCCGGTATGCCGTGCCAGACACCTCGGCGAACCGGCGCGCCTCCTCCCTGCTGCGGCGCGCCACCCTGCGCAGGAACGCCCCGATGGCGTATCCGGCCGCTGGTGGCGCCACGAGTGCGAAGTATGCGCCGACGCTGTCGGCCCACCCCGCGACAGGGTCGAGCAGGGTCGCGACGGTCAGCACGGCGGCCGCGGGAGCGACGACAAGGACGGTGGTCAGGCTGCTGGAGAAGAACGCGATGGCCGTGAGCAGGATGCACGACATTCCGACGATGAAGGAGTCGTAGTACCGCAGCGAGCCGGGGCCGGCGAGCGCCAGTCCCACGGCGACGCACGCCGCGGCAAACATCGAGAGTCCGGCGAGCCATGGGCGCGAGAAGGGGGCCGAGCGAAGGTGCCGAACGGCGATGAAGCTGACGGTCGTGAGGATTGCCCCATCGACGAGTTGCCAGAGAGCGGAGGGGCGCCCCCACGAATAGCGCAGTGCCAGGTAGCCGTGAGTGGCGAGGATCCACACGAGAGCAGTCAGGACCACCCTGATGCTGTCGGGGGCCGCAGCCCGGGTGGCCCAATAGATCTCATCAGTGCGGTTGCTCGTCCGTCGCGGCGCCGATGGTGCCGGCCACTGGATGATGACGGTAGTTCCGACTCCCACGCCGGTGGATGTGCGCACGCTGCCGCCGATGCTGCTGACCGGCTCCTCAAGCGAGTGCTTGCGACCCCACCGCGGGCCGTCATCGGAGTTGAAGCCGCGGCCCTTGTCGGCCACCGTGACCCGGAACTCTCCGTCGGCGAACTCGGCTGACAAGCAAGCCGTGTCGGCGTCGGCATGTCGCTCGACATTCCGTAGGGCTTCGGACACGGCGCGACGGACGACCCCGACCTGCACATCGTTGATGGGTGGCCACGTGTCCGACCCGTCCAGGGCCAGGTCCACCCGCAACGGACTCTCCCGAGCCAGGCCACCGAGGAGACCGGCCAAGGCGGTTTCCTCGCGGTCGATCGGGTCTGCTCCATGCCTGGTCAGCCGAATGGCGACGGTGAGGATGCGCTCGCGAATCGTGGGATCGTCGTCCACGGCCACGCCTACCGCGACGAGTGCGCTGAGCGCGTCGTCGTGGAGCGTCTGGTGGGTTGCGGAGACGGCTTGGGCCTCGGCAACCACCATTCGCTCGCGCAGATCGCCCCGGATGACCTCGGCGTGGGACCGGTCGGCCGACATCACGCCTTCGACTCCTGCGCGACGGATCACGGTCACAGCCATGGCGATGCTGACCCCGATGATCGAATCGTCCAACGCCCCCCAGCCGTGCGCGGGGCCGAACAGGCTCCAGCGGGCAACGACGGCCAGGGTGAGTGCTCCGACTGTGAAGATCGCGACCCTTCGGGTGGGCTGCACCAAGAGAGCCAGGAGAAACATGAGAAGGAAACTCTGTTGTCCCTGGAGGGACTGTTGTACATCGCCCGGCAGGAGGAGCGCCAACCCCGTCGCAATACTCATGCTGCCGATGCTGATCAGACTGGTGGACCGGCTGATAACCGTCACTCCGGACAGCACAACAAGGGCGATGATCGACCAGCACAGGACGCGTTGGTCGACGTTGCGCGTGCGGGCCAGGAAGATCAGGGTGTGAATACCGCACAACGCGAGGTACAGGCCCCTGGCAATGTTCTCGAGTTGATGAGTGTGCGGCCATAGCCCGTTCAATCTGGGCCACGCAGCGCTGCTCGTGGCGCCCAGTCCTGAGATTCGGCACATAAGACTCCCGGGAGCGAGGAGGTTTGGCCCTCAAGGGCGTTCGCTCATCTTCGCCAACCGCGGGAGTTCCCGCAACTTGTGCCTTCCCGGCGACCGCACGCGCGGAAGCCCGCGGCCGCCGGGGAGACGGTCTGGCCGGGTTAGCCGAACAACCCCTTGAGGGCACCGACGCCAGCGCAGAAGATCCAGTAACCGATCCACAGGTACATTGCTTTCTCCTTTCCATGGCGAGGCCCAGCGCCTCGCCAATAGAACTCAAGTCCATGGCTTGGGGCTTGTCATCGGGCGCACGGGGGATCTCGGTAGCCACGTCCTTCTCGGGCTCGGCGCGCTATACGGCCGCAGAACTACGGAGTTCGGATGATGCCGAGCTTTCGCCAATGCGGCCTCCTGAATGTGTCGACACCCCCTCTCAAACTCTTCCCAGGAGGGATTGTGAAATCCATCCTCACCAGGGCCGCAACGGTTCTCGTGACGCTGACCGCTGTGGCGACGCTCGTCGGTGGCACGTCCAGCAGCGTCGCTGCCGACAGTTCATTGACGCCCGCAAGCTCGACCGAACTCGCTGCGTTGCCCGCAGGGCCTTCCCCAGCCGAAGTGGGCTACCGGATCGGGAGCACCCCGGAACAAACGGGCCGAGTGGCCGCGCTCGTCGCAACGCCCGAGAGCCGAGCACAACTCGTCGCCGACCTCAAAGAGTCCTTCGCGGGCGTCGCGGAGGTGCACGTCGAGACCGGCGGCACGGCGGGGCGTTTCGGTGCCATGCCCGATCTGGCCTACGGCTACAACGGCCACTTCTGGATGACGCTGAGCTACGCGGACGCCGCCAACGGGCTCATCCGCACCGCTGTGCGGTACTGCTCCCCACCAAGATCCCCGGTTGGATCGGCAACTCCCTGGGGAACGTGCTCCGGTGGCTCGACATCGGCTGGGGCTGGGCCAACAACCACGGCGTCTGGGGCGCGGCCTACTGGAGCGGCTACGTGACGGGGGGCCGCTGGTAGGAAGTCAGGTCGAGGTGGGGTGGCAGGCTCGAAAGTCCCTCCCACCGCAGGGCGTTCGCACCCGGCTGAGCGGAGCGGCGGCACCCGGACGGTGAGCGGGCGGAATACCCCTGAGGTATGCCGCCCGCTTCAGTCGGTGAGTTGGACGACGACCGGCGCGTGGTCTGAGGCCCCGGTGCCCTTGCGCTCCTCGCGGTCGATGACCGCGCCGTCCACGCGGGCCGCGAAGGCCGGGGAGCCGAGGA
>JAKPQA010000062.1 GCA_029547025.1 Armatimonadota bacterium
CGTCGTCGAGCGCGCACCCCGGGTCTTCATCTCCAGAAAGGATGTCGCCGAGTCGACGTAGCTCCGCGTGCGCAGCTTGAACCGCCGACGCCGTGCGTGTGCTGCCATGCGGTAGCTCAGCAGGTCGCGGGTATCGAAGTACACGGACTCGTAGGCCATAGACCGCGTGCCGTCGATCTCGAGCACGCGCGTGTCGGGCGCCAGGCCGGCCAGCACCGCGTCGGCCTCCGCCCGGGTGAGTACGTACTTGCGGTCGATACGGGTCTGCAGGTCCGCGGCGGCGGTGAGCTCGGCGAGTGAGATCGGTGCGAGTGTGCTCATCGCCCCACTCCCAGCGACTCGTGGCTCGGCACCGAATCGGTGAGCTGGTAGCGCACGTCGACGGTGGTGGAGTCGTTCACGAGGTCGAGGTTCGTGACCGCCACCCGGTGAACCCTGGCCCCGAGCATCCGCTCGAGCGCATCGCGCAGTGCGGACTCGTCGGTGTACGCGGAGTCGAGCACGATCGTCTGCTGCCGGTAGCGACGGAACATCGCGGGGTTGTCGCCGACGAACAGCACGAGAAGGATCAGCCCCATCAACGCGATCATGAGCGGGCTGAGGGTCGTGGTGAGTCCGGCGATCAGACCCAGCGACAGCGCGGCGAAGTAGTACGCCACCTCGTGCTGGGCGATCTCCGAACTGCGCAGCCGGATGATCGAGAGCACACCGAACAGGCCGAGCCCGAGTCCCAGCCCCACGTCGGTCGAGCCGAGCACAGCCGAGACGGCAGCAACGCCCACGTTGACGACGAGGAAGGCGACCACGAGGTCGCGACGCCGGTGACGGGGAAAGTAGAGGCCGAAGGTGAGCACTGAGATGGCCACGAGGTCGAGGGCGAGCATGAGGAACTGATCCATGGGATGACTCCTGGGCAGATGAACGGCAGGTGAACGAGTTACATTCAGCCGCCGGTGCCTATGTGCTTGCTATGAGACGCGTGGGAAGCAGATACGGAGTTTGTGGTTCACTGATTGCCATGACGCCGAAGTCTCCCGAAGCCCCTGTCCGCCACGTCGATGTTGCTGTGCTGGGGGCGGGGTTCGCCGGTATCGGGATGGCGGCGCGGTTGGCGAGCCGGGGCATCCGTGACTTCGTGGTCATCGAGCGCGCTGACGACGTCGGTGGGGTCTGGCGCGACAACACCTACCCGGGTGCCGCATGTGACATCCGCAGCGACGTCTACTCGCTGTCGTTCGCGCCGAACCCGGACTGGTCGCGCAGCTACGGCTCCCAACCCGAGATTCTTGAGTACCTGCGCGCGACCGCCCGCGAGCAGGGACTCTACGAGCACATGCTGTTCGGCACCGAGCTGCAGGACGCCAGCTGGGATGCCGCGGCGAACCTCTGGCGCCTGACCACGAGCACCGGCGAACTCACCGCCCGCGTGCTCGTGTCGGGACACGGCCCCCTCATCGACCCGGTCTGGCCGACGATCCCCGGCCTGGAGTCGTTCGCTGGTCCGCGCTTCCACACGGCGCAGTGGGACCACTCGGTCGACCTCGCGGGCAAGCGCGTCGCCGTGATCGGCACCGGGGCATCCTCGATCCAGGTGGTTCCGGAGGTGGCGAAGGTCGCGGGGCACCTGACGGTGTTCCAGCGCTCGGCGCCGTGGATCATCCCCCGCAACGACAAGCCGACGTCCGAGCGTCGACGCCGCGCGTTCCGGCGCTTCCCCGCGCTGCAGCGAATCGCCCGACGGCTCGAGTTCCTCCGGGCCGAGGTGAACTTCCTCGGCTTCAAGTACAAGCCGGTCGGTGCGGCCGCCGCCCAGCAGTCGCTCGCCTTCCTGCGCAAGCAGGTGAAGGATCCCGCGCTACGCGCCAAGCTCACGCCCGACTACCGCATCGGCTGCAAGCGCATCCTCGTGACCAGCGCCTACTACCCTGCGCTGACCCGCCCCAACGTGAGCCTTGAGACGAGCGCCATCACGGCGGTCGAGGGCTCCACTATCGTCACGGCCGACGGCAACCGTCACGAGGTCGATGTCATCATCGGCGGCACGGGCTTCAACGCGACCGAGCCGTCGGTCGCTCGTCTGGTGCGCGGCACCGACGGCCGCACCCTCTCCGAGCACTGGGCCTCGCACACGGCGGCACTGCGCGGCACCGCGGTCCCGGGCTTTCCCAACCTGTTCCTGAGCCTGGGGCCCAACACGGCCACGGGGCACACCTCGACCCTGCTCTACATCGAGCCCGAGACGCAGCATTCGATCGCCTGCATGCAGGCCGTCCTGAAGGGCGGCAAGCGCTGGATCGAAGTGCGGCCCGAAGTCATGCGCGCGCACAACGACGCGCTGCAGCAGCGCCTGGCGGGCTCGGTCTGGAGCCTGTGCCGCAGCTGGTACCGCACGCAGGAAGGTCGCGTGGTGGCGCTGTTCCCCGGATTCACGGCCGAATACGTGAAGGCCGTGCGCCGCCCGGACCTGACCGCTTACCGCCTGGGCTGACCGCAAGCACCCCCGACAATCGGCCTCATGCTGTCCATTTCCCTTGGCCCCATTGCCCTGCCCCTGGGCCCTGTGCTGGTGCTGGTCGCCAGCGTGCTGGCCTCGCTGGTGGCCGAAGCGGTGGCCCGCCGTCGTGCAGGGGCGGTGCCCGTGGCCGACACCCCGGCGCAACCATCCGCGGGTGATGGCCCCACACGCATCCTGACCCCCATCGCCGCCGGCGACGCCATCACCGTGGCCGTGCTGCTGGGCCTGCTGGCCGCGCGGCTAGGGCACCTGGGGTGGAACGCGCCGGCCTATCTGGAGAGCCCGGCGTCCATGCTGGACATCCGCGATGGTGGCTGGAACCTGACGGCCGGGCTCGTTGCAGGCCTCGGCTGGCTGGCCTGGCAAGCCTGGCGCGCGCCGGCCCTGCGCCGCCCGCTGGCGTCGGGCGCAGCAGCCGGGCTGCTGGTCTGGGGCCTGGGCGTGCTCGCGCTGCAACAGGACCGCCCCACTGGCTACCCGGCCGTCGAACTGGCGCGGCTGGGCGATGCGCAGCCGGCCACGCTGGCGCAGGCCGCCCGCGGCCGGCCGGTCGTCGTCAACCTGTGGGCCACCTGGTGCGGCGCCTGCCGCGTGGAGATGCCCGCGCTGGCCGCGGCCCAGCGGCGCCATCCGGACATCGGCTTCCTGTTCGTGAACCAGGGCGAATCGCCTGAAAAGGTCCGCGCCTGGCTGGCCCGCTCCGGCCTGGCGCTCGACGAGGTCTGGCTGGATGCCGGCTCGCGCCTGGGCGAGGCGGTGCACTCCCCCGGTCTGCCCACCACGCTGTTCCTGGACGCGCAAGGCCGGCAGGTGGACAGCCACGTCGGCCTGTTGAGCGAGGCCAGCCTGCAGACACGGGTGGCGGCGTTGCGCCGCGCCAGCGCCAGCCCTTGAACCGGCATCCGGCTGTGGCGCTTCAGCGGCTGGATGGCGCCTCGCGGGGCGAAACATTTCTCCATGTGGTGTTGCCGCTGATGAAAGGCGGTCTCGCCACCACGGCGATCCTCTGCTTCATCTTCTCCTGGACGGAGTTCCTGC
>JAKPQA010000068.1 GCA_029547025.1 Armatimonadota bacterium
GCTTCAACGTCGGCACTGGTCCCGCGCGAGGGTGTGGGCCGCGCCGCGAGCAGAACCGGCGAGGCCTCGACCGCGTTTGACAACAGAGGTCCGAGTGCGTATAATCTCTGCCGGTCCGGGTTCCGACGGACCCGCTGCTCCGCAGCGGTCGTGTGGCTGGTGGCCCCATCGTTCAGTGGCCTAGGACGCTGGGTTCTCATCCCAGAAACAGGGGTTCGACTCCCCTTGGGGCTACCTCGGTTCACCCCATCGGCTTCTGGCTGGACTCGCGGGCGCCGAAGGCGGCGTGTGGAGGTATGGAGTTTCCGCGGGTTCTTGGAGGTTGCCGTGAGTCCTGCGGTGCCGTGCCGTGTCTTCCGTGTCGGTCTGCTCGCTGCGGCGCTTCTCGCGTGGTTCCCCGCCTTGGCCTCCGCCTACGATGACACGCTGGTTCAGGCGGCGGAGACCCTACGCAGCTACGAACTGCAGTACGGAGTCGATCCCGCTCTGACGCTCGATGTGGCGCTCCGCACACCCATGGCTAACGCCGACCGGTATGTTCGGGTCATCGCCATCCTTCGCGGTGTCCAGGGCGGAACGGGGCAGATGGCGCGGCTGTACGTGGAGTTTGACGGCCGTTCGGCGTGGTTCCCGGTCGCTTCCGCCCCGAGCCTGGAGACCGGAGAGTTTGTGCGGCTTCTGGTTCGGGTGCCGGCCGCTATGGCGTCTGACGCGACACCCATGGTGATTGCGTGGGCACCGGAGGCCCTCCTCGCCGCCGTGCCGCAGGCGTTGGCGGATGGCGGCGGCGGCGCGCCGGGGCCCGCCTCGGCCGCGGGCGCGTGGGACCCACTTCAGCCGGGCCAGGTGATCGCGCAGAGTGCCGCGCCCCGGGGCGGGGAAGCCGCGGCGCGCACGTTCCATCAGCCCGGCCTCACGCCGGGCGCCGCGGAAGCGACGGCCCATGCGGCGGGTGCAGGAAGTGGGGGGTACTACGCCGCCTCCACGGACGAGTGGGCTCAGTTCCGATCGTATGTCAACCTGGCGCGGCACCTGAACCCGAGGCTGAGCGAACAAGAGGCGAGCCTGATCGCTCAGTGCCTGTTCGCCTACTGTGCTCGTTTCGGGGTGCCCCGCCCCGTCATGGCCAGCGTGATCTACGCGGAGTCGCGGTTTAACCCTCGGGCCAAGTCGCCGGCGGGCGCGCTGGGGCTTTGCCAGCTCATGCCCGGTACCGCCGCCGGCATGGGCCTGAGCTCACCGTATGACATCAACCAGAGCATCTATGGCGGGACGCTCTATCTGGCTCGTCAGATGCAGCGCTTCTACCCCCGCGCCGGCCAGCGGTGCCTCGAGCACGCTCTGGCGGCGTACAATGCGGGTCCCGGAGCCGTCGAGGAGTACAATGGCGTGCCGCCCTACGCCGAGACACAGCGGTACATTCGCACGGTGGCCCGCATGTGCTCCGAGTTGTCGCGCCTGGGCTATCGCTAGGGCGCCGACGGGCAAGGGATTCCCTGCATCGCCTCCGAATAGCCGGGATGGTACAGCGTGGCTCGTGCCTGGGCCCGCGCACTCGTGCGCAGGGGCTGGGGAGATGATCATGGCGGGTCATGATTGCTCCCGTCAGGTTGGGCAAGCCATCGACAACCTGGTGAAGTTGGAGCTCGTGATGTTCTTTCACGAGAACCCGGAGACGCTCGATGACGCCTGCGGCATCTCGCGGCGCCTCGGGTATTCGCCCGAGGTGATCGAGTCGTTCATGCCCGAGCTGGTGGCTGCTGGGCTCCTGATGCAGCATGGGCAGGGGCCCGGGGCGTTGTACCGTTACACTCAGGACCCCGAGGTGCGCCGAGTGGTGGAGGGGGACTACTCGTCACGCTACCAGACCAAAGCGGAGCGGAGGCGCCTCGAGTCGGCTTTGGCGGCGAAGGGCGTAGTGTAGATGGCGAGAGCGAAGCTCGGGGTAGCGGGACTCGACGCGATCCTCCACGGCGGCGTCGTGCCGGGCAATGCCATCCTGGTGGAGGGGACGCCCGGGGCCGGCAAGACTACGCTGGGTATGCAGTTCATCTATGCGGGGATCACCCAGCACAATGAGCCCGGCCTGATCGTCACGTTCGAGGAGTTTCCCAGCCAGATGTACCGTGATGCGGGCATGCTGGGTTGGGATCTTCAGGCACTCGCCAATGAGAACAAGCTGAAGATCATCTCGACGTCGCCGGCGGTGTTCCGTCAGGAGACGGCGGGGCCCAGTGGTCTGATCACGCAGATGGCTCGCGAGATCGGCGCCGAACGGGTGATGGTGGATTCGATCTCGCATTTCCAGCGGCTGACCCAGGACCCGGCGGAGCAGCGTGAGATCTTCAACTCGTTGGTGAACATGCTCAAGCGGGGCGGGTTCACGGCCATGTTCACCAAGGAGGTCAAGTCGCGCTCGGGCGACGAGGTTTCGTTCGAGGAGTATGCGTCGGACACGGCGCTTCGCCTGACCTACGAGGTGGAGGCATCGACGCAGCGGGCCCGTTATGTGGAGGTTGTGAAGGCGCGGGGACAGGACTTCATCCCGGGCAAGCACAGCTTCCTGATAGGCCGCGGAGGCATCACGGTGTTTCCGTCGGTGGCGCTTTCGACCGACGATGACGCGGCGAAGGCCCACATCGAGCGGATTGACTCCGGGATACCGGGGTTGGATGAGATGCTCCACGGGGGACTCATCCGCGCCTGGTCGCTGTTGCTCGTTGGCCCGGCCGGCTCGGGCAAGACCATCTTCGGTCTGCAGTCGGTCTGCTTCGCCGCATCGAAGGGCGAGTCGTGTCTGTTCCTGAGCTTGCGAGAGAGGCCTTCGATGCTTCGGGCGACGGCCGAGAGCTTATCGATGCCTCTTGGAACTCGGGGGGGGGGCTCGGTGGATTTGGTCTACCAGGCGCCGCTCCCGCTGAACCCCTATGCTTTGGTATATCGATTGCTGCAGTGGATCGACCGCAAGCACTACACGCGCGTGGTGATCGACAGTCTGGACGATCTCTCGGGGGGCCTAGGGGACCCGGGGCGTGCCCTGTCGCTCATCCGCCTCGTGCTCGACGAGTTGCGGCGTCGTGGGGTCACCTCGATCCTCATCTGGGGCAGCCGGAGCGGAGACGAGGCGGGCACCGTGGCCAGCACCCCTCAGTCGGGCCTGGTGGACGCCATCATCAGTCTGCGGTTTGTGGAGTCGCAGGGAGTGGTGCGCTCGGGCCTGGCGATTCTCAAGAGCCGGGGCACGGCACACAGCACCGATATTCGCCCGTACCAGATCACGTCGCAGGGCCTGAGTGTCGTCTCGAGGCGCGTTACGGTGTATGACGACTAGCCCGGGAAGCGGACGCCCTACCGCCTGGCGGCCCGTTCGAGTCTCCTATGCGATCGAGACACCCAGTGTGGAGGTGTGGGGCCACGCGGCCCGCGGTTCATGATCAGGGGCGTCGGAGTGGATATCATCGAGGTCGGGCGGGTTGAGGAAGCGCTGACACGGCGGCCCAGACTCCTGCGGCGGCTGTTCACCCCGGCGGAAGTGGCGTACTGCCGCTCGAAGCCGGCATCCCAGTACTCACACTTCGCCGGTCGTTTCGCGGCGAAGGAAGCGGTCGCCAAGGCTCTGGGGAGATCGTGTGCGTGGCATGATGTGGTCGTGTCTCACGACCCGCTCGGGAGGCCGGTGGTTGAGTTGTCCGGCCGGGCCCGGGAGGCCGTGGGCGATGGCACCATTACGCTGACCATATCACACTCACGGGACTATGCCGTCGCCTATGCGGTGTTCGATGTGAGCCCCCCCGCCGACCGGTCTCGGCCGGAGCGCCCTGATGAGGAGCCCGCCTGATGGAGGTGCATGGCGATCCACGACGATTTTGGGGATATCGCTGAGTCGATCCGCGCGCGAATGGATGTGATCGACACAACTCGGGAGTTTGCATACACCGAGTCGCGACAGATCGTGCGCGACTCGGCTGCGGCGATACGGGCGACTCACCGCGGCGACGGTGCCATGGCCGCGGAGGCTTTGGCGCGCACGGCCGAGGCGGTGCGCGTTCTCCTCGGGCGGCTCGCCGGCGAGCCCATCCTGTACGGGGCGGGCTTCGTGCAGGACGCGATCAAGGAGTATGTCGAGGCAGCAGTCACTTCGTGTCTGGAGGCCGAGGCGCCGCTTCCCTCACCCGTCGAGCTGCGGGTGCCGGAGGCTGCCTACCTCAATGGTGTGGCCGAGGCGGTCATGGAGATCCGCCGGCACATTGTTGATGAGATCCGTCTGGAACGACTGTCGGAGGCCGAACGCAAGCTCGAGCGGGCCGAGGACATCTACCATGTCCTGATGAGCTTCGACTACCCCGATGCGGTGGCCCTGGGGCTTCGGCGGCGGCTCGACACGGTACGGTCGGTACTGGAGCGCACCCGTTCCGATGTGGTGACTGCCATTCGTCAGGCGTCGCTCGAACGGAAGATGGCCTCCCTGGAGTCGCGGCTCTCGCCCTCGTCTCTCGGCGACTAGGACAGGCCATGGCCCACATCGCTCCGGAAGACCAGATGGTGATCGAGAGCCCCGAGCAGGTCGAGGTGGTCATGGAGCTGGCCGGCCTGGGGTCGCGGTTTGCGGCGGCTCTGCTCGATACCATGTGCCTCGCAGCCCTGATGGTGCTGGCTGGTCTTCTTCTATGGGGCATGGCCGCGCTGGTGGCGCATTCGGGCGGAAGCGGCGCGCTGGCGTCGTTGGGCGGGCTCGGGCTGGCGTTGGCGATCGCGCTGGGGTTCGGGGTGTTTCTGGCGTACTACATCGTGTGCGAGATGCGGCTCAACGGCCAGACACCGGGCAAGCGCGTGGTTGGGATCCGGGTGGTTCGGGATAATGGCCAGCCGGTCCGCCTCCTGGATTCGGCGTTGCGGAACCTCATCCGTTTTTTCGAGGCGACGGCTGGGGCCTATTCGCTGACCTTCATCTGCTTACTCGTGACGGCCCGTCGAAAACGCCTGGGCGACCTCGCTGCGGGCACGATCGTGGTCCGAGCGACGTCACCTCAGGCGCCGGCCCTGCTCACCACAGACCTGTCGGCGATCGGGCTGCCGCCCGAGTGGTGCACGGCCATCGAAGAGAATGTGGGGGAAGTCAGCCAGCAGGAGTACGAGTTCATCGGCAATCTGGTGGAGCGCGCGAGCCGGCTCCCGTACCAGGTGGTCACCCGCATGGCCGTGGACACCGCGTGGCCACTGATGCAGCGAATGGGGATCTTGGTGACGCCCGAGCAGATGGTCTCGCCGACCCTGTATTACCGGTTCCTGCAGGGCGTGGCGCTGGCGTACGCGCAGCGGAGTTCGCGAGCTCAAGGGCCCTCGACACCGAACCACTGATCGGGGGCTCGTGATCGCCTACTGGCCGCGTAGATCCCAGCGCGGGAATACGGGTTTGACACTCCCGTTTGGGCGAGTGTAGTATGCACCCGCCTTGGGTTTAGGTCTCCTTCCCTGGGCCGCGCGTGGCGTGGCGCCTGGTTAGGGGACCGGGAGCTCTGGGCGTGGTGGCCTGGCCGCGTGGGCCGGGCAGACGGACTCTCGATTGCAGTCTGGAGGAACGGGCATGGCAGACTTGCAGGGCCTGGCCGACGCGGTGATCCGCGGGGACGCGAAGACCGCGGAGGCGCTTACCAAGGCCGCCATTGACGAGGGTGTCGGTGCGGCAGACATCGTCAACAGCGGACTGATCGCTGGTATGAACGTTGTGGGCGAGAAGTTCAAGAACAACGAGTTCTATGTTCCTGAGGTGCTGATCGCAGCCCGCGCCATGAAGACCGCCATGGCTCTCGTGAAGCCGCTCCTCGCGGAGCAGGACGTGAAGCCTGTTGCCAAGGTAGCCATCGGGACCGTCAAGGGTGACCTCCACGACATCGGGAAGAACTTGGTGGCCATGATGCTCGAGGGCGCCGGTTTCGAGGTGCTCGACCTGGGTGTGGACGTGTCGCCGGATCAGTTCGTGGCCTCGGTGTCCAACGATGGTGTCCAGTTGGTCGCCATGTCGGCGCTGCTGACGACGACGATGCCGGGGATGAAGGACACAGTGGAGGCGCTGGCGGAGGCCGGCCTCCGCGGCAAAGCCAAAGTCATGATCGGCGGGGCGCCGGTGACCCAGAACTACTGCGACGAGATCGGGGCAGACGGGTATGCGCCGGACGCGGCCTCCGCGGTGGACAAGGCCAAGGAGCTTCTCGGCGTCTAGGTCGCTGCACTGAGCCCCGACGAGGGTCGTCACGATGTCTCTGGCCCCTACAGACCCCCAATGGTCTTTCGAACACATGCTGCCCCTCGCCGGATGCTACGGCGGGGGGCAGTTTCCGCTATGTTGCCCGGCCGGCGAGGAGTAGCCGATGGCGGCAGACCACAGACCTGTCCAGCGCCACTGGGTGCGGCGGCTCGGCCTGCTCCTGACGCTGGGATTCCTGCTGTCGGTCATCTTGCTGCGCTACACAACCTACGATTCCGTGATCGTTGTCGGCGAGTCCATGAGCCCAGGGCTGCAGGAGAACGATCGTCTGTGGGCCAACCGCCTGGCGTACCGGAAAGCTCCCCCACGGCGTGGCGACATCGTGATTGTGCTGCCTGCCGGTGAGGACGCCATCGAGATCAAGCGGGTGATCGGCCTCCCCGGCGATGTCGTGGTGGTGTCCATGGGGCAGCTTTTCATCAACGGTGTGCTCGTCAGAGAGAGCTATCTCAAGGAGCCCATGCAACTGGACACATGGCCCTTCCCCGTGCTGGTTCCCGACCGGGCCGTGTTCGTGATGGGTGACAATCGCAACTTCAGCCGGGATTCCCGCGACTTTGGTCCGGTCCCGCTGGGGGAGGTCCGGGCGAAGGCGACTCGGGTGTTTTTCCCCTTCGACAGAGCTCGCCGCCTCGTGCCGCCCAAGGAGTTGTCGGATCTCCCGGTGCTCCGGCCCCACGAAGCCGGAGGCTAGCCCGCTCGCCCTGTCTGTTCGAGCTGGTGCCGGGCCAGCGACGTGTAGTAGTCGGCATAGGCCAGGGCGGTGACCGACTCGAAGGTCCGGGCCGCCGACTCGATCTCCCCCAAGGCTTGTCGGGCCAGGCCCATATGGTACAGCGCGCAGGGCATCTGCGTGTGTTCGATGGGCTGACTCATGGCGAGTTCGAGGCACGCCGCGGCCTCGGCGGGGTCATGGCGCAGCAGTGCGGCGCGCCCCATGAGGATGGCGGCTTCGCCCACGCACGCCGGATCCCCGGCTAGGTCGAGGACGGCGCGCTTCGCCTCGGCATACTCGCCGCCCGCCTCGTCGGCCCGTCCCAGGCGGCCAAGCACACCCGCCCGAAGGGCTCGGGCCGAGGCAACACAGAACGGATTCGCCCTGGGGGTCTCCACGGCTCGCGACAGGTAATGGAGCGCCTCATCCCATCGCTCGAGCATGGTGTGCAGTTGCCCGCACACGCTCGACCAGATCGCGTCGTGCGTCCGCTCCTCCGCCGAGCCAGGTCGCGTCCCGTGCACGAGCTGCCCGCGTGCCAGTTCGAGGGCCTGGTCGAGACGTCCCAGACGGGTCAAGACAACTGCCGCCGCTACCGCCCTGGTCCCTGTGGCTCTCTCCCCTCCGACGGCCCCGGTCAACTGCCTCAGAGCAGCCTCGTGCTCGCCTCGCGCCGACAGGATCTGGGCCTTGAGCGCGGCACATGCATCGTCGGCACTGTCGAGGTACGCGGAGAGCTCCATCAGACGCTCCTCGTCCCCGAACTGCACGCAGAGATGGGCCAGACACTCAGCGATGGCCGGACCATGCGGCCCCCTGAGCGTCTGTGCGGAAGCTCCTTTCGCATAGCTGAATGCTTCGGACGGCCGACGGTCGGCGATGCATGCCCGCATGTAGTGTAGGCCCACCAGGTCGCGCTCGTCCTGCGTGAGATCGGTGCGGATGAGGGCCCGCCGCAGGCTGAGTGCCGCCGTTTTGGGATCCCCGCGCCTGTGGTGCAGCTCCGCCCGCTCCAGGATCACGCGCACCGGAGGGAAGTTGAGTCTTTCCATCAACTCGAGAGCCGAGACCGCCTCGGCGTCCGCCTCCACGAACTGCCACTGGGCGTCCAGCGCGCGAGACAGCTCGAGCCGGCACACGGCAATCGTGCGCGGATCGGAGTCGGTGGTGAGTAGTTGTCTCAGAATGTGTTCCGCTTCGGCAGGGCGTCGCGCGCGAAGCAGAAGCTCGACGAGCGTGATGCACTTCGGGGTCCGGAACAGCCCTCCAAACACTGAAACCCGACGGAGGCTACGTTGCAGCGCCACAATGGCGGCATCCCGCTGCTCGGGTCCCCTCGAGAGCGCATCCCCGGCACGTCGCAGTTCGTGGCGAGCTCGGTACCAGCAGAACTGGAGCGCGATGGCGCCCACCAGCCCGGCCAGGAGAGGCATCACCTCCGGGTCGCCGCCCGGAGCCACATGAAGATCACAACTCGACCAGATCGCTGCACTTGGGTACCCCCGGAGCACCGCCCCACCCGCCAACAGGCGGTGGCTTTCCTTCTTCGCCGGTCATTGCCCCAGTCCTCGCTCGGCCGAGGCATGGGAAGGGGCAGAGGCCGGTGTGGGGAACCCTACTATGCCGCGCAACGTGGGCGGGCATCCCCGCTATATCATCGGGCAGGGGGTGGAATGGTGGAGGACACTCCGCAGGACGAGGACTTGGCGCACAGCGAGGTTGCCCGGGGGGACACCGGACCTCCGGTGGCGCATCCGCGCCCGGACTGGGACCTCGGACGCCTGCTGGAGGAGTGGAAGTTCGAGCCCGGGGAGCTGTCGGCTCGCTGCTTCGTGGGACACGACGGGCGTCAGAAGATCCAAATGCGTCTGGAGCTGGGAATCCTTCAGATGGAGGCCGACGGACGGCCCGACGGACAGCGCCCCGGGGGTGTCGAGTCGTTGTTCGAATACCATCAGGAGGCCCTACGGACGGCGGGACCCGGAGCCACATACCGTCTCACTCCGGATGAGTGCTTGGACCTGCGCCACGAGGCGTTGCTGTACTACCACCGGTACCTCTGCTGCTTCTGCATTGGGGACTTCGAGAGGATGGAGCGCGACACCGCGCGGAACCTGGCGGTGTTCGACTTCGTCCGTGACCACGCCGAGGCCGCCTATGACCGTGAGTCAATGGAGCCCTACCGGCCGTATGTGTTGATGATGCAGGCGCGGGCCCGGGCGGGAATGGCTCTGCGGTGTGGTCGCTATGCGCAGGCCCTCTCCGCTGTGGAGCAGGGCATCGCGGCCATCCAGGCCCTGGGCGTATCACAGCTCGGGCAGTCGGAACCGATGGGCGCCGACGAGATCGAAGCGCTGCAGGACCTGGCCGACGAGATCCGCCGGAGCAGACCACCGACCCGTCTGGCGCGGCTCGAGGCCGAGCTGCAGGCGGCCGTGGAGTGCGAGGACTACATGGCCGCCGCCCGGCTGCGCGATCTGATCCGCATGGAGCGTTCGAGTTCGGAGGCGCCGCCATCCGGGCGCTAGGCCGACAGAAGTCCGCGCAACCGTTCGAGCTTCATGACAGTGACCACGAAGAGCCCCGAAGCCCACGCGTGGGGCGCCGCCCAGTAGGTGAACGAATCCATGTGCACGATGAGCTCGGGGAGCTGGCCCGTGGGATTGGCGCAGGCCACGGCTGTGCTCAGGTGCTGACGGGCCATCCCGACATGGTCGAGAGCTCGGTCCGACCGACCACGGTCGAGCCAAGCTTCGGCCACCGCGAGGTGGACCCGGGCCGTCCACAGCGTGTTGACACAGCCCGCCGCGCCACCCATGTACGGATCGTGTTCGTGGCGCAGGATGCACCGCCGGCCCCGGATGGTGAGCGATAGACACCGCTCGACGGCTTCGAGGGTGCCCACGGCCATGGCGAACTCGGTCTCATCGCGCAGGTCCAGAAGGCCAAATGGCTCGATCAGGCCGAGTACCGACGAATCATGTTGCCGGTCGATGTTCCCATCATAGTCAAGCCCGCGGGCGAACCGCCGTTCGTCCTCGAGCCAGAACCGCTCGAGCACCGCTCGCTTGACCCGTGCGGCTTTCGAAGCCGGCAGTCCGTAGGTCTCCTTGGCGGACAGCCATGCGCGGTACACCGCGGCGCTGGTGTAGGAGAACACGCCTCGGAAACGCTCCCACAGGTCGGCGGCGCGCTCGTGGAGGCCATCATCCGCGACCGCGCGGTCGATGGCGGCGATCCCGCGCTCGACCGCGGGGCGCACCGCTGCCACGTACTGATCCCGCTCGGCACCCTCCGGGAGCATGGGGGCGAGTCGGCACATGGCGTCGACGGTGGCGGCCGTCTGATCGAGCTGGTAGAAGTCGGGATAGACACACCAAGCCGAGGCGGGCAGTCCCGTCGTCCAGTAACGCTGGTACCAGTGCCCGGTCTCGAGCTGCGTACCCGCGCACCAACGCAGGACACGCTCGGCCGTGTCGACATACCCGGCCTCGGCCAGCGCGAGAGCGCCCTCGGCGGCATCGCGCGGCCAGCAGTAGCCATAGCCCCCCGAGAGCTCGTACATGGGGTCGAACTCAGGAGCCGCCAACATGGCGCCCGTGCCCTCATCCACCAAGTCGCGCAGAACCAGGAGGGAACGCTGAAGCGGCGTGCGCAGCTCTGCATCGCGGGTCTGGGGCCCCCGGACGAGCCAGGACCGCGCGCCATGGGCGACGCCCTCGCACAGCTCCGGGAACGATGTGGACAACACCTGTCGGGCTCGGTCGCGGGCCTCAGGCTCATTGCCGCCGGCCGCGACAACCATGGTGATCCGCTCGGTATGGGACGAAAGCTTGCGTCCCTCAGGCGAGCGCGGGTCGCCAAAGTCCAGGGGGAATGCGATGGCCAGGTCGACCTGGCCAATGTCCATCTCCTGGCCCGAGAGGTGGCCGTGCGTCATGTCCCACTTGGTACGGCTGCTCAGGTCTCCGGCTAGCTTCCCGCATTGGTGCTCGAACCCGCGGTCCGCCGTGATGCAGAACGTTGTCTCCCGGTAGCGCTGGATGCACTGGCGCTCGTCAGGGTATACGTGGACGGCGTTGCCTCGGGCCACGTCGCCCAAGTTTAGCTGAAAGTACTGACACACCTTGAGTCGGCCGTGTCCGCCCGAGACTGACACCTGGCGCACCCAGGCAGGGGCGTCCGCGGGCACGAGGTCCACGAGCTCGACGACGAGGCCAGTCCGCGGGTTCGATAGCACCGTGCGGAGTATGCTGGAGGCGAACTCCGTGTCGCCATTGTTCGAGAACCCCTGTTCGATCCGCCACATGTCGTCCCACGACCAGGCGAAGCGTCCCTCGGGGGAATCGGCGAAGTAGACGCCAAAGAGGCACTCGCGCACATTCTGCGCGTGATCGATGTGCGGGTAGAACAGCCCCATGACCTCGCCGGAGCGTCCGACGGTCATCAGAAACCGTGAGTTGCCAAATGCGGCTGTCGGGAGAAACACCATAGACGGCGAGCACCCTCTCAGTGGTCTGACCCCAGTTGTCGACCGGGATGCTCAGGCCACAAGGATCATCATTCCATGCAGACCCAATCCCCGAAAGGCCTATCCCACCACAATCAGCACGGGCGATTCGGCGGCGACGCCCGCGAGCTCGGCCTCCAGGAGCGCCGAAGCCTGTTCGAGAGTGGCCAGGCCGGACACGTCGACGATGCGCGCGGCCGAGATGACCCGTGCCGGGGGTAGCGCGAGACCTGCATCGCCATACCGTGCCTCTGACGCCAGGGCGCGAGCGGCCTCCTGAGCCGTTGTGGTGATGCAGACACCGTCGGGGCGCTGCAGTCGAACTGCGCCCGTGGAGTCCACGACACACGTAGGGTGTGTGGTCCGGCGCAGCAGCCCCAGAGCCCGGCGCGTTCGCACCTCCCCCTGGTATACGGAGAGAAACTCACTGCGGCCCACTCGCGTGACCTCATCGGCACCGTAGCGGCGCAGAACGGCCCTCGCCCGTTCGGCCAGGGCGTCGTCAGCCAGCCCGGCCCGGGCCGGGCCGGCGGAGAGCGCCGCCGCTCCCGTGGCAGTGGCGCGCAGGACGCCGGCAGCCGCCTCGAACTCGACCCGCACTTCGACGCTGTCATCGCTGGCCCCATGGCGGAGCAGGCTCTGCCGGACCTCCTGGCGTATCGCCGCGATGTCCGCGGGGGAGGGATTCGCCACGCTCCTTTCGATCGTCTCGTGCATCATGGCGAGCGCCGCGCCGATGGCGGAAACCACCGGCGCATCCGGACAGATGCTCCAGGGCACCGCGATTCGTTCCGCCAGGTGAGGCACAATGGCCTCCGCTCCACCCCCGCCTCCCACCAGTGTGAGCCGGGGACCGTCGAGCCCATGTTCCGAGGCCAGTTCGAGCACGGCTGCGGATAGTGGCTCGATGGCGCGTTCCAGCATGGCCTGGCACATCTCGCGGGCGCCCAACCCGACCAGACGCCCGGCGGCGGCGGCCCCGTCCTCTGGGACCTCGCCTCGCAGTGTTCTCGCGGCGCAGGTCAGTGTGAAAGCCCACCGCCGACCGGCTTCGTCCTCGAGAGCCACGTACTCACCGGGGTCGCCGGCGATGGGTGCCATGAGGACCGCCTTGAGCGGCGGGGCGGGCAACCCGTAGCCGTAGTAGGGCAAGCCCGCGATATGGGCGCTCCGAGGCCCCACCGCAGCGAGGCCATCGGTGCCCAGGAGCGGCAAGGAACCCCCGGCCACCCCGAGCGTGCGTACCGCCAGGGTCCTCAGGTGGAGCCGATGTCCCCCTGTCATGGCCGCGCGGACCGTCGGTCGACCGTCCACGATGGCAGACAGATCCGTGCTGGTGCCTCCCACCTCGACAAACACGCCATCGGCCACGCCGACGTACATCAGCGCCGCCGCGACGCCTGCGGCCGGTCCCGAGAGCACCGTCAGCAGCGGCCGGCGCGTGGCCTCCTCTGCCGACATGGTTCCGCCGTCACTGCGGACGATCAGCAGGGGAGCCTGGAATCCCAGGGCCCGGGCGGCGTCCTCGGTGCACCGTGCGGCCTCGGACATCTTGGGCAAGATGCTGGCGTTCACGACAGCCGTGCGGGTCCGTTGGCGCAGCCCGTGCAGGAGCGAGATGTCTGACGTGGCCGTGGCCGGCAGACCCGCCTGGATCGCCAGCTCGGCAACTCGTCTCTCGTTGGAGGGATCCTCGATCGAGAACGCTTCGGCGGCCACGATGACCTCGCATCCCTCGGCTTTGAGGGTCCCAATGGCCGCCCCCACCGCGTCAGAGAGCTCCTCACTGGTGCACTCGACATGCACATGCCGGACCGGCACCGACCGGTGGCCCCCCTCCCCGATGGGGGTGTCGCCTACATCGGTCTCCCTCTCCGCCCGCGCGGAGGTCACCCTCGACATGCCCGATCGGCCGACTGACACGGCGAGGACGCCCACAGGAGCGACGTCACCCTCGAGAAGCGCATTGGTCGCCTGGGTGGTACTGTGGGCAATCAGGGCTACAGACTCCGGGGACTGGCCGAGCCGGGCCAGCAGCGCCCGGAGCGCCTCGCAGACACCCTCGGCCACACCCCGAGTCGCCCGGTGCGTCGTGGGAACGCGCACCGATGCCCGAAGGCTCTGGGTCATGGCATCGATGGCCACGGCGTGGGTGAACGTGCCGCCCACATCGATGCCGACTCGCAGGGTATCGCCCATAGAGGCTCCCGAGGACCGGCCGCGTCAGCGGCCAGCCAATCCGAGCCGTTCGGCGTAATGGTCACAGATCGCGTCCACGCGAAGCGCCGCGATGCCCTGGTAGAGCGCCGGGTCCTGAAGAACCGCCCTCTGAGCCGGTGTCATCCGATCGAGGTAGGGCCCGATGTCGCTCTCTGCCGCCACGTCCCAGAGCCGGCGGCCCGTGCGCTCGGCCTCCAGCGTGAGCCGCCGGACGGCCTCATGGGCATCGGGATGTCCCTGGGCGGCCAGCAGGATGTACAGGGGCTCCGCCAAGCACATGCCTGCCGTGAGCTCCAGGTTGGCCCGCATCTGCTCGCCGTCGACCACGAGCCGAGACATGATGCGCCGCAACCGCTCGGACGCATTCATCAGACCCACGATCGTCTCGGGCAGGAAGCGATTCGTTGCCGAGTTGGTCAGGTCACGCTGGTGCTCCGAGAGTTGGTCGAGGTACACCGAGACCATGCGAGGCATGAACGCCTTGTAGAGCGACTTGAC
This sequence comes from Armatimonadota bacterium, assembly GCA_029547025.1. Classification (GTDB taxonomy): domain Bacteria; phylum Armatimonadota; class Zipacnadia; order UBA1398; family JAKPQA01; genus JAKPQA01. Next base: position 14,209 of record JAKPQA010000068.1, read on the forward strand.
GTTCTCGAAGTTCCACGGGTTGCGCTTGTGAGGCATGGTTGACGATCCGACCTGGCTGGCCTCGAAAGCTTCACCCACCTCAGAGATCTCGGTCCGCTGCAGGTGGCGCATGTCATCCGCCAGGGCAGCCAGGACGGAGAAGCACGAGGTCAGCGTATGCATGTAGTCGGTGACGTGTTCTGGCGCGACGATCTGGGTCGAGTGCCAGGCGGGCCTCAGCCCCAACTCCGCCAGGACCTCCTCCTCGAACGCCGCGGGATCGTCAATCAGAAGGCTCGACGCGTTGTAGGCGCCCACCGCACCGGAGATCTTGCCCCGGAGGTTCGCCGCAGCCCCCTGGATCGCCTCGATCCGCTCGCCCAGGCGGCTCACGTACTCGGCCAGCGCGAACCCGAAGGTGATCGGCACGGCGTGCTGCCCATGCGTGCGGCCGATCTGGGGCCGGTCCCGCTCCCTTCGTGCCAGCGTGATGAGCGTGGCCTCGAGATCGAGCAACTTGGGGACCACGGCTCGCTGGGTGCAGTCCTTCATCCGCGCCGCGATGGCCGTGTCGATGACGTCAAACGAGGTCAATGTGAAATGGACGAAGGGGCGGGCCGCATCGCTCACCTTGGCCTGCAGGCAATTCACCATCGCTCGGATGTTGTGGTGGATGCGTGCCTCTTCAGCCGCGACCTCTTCGGCCGTAACCCGGGCCGCAGCCACCTCGATCTCTCTCGCGGCCTCCGGCGGGCATATGCCGCGCCGGGCCAGGACGCGGGCCGCGGCGACCTCGACCTTGAGCTCGTACGCCAGCCGCGCGCGCTCGGTCACGTAGGGCGACAGGAGCGCAATGAGATCCGGATCCACGCCGTAATAGCGGAACTCGAGCGGCGACACGCTGTCATACACGGAGCGTTGCGTCGGCTGCGGCACTCTAGATGCCCCCCAGGACCCAGCGAGCCGCCGTGAGAGCCGCGACGCATCCATCGCCCACGGCCGCTGCGATCTGCCGGTAGCTCTTGTGGCGCACGTCGCCCGCGGCAACGATCCCACGAATCGACGTGCTCAGCTCGAGGTCCACCATGATGTAGCCGCCCTCGTCGAGCGCCACCAGGTCGCGCACGATACCCGAGTTTGGTATGTTGCCGATGTACACAAACACGCCGTCGCAGGGTAAGTCGGACTCGGCGCCTGTCTTGACGTTGCGCAGCCGTACGGAACGCACCGCGGTGTCTCCAGAGAACTCCACCGGCACCGTGTCCCAGATGAACTCGATCTTCGGATTCTCGAAGCAGCGCCGCTGGAGGATGTCGACGGCACGAAGCTGGTCGCGCCGATGCACGATGGTCACCCGGTCGCAGATCCGAGCCAAGTACAGGGACTCCTCGCAGGCCGCGTCACCACCGCCGATCACGACGACCTTGCGGTTCTGGAAGAAGAACCCATCACAGGTGGCGCAGTAGGACACGCCTCGCCCTGTAAACTCCTGCTCGCCAGGGATGCCGAGCAATCGCGGATGGCTGCCCGTTGCGATGAGCACCGATCGCGCCCGGGGATCATCCTTGACGCCCACGAGCTCGAACGCCTCGCCGTCCTGGCGCACCTCACAGATGTCCGCGGTGCGGGCTTCGACGCCGAACCGGCGGACATGCTGCACCATCTGCTCGATCAGGCCGGGGCCCGAGAGCACTCCCGGAAACCCCAGATAGTTTTCAACCGACTCGGTGTTGTTCATCTGGCCGCCGGGGAGCGCCTTCTCATATAGTCTTACCGACAGGCCAGCCCGCGCGGCGTAAATGGACGCCGACAGCCCCGCCGGGCCCGCACCGACAATCGCCAGGTCGGTCATGGCGGTCACCTCAGTCCTCTCATCAGGTCGCGAGTCACGGGACCGGGCACCACATGGGCGCCCTGGCGAGGAGAACAACGGCGTGCCCGGATCCCGGAAACGATGTCCGCGATGGACCGGACCTGGCCATCGAACACCGTGACACACCGTCCGACCTGCTCGGCGCGATGGGCATCGCTCCCCCCCGTTCGTGCCAGGCCGCGCTCCTCGGCGACCGCACGCGCCGGCTCTACGGCTTCAGGAGGATCCGAGCCGTTGATCACCTCCACGCCGTCCACGTCGAGGTGATAGAGCTGGTCACCAATGCGAGGGCCGTTGCGATAGGGGTGCGCCGCCACCACGACGGCGCCGTGTGCGTGGGCCCATTCGATGAGCTCCTCGGGCGTCATCCGGCCCTTGGCCTGCGGCGCCCCGAACACGAGGAAGTCGCCGCGCCAGCCGGATCTATCCCACGTCGAGACCTCCTGGGCCGCCAGGGCGACCAGTCCGTCCACCTGGGCTTCGTCCACGCGGCGAACGAGTTCTCGCTCCGGGTACAGATGGTCGTGGTCGGTGATGACGATGGCATCGAGCCCGGCCGTGCGGGCCGCTCGTAGCATGTCCACCGTGGAGTCGATGGCGCACCCCGAGTACTCGCAGGTGTGACTGTGGAGCTCAACAACTGCCATCGCTACTCAGCTCTCTCGGGCGACGTCGACCCACCGCCCACAGGCACTCGACTGCTGCACGGCGTGGAGCACCTCCTGGCACGCCACGCCATCGGCGAACGAGGGGCTCGCGGGGCTATGCTCGACCATGTGAGTGAGGAACGCATGTACACTGGCGGCGTGAAACCGCAGCCAGCCCGGCACGAACTTGGGTCCGGGCCACACCGCGGGCTTCGGGTAGCGCTGCATGCACTCGATCCTGGTGTAGCCGCGCTCGCCACCGTAGGGCTCCTCCGGTCCCTCGGCGCGGTACACCCGGAGCCACCCCGGCTCCTCCAGGTCGAACTGGAGGGCGCCTTTTTGCCCGTGGATCTCGATCCGAAGCTGGTCGTTGGATCCGGTCGCCAGCCGAGAGGCCTCGACCAGCCCCACGCTGCCGTCATTCATCTCGACCTGCATCAGTGCCAGGTCATCCACCTCAACCGGGCGGGGGCCGGACCCGTCGGGCGCCGGGCGCTCCGCGATGAACGTGCGCAGGCTGCCATGGACCCGCCGGACGTCACCTAGCAGATATCGGACCACGTCCACGACATGGGCCCCGAGATCGAACAAAGCTCCCCCACCCGACTGCTCCTTGTCGAGTCGCCAGCTCATCGGGCGAGCCGGGTCGGTGTAGCCCGCGTGCAAGTAAGCCGCACGGAAGTGGAATACGCGCCCGAGGACTCCGCGCTCAATCAGTTGCTTCGCCCGCATGAGAGCCGGGACGAAGCGACAGTGAAACGTCACCTGGCACGCGAGATCCGATGCTGCCGCGGCGCTCCCCATGGCGCGCGCCTCCTCCACAGTTCGTGCCAGGGGCTTGTCGCAGTAGACATGCTTCCCGGCCGCGATCGCGGCCAGGGCCGCATCGTGATGGAGCGCGTTCGGCGTGCAGATGTGCACCGCGTGCACGTCGTCCCGAGACAAGAGTTCCTCGATCCGCGTGACACCCACGTCGAAGCCCCCGTGGGCCCGGGCACGTTCCGCGGTCTCCGCCCGGCTGGTGCAGACGCCAACCAGCCGGACCCGGGCCGGCACCGGATCGTAGTAGAAATGCAGGTTGCGGTAGGCATAGGTATGAACCTTGCCGATGAAGCCGTAGCCGATCACGCCGATACCGAGCTCTATCATGGGCGCTCCGATCGAGGCGAACCGATGCGTGGGGTGGCGACCTCGAACGCATTCTAGGCACGCCCCCCCGGAGCGTCAACGGGGAGGCCGGCCCGACGCTCGCTCGTTAGGGCTTGGGGGTTGCTTCCGGCTGCTCGGGGGCTCCCTCGGTGCCCGCGGGGGCCTCGTATTGCTGCTTGAGTGCCTTGAGGGTGGCCGTCAAGCCTTCGGCACGGCGGGCCCAGACGGTGTCCGGGAAGTGTTCATGGAGGTAGTCCACGACAATCCGGTACTTGGTCTCATCGCCCACACGCCAGCACCCGATGGCTGCAAGGTACATGGCGAATGGGCGCTGACCCGACTCCGGGTACTTGGTCAGCAGCTCGTCGATTAGCCGAACGCCTCGGCCTGGGTCGGGCCCGATAATGCATGCGGCCGCCAACCGGAGGGTGATGAGTGTCTCCTCGGCTTCGCCGTCGGAAGCCGAGGCCAGCGCGCGGTCGAGACACGCCATGGCCTCGAGCGCATTGCCCAGCCGCAGAAAGAACGCCCCCAGATCGGCTTCGGTCATTCCAGCAGGGGTTTCGCCTCGCGCCAGAGCGCCCATCTGCTCGACGGTCTGCACAAGCTCCTCCGGTGTGACTTTCCGAGCGACGATGGCACCGATGGGCTCCCCGGCGGGTTTGTCGATCTCAGCGGGCACAACCGCACCGGGCTCCATCAGCCCCAAGGCCGTCAGATGATCCACCGCCTGGCGCACCCGCTCGACGGGCTCAACAACGCGCGCTCCCGCCAATACCTCGGCCAACGTCTGGCGCCCGGCCTCGACGTCGCCCAGGAGGCACTGCAATGACCCGAGCAGGATCTGCGATCGCCGAAGCTCGGCTTCGCTCAGCTGTCCCGATTCCACCCGTGACTTGAGCACAGCGGCCGCAATGCCACCTCTCTCGAGCCGCAGGAGGGCCGCTACGTACTCGTCGGCGTCGGCAGTGCTGAGCTTCGGCGGGTCGATGGGCTTGAGCCGGAAGATCAGCAACCCGTCGGCCATTGCAGACAAATAGCTCTTGATGGAGCTGACACCGACGATGCGGCCCAATTCCTCACCTTCGGCGGTGATGAAAGCCGTGGTCGGCAGGGCCTCAAGCTCCTGCTTCTCGACGAGCCCCTTGTCGCGGGAGACGTCGAGCTTGGCCAGGATCCAGCCCTCGGCGGCCCGGGCGAACTCCGGCTGGCTGAACACACGTTCCTGGGCGGACTCACACGCCCGTGACCCCGGCGCATACAGCAGCAGCAGGATGGGCCGGTTGGCACGAGCCGCCTCGGACTTGGCCCGCGTAAGGTCGCCCTGGATCCATTGGGGCGGTTCGGCAGCCACCGCCGGGTACGCCGCCCACGCGGCCAGGAGAACGACGGCCAACGCCATACGGGAGTTCCGCGTAACCATGTCAGACCCACCGCCTTCGGCTACCGGCATGGACATGACCTCTTCGCTGACGCGCCGGCGGCTTCGCGAGTTCCCTTGCCCCTGTCGGAGGTATGTTCGCACACGGCCACCGAATCCCATGCCGGCGCATGCACGACTCCCGCAAGCACCGCACGGCGCTTGCGGGGTGGCTCGTGGAAGGCAGAGAGGGTATAGTTGCGGGGTGCGTCCGACAGCTCATGGGCGTTGGGACGCGCTCCCACGATGATGGCTCTCGAGGGGCGGAGCGGGGGGTGACCCGTGCGGGGACGCAGCAACTTCCGTAGGTTTCTCGGGTACCTCAAACCCTACCGATGGCGCGCGTCCGAGCTGCTGTTCTGGACCTTCGTTAGCGCCCTGCTTGGTCTTCCCATGCCCGTGCTGCTTGGCATCGCGGTCGACCGGGTACCGGGGCTCGTTAAGGATGGCAACGCTCGGGAGGCGTGGGGGGTGGTCGTCTGGACGGTCGGCGCCCGGATTGCCCTCGGGGTCGGGGCCTCACTGCTGTCACTTCGGCACCGGGCCCTGACGCTCAGCATCGGGCAGCGCCTCATCTTCGATCTTCGGCAGCAGCTCTATCGCCATCTGCAGCGGCTCTCGATGCGGTACTACGAGACGATGCAGACCGGGCAGATTATGAGCCGAGTTCTGTGGGATGTCGAGGCAGTCCAGGCTATCTCCACGGGTCAACTCGCCCAGCTCATCGTCGACTTCGTTCGCCTGGTGGTCATCGCGACCTATCTGTTCATCCGAGACTGGCGCATCGGTCTGCTGACGTGCATCGTGCTTCCTCTGTATGTCATCAACTACTACTTTTTTCGCAACAAGATCCACGAGGTTGCGGCCGAGACGCGCGAGAAGTTCTCGCAGATCACCGGCAGCCTCCAGGAGAAAGTGGCCGGTGCTCGTATCGTCAAATCGTTCGTTCGCGAGCGGAGTGAGAGCCGCCAGTTCGTCCACGAGACTCGCGAGAACCTCTTCCTGAACATCCGCCTGGGGCTGTGGAGTGGCGGCCTCAACACCACCGCGTCGTTCATCTCCGATCTGGGAACACAGCTCGCCGTGCTCTACTGCTGGTACCGTGTGGTGTGGGGCCAGCATATGACCGCAGGTGACGTGGTCGTGATCTCCTCGTTTGTGGCGCAGATGTATGGGCCCGTGCTCAACATCACCACGATCAACGACGCCATCGTGCGGGCTTCCACCGCCCTCGACCGCATCTTCGGCGTGCTCGATACCACCCCGGATGTGGCGGAGGCTCCCGATGCGCTTCCTGTCGAGAACGTTCAGGGCCGGATTGAGTTCCGCGATGTCTACTTCTCATATCAACCCGATGAACTGGTTCTCAAGAACGTCAACTTCGTCGCGGAGCCGGGCACGGTCAACGCCCTGGTTGGGCCTAGCGGCGGTGGCAAGAGCACGATCATCAACCTGATCCCGCGCTTCTACGACCCGATTGCCGGCGAGATACTGCTGGACGGCATTCCCTTAACCAAGCTCAAACTAAACGCGCTTCGCCAGCAGATCGGCATTGTGCTTCAGGAGACGTTCTTGTTCACAGGAACGATCAAGGAGAATATTAAATACGGCAAGCCAGACGCCCGGGACGACCAGGTTGAGGCGGCGGCGAAGGCCGCTAACGCCCACGAGTTCATCATGGAACAGCGCGATGGCTATGAGACCGAGATAGGCGAGCGCGGCCTGCGGCTCTCGGGGGGGCAGAAGCAGCGCATTGCTATTGCCCGCGCCATCCTGCGTGATCCGAAAATCCTGATTCTCGATGAGGCCACCTCGGCGCTGGACTCGGAGTCCGAGCACCTGATCCAGCAAGCCCTGGACACGTTGATGGCGAACCGGACCACCTTTGCCATTGCCCACCGCCTCTCGACCGTCATGAACGCCGACCAGATCCTCGTCATTGACGGGGGCGAGGTCATTGAGCGGGGGACGCACCTTGAGCTGGTCCAGATGGGCGGCCGCTACCAAAAGCTAGCCGAGATTCAGTTCAAAGCGCCGACCGCCGACCCCCCGCGCGAGGAGAGGTTCGAGGACGACCCGTTCGCCGAGGAGTGAGCCGCCTCAGCACGCATCGGGCTGCGGTGTGTCGAGTTCCGATGGCCGCGTGTGCGGGACGGTGGGGCGAAACGGCAGATGGACCGTGAAGCAGCTCCCCTTGCCCTGCTCGCTCCGCACAGAGACTCGTCCATCATGGGCGTCCACGGCGTTCCGGATGATCCGAGTGCCCAGACCGGTGCCACCAGGCTTGGTGCTAATAGCCTCATCGGTGAAAAGCCTCCGCCGGACCTCCTCGGGCATGCCCCGGCCGGTGTCCTCGACCTCCAAGACGATGCGGGGTCCCGTCCCGTCCGGCGGCGCATCCTCCAGACGCGTGCGGACGGCGATGGTTCCTCCCGGAGGGGTCTCCGGGATGGCGTTGTGGATGAGATTGTACACCGCGTTGTACATTAGCTTCGGGTCGAGCGCCGAGGGCCGCAGGTCGCCCAGGCGGGTCGTGTCCAGGGTGATACCGTGGCGTTCCGCGACGACGGCCAGCGTGCGGGCTACCGAGCGAACCACTTCGTTGAGGTCTGCCATCTGAAAGACGGGACGCGCCACCTGCCCCTTGACGGCATCGGCGATCTCACGCGCCCTCGACTGCACGTTGGCAGCTCCCTCGAGAACCATCAGCGTGATCTCGGGGAAGAACTCGGACAGTGAGGCGAATGCCTCATCGAGCCGGCAGAAGACGGCACTGCCATCGAGTTCCCGCGCCTCGTCTCGCACGGCCTCGTAGGCCTCGAACGCGCTGTGGTAGATCATCTCGAGAGTCTTCATGCCGCTCTCGACCGGCGTCATCATGTTCTTGATGTCGTGGCTGATGTCCCCGATCTTCTTCACAGTCTCGGCGACGCGGACACGGCGCATCAGCTCGACGTGTTCGATGGCCATGGCGGCCTGGTTGGCCAGGATGGACAGCACCTCGAGGTCCGCCTCGTCGAACAGTCCCTCGTGCTTGTTCAGGATCTGCATCACTCCGATGACCTCGCCCTCGCCGGTCTTCAGGGGCACGGTCACCATGTTGCGAGTCACATACGAGACGCGCTGGCCGACTTCGGCATCGTGCGACTCGTCTGATCGCGGGTCGTCGCTGATCTCGGCCACGCCCGTCGAGAAGACCCGCCCGCAGATGCCCGTGGACACCGAGTGATGCTCCCCGGTGAGGCGCTCGCTCGCCTCGCCGACCACGTAGCGGAACTCAAGGTCGTCGGTCTTGGGGTCATAGAGGAGGATCGAACCCGCGTCGGCTCCGGCCACCGCCAGGGAGACGTTGATGATCTCCGGCAGCAGCGTGTCCAGGCGCACCTGCGAGTACAGCGCGGCCGAGATACGCGCGATGGCATAGAGCTGCCGTTCCCGTAGTGCCAGCTTCGCTGCCACCGCATCGGCGTCCGTCGGGGCACACTGCTCTGCCATCCCGCCCACTGCCTCTCCGCGATCGTGCGAGTCGCCCGGGCCTAGTTCGCCGCGGGTTCCGCATTCCCCTCACTCAGCACGCGCCGCACCTCAGCGGCCTCGTAGACGACGGCCAGTGGGGCGCCATCGAGGTCCCACACGTAGACGGGGCGCCCCCGATCGAGGAGCACACGTGCCTGGGGCCAGATCTCGTTGCGCCGGGTGTGGAAGACGCAGTAGTCCGCCGATCGCAGCTCCCGGGGATCCTCGGTGAACTCAAGGTCCTCACGCACAACGGCCCCCCGGTAGGAGTCCACCAGGGTGCCGATGATGCCCGGCTGGCAGATGACCACTCGAGCACGAGAGGGCGCATTCGAAGAGAGCCATGCCAGCGGACGCAGGTACGCATCGCCCCAGTACGTCGGCTCGAAGCCGGCCCGAAGGGCCCCGCACGGGCCGCCGACCAGCCCGTTGTAATACGAAAGCCAGGACGGGAATGAGCCGACGGTGGCGGCAAGCCCTGGCATGAGGAGCAGAACCGGCGCCAGCGCGGTCACCAGGCCGCGGCGTCCCACGATACCCCCAAGACCGCCGCGGCCCTCTCCCCACCGGGCCAGACCATCGAGAGCCGTCGCCGCGCCAAGCCCTCCCAGAACGCACAGGAACGGGAACGCGGCGAGGAACAGCCGTACGCCGTTGTACTTGGGTACGCCGGGGAGCGCGACCGCAGCCATCTGGACCAGTGCGCACATCGCCATGAGGACCGCCTCGGGCCGTCGGCGGTCGGCACGACCGACGTGGTTCCACAGGCCGTAGCACCATGCCAGCAGGGTCACCCCGGGCGTGGTGATGGCGGTCATCACCAGCGGATAGTGCCACGGCGCCGGCGGATCGGCGTAGGTCCGTCCGAGGTAGTCAACGGCGATACGGCCGTGCCCACCGTGGAAGGCCACATAGCTGCCGACCCGGGCGATGGTGTCATACCAGAGCCATGGCCACGTGAGCCAGAACACCAATGGCGCGACGAGAGCGGCGCAGGCAAGCAGCCGCAACGGCCTGCCGCCGCGGTAGACCAGCCACCAGGCGACCAGCGGGAAGGGGACGAAAAACGCATTCAGCTTGCAGCCCAGGGCCAGACCCCAGACCACGGCGAAGACCACCGCCCACCTCCACCGCGGGTCGCGGACCGCTTTGAGGAAGGCGACGGCGGTCAGGAAACTCATCGCCGCTACCGGCACGTCCAGAGCCATCAGATGGGCGTGCCCAAACACTCGCGGCATGGTCGCGAGGCTACCGGTGCCGAATACCGCCGCGGGCCACCCATACCTCTGCAGGAACCAGCACACAGACGCACAGAGGGTCGCGAAGAATAGAGGCCCCGCCACCCGGAACGACGCCAAGCCGCCCAGCGCGCTGCCGATGGTGGCGGACCCGAGGGCGCCCACAAGCTTCACGACACCCGGGTGCTGGTCCTTCCCCGCCCAGTAGTGTCCGATGGCCTCGTTCGAGACGGCGTAGGACGCCTGCCCGCCAGCGAGGAGGGCAAGCCACTCGCGCGCGAGCATGGCCTTGGATCCGTAGATCGGCTCATCGTAGGTCAGACCCATGTCGGCCGACGTCAGCGACACCGATCCGAAGGCGACCGCGAAAACACAGGCAGTCGCGCACACCGGCACCCAACTGCGGCGTGGCCGAGGCTCGTGCGTTTGCCCTTCCCACACTTCGGAGCCTTCTCAGTGCGTCGGCTTCGCGGCATCCGGCCCGGCCGGCACCCGCTGGAGCACCGAGTGCAGCCGCATGAGCACCCGGGCACGCTTGTCGAGCTCGCTGGCGACGAAGCGCGCCGTGACATCGGCATCGAGCTGGCCTCGCACTAGTTCCGCAGTGGACGGATCGAGGTACACGGTCCCGGAGAGCTTCGCCATGCCACTCAGAACCACGTCGGGGACCGAAGGGAGTAGCATCGCTCCGCTGTCCGTCACAGGACCCACGAGCTCACGCAGACTCATCTCGGACAGACCGACCTGTCCGCGAAGCCCGATGGAGGCACATCGCCGGCCGGCCTCCATGGTGGTGCCACGGTACAGGAACCGCAGCGCCCCTCCTCCGGCGATGCCGAGCTCGGGCACACTGAACCGCACCTCGGAGCGCCACGTATCACCCGCAGTCACATTGCCCTCAGGGAGGATCGGCGGCCAGAGGTCGGCCAACTCCGAGAAGGCCTTGGCGAGCGCCGGAGTGTCCGCCACCGTGCTCAGCAGCCCCGCAGTAGTGATCCCGCGGAGGTCGGCGCGGCGGTCGAAGTCGAGCAGAAGGAACTCGCGGCCGAAGACGAGAGCGGCGATGGGGAAACTGGCCAGCTCGCCCTGCGTGCTGTCGAAGACCGTCTCATCATCGAGGCGGACCTTGGCCGCCGACTTATCCGCATGGACCGTCGCGCCGTGACCGAACCCGCTGGCTTCGAGGTCGATGGAGTCTAGTGCCATGTTCAAACGCATTCCCTGCTCATCGGCGGACCGGACCGATGTGGACAGCAGGCTTGTCGCCTTGAACTTGAGAGGGCTCCTGGTGTCGAAAGGGACGTTGTTGACGAGATCCTCGGGGATCTGGAACGAGACGCGCCCCTCGGTGGTCCAGCTATACTGAGCGCGGGCCCCTTCCGTGCCCGACAAGCGCAGCGCGACGGGGGCAGACGACTGTTGCGCCTGAGCCGTCGGCACGGCCGCCAGCGCAATCAGTGACGCGAGGACCAGCCCCACCAGTCCACGTGTGCCCAAGCGATCCATGGGGATCTCCTACCCTTCCTGCAGTGCACTGAGACGCGAGCGGGGACGTTAGGCCCGCCCCAGGATGATGGTGCGCGCGTCGCCTTCTTCGGCCGCGACGGCTTCGATGGCCCGGGCCAGCGAGGCCGGTTGACCGACGTCATGCCAGTACGCGTTCTCGTCGATGAACCCCTCGACCCACTCGTCGGCGCGAAGCATAGCTGGGATCACGTCGATCGAGATGTCCTCACCTTTTCGGAACCAGGGCAGAGCCCGACCGGAGAACATCATGATGGCGGCATTGGTCGGCTGAGGCAGGGGCGGCTTTTCGACGAAGGCGACGACCCGGCCGTCGGCGTTGACCTCGGCAATGCCGGTGGCGACTCGATAGCTCCTCACCAGCCCGATTGTCGCCAGCGGATCTTTCTGCTGATGCCTGGTCACCAAGCCGGCCACATCGAAGTTGCTCAGGATGTCGCCGTAGTACACGAGGAAGTCCGGCTCCCCCTCGAGCCAGTGGCGCGCTGCCGCGATCTCGCCCGCGGTGCCCTGTGGTTCGTCGGTGATCGAGAAGCGTAGGGTGACCCCCAAGCGTTCCCCGTTGCCGAAGTAGTGGACACACTGTTCGCCCAGATGAGACACGGCCACCACGAACTCGTTGAAGCCGTAGCCCGCCAGGCGGCGAATCACGCGCTCCAGCACCGGCACCCCATTCACGGGCACCAGTGCCTTGCACAGGTAGTCCGTGATGGGCCGCAGCCGGGTACCGTATCCCGCGCTGAGGATGACCGCTTTCACGCCATGGCCTCATTTCCGTTGGGGCTGCCGCGTGGGATCACCGCGTGCCAACGCCGTGCCAGATCGGTCCGACGCCCCTGTCGGACCAGTATAGTCCATCGGACCCACCCCTGTGTGGGGGGCGAGCTCCCGGGGGCCTTCCGTTCTCCAGTTCGGGACGGATGGCACCCCTCCCGCCTCGCGGGCCCTTCCCATTCGTCCCATCGCTGATGGTTGGGTGGATCTCCGGAAGTGCCGCATGGCGGGAACCAACCGCAGGCGGGCGGGACCCCATCCGGCCCGAGGCCACCGACGCCTCAGGCGGCTCGTGACCGGGTGGAAGTGGGCACAGGTCCCGCGGCGCACCCGGCCTATTCCGGCGCGCCCGGTTCGGCGTCCGGTTCCGGCACCAGGCTCTCGACGAAACGCCGGAGCTCTCCCTCGAGCTCCTCGGCGACATCAGGGCTGCCCTCGTAGATGTTGGTGAACTCGTCGGGGTCCTCGGCCCGGTTGTACAGCTCTGAGGGTTCGCCTTCCAGCGAGAGCAGGTAGCTGTGCTCCTGGGAGCGGATGCTCCAGGCGCGCATGTGGAAGCCAGAGTAGGCGTAATCGCGGACCGACTGGGCCTCGCCCCGGACCAACGGTCCCAGGTCAGCCCCCGTCATGCCCGCCGGTCCCTCGATGCCGAGGAAGCCCAGGATCGTGGGCATCAAGTCACAGCTCTGGGCAAAGGCCTCACAGATCTGTCCCGCGCCCGTACCATCCGGGTACCGAAGCATGAGAGGTACGTTCACGAGTTCCTGGTGCAACCAAGGGCGGCAGCGGCGGATGATGCCGTGCTCGCCAAACGGTACGCCATGGTCACTGGTGAAGACAACCAACGACTTCTCCAGCAGACCGAGTGACCGGGCACGATCGAGCAAGAGCCCTACCCACTTGTCCACGAAGGTGACTTCGCCGGCATAGAGCGCCCGGACATGGGCAAGCTCCTCGGGGGACAGATAGCCCTGGACATTGCCGGGCACCGGGTCCAGGATCTTCTTCCCGGTGTAGTCCGGGTCGTACATGGTGTCGAACGGCGGTGGCGGGTCCCATGGCTCGTGCGGGTCGAAGCAGTCCAGCCACAGCAGGAATGGCTGGTCGGCGTGGCGAGTCTCGAGCCAGTCCATCCCTGCCTGCATCACCTGGGCGGCGAAGTAGTCCTCCTCGGCCTGCCGTCTGCTGACGTTCTTGAGGTATTGAGCGAAACGAGGTTTGAAGATCTCATCATTCAGTCCGTCGGCTTTATAGAATGAGTCCACGTCAACCTCAATGCTGGGGTCGACGATGTAGGGGTCATACTCCTGCCCCCGGATGAACCGGGTGTAGGCAAACCCACGCGCGAAGTTCATTCCGGGTTTGAGCATGTGATAGACATCGGTGATAAGTGCTGTGTCGTATCCTTTGTCCCAGAGCGCCTCGGGCAGGGTGACATCATCATGCTCCAGCGGCTGCCATCCGCGGAATGGGAACGTGTAGCGCCCCGTCAACATGCTGTGGCGCGCGGGTATGGTCGGCAGCCCGTCGGCGTAGGCCTGAGTGAACAGGATGCTCTCCGCGCCCAGCTCATCGAGCCGAGGCGTGTCGATGCCCTCGCCGCCGTAGCACCCCAGGCAGTCGGTCCGGAAGCTATCCGCCACGATCACGATGACGTTCATCGTCTACCTCCTGCCGCCGCGTGCACGGCGGCTTTGTCCGCTCTATGGCCTTCGGCGCACCGCCGCGCAGGCCCTTCACGTAACGCCCCGACTGGGGTCGCCCGTTCGGCCCGATGCCGACAGGATAAGGCGAGGGGAACGCGAACGGGTACGGGAGACCGATTGCCGCGGTTCCGAGGAGCCTGACGCGCCATGAACGTTCGATGGTCCCTGCCCGCCGGGCTGGTGGCCATGGCACTCGCCTTGCTCGTCGCCCGTGCCCTCTCACACTGGGGGGCGGCGCCGGAGAGGCCGCCGGCCACGGGGGCAAGCGTGGCCCCCCACCCTCCCGTGCGGCATCCACGCGCCCCCGTTGTGGCCGGCCCAGCGGGCCGAGGGTTCTACCCTTCGGACCCGGGGGCGCTGGGTGCGGCGCTCGACGACGCGTTTGCCCGAGCCACCCCCCCTGCGCCTGCAGGCCGGGTGATCGGGTTGGTGGTACCTCATGCTGGCTACGAGTACTCCGCCTCTGTGGCGGCGAAGGCCTACACTCTCCTTCGCGGGGCGCCGCCCGGGACCATCGTGCTGCTGGGGCCCAGTCACCGCGTCCCGGTCACCGGCGGGGCCATCGCGGAATATGACTCGTGGCGGACTCCCTTGGGCGAGATTCGGGTGGACCTGGACGTGGCGCGCGGCTTGTGCCGTACCGAGCCGCTCTTCCGCATCGACAGCGCCCCTCACGCTGAGGAGCACTGCCTCGAGGTCCAGCTCCCCTTCATCCAGCGGGTGGCTCCTGAGGCACGCATTGTGCCCGTGGCGGTTGGCGGTGGAGCGGAGGCGTCCGGCACTGCCCAGCGCCTCGCTGATGCCCTGGCGGCCGTTCTGCGCGGCCGCGATGCCGTAGTCGTGGCGAGCTCGGACATGTCTCACTACCCGGAAACATCGGACTGCGAGCGGGTCGATCGCGCGATGCTCGTGGCCATTGCGTCGCTGGACCCGCATCGGCTGATCGTCGAGAACACTCGGCAGCTCGAGAGCGGCGTGCGCGGCCTCGAGTGCACGTTGTGCGGGCTAAGCGCCGTCGAGGTTGCCGTCCGAGCCGTCCGTGGCCTTGGGGCCCACCGGTCGCAGGTCCTCGCCTACGCCAACTCGGGCCAAGTGGTTCCCTCGACGCGACACAGGTCCGTTGGCTACGGCGCTGTGGCTTTCCTGGGCGAGGGGGCCGTTGCGGGCGACGGACCCGCGGCACTGAACGCTGCCCAACGCGCCCGGCTGATCGCGGTGGCGCGGGAGGCCATACGGGCGCGTCTTCGCGGCGAACCGCTCGAATCCGGGCAGTCCACGGATCCAGTGCTGATGCACCCGGCGGCCGTGTTTGTCACCCTGACCAAGAGCGGCCAGTTGAGAGGCTGCATCGGATGCACCGAACCGGAGCTGCCGCTGATGGATGCGGTCGCCCATTACGCTGAGCTCGCCGCATTCAGCGATCATCGCTTCCAGCCGGTGCGTGATGCCGAGCTGCCCGAGCTATGCATCGAGATCAGTGTGCTGTCTCCGCTGGTGCGGGTAACCTCGCCCGATGATATCGTGCTGGGGACACATGGCGTGATGGTCACCCAGAATGGCCGGCGGGGCCTATTCCTGCCTCAGGTCGCGACGGAGCACTCCATGAGCCGTGACGAGTTCCTGACGCGTCTGTGCACGGAGAAAGCAGGCCTGCCTGGTGACGCGTGGCAGCATGGGGCCCAGCTCTTTGTGTTCACGGTGGAGCGTTTCAGCGAGGAGCGGGGAGCTTCCTGATGATCGGGGAACTGGAACAAAGGCCTGTGTGCCGGCGCGAGTTCCTCAGGCGGACCGCGCGGCAGCTGGCGATAGCCGGGGCGGTCTCGCTGGGCGGCTGTCTGCGCGCCCAACCGGAAAGCGGGGGACCGTCCGCGGCGGCCCCGACGGTTTCCCCCACTGCGGCGCGGGCGACGGGTCGGGCGCGTGTCGTCCGCGTGACGCATCCAGATGCGTTCCGTGGGGATACCGTCTGCACCGATGCGGTGGAGCAGATGGTCGATGCGGGCATGCGGAGGCTGCTGGGCACCGCGACCGCCGCTGAGGCATTCCGTCGGCTCTTCCAGCCGGGCGACGTTGTCGGGCTCAAGGTGAACTGTCTGGCGGGTCCACTGCTGTCAACGCACCCCGAGGTTACCTACTGCGTGGCGCGCGGCATCGTCGCGGTGGGGATCCCGTCGCGCAACGTGATCGTGTACGACCGGGAGTCGTCGGAGCTTGCCTCGGCCGGCTATGACGTGACCGTGCGGCCAGCTGACGTGCGCTGCATCGGGTCCGACATGGCCGGGTATGACTCGACCCCGACGGTGCAGGGGACTGTCGGGACTTGCTTCTCGCGTATCGTCTCGGAGCGCGTCAGCGCTCTGGTGAACCTGCCTGTTCTCAAGGATCACGATCTGGCCGGGCTATCGGGGGCTCTGAAGAACCACTATGGGTCGATCCACAACCCCAACAAACTGCACATGAACCACTGTTCGCCCTATGTGGCCGACCTCAACTGCGCGCCGGTGCTGCGGGGCAAACAGCGGTTGGTCGTTTGCGACGCCCTGCTGTGCTGCTACGACGGAGGTCCATCGCACAAGCCGGAGACGACTGAGGTCCGAAACAGCTTGCTCTTTTCGGAGGACGCAGTCGCCGTCGACTGGCTTTGCGCGCGGATGATCGACGAGCTCCGAGCGGCCAGGCAACTGCCGAGCCTCAAGGAGGAAGGGCGCGAACCGCGCTTCATTGCCGAGGCAGCGGCTCCGTCGAGGGGAATCGGCGTGGCGGGCGAGTCGGCGGTCGAGGTGGTGGATGTCCCTCTGGGATAGTACGTGGCCGGGCCCCGGGCTACTTGGCCTGGCGGGTCAGCACGATGAGCGTCTCTCCCGTGTCCTGGACTTTGCTGATCGCGATCGTTGCCTTGCCATCGGCACTGGCGAACATGCAGGCACTGCCCCCACCCATCTCCATGCTCGTCTGCTTCCACCCCGGGAGCTCTTTGGTGTACCAGGCCTTGACGTCGTCGTAGGGATCCTTGGCCTTGTAGGTCGCGGTCACGCTGGTCTCGGCGTTCGTGTGGGCTTCGGGGACCGCCGCGGCGTAGACGGGAAGGTCGAGTCTCTTGAGGGTGCTCTCGGGCACACTGACGCCAAAGTCGATCTCGCCCTTTGGCGCGAGTCCCTTGCCAGGGCCGCCTCCGGCGGAGAATGCGGCCTTGCCTTCGGGGGTGGCGATGCTGGGGCCTTTCATCCCGCCGAACGGGGGTAGCCCTCCGTCGGGGGGCGCGAGACTCTTCCTTGCGTCCCGGATGTTTGGGTCGACTTCGATGGCGCTTTCAGGCGCCTCCGGCGGCCTGCGGCAGGCCGGGCACGCCAGCGCAAGCAGCGCCACAGTGAGAGTAAGTGGCATTAGTGCGGCTCTCATTCACGATCTCCTCATCCTACACCCGCTGCCAGCCGCCGGATCGAAGCTCGCGTGCGAGCCTCTGCGGTGGAGGCGAGCCGGCGCCGAACGGCCTGAACCGCAGGCTGTAGCGATAGGGCTGTGCGGGAACACGATACTGAGGTAGGACGCCCGGCCCGCAGCTCCCGTTCCCCAGTCCCGAGACCGCATGGTCGAGGTACAGGAAGACGTCCGGGCTCGGGACGAGTTCATAGGTGTGTCTCGCCTGGGTGAGGTCGCCGAGGGCGAAGGGTGATACCTTCACGTTCACGACTGGGTCGCCGGTGACGAGGAGCCCCACCCCACTCTCGCTGGTCAGCGTGGCCCAGCGGACATCGCAGTGGTTGCCGTGCTCCTGGGGCATGATGTAGGGCACGTACTGCTCCGTCACCGTGCTCTCGTAGTTCCCGATCATGGCACCGAGTCTTCGGTCGGGATAGGTCTCATGGGGTCCGGGTCCGTACCAGGCGAAGCGCTGATAGCGCCCAGGCAGCGCCATCGCAACTCCCAGGCACGGGAGATCCGGCATGTCACCGAAGGGTTGAACCTCGTGGTCGAGCAGAATGTCGCCGTTGGCGAGGATGGTGTACGTGTAAGTGCTCTCGAAGCCGACGGGGGCGTCGGGCGCGGCAGAGCGCACCCGGGTAAGCACGCGGACGGCCTGGGGTGACGGCTGTGCCACCTCGAAGCCGGTGACGACGTGCTCGAGACGATCCAGTCCCGCGGAGCGCCAGCGGGCAGCCTCACCCGATAGCGTGTCGTTGTCGGTGGGCGCGCGCCAGGCATGGAGCGCCGGACCACGAGACAGGAGTTCGGTGCCGTCGAACTCGATCGAGCACAACACGCCTTCCGTGCGCGAGAAGCACACGACGAAGCGGTCACCGGTCACCCTGACTCCTTCATCGACCTCAGCTAGGACCAACGGCGTTAGGCCGGAGATGTCAACCGGCGGGGCGGTGGCCTCGATGGGCAGCTTGAGCTGGGCCCAAGCGACTTCGTGCCCAGCGGGGGCCCACATGGTCGGTTCGCGAAGTGCGAACCGAAGGCACAACCAGTACTCGCATCCCGGAGCGGGTCGCGGCAGCTCGAACGGCACGTGTGCCGTGTGCTCTTCTCCGGCCGCGATGTCCAGGCTACCGAGGTCGCCCTGTTGTAGCGTGCCGCCGTCCTCCCGAAGCTCCCACAACACCGCCAAGTCGCCGAGGCTGGTGAAGTCACGGCGGTTACGGATCGTGACCTCTCCGGCCAGGAGGTCGGCGCCGGCGACCTCCACCGGTTCGAGGATCTTCTTGTACTCCCACAGCGCCGGGTGAGGGTCGCGGTCGGGCCCCACGAGGCCATTTAGGCAGAAGTTGCCGTCTGTGGGCGCCTCACCGAAATCGCCGCCATAGGCGAAGTACTCGACGCGGTCGTCGGCAGTCTCCTCGAACTCGTCGAAATCCAGCCAGAGCACCGCATCCGCACCCGGCTCGCCTGGCGGGCAAGCGATCTCGTCTGCAGATAGCGCGCGGTTCCACACGCGAGCGCAATCGATGGTGCCATGGAAGCACCATTCGGGATGGGAGGGGTCTCCCCCAATGACCAGTGGCGCGTCGCCCGCAGCGACAGGGCCCGCATGAGGCACCTCGCCCCGGAGCGCGCCGTCGACGTAGAGCCGCAGGGCCTGACCATCGTAGGTCGCCGCGATATCGTGCCACCCGCCCAGCCAACCACGAGGCACTGGAGCCGAGCAGGTCACCCTGCCACCGTCGGACACCGAGAACTCGAGGGTCCCGGCGTCGAGCTCCTTGAGCCCGAACTTGCCGTCGCCCTGGGTCATCAGCGGCATGTTCTCTCCAGCAAACTCCGGACGCACCCGGACCCACAGTGTGATCCCGGCGGCCCCGTCGAGCGATGGCAGACCGAGGACCTCGGCGAACCCATTCTTGATCCCACGGCCGGTAGCACCGCGAACGACCTGGGCACGAACCGTGCATCGGGCCCGGCTCGACGACGCATCAGGGGTGGTCCGGTGCGGTTCCACGCGCGCGCGGATGCCTTGGTCGACCCAGTCCCAGATGAAGCCGCCCTGGAGGCGCCGGTGCGACCGGATGGCTTCCCAGTACTCCTTCAGGTTGCCGGTGCTGTTGCCCATGGAGTGGGCATACTCGCACATGATGATCGGGCGTGGGTCGGTCGGGTCCTTGGCCGTCTCCACGAGCCGGTCGATGGTGGGATACATGAACGAGACGATGTCCACGAGCGGGTTGAGTTGCGCGGACTCGTAATGGATTGGCCGTGACGGATCCGCCTTGCGTATCCAGTGGGCGATGGCGGCGTGGTTCTCGCCGTAGCCGGACTCGTTCCCGAGCGACCACGCGAACACACTGGCGTGGTTCTTGTCGCGCTCGACCATGCGCCGGCCACGGTCGAGAAACGTCTCGCGCCACACGGGGTCCTTGGCGAACCGGTCCCAGTAGTGGTGGGACTCGATGTTGGCCTCGTCGAGGACCCACAAGCCGTAGCGGTCGCAGAGGTCATACCATTCAGGCGTGTTCGGATAGTGGGATGTGCGCACCGCGTTGATGTTGAACCGCTTCATCGTGACGATGTCCTGAACCATGCGCTCGGTGGTCGTCACCTTGCCCAGATCTGGATCGAAGTCGTGCCGGTTCACGCCTCCGAAAAGCACCGGCTTGCGGTTGATGAGCAACTGCCCATCGAGGAACTCGATGCGCCGGAATCCAACCCGGGTGCTCTGGAACTCTAATGCCGTCCATGCCGGGTCCCTGAGGCACACCAGCAGCGTGTAGAGGTAGGGGGCCTCCGACGACCAGAGCCTGGGCCCCACGACGGTGTGTCCCAGGTCCACTGCGACCTCGCCCCCCGGGGGAACGCTGACATGGGCGAACAGCGGGCGCGCGAAAACTGGAGCGCCGGAGGAGTCGAGTAGCGTGACGTCCACCATGCCCGAGCGCGTCTCATTGGTGTCGTAGTTGTGCACTTTCGCGCGCACCGTCAGGACCGCATCCCGGCAGCCCTCATCCAGATCAGTGCGCACCGCAAGGTCGCGGACATGCAGGAGGGGCGCTGACCACAGGTACACGTCGCGATGGATGCCACTGAGCCGCCACATGTCCTGGTCCTCGACGTAACTCCCGTCGCACCAGCGCAGCACCTGCACGGCCAGGACGTTCTCGCCCGGCTGCACGTACGAAGTCAGGTCGAACTCGGCCGGGCCCATGCTGTCCTGGCTGTAGCCAACGGCGTGTCCGTTCACCCAGATGTAGAAAGCCGAGATGACGCCCTCGAACACAATGAAGATCCGGCGGCCGGCCCAGTCATCGGGGACTGTGAACGTGGTTCGGTACGATCCCACGGGGTTGAAGTCCTCGGAGACCATGGGAGGCTCATCGGGCCCGCACAGGTTGCGTATGTTGACATAGATGGGTGTGTCGTAACCCTGGAGCTGCCAGTTCCCGGGGACGGCAACTGTGTCCCAGCCACTCACGTCGTACTCGATCTCGTGGAAACCCTGTGCGGCCTCGGAGGGTCGGATGGCCCAATGGAAGTGCCATTCACCGTTGAGTGACCGATACCATGGGGAAGCCTCACGCACACCATCGACCGCCTGCACGCGGACAGGGTATGGCACGAGGGTGGCGCGGTCGGGCTCCTTGTTTCTCGATAGGACCGAAGGATCTTGCCAGTCGTGCGCCATCCGATTGACCTCCGAACAGACCGTGGGGCGCGGTCCTCGGGTGCAACCGCCCGATCTGCCGCACCGTCGCCAGTGTATTCCGGCGTAGGCCCCGAGGCCTCCTCCGGCGATGTTGGGGTGCCGCATGGCGGGCCGCGGTGGAGGCGAGATGGCTCGTCTCGTGGAACGGGCGTGCCTCCCTCTGCGATTGCCATAGCTCCTGGAGGTGCTGGACGTGTCTGTACGACGTTGGATCTGCCTCGCGGCGCCGCTGGGGGGAGTCCTGGTCAACTCCGGCGCCACTGCCGCTTCGCCCCTCCTGCCCCTGCGGAATGCGAGCTTCGATGCCGGCACGCCGACGCAGGATGGGGCTCTGCCCGGGTGGCAGATCGCGGTCTACGGCGCTCAGCCGGAGGTGGCCCTCGACGAGCCCGCCCCGGGTCTGCGCGGCAACTCGCTGCGAATCGCGGCCTCAGATGCCTCGGACACCGCCATCTACCAGGACGTCGCGGTCCAAGCCGGTGCTTGGTACCAGCTCACGGCTTGGGTGCGTACCGAGCGTCTGAAGGCCGACACCCCGATCTATGGGGCGGTGTGTGCCTGCGATGGACCTGCGCCCTTCAGGAGCTCACCGAATCGAGCGGGAACGACGCCGTGGCGTGAGGAGACCATCTGCTTTCGAGCGCCGGCCTCAGGGCTGCTTCGCGTGGCGCTCTTCCTCGTGGGGTTTGGCAAGGGCACCGGGACTGTGTGGTTCGATGGCTTGCGGCTGGAGAGAGCCGACGTCCAACAGGCGGCCCCGAGGCGGATCGTTGTGTGCGCCGAGCGTCTCTGCGCCGAGCCCGTCGACAGGCGGATCTACGGCAACTTCGTCGAGTTCCTCGATCATCACGTGCAGGGCATGCGGGCGCAGATGCTTGACGACGTGAGTTTCGAGGGCATCTTGCCCCCCGCCGAACATGTGTTCTGGCAGAAGGACAAGGATGTCGAGGACCATCCTTGGCGTGCGACGGGCGACACCGACGGCGCACCTGTGGAGCTGGTGGAGGACCGGGCGTTCAACGGCACCAAATGCTACCGGATCTCGGTCGCCGACAGGCAGCGTGGCGCGCCCGGGATCCGGCAGAGCGGGGTACCGGTCGAGCAGGGAAAACGGTACTGGGTTGCTCTCTATCTTCGCGGCGAGGACGTCAGCGGGGCCGTCTCGGTCGCGCTGGGCCAGGACTACGGCGCCTTCGTGGTCCCCTACGCCGAGGCACGGATCACCGGGATCGGGCATGAGTGGCACCGTCATCAAGTGATTCTGCGCCCGGACACGACAGATGCCCGGGCCGAGCTGGTGATCTGCCTGGAGGGAACCGGCACGGTGTGGGTCGACCAGGTCACTCTCATGCCGGAGGGCCATGTCGACGGTTGGCGCCCGGATGTCGTTGAGGCGACCAGGGCGTTGAAGCCCCACTGCCTCCGGTTCGGCGGCTCGGCGGTCATCGGGTATGACTGGAAGATCGGCATCGGCGACCCCGACAGACGGGTGCCGTTCCGCAATGAGTACTGGGGCCGAATGGAACCCAACGACGTCGGCCTGGATGAGTTCCTTCGGTTCTGTGAGCTCGTCGATGCCGAACCGTTGGTATGCGTGAGCTATAACACGGGCGACCCGGCAGATGCCGCGGCCCAGGTCGAGTACTGCAATGGGCCAGCGGACAGCCGGTGGGGAGCTCTCCGGGCTGCCAATGGCCATCCGAAGCCCTATGGTGTTCGCCTGTGGCAAGTGGGCAACGAGCAATCGGGCGAGGAGTATGAGGCCAGGGTGGCTGAGTATATCCGTGCCATGCGCGCCGCGGACCCGACCATCGAGATCCTGTCGTCTTTCCCGAGCGATGGCCTCATGGAGCGCGCGGGCGAACTCATCGACTACCTCTGCCCCCACCACTACACCCCATCGCTTCGCGCGATCGTGGCCGATATTGAGAGCCAACGAGACCGCATCGCGCGGCTCGGCAGGGGCCGGCGCATACGGCTCGCGGTGACGGAGTGGAACCACACGGCCGGCGACATGGGAGCCTCACGTGCGTTGCTCGGAACCCAGTACAACGCGCTCTTTTGTGCTCGGGTGCTGCACATCTACCAGCGGAATGCCGACCTCGTGGCCATCGCAAACCGGTCGAACCTGACCAACAGCTGGTGGGCCGGTGTGATCCAGACCCGGGGGCAGGGCTTGTTCGTTACGCCTGCCTACCACGCCATGCGGCTGATGAGCGAACACTGCGGGACCGAAGTGCTGCGAGTGACCGATGATGCGGCCAGTCCGGTCACGGGACCTGAGTTCGGAGCGCTCCTGGACGTGGCAGCCACCCGCGAGGGCGACCGCCTGGCTATCACCGTGGTTAACGACGGTGCCGATACGGTCAGCACGAAGCTCGATCTGTCCGCCCATCTACGCGGGGCGCGTCCGGCCAGGATGTACACCCTGTCGGCCCGAGGACCGTATGAGGTCAACGACCTGGCGCGGCCGGACCACATCGCGCCGAGAGAGGAAGCGCTGCGAGCTACCTCGGAACTGAGGATGGAGTTCCCAGCGTGGTCGCTCACGCTGCTTGTCGTCGATCTGTAGCGGGGGTATGAGACCGATGGTGATCGGGTTCGCCATTCTGGCCGTCCAGTCGGCGCCGAGCCATCCGGCTGTCATCCTGGTGGAGGCAGAGGCCTTTACTGAGCGCGGCGGCTGGGTCGTAGACTCCCAGTTCATGGATCAGATGGGCTCGCCATTCCTGCTGGCCCACGGGCTGGGCCGGCCTGTGTCCGACGCCGCCACGCAGGTCCTGGTCCGAGCGGCCGGGGACTACCGGGTCTGGGTGAGGACGCGCGACTGGGTGGCTCCGTGGGGCGCGCCAGGCGCGCCGGGGCGCTTCCAGGTTGTCGTCAACGGGGAGCCACTTGGCACCACATTCGGTACGGAGGGGGCCGAATGGCACTGGCAGGACGGGGGCACCGTCGCCCTGCCCAACGGCCTCACCCGCATCACCCTGCATGATCTGACAGGCTTTGAGGGCCGCTGCGACGCCATCGTCTTCAGTGCGGACCCGAGCTTCGTTCCGCCCCCCGAGCCGGCTGAGTTGGCCGCGTTCCGTGAAGCACACGGCGGCGTCTCCCACACGGTAAGGGAGGGTGGCCATTTCGACCTGGTGGTCGTGGGCGGGGGCATCGCGGGTATGTGCGCATCGCTGGTCGCGGCCAGACACGGCCTCACGGTGGCTCTGGTGCAGGACCGCCCGGTTCTGGGGGGCAACAACAGCTCGGAAGTCCGCGTGTGGCTGGGTGGCGAGACGGGGCTGGAGCCATACCCTCGCATCGGCGACGTGGTGCGCGAACTCGAGCCCAAGCAGAGGGCCCAGCCGGGGCCCGCCGAGTACTACGAAGACGACCGCCGGCTCGCGCTGGTCGGCTCGGAGCCCAACATCCGCCTGCTTCTCAACTACCGAGCGAACCGGGTCCGCACCGACGCGGGGCGGATCCGCTTCGTCACCGCCCAGCACACGATCACGGGCGAGCGCGTGCGACTGAACGGTAAGTGGTTCGCCGACTGCACCGGTGACGGCACGATCGGCTATCTGGCCGGTGCCGACTACGAGATCACACTGCAGGGCCACATGGGGCCCAGTGATATGTGGTCCATCGCGGACACGGGTGCCCCGAGTCCGTTCCCGCGGTGTCCGTGGGCCTTCGACCTGACGAGCAGACCGATCCCCCCAAAGCTCGGTGAGTGGTTCTGGGAGAGCGGATTCGACCGCGACCCGATTGCCGAGGCCGAACGCATCCGGGACAACAACCTTCGCGCGATGTACGGGGCGTGGGACGCGCTCAAGAACGTGCGAGGCGAGTACCCGACGTACCGGCTCGAGTGGGCAGCATATGTGGCCGGCAAGCGCGAGTCGCGCCGATTGATGGGTGATATTGTGCTCACCCAAGAGGACATACTGAGCAACCGGGCGTTCGTGGACGCCGCAGTGCCCGCGACATGGATGATCGACCTACACCTGCCCGACCCACGGTACGCACAGGGGTTCGAGGGCGACGAGTTCATCTCCGAAGCACGCTACACAAGATACACACCACCCTACTGGGTGCCGTACCGCTGTCTGTACTCCCGCAACATCGCCAACCTGTTCATGGCCGGGAGAGACATCAGCGTGACGCACGAGGCCTTGGGGGCGGTTCGCGTCCAGCGCACATGCGGGATGATGGGCGAGGTCGTGGGGATGGCCGCCTCACTGTGTAGGAAGCACCGCACCAGCCCTCGAGGCGTCTTCGAGGCGCACCTGTCCGAGCTGCAGGAGCTGATGCGGCGAGGCGGTGCGGGGCCCGCTCCTCGATAGCGGCCCGAGACGCGTGCTCGACTCAGCTCGGCGGTGCCGGAGTGGGGTCCTCGTCGGTCCCCATGGGGCCCGCCCACGCCAACCACACTACATACCCGGGTACAGATTGCTGTTGTACAGCGTCGGGATGGCCAGGGGACGAGCGTTGGAGTAGATGCAGGCCCCCCGCGCGCCGAACAGGATCACCTCGTCGCGACCATCTCCCCAGACGTCGGCCTTGAGGGCGTAGAAGTGGGCACGCGGGTCATTGTCGGGATGGCCCGGGGCGTACACCATAGGCAGCGAGTCGACCAGCTCGCCGCCGCCGTCATAGAGCACCGCCGGCTCGCCCGGCCCCCGGCCGTACACGAGAACGCACGAAGGATCGTCGGCGCCGAACCAATCGACGGCGATGCACCCCGATGCCCAGCTCTCGGGCCCCAGCTCGCGGTGCCACAGCTCCTGCCCTTTCATGTCGCACAGTATGAGGGTCGCCGGATCGCGTGAACCATCGGGCCGAGGCTGCCCTCTCGCGATCGCCGCACATTGGAGCGGCCCGTCGCCACGGTAGCGGGCGATGACGACGTGTTGCGCCTCGGCCATCGGAAGGCTCCACAACTCCTCGCCCGCAATGCTAAGGCAATGGAGTCCATGGTTGCCAAACAGCAGGCGCCATGTGCCATCTTCGAGCCGGACCACATAGGCCGCGTCCTGGTGAGCTCCCTTGGGATCGTGCGCGAACCGCACGGTGCCATCGTGGTCGAGCAAGCAAAAGCCGAGGAAGATCTCGTCCTTGCCGTCGTCATCGACATCGCCGTAGGCCGGAAAGTGCCCGGTCGAGCCCTCCCAGTGCCACAGGACGGTGCCTTCGTGGCTCACGCCCCAGATGTTCCAGTAACGGTCCTTGACGACCAGGTCCTGTCGCCGGCCGCGGCCGGTCAGGTTCGCGAAGAGGAAGCAGTCGTCGGCCGGGGCGGGGATCGCGAACCGCCCCTTCTCCTCGCCGGTGGCGGCGTCGAGTATGACCATGAAGGCGTCGCCCTCGTAGCTGCGCGCGCGCTCGCGAGCCCACCCGCCCCACTCGTCGGGCTCGACGTACCGGGCCTGGACGACGTACAGCACCTCGTTGGCGCCGTCGCCGTCCCAGTCGTAGATCTGCACCGGCAGGTCGGAGTAGATGACGCCGTTGTCGCGTGAGGGCGTGCCGTGCTGCCACAGGACCTCGCCAGAGACGGTGGTGGCCGTCAGGCAGGTGATCTCGCGAGTCGCGTGGATGCTCTGCACGAACAGAAGGTCGGGCGCGCCGTCGCCATTGAGGTCACCGATCCGCACCGTCTCGGCCCCGAAGTCCTCCGTGTCGATGACGCTGACCAGATGGTGTGAGCGCGGACCCCGCTCCTCACGGGCAGGCCCGCCCGCTGCCAGCGGCGCGGATCCCACGGCCAGGGCTATGGCGCCACCCATCAGCCATGTGCACATTGCCAGATCCCCTCACTCGTGGCATTCGGCGCAGAGCCTCTTCGCGGGGGCGCGCAGGAGCTTGGCAGCGACCGCACCATGCGTCGCGTGGCACCGCCTACATCCCGCGATCGGCGTCAGCGGATGGGAGTGCGCCAGTTCGAAGTCGGCCGGCGGGTGGCACGTCAGGCAGGCATCGGGCAGGACCAGGTCGCGAATGGCGAGTGCGCCGTCCTCCTCGGAAGTCACATGGCACGCGGCGCAGTCCTGTCTGCCATCGGCCCCTCCCGGATGCGCGAATGCGACCGGCCACTCACGAACGGACTCTGGGAGATCATCGTCGCCTTTGACGAAGACTCGTGCCACCTGTGTTCCAACCGTGATGGTGTGTTCCCCAGGCTCCAGCTCCACGCGCGCCAACACCGTGGGGGGCCGGGTGGGGACGCGCTCGGCCCGACGGCCATCCACGGTGACCGCCAGTGCCGCGGCCTCCTCAGCCGTGAATCCGCCCACCGAGGCAACGATATCAAACCGGCCGGAGTCGAGGATGCACTCGTTGAGCGGGGACAGTATGCGCACCGCCCGCTCCAGTTCAGCCGGCGCGATCCAGACGCACAGCGTAGCCAGCGTCAGACATGCTGGTGCCATGCGCAAGGCTATGGGCCCCCGTACTTTGCGGCGTAGCCCGAGTTCTCGGTCACCTCGTCGGCGTAACGAGGGAACATGCCGACGATCACGCCGTCGGTGGGCTTGATGTTGGCAAACGCGTACCGGAAGGCGGCCTCGGTCGACTCGGGACTCCAGCAGAGCTGTCCGGCCGCCAGGATCTTGAAGCCCAGGCACGGCTGGCTCACCTGTCGCATGACCTGGGTCATCTCGTCACGGTCCGACTCGAAGAATGGCTCACCCACCGGGATCTTGCCGAGCGTCGCCGCCATCTCCTCGCGCGGGCGCGTCAGGTAGTAGAAGCAGCACATGAAGAGATCGTTCTCCCACCCCTCGTCGGCCACACGCTTGATGTGGTCTGGGCAGTGGGCGGACACACCGGCCAGCGCTCCCGCGTCGTGGACCTTCTTGACGAAGTCGTGGACCTTCCCCGACTGCCCCGCGCGGAACAGGGAATCGGTGACGCCACCGTGGTGGACGATGGCGATGGGCTTCTCCCGCATCACCTCGTCGATGCCCGAGTCGACGCCCCGCTCGGCGTGAAGGCAGATGAGCTGGATGCCGCAGCCCGCCTCGCGGGCCAGGCGGATCGCCTCCACCGTTTTGTCAGTGCGGTCGTACTGCCAGGTGTTGATGCCGGCGCGCTCGCAGTTGCCGAGGAACTCGGCGGTCCGCTGGGCGGTGAAGTAGTCCCGCATGTGCCGTGCCATGTCGAGCGTCGTGTGCGAGTGGCCGCCGATCGGGTTGTAGCCGGCAACCAGACGACTGACGCGATGAGGGCCCAGCGCGATGGTGGGAAGCGCGGAGCGAGACGCATCCTGGGCACCGAGCCGTCCGGCCGACAGGCCCGAAGCCGTCAGGAGGGCTGCCATCCCGGCGCGGGCCAGGAACTCACGACGCGTAGCCTGCGCCGGCACTTGGTCCGGAGTCCCCACAGCGATCACCTCACTCATTCGTGACGGCGATGACCCTACGTCGCCAACCCCAGCCTCTGGTACTGCTCCGCCGGGGCCTCGTTCTCCTCCATCAGCCGAACGAGGTGGCCGATCATGTACTCCTCGACTTCGGGATCGCTGAGTGGGTGTTCCTGGCCCGGGTCATTGGTGAGGTCAAACAGCAGGGTCCCAAACGGATGGGGGTTGACGGACGAGCGGCCAGGAATCCGCATTGTCCGACAGCCCTTGGTGAACCCGAACGGTTCGACCAACTGGATGTCGTGCAGCTCATCCACTCCAAAGGTCCGGCGCATGTGTGTGGGCATGAGTGTGTATTCGAACAGAGGTGAGTTGCTGGGGTCGCCGGGTGCGCGCATGTAGACATACCGGCCGTCCGTGCAGTTGACATGCGCGCCGTGAAGACCAAACAGAGCCGCCTCCCGCACCGGGGCGTCGCGGGCGATGGCCTCCCGCAGGGGCTTGCCCTGCATGTCTGGCGGCAGTGCCTGGCCGAAGTACTCGAGCAGGGTGGCGGGTAGGTCGATGGTCTGCACCAGGGCGTCGCGCCGCTCCCCCTCACACCGGCATCGCGGGTCCCACACGAACAATGGCGTGTGCGCGATCTCATTGTAGAACGGCTGGGCGCACTTCCCCCACCAGCCGTGCTCGCCCAGCAAGAACCCATGGTCGGTGTTCACGATCAGCAACGTGTCGTCCCACAGGCCCAGTTCGTCCATCGTGTCCAGCACGCGGCCGAGATACGCGTCGCACATACTGACCAGTGCCGCGTTGCGGCGGCAGCAGTGCGCCACCTGCTCGGGACTCTCGGCGACCCTCTGATAGGGTGGCCAGTCAAACTCCGGCCCATCGTATGCCTCGGGATAGAGGCGATGAAACCGCTCGGGACTGAAGTAGGGTTCGTGGGGGTCGAAGGTCTCGATGTGCAGAAACCAGTTGTCGGCGGTGGCGTTGGTGTACAGGAACTCAAGCCCGCCGGCGAAGGTCTTGGCTTGTGGCTGGTCCTCTTCTCGCTGCATGTAGTGCCGGTTGATCAGATCCTGCCGCCCCCAGACGCCGTGGTCGTGCATGCGCTCCGGCAGGTCAATGTGGCTAAGGTGTGCCTTCCAGGGGTCGCCCTCCTGGCCCCGAGAAGCCTCCCAGGTACTGTAGCGGGTGTGGTAGTTGCACCCGCCTTCCTCCCAGTAGTGGTAGTGATCGCTGACGAGGTGGGTGTGGACGCCACTCGTCTTGAGAAGCTCGGGCATGGAGTCATCGAACGGCTCGATGGGTCCCCAACTTCGGTGGAGGAAGTTGTACCGCCCCGTGTGGATCTCGCGTCTGGCCGGCATACAGGGCATGGAGCCCACATAGCTGCGGTCAAAGGTGACCGCCTGGTCAGCCAGACGCTGGAAGTTGGGGGTGTGGACCCAGTCGCACCCATAGGGCCGTAGCATGTGCCGGTTCAGCGAGTCGAACATGACCATGATGGCCTTCATTGAGCAGGGCCTCCATTCACGTCTCTTGACCTTCGGGTGAGTGCTCGGCGGGGCCTCCCGAAGCGTCGGCGTCCGGCTTGGCATGCCTCGAACGGCCGGGTATCATGAGGTGTCCACATTGCGCCCTTTGGGCGTGCGAGGGTGTGAGTGTATGCCGGCGTGCCCCGAGTGTCTGTACGGCGTGGGGTCCCAAGACACCAAGTGCGGGTTCTGTGGCGCCGAACTGGATCAGGCCAAGTCCATTGCGGCGGAGGCCGAGCGGTTCGCGATTGTTCCCAAGCCCCCGTACATGCTCGGCGAGAGCGTCATCCCCGCGGTTCTCGTGCTCGGCGGCATCGCGGCCGTCGCCGCGGGTGCCGTTTTCGCCATGCAGGCCATGGGCGCAGAGATGGATACCAACCAGGTGGGCCGGCTCACCGTCATGGTCTCCAACGGAGCCATGTGCCTCATTTTCGGCCTCTGGTCCATCGGGCGTCAGCGGGCGCGTCAGCGCGTCTTCTCGTCGCCGCCGACTCGCCGCGCGAGGTAGCGTGCATCCCGGCGGCCCTCAGTCCCGAACGGCCCTCAGTTCGCCCTGCACATCCCGAAGGTTGGCATAGTTCAGCTGCTGCATGTACTCCCGGTAGACGGTTTTGACCCGCGCCATCCACGCCCGGCGAACGTTGCACAGCGGAAAGACGTCGAGGTCCTGCTGGGTCACGTAGCCCGTGTCGTGGTCCTTCACATACTGAGCCAGCGCCCGGGCTCCCTCGCGCTCGACCCGCGTCCAGATGTTGATCTTGATGACGCCATCTTCGGGCAACCGGCCCAGCCCCTGATCGGTCAGCGACGACGTCCCGTGAAGGCACAGCATGCGCCGTCCCAGGGCCGCCGTCAGCGCTTGAGCCACATCGCCGCGGTACTCGGGCTTGTAGTCATCCCGCGTCACGCGGTGCTCCGTGCCCAGGTTGGCCACGACCAGGAATGGCTGGGCTTCCTGCACGTACCGCACGACCACCTCGGTGTCCGTCGCCGTGCCGGCATCGCGCTTCTGACCGGGCTCAAGGATCTGCTCGCAGATGCCCTCCACGAGCACGGTGCCTCGCGTGCGCTCGACAAAGGCCTGGGTCATCCGCAGGTTCTCGTCGTCTGAGTGGTGCGAGCAGTCATACATGAGGGTGCCCATGAGCCGATGCTCGAGCACGTACTCGATCAGGTCGGCATCGTCGGTGGGGTCGCCATGGTCGAGGTGCGGTACCGCGAGCACCGTGTTCCGTGTGCCCTCGAGTGCCCGGTCGAGGTCAAACAGCATGTGGTCCACGCCCTCGATGGCGGCATCTCGCGCCCGCCGCCCCACGCCGGGCGCGTAGTTCAGGAGCTGAGTCCTCATGCTGTGGTGGCCTGTCGCGGAGACACAGATCGGCAGTACCGACGCGCCCAACTCGGTGGCCATCTCGTCGACGGCTTCGACAATGGCGTGGGTGGTCCACTCGTTCTCCGTGCAGAATGCGGGAAGGCACGCCCCCGCCCGAACGACGGCGTCGAAGATGGCCGCGACCCGCTCGGGGGCGGTGATCGAGTGCTGACCCAGTGTGATGGTCCGAGGCACGGGTGATCCTCTTTCGGACGCCCGCTGCGGGCGTCGAGTGGTGTCATGGTACTGCCGAGACGCTAGCGGGTTCCTCCGGGCCCGTCAAGGTCAGCACACCCGCGGCACCCCGTGGCAGGATGACCGGTCCCCCGCCGCGAACGTGTCCCCACCCGAGGGAGGTCTGCCATGAGACACATGCTTACCCGACGTGGATTCCTCAAGCACTCCGCTGCCATAGCTGGCGGCGCCATCGCCCTACCGTATCTGATGAGCCGCCCGGCTCGAGCCCAGCAGGACCAGCTCGGCGTCGCAATCATCGGCACGGGTGGCATGGGCGGCTATGCCGTCGATTGCGGGCTGAGTGAGCGCGTCGTGGCTGTCTGCGACGTCGACGACGGCATTCTGGCCGGCACGCTCAAGACTATTGCCGAGCGGGCGCCCGATGTGCCCGCGCCCAAGGCCTATGCCGACTACCGCAGGCTCCTCGAGGAGTGTGCCAACGACATCGACGTCGTGCTCATCTCGACACCGGATCATCACCATGCGCCGGCCGCGATCCGCGCCATCGACCTCGGGAAGCACGTCTTCGCGCAGAAGCCCCTGGCCCACAACATTCGCGAGTGCGCCGAGTTGGCTCGCGCGGCCCGGGAGAAGGGCGTCCTCACGCAGATGGGCAACCAGGGCCACTGCGGCGAGGGGTTTCGCCGTGCGTGCGAGGATCTGTGGGCCGGAGTCGTGGGGGACGTCACCGAGACCCATAGTCTCCTGGGCCGGAACTTCGGCGGCACCGGCGGGCGGCCGGAGACCAAGCCCATCCCCGCGGGCCTGCACTGGGATGAGTGGATCGGCCCCGCGCCCTATCGCGACTACCACGACGGGCTGCACCCGTTCAGCTGGCGTAACTGGCGCGACTTCGGCACGGGCACCATCGGCGACATGGCCTGCCACAACGTCGACTGCGTCTTCTTCGGCCTGAAGGTCAACGAGGCAAAGACCTACACCATCGAGTGCCTGAACACCAATGGCGGCAGCGAGGAGATGTGCGCGCAGAACAACATCGTCCGATACGACATCCCCGAGCGCGCCGGAATGCCCGCGCTGAAGGTCTATGTGTATGACCATGGCGACCTCAAGTCCGATGTCATGAAGGAAGCCGAGAAGGAGTTCGGGATCGAGCTCACAGAGGACACCCTCTACATCGGCAGCAAGGGCTTCTACCGAACCGGTGGCCATGCCGGCGATGCCGTCATCCTCTCGCCTGACCGCGCCAAAGAGTGGGAGAAGCCTGCCGAGGTGCTCCCCCGAGTCAACGGGAGCCCGATCCACGACCTCTACGACGCCATCCGCAATGGCACCACGCCCGCGTCGAACTTCCCCGACGCCGCCACGCCACTGACTTCGTTCGTACTGTCGGGCCAACTGGCGCAGCAGGCCGGCGTCGGCAAGAAGGTCGAGTGGGACGTCGAGAAGATGGAATGCACCAACATGCCGGAGCTGAACCAGTATGTCCGGCGCACCTACCGGCCCGGGTGGGAAGTCTAGCGCGGCGTCTGTGCTGCCCTGAT
Source organism: Armatimonadota bacterium (assembly GCA_029547025.1). Taxonomy (GTDB): domain Bacteria; phylum Armatimonadota; class Zipacnadia; order UBA1398; family JAKPQA01; genus JAKPQA01. Next base: position 47,176 of record JAKPQA010000068.1, read on the forward strand.
CGCGGCCCCACATCCCTCATAGCCTATGGGATGCGGGGCCGTCGCATTTCCGGCAATTGCCTGACAATCCTGCCGGCCAGCCGAGGTTCATTGGCGGGGCGTCGATAACCCCGGCCACAGGCCCAGTTGCTTGCCTGTGCGTGATCGAGCCAGACCGAGTGGCCGGCTTCCGGCGAGCACACGTTCCGGCAGGGGTTACAGCGACCCGGATCATCATTGCCGCCGTATTTCCGCACACTGACCGGCACATCCGCAGCATATCATCCTTGCGAGCGAGCCTCGCAACGCGCCGGAGCCACTCTCTCCTGCTCCGCACCCGGGCCGACCCGCCGCGCGGCCACAAGAAGGGGAATCCCATGCCAAACAGCTTCGTCGAAGACATCATGGCTATCGTGACTGCCCGCAATCCCTTGGAACCGGAGTTCCACCAGGCCGTTCGCGAGGTCGCGGAGTCCGTAGCGTGTGTGATTGAGAAGAGCCCCGAGCTACGCAAACTGAAGATCTTCGAGCGGATCATAGAGCCCGAGCGGCAGATCATCTTTCGCGTACCGTGGATCGACGACAACGGAGAGGTTCAAGTCAACCGGGGCTTTCGCGTTCAGTTCAACAGCGCCATTGGGCCGTTCAAGGGCGGGCTCCGGTTCCACCCGTCGGTCTATCTCGGAATCATCAAGTTCTTGGGATTCGAGCAGATTTTCAAGAACGCTTTGACCACAACTCCCATCGGCGGCGCCAAGGGAGGCAGTGACTTCGACCCGAAGGGCAAGAGTTCGACTGAGGTCATGCGCTTCTGCCAGAGCTTCATGAACGAGCTCTATCGTCACATCGGCCCCGATACGGATGTCCCCGCAGGTGACATCGGCGTGGGTACTCGCGAGATCGGCTACCTGTTTGGGCAGTACCGCAAGATTGTGAACACCTACACCGGTGTGCTGACGGGTAAGGGGCTCGAGTGGGGCGGGTCGCAGGTGCGCACCCAGGCCACGGGGTATGGCCTGGTGTACTTCGTCACCCGCATGCTCGAGGCTCGCGGCAAGACGTGGCATGGACTCCGGACCGTGGTGTCGGGATCCGGCAATGTGGCCATCTACGCCACCGAGAAGGCGCAGGAGTGCGGGGCCAAAGTCGTGGCGGTGTCGGACAGCAGTGGCTACATCGTGGACAACGACGGGATCCAGCTCGACACAGTCAAGCGCATCAAGGAAATCGAGCGCGGACGCATCCGCGAGTACATCAACGACCACCCTCGTGCCGAGTATCACGAGGGCTGGCGCGGCATCTGGTCGGTGCCCTGCGATGTGGCCTTGCCATCGGCCACCGAGAACGAGATCGACGGCTCGGCCGCCCAGACTCTGGTCAACAACGGATGCATCGCCGTCGGTGAAGGGGCCAATATGCCGTCCACGCCCGAGGCGGTCCGCATCTTCCTTGACAACAACGTGGCCTTTGGCCCCGCCAAGGCCGCCAATGCGGGGGGCGTGGCCACGAGCTCCCTCGAGATGTGCCAGAACTCCCAACGCCTCAACTGGACCTTCCAGGAAGTCGACACGCGGCTCCAGCTCATCATGGACAGCATCTACGAGCAGTGCACGCAGGCCGCAGAGGAATACGGCAGTCCGGGCAACCTGGTGGTGGGAGCCAACATCGCGGGGTTCCAGAAGGTGGCGCGTGCCATGCTCGCGCAAGGCGTGGCGTAGTGCGTTCGTCCCAGTGGGAGACGGGTGACGGCTCCGCAGTACGCCCGAGCCCGTTGCCCGTCTCCAATGCGCCTCGCTGCGGACGCGCCCCTCGGCTTAACCTCCGTCCACACAGCACACTGCGTCCTGCCTCAGCACGTCGGCGTGGAGCCTGAGATTGCGCCCGCCCAGGGCACGGGAGTCGAGCACCCGAACCACAGTGTCCCACCCGCGTCCGGAATGAGGTCCAGCAGACGGCTCGGGGCCCTCTCCAGAAGGTCGCTGTTCAGCCAGTTCCCATCGCGGCCCGGGAACAGAGCCAGGTAGAGGATGTCCATCTCGATGAGCTCGTTGAGGAAGTGGGTCCCGAGCGAGACGTCGGGGACAAGATCATCCCGCATGGCCACGATCTCGCACAGCGCCGATATGGTGTGGATATCGCTGAACGTGACCGGAACTCCAAGGGATGGTGTGGAGGTGCCCCACCGGCCAGGGCCGGCGAGCAACACGGTGCGTGCCTCGACATCAGACCGTGTGATGTCACCGATGAGACGTGCCACCGCATAGCGGTCGGGAGTCGGGAGCCGCCCATACGCGGACGGGACCACGTAGATGATCCGGTCGACGTCCAGGGGAGCGCTGTGCCCGATCACCGCACCGTGGGCTCGGAGCACAAGGCGCTCGCGCGGGACATCGGTCGGCGGAGCGGCCGCGGCCCCACCTTCCCGCACCTGGAGCGGACGGCACTGCACCAGGCCGATCCGGTACTCGCTTCCGTCCAGGAAGTTGGTGGTGAACTCGACGTCGACCGGGTAGCCATAGGCCTCCTCGAGGACCCGGAGCATCTCGCGCATGGTCTCGACGTAGTCCGTGTCCGACAGCAGCCGGTCGAAGGTCAGCACCCACGGACACGCCGCGCTCGCGCCCTGGGTGGACGCCCGTTCCTCGGCCTCCTCGTCGCGCGAGGCGAACATGTCCATGGCCAGCCCCTGGCTTCGGGCGAGTACGTCCCGCAGGGCCAACGAGGTCAGCCGATTGGCCTCGAGGTCGAGGCAATCGACTCGACGCTGGGCGTAGCGGCGCACTTGGTCGAAGCCAGCCTCGGGGCGGCGTCGCGGCGCGTTGAGCGCCACAATCCGGGTGTAGTCGTCATCGGATCGGTCCACGGCCCGGGTGCCCAGTCCGAACACGAGACGCAGTACTCCCGCATGCGGGTCGATGTGCTCGCTCCAGACATATGGGTTGAAAGACAGCCCGACGCCGGCCATCTCGGGGTAGAAGAGGTCTCCGCGCACGGCACCCGAGACGCGCTGAACCAGTAGGGCCATCTGTTCGTCGCGATCCAGCAGACCTCGCTGCGCCCGGTACCGCAGTGCGCGTTCGCTCATCGAGCTGGCATAGATGGATCGCACGGCCGATAGGAAGTCCTCGAGCCGCTGGTCGCGATGCCCCTGGTTCACGCAGAACACGCTGTCGTACTTCCCCGCGAACGCATTGCCGAAGTTGTCCTCGAGCAGACTGCTGGATCGCACAATGATGGGACACTGCCCAAAGTAGTCGAGCATCTGGGCGAACTGGCTCACAATGCTATCGGGGAAAGTGCCCGTGAGCATGCGCTGGCGGGCAGTCTCAGCGCCATCGAGGAAGGTCTCGGGGTCGCGCTGTTTCTCGCGCACCCACCAGACGCCGTTGCGGACCAGATAGGTGTAGAACACGTCGGACCCGATGTAGAACGAGTCGTGCGGTTCCAGGACCTCGGCCCAGCGCGCGCCGCTCTGCCGCAGGATCGCGCGCGCAAGCAGCATGCCGACCGACTTGCCGCCGATGAGGCCCGTGCCGATCATCCGTTTCCCAATCTCGAGCACGTCCGGCAGACCCAGGTAGCGCTCTGCCAGGCGAAGGATGCGCTCATCACGCGAGACCACCATTCGCAACAGCCGCTGAGTGAGCTGGGCCGCATGCTCGAGGCTGCACCGGTCGGCGTTGACGGGGTCCGTCACCTCGATGGCTTCGAGGAACGTGCGGTTCCATACGCCAAGCTGGTAGTTCATCGAATCGAGCTGCGGCCAGGCGATGCCCGTCTGCACCTCGGAGATCACGGCACTCTGCCTGACCGGGTGAAACTCGTCGCCCTCCCACACATGCAGCATATGCATGGTCGGCGAGTGGCGATGCTGCACCTTCAGCGGGTGCACGTACAGCCTGTCCTGATAACGCAGCACGTCGAGCAGGAGCTGGGTCGTGTCGGCGATGGCTGAGGTGGCCTGGGTCGAGTGCGTGCCGCGCAGGATGGCGAAATAGGCCACGGTCTCCATGTCGAGCAGATACGGACACGTCAGCATGAAGAAGTTGCCGAGCATCTGGTCGCTATACCAGTCGACGGCGAGGTCGGAGAGACAGTCAAAGACGTAGAAGGCCCCCCGGCCTTTGTCACGGATCGTCTGTCGGACCTCGCCGATGAAAGTCTCGAACCCCGCCTCGGGATGCAGCACTCGCACGTCGATGCCGGGGTGGCCGGCGACAAGTGGCGGGTGCTTGGCGAACCGGAAGTAGACCAGAGGAGTGCCGCACGCAGTGGCATGGCGGCAGTAGGGCTCGACGAAGGGTATGTAGTCGCCGACGTGGTCCACCTGCCACACCACGTTGTCGCCGGCGAGTATGCCTTTGAGCACCCGATCGAGACTGGGCAGCCCCGTGCTGAGCTTCGGGTTGGCGGGTAGCATGGAGTCCGTTTCCCCCGAGGCCCATCCGCCCCCTGCCCTATCGGCCGGAAGCGGAGCCTATCCATCGGTCGAGCCAGTCGAAGGCCTTCTCCTGCATCGCTGCGTTGAACTCGTGCGGCCCCTCGTACAGCACGCCCTGGAATCGCTCCGGGACGCCCGCCTTGGCATAGACGCTCGTGATCTTGTTGAACGCCAACTTCACACCATCCAGTGGGAAGAGCCCGTCCTTGGTACCGCTGATGGTCATGAGGGCGCCGGGGCAGGTCATCGACACGACGTCGGGCAGGTCCATCAGCTGGTAGAGTCCGGGGACGATCTTCATCGGCCCGATGCTGGTGAGGTGTGACTGGAGCATGTCGCCGTAGGTGCACATCCAGCCGACGACCACGGCCGCCTTGATGCGCGGATCGAGGCCCGCCAGATGGGCCGAGCGGAAGCCGCCCACGGAGAGCCCGCAGCAGCCGATGCGCTCGGGGTCCACATCGGGCCGCGTGAGAAGGTAGTCGACCGTCCGGATGTCATCGGTGAACATGACGCCCGCCCACGAGGCGCCGGCCTCAAACAGGCCGGTGCCGACCAGCCAGGTGTGCTCGGACGCGCGCCGGTCGAAGGCCTGGACGTCCTCGGCCGACATGGCCTCCCGGTCGCGGTAGAGCGCTGGATCACCGTCGATCAGTAGCCGGCGCTCGCCCCAGTAGAACATATCGATGGCGATGACAACGTAGCCGCGCCGGACGAGCTCGGAGGCCCAGCTCCGGCCCGAGTAGTAGTCCCTCTTGAACTGCGTCAGCACTGGGTGCTCGGGCTGGACGTCGACGATCTTCTCCTTACCCCACACGAAGAAGCCTCCGTGGTCATGAAGGGCAACGACGGCGGGCTTGGGGCCGGGAGGGCTCTTGGGTACCAGGACATAGGCCGGCACGCGGATATCAGGCGTGGTGCTGAACTCGATCCGCTCGCGGACGTACTCGCCACAGTCGACCCGCTCGAGCACTTCGGGCGCCGGGTCGCAGTGCGGTGGATCGTAGTGGAGCAGCGCCCGCACCGCGGGCCGGGCTTGAGCCTTCCACGCGTCCACGTCCGTGAACCGGGGCTGGACGAAAGACAAGGAAAGGGTCGACCGGTCGGCCGTTGCTCGCATCAGCCGGTAGAGGGTGCCCGCCTGGGCGCCGGGGGTCGGTGATTCGGTAGGTACACCCGCCAAGAGAGCGAGTACCGACTGGGCCATCATCACCAGCGACAAGGCAGATCCCCCTCGGAAGACAGGGCGGTGCGGTGGGGCGGCGGTTCGCGCCGCAGTAGGGGCCCACCTGCGCGTGAGGGGGCTAGCCAGAGCTCGGCGGCCCCAGCGGGCACGGGTCGCACGCCAGTCGGTTCGTCTCGTGCTGCCCTCGGCGGCGCAAACGCAGGACACGTGCTACCTAGTGTATGCGAAACACAGTCGCGATGGGTTTGGCGCCGGGTGGGGACGGGTATGATGGCAGAAGTCCAGTTGTGCCGGATCGCTCGGCGGGCTGGAGGAGACCAGTGACGGAAAGGGGTCTTGGCATGAAGTGGTTGTGCGTGTGCGCTGTGATGGCGGCCATCGCGTGGGCCGCGCTGGGGTGCGACGAGACAGGCACCTTCGTGCCATCGGACGACACGGCCGCGGTGCGGGCGGGCGCCGACAACGTGCCCGGTTCGGCGGTCCAGCAGCAGGACAGAGAGCGGCTCCAGGAAGGTAGCTGCGACGAGGCGGCGTGCCAGGACTGCGATCGGGACCGGGACCGCGATCGGCTGCAGGATGGCAGTTGCGCGACCCGCGGGATCCAGGTACAAGACCGCGACCGCGATGAGTGCGGCGACTGCGAAGGGCCGTGCACCAAGTCACGGCTGGGCATTGGTGCATGAAACGGCGTTAGCCACGGCGTTCCTGGCCCCGCGCGTTCGGCACGGGGCCGGGAATCGCCCTCCCCAGACGGTCCCCGGCCGATGTAGTCCGTAGTTAGCCCTCCCCCTACGGCCAGCGACTGAGTTGCGCTCTGCACGCGACCCGCCTGGCCAAGCCTGATCGTTTACCCAATCGTAGCGGTTCGCCGGTCCCTCCCGCGGTCCGACGCGGAAAAGTGCCAGTAGAGTGAGGGTGTTACTTGGCATGTGACGGCTGGTCTTCACCTGCCGCCACCGTGCCTGTGGAACACCGGAGGGAGTGGTATCTCGATGAGATACGCGTACGCTCCGGCCGCGATGGCGGTGACACTGGGATCAGCGATCCTCGTCGGATGCGGCGGGACCACCGCTACATTGGATGCCTCGGACGATCTGGCGGGGGCTCGAGCCGCAGCCGCCGCGACTCTCGCCACATTCGCCGCGGACGCGGTGGTGCTGGCGGAGGCCAGCGAGGTGGTCGCCGCCGGGGTTCGGTCCGGAGGCGAGGGAGAGCCTGGTGGCAATGAGGACCCGGCAAACCAGGGCGGCAACACGGAGGATGGCGAGGGTGAGACCGAGAGGAATCGGCTTCGCGACGGGAGTCAGTGCTCCGTCGGCGAGGGCGGCCGGATACGGGTCGAGCGCCCCGACGGAACGGTGATCGAAGGCTACGTGGACGGAGATCAGCAGATCCGCCGCGGCGACGGGTGGCTCGCCGATGGAGAGCAGGAGCAGGGCGAGGGCGAGACACAGCGGATCCGCCTGCGCCTGCAGAACGGCGGCGAGTGCCTCGTGGATCCGCCGGGGACTCCCGGCGGCGCGTTCGAGTGCCAAGGCCCCGGCACATGGGTCATTGAGGTTACGCAGAACGAAGATGGCTCACTGGTTGTGGCTTTCGCGTCGGTAGAGATCACGGTGGTCCGAAACGAGGACGGCACCCTGACCGCGACGCTCGGCGACGGCTCGAACTGGCAGGTCACGTTGAACGAGGATGGCACCATCAGCGCGACAAGCCCGAGCGGGAGCACCTGGGTAGTCAGCATGACCCAGGGAGCGATCATGGTCACGACACCATCGGGGGCCAGCCATGAGCTGACGGTCGAGTAGGCCCAGTAGCGCCGCGAGGGAGCCCGTCGGGGTGTTGGCCCGGCGGGCTCTCCTCGTCTGTGCGACGGTTGAGGCGGCCGCGGCGGCACGCGCCAGATAGCGGCGTCCCGCCGCGCGGTGAGCCGTGTGTGGGGCGCGGTTCCCGCGTACCCGCGCAGAGCTGTGGTGCAGACGCCAACGGGTATTCGCCCTCGGGTCGGGCCCGTTTGCGGAATAATGGCGCTGGAGGACATGCCGCGCCTGGCCCCGCCGAGCATCGCGGGCCTGTCGCGACGCGTCCACGCCCCGCTTCCCGGGCATGAAGCTCGGGGCCGGAGGGAGGCGTTTGTGATGCGATCTGCAGGCACCGCCGGGCGGCCTCGAGGCCGCCGCGGCTTCACGCTGATCGAGATCCTGCTCTCGGTCGTCATTCTGGGTGTGGCGATGGTGGCCCTGATGTCCATGCTGGCTCATGCCGGGCGCACCCAGCGCTTCGCGCGCTATGAGATGCTGTGCTCGACGGCGGCCCAGGATCTTCTCGCACGACTGGAAGGCGGTTCGTTCTCGGATATCACCCCCGAAAGGGCGCCGACGTACGCGGCCGAGATGGAGGCGGCCCTGCTCGAGCAGGGCGTGCCCGACCCGACGGCCGAGGTCGAGATCGCGCCCTGGCCGGACACATCGACCGCGCACCTACGGCGGGTCACGGTGACCGTCCAGTTCGGCGGCGACACTGTGCGGGTTAAGGACTTAGGGTCCATTCGACTGGAGACACTGTTCTGCGACAGCGTCAAGGAGCTATAGCCCGGGGCGCCTGTGAGGAGGCGATAGGCGATGAGAAGGATGCGGCCCCGATCGGGGCAAGCCCCCCGCTCGCGCCGGGGCTTCACCCTGGTCGAGATGATGGTGGCGGTGGGGGTACTCGCAACGCTGATGGGCGCCATATGGGGCGTCTTCATGATGGGCATGCGGTTGTACTCGATTCATCGGGCGGCCTACACCAGCGACTCCAATGCGTCCATGGCGCTGGAGCGTGGCCTGCGAGACCTGGCCGATGCCGCGATCATCACGTACGCCAGCTCGGACTACTTCACGTACCGCAAGCCCGCGAAGGGCCCTGACGGGTTCTACGAACTGGAGCGCCACGGGGGCATTGCCATCCAGATGACAGCGGTGACCCTGGGTGACGAGATGAAGCTCTACAAGCTCGGCGAGGCCGTGTACCTGGACAATACGAGCGATGCGGAGCCGCCGATCGAGCTGGCCAGCGGTGTCACCAACGTCCACTTCCTGTACGACGGGCTGGAGGCCTCGGGAACAGGGAGTCTGATCGGGGGCACCCAGGCGGCGCCGTTCGACGTGAAGACCGTTACACTGACCATCGAGACGCAGGGGAAGACCTCGGGCATCGGCGGGAGATCTCAGTCCGGGACAACGGTCACGAAGACGGTCCGACTGCGGAACCACATGTAGCCCGGAGGAGGAGGGGTGGAGATGAGAAACGGCACAAGGCATTCTCAGGGGCAGGTACTGGTCATCAGCCTGGTCGCCACTGTGGTTATGGCCTTCCTGGGGCTCGGATTGATGCAGCTCGCCCAGCAGTCGGCTTCGGCCGAGTCGACTGCCTATCGCAAGGCGCAGTCGCTCTGGCGAGTGCACGGCGGCGTGGAGTATGCCGTCTGGAACCTGCTCAGCACTGATGTGGGTTCCGCCTATTCGGGCCAGGCCGCTCCAAACCCGGCCTACAACTGGGGCTACAACGGGGCGACCCTTTCGTACCCGCTTGGAGGCGGGAGTGAGGCTGATACGTCCTCTGTGGCGATCACGGTATCGGCGCCCATGGCATCGGACCCGAGCATCAGGGCCATCCGTGCCGAGACCGATGTATTTGGGAAGACGGCAGCGGCTCGACACCTGATCGACGTGGACCGGCCCCCGCCCGCGCTGAACCTCGCGATCCTGACTGAGGACTCGCTGAACGTTGGCGGCAACACGGTGGTCACCAGCCATTCGGGTGCACAGGGCACGCTGAACGCCGATATCCACACGAACCGCAACCTGTCGGTGGACGGGTCCTCGGTCGTCAATGGGTTCGCGACGGCGTCAGGGACGGCAAACGTGAGTGGCACGGTGGCCCCCCCGGTCAACCCGGGCAACCTGCCGCCCTACTTTGAGGGGGTGTCGGCGGTCGACATCCCGAACATCGACCCAGCATCCTTTGCGAGCATCGCGGACGTGACGATCTCCAACCCGAAGAGCATCCCGATGAACGCCGTGTTGGACTTCGGCGGCACACCGGACGACCCCACGATCGTGTACCTGAACGGCGACTGGCAACCCGCCGGGCATACGTATGTGAGGGGCAACTGCGTCCTCGTCGTGAACGGAAAGCTGAAGACGGCAGGGCTGACGTATCTGGAGGCCACAGCGGGAGGCCAGTTCTCGGTGATCGCGAGCTTCGTGGACCTCAAAGGCACCTCGGAGATCCATGGCGTGGTATACGCCCGGGAGGAGTTCCATAGCTCGGGCACCGCGGCCATCTATGGGTCCGCGATCTCGAAGTCCTACGACCCGGCGACCGGCAAGACCAAGACCGGATCCGTGTTCACGGGGAACTTCGACGTGTACTACCAGCCGCACGGGGAGAACCTGCTCCCAGAGCCTCCGACGGCCGCACGGTTGTCGTACCAGACGCGAGGACCAGGTGAGAACTGGTAGGGGGAACCGGAGCGCCACGAGCCTTGTAGTATCATGGAGCGCCGCTTTCCCGCGGCGCTTCGTCTCGTACGGGGCCCGATACTGTCACTGCGTGGTGAGTCTTCGTGAACCACCGAATGCCCGCCGCCGAGCGGTTTGCCGGACTGGACACGGGTCGAACAGAAGGCATTGGTCGTCCCCTACCTCACAATGCCCACATCCACATGCCGCCGAACTTCTCGGCATTCGATACGGTGGGGCAGGTCGTCGAGCTGGCGGCGCAACAGCACATGGCCCTGGTGTGTGCCAGCAACTACTACGACCATCGAGTCTACGACCCCTTCGCCCGCATGGCTTTCGATGCGGGCGTGTTCCCCGTGTTCGGGCTCGAGATCATCCTCTTCGACGAGGGACTCGCGCGGTGCGGGGTTCGGACGAACGACCCCAACAACCCGGGCCGCGTATACCTGTGTGGGCTGGGCACGCCGTTCATCGGCCACCCGCCGGCCGGTCCCGACCAGACGCTGGGAGTGATCCGCCGGAACGACGAACGCCGTATGCGGGCCATGGTCGAGCGGATCAACGAGGTCCTCGCCAGCCGGTCAATCGGCTGCCGTCTGGCCTATGAGCACGCCGTGGATGGGCTCGTGCGACGGCACGGCGTCGAGCCCGACTCCATCGTCCTGCAGGAACGGCATCTGGCTCAAGCCCTGCAGGAGATGCTGTTCGCCGCCGCAGATCTCGACCCGGGGCTCCTCGATCGCGCTGCGCCGGGCGCGCTCAAGGCGCCGGGTGACCCGGTGAAGGTCCAGAACGACCTGCGCAGCCACCTCATGAAAGCCGGCGGACCGGCCTATGTCGATGAGGAGTTCGTCGACTTCGCGACGGCCAAGTCCGCCATCCTTGGCCTGGGCGGCATCCCGTGCTACCCGGTCCTGGGCGATGGCGCCGATCCTCGCACGGAGTTCGAGGCCGACGTCGATGGACTCATCGAGTCCCTTGGGGCCTGGGGGGTGCACATGGCGCAGTTCATCCCGCGGCGCAACTCACTCGAGCTGGTCGAGCGCTACGCCGAGGCCCTGCGAGAGGCCGGCATCGTGCTCACGGCGGGCACCGAGCACAACACACTGGAGCTCATCCCACTGCAGCCGGCGTGCATTGGCGGCGTCGCGCTCACTCCGCGACTGATGGAGCTGTTCTGGGAGGGGGCCTGCATCAGCGCCGCGCACCAGGTCTTGGTGTCCCGCGGGCAGGCCGGCTACGTGGACGTCCAAGGCGAGCGCGCGGCCGATCCGGCGGAGCTTGCCGCGATCGGTGCGGGCCTCGTCCAGCAGGTCGCGGGGCGAAGAGCCCGGCCGGGAGGCCCGGGGGGCCGCGAGGCGAACTGACCCGCAGGGCGCGCAGCGCCTAGCCGGAGGTGTGGCCTTTGACGTCTCGCGAACGAGTGGTCGCCGCGATCCGCCATCAGGAGCCTGACCGGGTGCCCGTGGATCTCGGGGGCACCGCAGTGACTGGCATCGCTGCCAGTGTGGTCTATCTCCTTCGCGTTGCTCTGGGATTGAGCCGTCCCGGTGAACCGGTGCGGGTGGTCGAGCCCTACCAGATGCTCGGCGAAGTCGATGATGGCCTGCGCGCTGCCCTGGGCATCGATACGACGAGCTTGGAACGCCAGGCCAACCTGTTTGGGTTTGAGAACCGGGACTGGAAGGAGTGGCGGTTGTTCGACGGCACGCCCGTGCTGGTGCCAGGCGCCTTCAACACCACGCCCGAGCCCAATGGCGACATTCCCATGTACCCCGGCGGTGATCGCGGTGCTCCGCCCAGCGGGCGCATGCCTCGCGGCGGCTACTATTTCGACACCATCGTGCGCCAGGAACCGATCGATGAGGAGGCTCTCGACCCCGCCGACAATCTCGAGGAGTTCACGCCCATCCCTCCGGAGGAGCTCGACCGCCTCGCGGACCGGGCCGACGCGCTCGCCACACAGACCGAGTATGCGGTGGTGGGGAGCTTTGGCGGCACCAGTTTCGGTGATATCGCCTTGGTGCCCGCGCCCTTCCTGAAGTACCCCAAGGGTATCCGGGACATCGAGGAGTGGTATGTCTCCACCACCGCACGGCGCGACTACGTCCGCCGTGTGTTTGAGGGGCAGTGCGAGATTGCCCTGGAGAACCTGGCGCGGGTGTGGGGTGCGGTGGGAGATCGGGTGCAGGTCGTGTTCGTGACGGGGACCGACTTCGGCACGCAGCGTGGCCCGTTCTGTTCGCCCGAGTCCTATCGTGACCTGTTCAAGCCGTTCCATGCACGGATCAATGATTGGATCCACACGCACACACACTGGTTGACCTTCTGTCACAGCTGTGGCGGCGTCGAACCGCTGATCGAGGATTTCATCGAGGCGGGTTTCGACATCCTCAACCCCGTCCAGTGCTCCGCTGAGGGCATGGACGCCGCGCATCTGAAGAAATGCTACGGCGACCGAATCACGTTCTGGGGCGGTGCTGTGGATACGCAGAGCACCTTGCCGTTCGGCACCCCGAGCGCGGTACGCAACGAGGTGCTTGAGCGCTTGCGCGTCTTTGCGCCGGGCGGTGGCTTCGTTTTCAACGCCGTCCACAACATCCAAGCGCGCACTCCCGCCACCAATGTCCTTGCCATGTTCGACGCACTCCGTGAGTATAACCAGGCTGGTGCCTAGTCCACCGGCTCGCCGAACGCCAGGAGGCCTCCGCCATGACCGCGCTGCTTGGCTCTCTCGTCCCAGTGCTTGCCCAGATGCCGCTCGCGCCGGGAGATCCGGCCCTGACGGTCTACGTGTCCGCTCAGGGCAACGATGAATGGTCCGGCATGGTCCGCGAACCCCGTGCGGATGGTACGGACGGCCCCCTTGCGTCACTGGCGGGCGCCCGCGACGCCATCCGCGAGCGCCGGAGACGTCATGGGGGGCCGGAGCCTGGCGGCTATGTGATTGAGGTGGCCGGCGGCACGTACTTCCTGGACGATACCTTCGTGCTGGGGCCGGACGACTCGGGCACTGGCGCCAGTCCGGTCACGTACCGGGCGGCGGCGGGTGAGCCTGTCATCATCAGTGGCGGCCGGCCCATCGGCGACTGGCGGGAGACCGTGGTCGATGGAAAGGCGTTGTGGGCGGCACACGTACCCGGTGTCGCCGAGGGCGAATGGTGGTTCACCGAGTTGTTCGTGAATGGCGGACGGCGCGACCGAACGCGTCTGCCCGAGGAGGGGTACTATCACTTCGCCGGGTTCGTTTCCGAGGAGGAAGCGAACGCCCCGTGGAGCACCGGCCAGACCCAGATGAGGTTCGAAGGCGAGGACCTCAAACCGTGGCGGAACCTGCCGGATGTTGACATCATCGGACTCACATTGTGGATCAGCAACCGCATGCCCATTGAGTCAGTGGACACCGAGCGGGGCATTGTCACGTTCGGGAAGCCCAGCCGGTTCAAGCTCAACGATGACCACCAGCCGCGGGGCTGCCGGTACTGGGTCGAGAACGTGTTCGAGGCGCTGAATGCGCCGGGACAGTGGTATCTCGATCGCCCGACCGGAACGCTCTACTACATGCCGCTCCCCGGGGAGTCCGTGGACACCGTGCAGGCCATCGCGCCCCGCCTGGCCTGTGCAGTTCGCGTTGAAGGCGATCCCAACCGGGGCATTCCGGTGGAGGGTGTTACCTTCGAGGGGCTGACCTTCAGCCACACCGAGTGGCGCTATCCGGGTGACAGTGCGGGCGATGGTCAGGCCGCGGTGAGCTGCCCGGGTGTGGTCGTTCTTCAGAGCGCGAACCACTGCACGCTGAAGGACTGCACCGTGAACCAGTCAGGAAACTACGCGGTGGAACTACTTGGCCCGGCCGAGTCGAACGTGATCGAGGGCTGCACGTTCCACGACCTGGGCGGGGGCGGCGTGAAGCTGGGCCACGGCACGAATGGGACCACCGTGGCAGACTGCCGCATCTTCGACGGCGGCAAACTGCACCATGCGGCCGTGGGTGTGTTGATCCTGCACAGCAGCGGCAATACCGTGATCCACAACGACATCCACGATCTCTTCTACACGGGCGTATCGGTGGGCTGGACGTGGGGCTATGCACCGAGTGAGGCGAACCACAATCTGATCGCCTACAACCACATCCATCACCTCGGCAAGGGGGTCCTCAGTGATATGGGCGGGATCTACTCACTCGGGATCTCGCCAGGCACGGAGCTCCGGAACAACCTGATCCATGATGTGGAGTCGTACAGCTACGGCGGCTGGGGGCTCTACACCGACGAGGGCAGCAGCGACATGCTGCTTGAGGACAATGTGGTCTACCGAACCAAGACGGGGAGCTTCCACCAGCACTACGGTAGGGAGAACGTGGTCCGGAACAACATCCTCGCCTTCGCGCGGGTCGGCCAGATCCAGCGCACGCGGCAGGAGGAGCATATCTCGTTCACCTTCGAGAACAACATCGTCTACTGGACCGAAGGACCATTGCTTCACGGAAGCTGGGGCGATGACAAGTACGTGTTCGCGAGGAACGTCTACTGGCAGGCCAACGGAGAGCCATTCGACTTCGCCGGGAGGTCGCTTGAGGAGTGGCAGGCGGCCGGCATGGATGTTGACAGCATCGTCGCCGACCCGCTGTTCGTGGATCCCGAGAACGGAGACTTCACACTCAGGCCGGAGTCCCCGGCGCTCAAGCTGGGGTTCCGCCCCATCGACCTGTCGGCCGTGGGGCCGAGGAGATAGGGATCAGGTGCCCCGAGGGGCTGCCGCGAAGTGCTCGCGCAGGAACTCGCGCAGGCCATCAGAGGCAGGGTCGGCGCAGCGAGTGAGGCCAGCATGCTTCGCGATTGCCTGGTAGACGGCAGGGCTGACGCGCCTGTTGGCCGCCCGCAGGGCCGCCTCGAATGCCTCCTTGGGTTGGGCGGGTTTGGAAGTGCCGGGGGGGCAATAGGGCGCGATGGCGCGCGCCAGATCGGCCATTGACAGGCCGATCGCGTCCGCTGTTGCCGAACTGCCGAACGGCACCCACGCCTCGAGTTCCGGGCTGATGCATAGCGCGCGCGATCGCCCCAGCCGCCCCCGTTGAGCTGCTTTTCGACGTGCCTGCAGACGGAGTCTGGGTCCCCCGGTCGGCCGGATCCGTGATAGTCGAACACCACGAGCGCCAGTCGATGGGTCCTGAGCATGCCACGGAGGATCTGGACACAGCTCGCAACTACGCCGGCATCCCTCTGGGGGTGCACTATGATATCGAAGCTGAACGGGTCCAACCCGAGCGCCTTGCGCCGGAGAGAGAGCAACGTGTCAAGCGTGGCCCGCATCTTGGAGTCTGCAGCAAGCACTACGAGGTCAGTCTGGTAGTTCTCAGAAACCTTCGTCACGCGAGTACACCGGCCGCATTCAGGAGGCTGAGGTCGACCTCGTCCTGCTACGCAGTCAGCCGCGGATGGTCTTCGCCGGCAACTATGTCCGTGTTACCATTCACGTCGCGCGCGAAACAGGGCACCTGCCCCGTTGTCGCCATCCAGAGCAATGCAGGCGAGTGGGTCGCCAGAAGCACCTGGTGGTCCCACATGGACCTCAGACTGTCGAGGACCGTCTCAATGGCTCCTGGGTGAACGCCGTTCTCGGGCTCTTCGATCATGAACGCGCCGGCCTCGTCCCACGGATAGTACGCGAGCAGTGTCAGAGCGAGGAGACGCAGGGTGCCGTCGGAGACCAACCACGCAGGCACGGTGAGGTCCGAGGCATACTCGACCCGCATGATGCAATGCCGGCAGTCACCCCTCACCGTCGCAGTAATGTCGCGGAGGTCACAGAGGGCAGAGCGCAAGTGCTCGATCCACTGCTCAGAGGCGTCAGGGCGCCTCCTCCGAAGGTCGCGGATAGCCCAAGCCAGGTTCGCCCCGTCATTGGCCAGGGGGCCGTCCTGGGCGGGCAGGGCCGTCTCATCTGAGCGGCGTCCAGGTGGATATAGTGGATGCCCCGAGAGAGGAGACCGCGTACCCAGTGTATCTCCGGGTACAGCCCCTGGCGCGCGTCGTCGCCTTCCGACACACCCTATCCCAGGGGCTTGCTGGTGAGGAGTCCGATGCCGCGGCCGAGACTCCCGACAGCACAGTAGTAGAGGTAGTAGGTATCATTCGCTGGGTTGTAGACGAGCGAGGTCTTGTGGGCGTACTGCTCATCGAGGCCGGTGGGGTGGCCGCCGGCCTTGTAGATGGGCTCGGCGCGGGCCGTCCAGTTCACCAGATCGCGCGAGAAGGCCAGCATAATGTGGGCGTGTCCGTCGGGTGCCACGCCGAAGTAGAACATGACCCAGTGGTCGCCGTGCCGATAGACCTTGGGGTCGGAGGCGAAGTTCTGGTCGTACCCGCCGGCGCGATTGCGGACGATCGGGTTGCCGGGGTAGCGGCGCCAGGCCAGCAGGTCCTCCGAGAGCGCCAGGCCGCTCTGCTCGATGGGTCCGTTGGCGGCGTTGTAGAAGTTGTAGAAGCGCCCCTCGTGTTCGACGAGCCAAGGCTGGTAGACGCAGTCGCGTTCCCACTCGGCAGCATCGGGGTCGTGGATGGAGAGGATGTATGAGTCCTTCGCTCGGCGCCACGAAAGGCCGTCATCGCTAACCGCAACGCCCTCATAGCCCGGTCGAAGTTCGTAGCCGCCCTGGAGCGGGTAGCAGCCATACAAGGTCCAGAACCGCCCGTGGCGCCTCTTCAGCATCCGGGGCGCATCGAGGTCGTAGGACTCGTAGAGATAGGCACCCACGA
The DNA here is from genome assembly GCA_029547025.1 of Armatimonadota bacterium. Classification (GTDB taxonomy): domain Bacteria; phylum Armatimonadota; class Zipacnadia; order UBA1398; family JAKPQA01; genus JAKPQA01. Next base: position 64,045 of record JAKPQA010000068.1, read on the forward strand.
CACAACCGCCATGGTCGAAGTCGCCCTCAGGCCCAAAGCCCATTGCGAGGCGTGGGGTTGTCCAATGGACCAGGTCATCGCTATGGGCCACGAACGAGTTATAGCCCCGGCCGTTGAAAGCGATGAAACTCATCTCCCACCCGGTCTTGCCCGGGATCTGGTAGACCGTAGGGCAGTCGGTTGAGTGGAAGGCCTCGAAACCGGGGATGCTGGGCTCGGCAGGCACCACGTGCTCGGGGTAGTAGTGCCACCCGAGGAAAGGAGCGGCCCATGCCTCTACCTGTTCGCCGCCGATGGCCACATCGCCGGGGCTGGCCACTGCCGAGGACACGAGGGTGATGGCGCACCCGACCACTGTCACCGAGGACCTCCATGTGGCATGTGCCATAGCTGGGGCACGTTGCATACTGTGATTCGTGCGGTCCGTTCCTTGTCGCTCGCCGATGGGCTGGCCGCCACCTCGGCCTGACGCGCGAGGGCCACGGGTCGGCCAGCGATCAAGCCGTGGACTCGAACGTGACCCTGGCCGCCTTGCTGTTGTAGGCGGCCTGGGCGTTGAGCACTTTGCCGAGGGTGCCGTACGGAGCGAAGGTCGACCCCTTGACCGTCACAGCGTCGTTCTTGCCCGGTCCCACTTTGATGGACTTGCACACGCTGCCTTTACACAGTACGACGCGCTTGCCCTCCGCGTTGTACTCGACCTTCCAGCCCAGGGCTTTGGCCACTGGTGAGATCGGTACATACACGGTCTGGTTCCTCTCGAAGGGCGCGGCGGGCGTCTTGATGACCTTTCCGTCGACGACAACTGTGATCGCCGCTGCGGAGCCTGGCCCAGCGCCAACACACACCACGAACGCCATCGCGAGCACGAGCGCTGAACGGAGCATTTGCACCACCTCTGTGTGGCTCAACGTGCGAGGGACCCGGGGCGTTCCGTCTCGGCGGCCACCTGGCTCCGCCCGGACTGCTTGGCCAGGTACAGCCGGGAGTCGGCGCTGGCGATCAGGTCGCCGGCGGTCTCGCCGTCCTCGGGGTACGTGGCCACGCCGATGCTAAGAGAGAGCCGCAAGGCCTCCGATCCACGCGGGGGACGAACAGGCAAGGCCCGGACTGTGTCGAGCATGCGTTGGGCCACACGACGAGCCTCGTCGGCGTCAGTCTCGGGCAAGACCACGGCGAACTCGTCGCCCCCATAGCGGCACGGCACGTCCGTGGCACGCAGCTCGCCCTCGATGGCGCGGGCGAGCTCTCGCAACACCTCGTCGCCGAACGCGTGACCGTAGGTGTCATTGATGGGTTTGAAGAGGTCGACGTCGATCATGAGAAGCGAAGTGGAGCGGTTGTGCCGTCGAGCCCTTTCGACCTCAACCCGGAGAGCGGCCTGGAAGTGCCGGTGGTTGTAGAGCCCGGTCACTGGATCGGAGACGGCCAGGGCCTGGAGTTCCTGATTCGCCTCGTTCATCACGTGTAGCAGCGGCCGGGTGACCGTAACGTCGCGGCATACCGCAAGCGCGCCGATTCGCATCCCATCGCCATCGCGCAGGACGGACCAGTTGATCTCGACCGCGATGCGCCGATCCGTGCATCGGTTCACGATGAATGTCTCGAAGCCCGTCAGGGAGTCCCTGGTGTCCAGCGCGCCCCAGACGAGGTCCTCGTACTCCCCGAGCTCGATCAGCGACTCGATTGGCCGCCCGACCATCTCGGAAGCAGGGAGTCCGATGAGACGCACCGCCGCATCGTTGGCCAAGCGGATGACGCGGTCCGTTCCGGCCGCGACCAGGGCGTCAGGGCAATCCCGCACGACGCTCTCCCAGAGCGCCCGGTCCGATGCCGCACGCGTGGGCGTGTCGCCGACCCGTTCGAGTTCGTGCTGGCGCACGAGGGCTTCGAGACGGTGGTGCTCCTCCAGACGCCCTCGCCGGCGATGGATGGCCTTCTCGACGGCTTCGGCCAGGACGCCGACGCCGAAGGGCTTCTCCAGGTAGTCGAAGGCATCAAAGCGCACGGCGGCGATGGCCGAGTCCAGAGAGCTCTGCCCCGTCACGATGATGACCTCAGTGTTGGGTGATATGTGCTTGATCTGACGAAGCACATCGGCCCCGGGTATGTCCGGCAGAGCCTGGTCCAGGAGGACGAGGTCATACTCGGCCGCGCGAACGCGATCGATGGCGTCGCGACCCAGGCCGACTGCGTCGGCGGTGTAGCCCAGGCTGAACAGCAGGTCGACCAGAACCTGCTGAATGTCGGGATCGTCGTCGACGACCAGAAAACGGTGCGCGTCAGCCCTCATGGCAGCGCCGCCTCCGCCGAGAGCCGGCGCGCGGCGCGCCCCCTGCTGGCCAACAGGGGCCTCCCAGGCTCGAACATACCAGTCCCCCAGACCTAGTCCACTGTCTCCGATCGTTCGGCCACGCCGTCCTCTGTACTGGGCCCATAGCCCGGACGCCACCGGGGGCGCCGCACCCGGCAGTACACAGTACGATAGGCTCGAACGATCCGCGCCAGCCAGGGCCGGTGTTCTAGCTGGTACTGTTCCTCAACGGTCAGTAGTTCGGGTGCACGCGTCGCCTTGAGCTTAACGATCCCTGAGAGATCGGAGGATCGCAGTCGCGCGAACAGCCAGTTGCGCGGCCAGCTCCATCGCCCGCCCCGGCACACGGAGGCGCCGAAATCGACGACACACGGGCGTCCATCGGGACGGCGGATCACGTTCGAGGCCGCACGGAGGTCTCCGTGCGCCACACCCCGCGCATGGATGGCGAGCACGATGCGCGTCAGTGCGTCAAAGAAGCCCGCATCCAGGTCCCCGGTCCGTAGGCGGTTGCACGGCGTACCTTCGACCCATTCTATCACCAAGGCGAGGCGGTCGACCACTGCGTAGAGTCGCGGCACGCCGTCCACGCCCGCGAGCCGATGTAGCGACGCCGCCTCGCGGCGGATGAGAAATGGCCCCCAGAATAGGCGTGTGTGCAGCCGTCGGCCCGCGAAGTCCTTCATCACCGCGCGCACGCCGTGGCGCTCGATCAGGCGCATTTGGGCGCCCTTCTCGCGCACGAGCTCGACCTCACCCACCACACACTGCAGTGCTTCGGAACGCGTCAACCCGCCAAATGGGTTGAACTCGCCAGAGCCGTTTGTGTTCGGCACGCACTCGAGTGGCGCAAGACCCGAGCTGATGTTGAGCGAGTCACGCATGGTGGTAGATTCGGTGTGCATGGGCCATGTCCTGTCACACAGAGGCGCCGCCGAACCTGCCGGGCCCGAATGGCCGTTTCGGGTGTGGCCGGAGCCTCGACGGGCCGGCGCGCTGGCTCGCGGGTGGAGGGGAGCGATGTTGTCGTTGGCGCGCACTGTGAAGGAGCCCTTCGGCTGCCGCCGGCTCTCGATCAGGGCGCTGGGCCACGCAGCAGCGGGCATCGCGATCCTGACCTTGCCCGTCATCGTCTCGCGTAGCGCCATCGCGCAGCCCCTGGCCGATCCGTTCTCCGTCGGCGGCCCGGGATCGACGGACCGGCTCACGTTTCCCCTTCCGCTTCGCTCGCCCGCTGTGCGCTCCGTGGCGGTGGAGAACGCGTCTCTGTCCGGGTCGGTGCTGCGTATCGATACCGATGCGCCTGTGACGCCCATCGCCTACTGCTTGGCCGATCCACCCCGGATCGTACTGGACCTAGTTCGGGCGTCCTGCCCCTCGGTTAGCGGTGATATGCCGCACACCCTGACGCCTCGCACGGCCGGAGCGATCGAACGAGTTCGCCTCGTGCCCATCGGGGCGGACGGGGGCACGCGGGTGCTTGTCGATGTTCCCATGCTTCTGCCGTTCCATGCCCGACGGACGCCCGGATCGACCGGGGTCACGCTGGAAGTATTCCGCCTCGCGCCACGGTATGGAATCGTTGTGCTGGACGCCGGGCACGGGGGCGACGAACCCGGTTGCGTCGGCCGCCGCGGAACGCTCGAGAAGGACGTGAACCTGTCGGTGGCCCTCCGTGCGCAGGCGATCCTGGCGAGTCATGGCGTCGTTTGCCTTCTGACCCGGTCCGACGACTTCGCTGCAGACTTATGGGACCGGGCCTACTTCGCGAACGAGTGTGGCGCCAAGCTGTTTGTCAGCGTGCACTGCAACGCGTCGCAGCGTCAGGCGTCCGGCACGGAGGCATACTACACCTCGCCCGTCAGCCGGCCTCTAGCTGACCGGATCCAGACGGAGATGCTCATGGCGCTCGGCCGACCCGATCGGGGGGTTCATACGTGCCGCTTCGTGGTCACCCGGGAGACCGAGATGCCGGCCGTCCTGTGCGAGCTCGCCTTCCTGGACAACGAGGAAGAGGAAGTCTTGCTCTCGAACCCTGACTTCCAGGGCAAGGCAGCCGAGGCCATCTCACGAGCTGTCCTCGGTTGCCTCCGCGGAGATGGGATGCGGGATACGTTGTCGTCTGGTGTCTTCATCCGCTGACCCTTGGGCGGTCGACGGCGCGGCCGCGACTGCTCGCCGAGGTGAGCCTGAATGGAGTGGCCGGTAGGCGGCCTCATTGAGGGGCGTTTCGAGGTCTTCGACGTCAAGCGCGAGGGGTCCTCGATCCTCTACGTCTGCTACGACCACCAGCAGCACGGCCCCGTGGCCCTCCGGACGTACACCGACCGGGCTCTTGCGTCTCCACTGACACGCGGTCGGTTTGTGGAGAACGCCAATGCGTGGCGCCGGCTGGGTGCCCACGAGCACATCACGCGAGCGTTCGAGGTCCGCGAGATCGAGGGCAAGCCCCATGTTCTCGTCGAGTTCATTGACCCATCGCCGGGCGGAACCACGCTGAGACGTCGGCTGGCCGGCGGCCTTCCGCCCCTCACACTCCTGCTGGACTGGGCACTGCATCTGTGCCGGGGCATGGATTACGTGGCCTACATCGATCCCGGCTTCTACCATGGCGACCTGAGACCCGAGAACCTCATGGTCACCCGCGAGGGCGTACTCAAGATCACCGACTTCGGCTTGCTGCGGTCGCTGGTCGACTTCGACGCGGTTCGTGCCCTGGACATCGCCTCCGGCACCCCGCTCACGTCGGCGGTCGTCGAGAGTCCCGAGGGACTCCCTCTGGGATCTCCACCCTACCTGGCGCCTGAGCGCATTAAGGGCAACGTGACGCCAGACGCGCGGAGCGACGTGTACTCGGCAGGCTGCATACTCTATGAGATGGCGTTCGGCCAGTGGCTCTTTCCCGAGCCGCGAGTGGATCGTTTCCTCGAGAAGCATCTGACCGAGGAACCGACACTGCCGGCCGACGCTCCCGATCAGGTGGCGCGCCTGCTGTGGCCCGTGATGCGACGCTGCCTGGCCAAGGCACCCGCCGACCGCATCCCCGACTTCGCAACACTCGCTGCCGAACTCGAGAGGGTCCGCGAGGCGGTCATCGCCGAAATGGCGAGTGGGGGCGACTCTGAGGCGCCTGCGGAAACTGGCGAGGAGAAGGCATCTGAGCCTGAGCCCATGCCGACACCGGAGCCCGTGCCCGAACTGGAGCCCGTGCCTGAACTGGAGCCCGTGCCTGAACCGGAGCCCGTGCCTGAACCGGAGCCTGTGCCCGAACCGGAACCCGTGCCTGAACCGGAGCCCGTGCCCGAACCGGAGCCCGTGCCTGAACCGGAGCCCGTGCCTGAACCGGAGCCCGTGCCCGAACCGGAGCCCGTGCCTGAACCGGAGCCCGTGCCCGAACCGGAGGCTGAACGGGAACCTGAACCCGTACTGGAGCCTGACACGGCCGAGGCAGTGGCGCCGCCAGCGGGACCGACGATCGAGGGGGCCG
>JAKPQA010000075.1 GCA_029547025.1 Armatimonadota bacterium
CGTGGACCTGGTTACCCGGCTGGCGCCCACCGCATGGGATCCGGCGGGCGGCTGCGCCGCATGGCTGGCGTTCCTCAACCGCGTGCTGCCCGATCCGGCCGTGCGCGCGTATGTGGCACGGCTAATCGGCTACTCCATCACGGGGCTGACCAGCGAGAGAGTGTTCGTATGCTGTTTCGGCCCGACCGCGAGCGGCAAATCCACGTTTGCCGCGACCCTGCGGGCGGTGCTGGGCGACTACGCGGGCACGGTCAGCGTCGGGGCCCTGACCCGCTCGCCAAACTCGTGCATGGACGACGAGCGCGCGGCCGTCGAGTTCGACGGACCCCGGTTGCTGTTCGGGTCCGAGGCCGAGAATGGTTCGCGCTGGCGGATGAATGTGCTCAAACGTGTCGCCGGGGGCGCGGACGAGGTCACGGCGCGGCCGCTCCACTGCGAGACCTATCGGTTCCGCCCGCAGTGCACGGTGTGGTTGATGACCAACGAGCTGCCTCACGCCGATCCGGGCGATGGCGCGTTCTGGGCCCGGTGCCAGACGATCCCGTTCTCGGTCAGCATCCCCGAGGACGAGCGCGACCCACACCTGCCCGACCGTCTGGTGGCCGAGGCCCCGGGCATCCTGCAGTGGGCTATCCAGGGTTGCTTGGAATGGCAGTCCGAGGGGCTGCAGCCACCCGCCCTGGTGCGGGCCGCAGGAGCCGACTACCGGGAGCGCGAGGATGCGGTGGGGCAGTTCCTGGCTGAGTGCACAGAGCGTGACCCACAGGCCGAGGTGTCCGCCGCCGACCTCTACGTCAGCTATCGCGGCTGGTGCGATGCGAGCGGGCTGCGGCCCGTCGCGAAGCCCGTGTTCGGGCGGCGCCTGAGAGCCCATGGGCTCGCCAGTTCGCACCGCCGCAATGGCGAGTACTGGGTCGGAGTGGCGCTCTCCGGTGAGGAGAGGCGTGAGGGATGTGAGGGATAAACGCCGTTTTGGCATTAGCCTCCCCCGCGCGCGCGCGGGGGAGCGCTATCTGGTTTTGCCCTTTTGCCCTCACATCCCTCACACCAATGGCCTGTTTGTTGTGCCCCAGACCCCGACCCAACGCGCGCGGGCGCGCGTATGCGCACGTACGCGAGCGCGCGCATACGTACGCGCGAGCACGTACGCGAGCGCACGTACGCGAGCGCGCTGGCACGTACGTACGCGCGCGCGAGGAGATGGCCTATGCAGACGATATGCCAACATGTGGCAACTGAGTACCCTCGAACGCTGGCGTTGGGCATTGAAGCTGGAGCGAGATGCTAGAGCCCAGCGCCAGAATCGACGCTAAGGCCCCTGGGAGGCCCCAGGATCGATTTCCGTGTGTTCCGGGTATCCAGACACCCCAACCCCCACAGAATGCGATTCTGGGGCCGCGTAGAGGCCCATTATCG
>JAKPQA010000085.1 GCA_029547025.1 Armatimonadota bacterium
GACACGCGCGATCTACGAGCGCGTTCCGGTCCTGGTGCGCGAGACCGAGGCGGGCGAGGAGAACCCCTGGGGCGTGCGGTACCACACGATGTTCCACATGACCAACGACTCCGGGTTGTTCCGCACTGCCGCCGAGCTCGAGGCCGACGGTTTCTGGCTCGCGGAGGGCAACGTGTGGCGGCGGGGACCGGATGCGTACGTGCCGCTGTACGAGGGCAAGATGGTCCAGATGTTCGACCACCGGGCTGCGAGCGTCGTCGTGAACCCGGAGAACCTGCATCGTCCAGCCATCCCTCGGCCGACGACAGCCGCTGAGTGGGCTGACCCGAGCTATTCAGCCACGCCCCAGTTCTGGGTGGACCATACCGAGGTGGAGCGCCGCCTCTGCGGCGACCGGAGCCGCTGGGTCATCGCGCTGAAGGACGTGACGAGCCCAACGAACGAGCGTACCTTCATCGCGGCTGCGGTGCCGCGGGCTGCGATGGGCAACAACCTGCCTGCGCTGCTGTCAGGATGTTGCGACGGGCGACTGGGGGCCGACCTGCTCGCTAATCTGTGCGCCTTCGTGTTCGACTTCGCCACGCGCCAGAAGGTCGGGGGCAACCACCTGAACTTCTTTATCGTCCAACAGCTCCCAGTGCTCCCGCCCTCGCGGTACGACGAGGAGTTCGGCGGAGTACGGCTCCGCGACTTCGTGGCGGAGCGCGTGCTCGAGCTGACCTACGCGGCCCACGACATGGCCGGCTTCGCCGAGGACATGGGCTATGTCGATGCTGACGGCCGCGCGAAGCCACCCTTCCCGTGGGACGAGGAACGACGGCTGCACCTGCGCTGCCAGCTCGACGCGCTCTACTTCCACCTCTATGGCCTGACGCGGGACGAGGCCGACTACGTGCTCAGCACGTTCCCGATCGTGCGCCGGCACGACGAGCAGCGCTTCGGCCGCCACCGCACGCGCGACCTGATCCTGGCCTACTACAACGCCTATGCCGCGGGCGACATGGGGGCCTGGGTGAAGGGGTAGGGGCGCTGCTCGCCACGCCCGGCGTTGACGTTGGAGGAGGGCGGTGCAAGTAGCGCCCCTACGGGCGGTTGTTGATGGCTCGCCGGGCCCACACCGAGGGGACAGAGCCCGTTGCCGTCGAGGGTCGACCGACCGCACGGGCATGCACTGGCAACGTGCTCAGTGCCTGCGGGCGTGTCCCCTGTGCGGCCCCTCCACGACACGCCAACCGTTGCCCATCTTGCGGAGGGGCGCCATGGGGGGAACCACGCGTTCCCCAGCGTGGTGGGCCCCCAACGCGCCCGACCTTCATGCCACTACGTCGGGCCTGCGGGGGCCTGCGGGTGCCGTATCCAAACATTTGATGTTGACCGATACGCGAGGATCGTGTATAATAGTATCATTGCTGGTCAAGAGACGCTCTGGCCTCCGGGTGCGGGCTGAGACGTATCGGCCGTCCCCCGGCACCGAGGCCATGCCGATGGAGCGAGGACCCTCCTGTTGCCAGAAGGCGCGGTCGAGCCCAGCACTTGGGGACCGTGTGCGCGTCGAGGTCGGATGGCGGGGTAGACGCAACCGCCAGCCGTGGCGGCGGAGGTCGGACGATCGTGAGTGAGCGCTCAGCTCGCCTGGTGCAGGCGGGCTGCGCGTACGTCGGGCGCTGCCATGCGCCCACGGCTGTGCACCCTCGAGTGACGCGAGGGTCCGCGACTTTCCCCAGAATCCCGCCTCGCACTGGCGCGCGCGATGGGGGCTTATGAGAACATGCGTCACTTGTGTCACTTGGATCACCCGACAGGATGCGGCCCCCTGATGGCGAATATGGACAGGTTTGCGGAATCGGGAGGCCGGTGTGAGGCTCTACGCGGGTGTGGTGCGGTTCTTCGTCATCGTGGTGCTGGCTCATGCCGCCATGTTCGCCGTGGTCGGCGCCCTGGCGAGCCGCTCCCGTGGCGAGGAGATCCCCACCAACACCGTCCGGCTCGCCGGCAGCTCGCTGCAGGTGCGCACGCTCGACCCCGTCGGCATGGGCGACACGTCGTCGACCAGCATCTGCGATCAGATCTACGAGGGCCTGGTCTCCTATGACCAGGAGACCCTGGCCGTGGTGCCCTGCCTGGCCGACCGGTGGACCGTCTCGCCCGATGGGTTGACCTACACGTTCCACATTCGCCCCGGCGTGCGGTTCATCGACGACCCGTGCTTTCCCGGCGGCCACGGGCGCGAGGTGGCCGCGTCCGACTTCGTGTTCAACTTCACGCGCATGGCCGACCCGGTGGCGGCGGGCACGGGCTTCTGGCTGGTCGATGGGCGCGTGGTGGGCGCCACCGAGTACAACGAGGCGCGCCGCCGACTGATCGAGGCCACTCCCCGGCTGTGGGAGATCGACTCGATCTTCGAGGGCACCCGCGGGATCCCCGGCTACCAGGCCCCGGCGCCCGACACCTTCCAGATCCGGCTCGAGCGACCGTTCGCCCCCTTCCTGAAGGTGTTGGCCATGGCCTACTTCCGTGTGGCGGCGCCCGAGGCCGTCGAGATGTACGGGCCCGCCCGCAACGCGCCGGGGCGCGACACATTCTTCAGCCATCCCGTCGGCACCGGGCCCTTCATGCTCCAGCGGTGGGAACCCGACGTGGAGATCCTGTTGCGGCGCAACCCGAACTACTGGGGCCGCGACGACCAGGGGCGACGGTTGCCCTATGTCGACGCGGTCCACATCGTGAGCCGGCGCGACCCGCACACGGCGTTCATGGAGTTCGAGGAGGGTGCTGCGGACATCGCCGGCGTGCCTGATCAGGACTGGGACCGGGTGATGACCCCCGACAAGCGCCTCAGACCGGCCTATGAGAAGCGGTTCGTGCTCGAGACGGCGCCCATCCTGACCACGCAGTACTATGGATTCGACATGTCCCAGCCGCCCTTCGGCGGCAACAAGAAGCTCCGGCAGGCGCTCAACTACGCCGTCGACCGCGAGTCGATCATCAAGCAGATCGGCCGGGGCATCGGCACTCCGGCCTATGGCCCCATCCCCCAGGGACTGCCCGGATATGATCCGAGCAACCAGCGGTACCGCTACGACCCCGAAAGGGCGAAGCAGCTCCTGGCGGAAGCGGGCTACCCGGAAGGCAAGGGGCTCGACGAGATCGTGCTCTATGTGTCGGGCGTGGGCGATGTGGCCGACCGCAACAGTGTGGCGCTGATGGAGCAGTTCCGGCGCATCGGCGTGCGCATTCGCCTCAAGCAGCAGCCCTGGCCCTTGCACCTGGAGGCCATCGACAAGCGCGAGCCCCGGTTCTTCAGCCTGGGCTGGGTGGCCGACTACCCGGACGCCGAGAACTTCCTCGCCCTCTTCACGACCCGCAACCACACGCCGGGGCCCAACGCGACCCTGTACTCGAATCCCGAGTTCGACCGGCTGTACGATCTGGCCATGGCCGAGCTGGACGAGGCGCGGCGCACCGAGCTGTACCGGCAGGCGGCGGCCATCATCGTCGAGGACTGCCCATGGCTGTTCGTCACCCACGGCGAGAACCTGTCGCTCCGGCAGCCCTGGGTGAGGAACTTCCCGCCCAACCCGCTGGGCGTCTACTTCTACAAGAACCTGATCCTCGAGGGCCGGGAGCCGAGCAGGGCGGGATCCGCCGGGTGAACGCGTATCTCAGCTACACCATCCGGCGTCTGGTGCTGACCGTGCCCATCCTCTGGGGCGTGTTCACGGTCACCTTCATCCTGTTCTTCATCGTGCCCGGCGACCCGGCGCGCCTGATCATGGGGCAGCATCGGGACCCGGCCATGCAGGCGGCCATGCAGAAGCAGTGGGGTCTCGACCAGCCCAAGCACGTGCAGTACTGGGGCTTCTTGAAGAAGATGGTTGTGCTGGATTTCGGCCGCTCGTTCACCACGAAGCGGGAGGTCACGCAGTCGATCCTCCAACGTCTCCCCGCCACGGCGGTGCTCGGGCTGCCCTCGCTCACACTGGGGCTGCTGCTGGGTGTGGCGGCGGGCTTGTGGTCGGCCATGCGGGCCAATCGCGCGGTCGACAACACCATTCGGTTCGTGACCTTCTCACTGGTGTCGATCCCCTTCTTCCTGCTGGCCATCTGCCTCCAGTGGCTGTTCGGCCAGCACCTGCGGATCCTGCCCATCTCGGGCTACATCAACGGCCCGTGGGGTTGGCTACACCTGGTGCTGCCCGTGTTCGCCATGACACTGGGGTCCTTCGCGGGGCTCACCCGCCTCACCCGCACCGCCGTGCTGGAGGTGCTCACCGAGGACTACATCCGGACCGCCAAGGCCAAGGGCCTGCCCGAGCTGGTGGTCGTGGTCCGGCATGCGCTCCGGAATGCCATGATCCCGCTGGTCACGAACCTGTCGGTCAGCGTGGCCGGCGCGCTGACGGGCGCCTTCTTTGTCGAGGCCGTGTTCGCATGGCCCGGCATCGGCCTGCTGGCCGTGGATGCCATCAACAACCGGGACTTCCCGGTCATCATGGGCACCGTCATGTTCGGAGCGGTGCTGTTCGTCATCGCGGATATCGTGGGCGACCTGCTCACCGCGTGTGTCGATCCGCGCGTGGCCCTGAAGTAGCGAGGTGAGCGAGTGGCGGAGGCGACTCTGACAGATCGGGCGCCGGCGCAGATCCGGCGAGGCTACTGGCGCGACGTGTGGCTGCGGCTCCGGCGGAACCGGCTCGCCACGGCCGGCCTGGCCTACGTGATCCTCCTGGTGCTGGTGGCCCTGTTCGCGCCCAGAGTGCTCCACACCGACCCGATCGTCCAGGACCTCGAGGCCTCGAAGCAGCCGCCCTCGCTGCAGCATCCCTTCGGCACCGATCTGTACGGCCGCGACATCTTCGCGCGGGTGGTCCACGGGACCCGGATCGCGCTCATTGTGGGGAGCATCGCCACACTGGTCGCCATCGCCATCGGCGTGACCCTGGGCGGCATCGCGGGGTTCTTCGGTGGGTGGATCGACCATCTCACCATCTTTTTCTACAGCGTGGTGGCCACGTTCCCGGGGCTGCTGTTCATCCTGGCGCTGACCAATGCGTTGCCGCCGGCCGGTGAGCCGAGGCTCAGCAAGGTCTACCTGGCCATCGGACTCTCGTCCTGGGTCGGCATGTGCCGGCTGACGCGGAACCTGTTCCGTTCCTTCCGCGAGCAAGAGTACGTCCTCGCCGCCCGGGCCCTGGGTGCCGGGCCGCTGCGAATCGTGTTCGTGCACATGGTGCCGAACATGATGGGCTTCATCGTGGTGGCCCTGGCCGGGGGATTCGCGGGGGCCATCGCGGCCGAGGCGGGCATCAGCTTCTTGGGCTTCGGCGTCACGCCGCCCAATCCGAGCTGGGGCGTCATGGTCTCCGAGGGCCGGTCGTACCTGCAATCGTGCTGGTGGATGATCGTGTGCCCTGGGGTGGCCACGCTGTTGGCGGTCTTCTCCTTCAACCTACTGGCGGACGGGCTCCGGGACGCCGTGGATCCGAGGCACGAGACCCTATGAGCACTCAGATCCCCCACGCGGGCCCGCTCCTCGACGTCTCCGGGCTGACCGTCGACTTCCGCACGCTCGCGGGACCCGTGCGCGCCGTGCACGGTGTCGACCTCGCGGTGATGCCCGGCGAGGTCGTCGGTCTCGTGGGCGAGTCGGGCTGCGGGAAGACGCAGACGTGCCTCTCGATCTCCCGCCTGATCCATCCCTCGGGGCGGATCGGCGGGCGGCACATCCTGTTCGAGGGTACGGACTTGCTCCAGCTGGGCGAGCGCGAGATGCGCAGGCTCCGCGGGGCCAGGATCAGCATGGTGTTCCAGGAGCCTATGAGCTCCCTCAACCCGTGCTTGAGCATCGGCGAGCAGCTCTCCGAGCCGCTGGTTCTGCACCAGGGCATGGACTGGCGCCAGGCGGGACGGCACGCGGCGGAGATGCTGGGGCGCGTGGGCATTCCCGAGGCGAAGCAGCGGTGCCGGGAGTACCCGCACCAGCTCTCCGGTGGCATGAGACAGCGAGCTATGATCGCCATGGCGCTGATCTGCCGGCCCAAGCTGCTGCTGGCGGATGAACCGACGACGGCGCTTGACGTGACGGTGCAGGCGCAGATTCTGGCGCTGATGCTCGAGCTGCGCGAGCAGACGGGGGCCGCGGTCCTGCTGGTCACCCACAACCTCGGTGTGGTGGCGCAATCGTGCGACCGGATCTACGTCATGTACGCCGGGCAGGTCGTGGAAGAGGGCACGACGGCGGCCATCTTCGGGCGGCCCGAGCATCCCTACACGCGCGGGCTGATGCGGTCGGTCCCCAGGCTGCGCCCGCCGGCGGGATCGCCCGACCGGCTCGAGTCGATCCCGGGCACGGTCCCGCGGCTCGACACGCCGCTGCCCGGCTGCCGGTTCCACTCGCGCTGTGCCTACGCCGAGCCGCGCTGCAGCTCCGAGCCACCGGAGGTGCGCGCCGTGGAGCCCGGGCACCTCTCGCGCTGCCACTTCGCCGGGCAACTCGACCACGGGGGGGCGCCACGGTGAGCCTGCCTCTGCTCGAGATGCACGACATTGCCAAGTGGTTCCCGATCACGTCGGGCCTCCTGCAGCTTCACACCGGGGACATTCGCGCGGTGGACGGTGTCTCGCTGACGGTCCACCGGGGGGAGACCTTGGGCCTGGTCGGCGAGAGCGGATGTGGGAAGTCCACCCTGGGCCGGGTGGCGGTGAAGCTCATGGAGCCCACGCGCGGGCACGTGCGGTTCGACGGCCAGCCGGTGGACCGGCTGAAGGGCATGGAGCTGATGGCCTTCCGCCGGCGCGCGCAGATCGTGTTCCAGGACCCCTACGGCTCGCTGAACCGCCGCATGACCGCCGGCGCCATCGTGGGCGAGGGACTGCACATCCACCGGCTGGCCCGACGGAGCCAAGTCCGCGACCGGGCGGCGGAGCTGCTACAGCGGGTCGGTCTGGCCGACACGGACGTGGCCCGCTATCCGCACGAGTTCAGCGGCGGCCAACGCCAGCGGATCGGCATCGCCCGAGCGCTGGCCGTGAGCCCCGAGCTCATCGTGTGCGACGAGCCCGTCAGCGCACTCGACGTGTCCATCCAGGCTCAAATCATCGAGCTGCTGCGCGACCTGCAGCGCGAGCTGAACCTGTCGTACCTGTTCATCGCGCACGATCTGGCGGTGGTCCGGCACATCAGCCACCGGGTGGCCGTGATGTACCTGGGTCGTCTGTGCGAGGAAGCGCCGCGCGACGTGCTCTACGACGAGCCGCTGCACCCCTACACCCGGGTCCTTCTCGCCGCTGTGCCCGAGCCGGACCCGAAGGTACCCCTGCGGCCGCAGGCCCTCCCCGGCGAGGTCCCCAGTCCGGCCAACCCACCGCCCGGCTGCCGGTTCTCGCCGCGCTGCCCGGTGGCCATCGACGTCTGCCGGCGCGAGCAGCCCCAGTGGCGCGAGCTGGCCCCGGGGCACTTCGTCGCGTGCCACGTGGCGGGGTAGGGGAAGCGCGGCGACCCTTGGGCCGGATAGGGTCCCACCGGCCTTCGCCAGGTTCCGGCACACCTCCGAGCAACCGAGGAGGGGCCGAATGGAAGGGGCCCGCGCGGCGGGAAGGGCGCCATCCGGCCCGCCTTCACCGCACCACCCGCAGCGTCGCGATCTCAAACGGCCGCAGGTCGAATGTCACCGCGCCGTCGGCCACCGGCAGCTCGCCCGTGGCCTCCTCGAGCAGGTTCGCCCGCTCGACGCGAGTGGTCCCCTCGGGCAGCCTGACCCGCACGCCCGGGGTGGCGCGGCCCGAGGCCTCGTAGAGGCGCAGCACCGCCGCACCGTCGGGCGCGGTCCTGAGAGCTGACACGACCACATGGCGGGGTTCCACCTGGGCCCAGCCCCAACGCGTCGGCAGCGGGCCCGTGTGAGGGGCGGCGGTCCGAGCAATCAGCGGCTGGTTGAGGGCCTGCCCGTGGTGGAACACGCCGGCCTGGCGCCAGTCGCCCTCGTGGGGCACGAGCGAGTAGTCGAACGCCAGCCGCTTGCCGCGCTCGAGCCCGGTGGCGCTGGTCATGCCCGGCTCGTAGCCGCCGCCAAAGCCGTAGGCGACGATCTGCGTGCTCCGCAGGAGGGACAGGACCAGAGCGCCGTCGATGACTGCATTGCCGGGCAGGCCGCGGTTCAGCAGCGCCAGACCCTTCTCGCCATCGCTCCAGTCCATCCAGTTCTGGGCGGGGAACTCGATGCCCACGGGCCGCTCGATGGCGCCGAAGGGGATCTCGTGCGTCGCCACACCCTCAGCGATCGACGAGGGAAAGACGACGCGGTACCGCACGAACTCGTCGTTGTTGAGGATCTCCGTGTGCACATCGACGCGGGGAACGCCCTGGTAGGTGCGGACGACCGTGCGGAACTGGCCGCGGTCCCCAAACGCGTGGTCCACCGTGAGCTGGAGCATGACCGGGCCAACCACCAGTTGCGCGCCTTCAGCCCGCTGCTCATCGCTGTAGACGCCCTTCCCGCGCGGCGCGATGGGGTGGGGGTCCTTCATGGCAATGCGGCTGCCGCCATCGAGCGGCTGATAGGGCTCCCACAGGTCGCCGTGGTCCTCCTCGCGGACCACGATGTTGCCCGGCGCAGCCAGCGCGTCCCAGCCTGTAGCCTTGAGCACGCAGTGGTCGATGGCGCCGGTGGCCGCATCGATGACCAGCCGCAACGCGTCGGTCTCGAGCACGACCTCGCCGGACACCTGCTGCTCGCCGGCCGGCGGGGCCGCGTCAAACCGCGGTGCCACGCGGTACAGGCTGTGGCCCAATGCGGGCACGTCGCGGGCGACGAAGGTGATCTCCGCGGCAACCATGCCACCGTCGGGTAGGCGGTCGGCCCGGAGGATCTGCGCCGGCACCGGCTTACCATCGGGGCCTACGACTGCCACGCCGGTCACACCAGGCTGCCCGAAGCCCACACGGGCGTGCGCCACGTCCGTCCGCCGGGCCCCAGCGCTGTTGAACACCACCAATGGGATGCCCGGGCCTTCGGTGCCGATCCGGGCGCAGTACCGGCCGAGGCGGTCCTCGACTTCGGCCCGCGCCAGCCGGCGCGAGTGATCGTAGCCGCAGACGCTGTCCTCGTAGACGTGGTCGGTCATCACGCCCGACATGAGATCGTGGGCCTGGTTGAACAGCATGGGCTCCCAGGCACCCCACAAATCCCGGTCGGCAACCGGCTCGCCGAGCGAGCCGAGCAGCACGCCGAGCTTCTCCGCCGTGGTGAGGGCCGATTCGAGCTCGCGCGTCCACTGCTTGAGCTCGATGCGGCTGCTGTAGATGCCCTGGAAGATGGGGTTGAGCTCGCCGGTGACCACCGGGAACGTGTCGTCGATGGGCACGGCCGCCTCGTACTCCTGAGGCGTGGCGAGCTCCACCGCCACCGCGATGTCCGGCTGGGCGTTGTGCGCCGCGGCCACGGCCGGCAGGTGTCCCTCGGGCTCGCAGACATCCGCGCCGCCTGGCGCCACCCGGCGGTCGCGCTTCGAGAAGGGGTCCAGCATGTGGTAGCGCTCGTCGACGAACCGGCCGAACTCGGGCACCGTGGCCGGCGAGCCATAGCTCAGCGCATAGCCATGGGGCAGCCAGTAGGCGGGGACCCTGGTGCCATCGATGCCCTCCCACAGGAACTCAGCCGGCGTCTCCCAGCTCGGGACGCCTCGGAAGAACCAGAACGACCGGAACCCCGCCTGCGCCAGAAGCTGCGGCATCTGCGCATGGTGCCCGAAGGTGTCGAGCTGCCAGCAGACGGTCACATCGACTCCGAGCTTCTGGCGGAAGAACCGCTTGCCGTACAGCACCTGGCGGATGAAGGACTCGCCGCCCGGCATGTTGACATCGAGCATGACATCGGTGCCGCCCACGATGCCGAGCCGGCCCTCGCGGACGAACTGGCGGAAGCGCGCCGCCTCCTCGGGGAACCTCTCGAGGAACGGCCGCACATAGCAGACCTGGTCGAGGGTGAAACGGAAGTTCGGATGGGCCTCGAGCAGCGCCAGGGCCCGGAGGATGTTGGGCAAGCCCATGTCGAGGTACTGGTCGCGGGTCTTGAAGACCGCGCCCTCCCAGTGGGTGTGCGGGATGAAGTAG
This sequence comes from Armatimonadota bacterium, assembly GCA_029547025.1. Lineage (GTDB taxonomy): Bacteria > Armatimonadota > Zipacnadia > UBA1398 > JAKPQA01 > JAKPQA01. Next base: position 10,112 of record JAKPQA010000085.1, read on the forward strand.
AGAACCGGTCCGCCGCCAGGGCTGGCCATGGGGTGAGCACCTTCTGTCGGGGATGAGCTAGGAGGTTACCAGCTGGCCGGGCCAGGCCGCGAGGCCGCCGGCGAGGGCGTAGACCTGGCTGAATCCGCGGGCAACGAGGGCCTCGGCCGCAGTGGCGCTCCGCGCACCGATCTGGCAGACGACGCAGATCCGCGTGGGCGTGTCGATGCCCGCGGCCCATGTATCCAGGTCGGCCAGTGGCCGATTCACCGAGCCGTGGATATGGCCGGCGGCGAACTCCGCGGGCGTGCGGACGTCGATGATCTGCAAGGGCAGTCCGTCATCCATCAGGGCCTGGAGCTGGGCGGGCGACACCTCGTGCACGATCGTCCAGTCGAAGGGTCCGCAGCCCGCGGTGAGGAGCGAAAGCACGGCAAGAACCAGGCAGAGTGTGGGGGCAACACGTCGGCGCACGAGATCCCTTCTTCCGTGAGAGCATGTGCCGAGCATGGACATCCCATGTGTTCGGCTCCGGGGTCCGGGCATCCTTGGTGGCGGAACCAGGCGCTGTGGAACGCGGGCACAAGAACCCCGTAATCGGCCGGGGAGAGGGAGAGGTTCTCGACAGCCGGCCCGACGTGGGAGCATGCAGGTTACGGTGAACGTTGGGCCGGATAGAGTCCCACCAGCCTGCGCCGGGTTCCGGCAGGCCTCCGAAGACCGTCCGCACGCCGCGGCGGCGGGCCCTGCCACCTACGTCGCCACGAGTTCGTAGGCCGTGATCTGCAGCGGCGCCAGTGGCTGCATCTGGATCGTGCCCGCCGGACCCACGTCGCTCGAATCCAGCTTCTCGCCCGACTGGTCGAAGTGCGACAGGGCGAACGCGTCCACGCCCGGCACCCATGGGGCCAGGTCATAGCGAAACGTCAGGGGACCTTCAGCGCCCTGGTTGAGCACCAGGGCCAGCACGCGCTCGGGGAGCACGTAGGAGACCACCCGCGCGCCGGGCGCCCCTTCGGGGAGCAGGCAGCTCCCAATCAGCACGCCGTCGGTGAAGTAGGGCAAGAAGCGTTGCCGCAGGGCGGCGCACTCCTTAAGCGTGCGCGACGGCGCCGGCACGTTGTCGATGCGCTCCGAGCCGTTGATCCCGTCGGGCTGGCTGGGCCACACGTTGAGGAACAGGTTGTCCATGAATGCGAACTTGGCTTCGGCCTCGGAGCGGTTGATGTTGGCGTTCCGCCGGGGCGCCGGGAATGCGTTGGTGTAGGCCTGGCAGTCGCGGTACCCGCCCCAGTTCCACGTGTAGTCGAGGTCGTCGCAGTCGACCTCGATGTTCCACAGCTCCTCGCCGCTGAAGCTGGCTTCGGGATCGAGGGTGAGCGCGTACTCGCGGACGCGCCGCGTCAGGTCCTGCATGGTCGGGGCGGCCTGGCCGGTCCAGTACTGGTCCCAGCTCACCGAGGCGAAGCCCTTGTCGGCCCACGCGCGCAGCGATGCGACGACCTCGTCCTGCCACTGCGGATTCGACGGCCCCACCTGCACGCACGAGTAGCCGGTGGCGTAGGGCGGATTCCAGCGCGGCAGCATCTCGGTGTGGTAAGTCCACCCGTTGTTGTCGGGCACGGCGAGGTTGTACCGCCCGGCCGTCTTCGGGTTGGCCTGGAGGACGCTGAGGAAGGGGATCATCCGAACGCCCAGTTCGCGGCAACGCGCGGCGGCCTCAATGAACTCCTCCTCGGTGCCCAGGTGGGGGAACGCCCCGGGCGGCGAGGATCATGCACCCGCTGGTCCCGGCCATCTTGGCTCATTCCCCTCCGCGATCAGGCGAGTTGCCAGCGGCGCCGGTGCAGGACCTAGGTCAGCGCCCGGATCTGCTCCATCGAGAGCGCCGCGGCCCGCTTCACATCGCCGCCCAGCACGCGCTGGTAGTAGGTGAATGACTCGAACTCGACCGAGCAGTAGCCCGTGTAGCCGATGTCGTCCAGGGCGGCGAAGAAGGCCGTCCAGTCGATCATCCCCTCGCCGAGCAGGGGGAAGATGAAGTCGCCCGGCTGGCGCGTGTCGAGCCCGATGGCGTCCTTGAGGTGCACGTGGACGATCCGCCCGGCCAACTGCCGCACCGACCACGGCACATCGTTGCGGTAGAGGGCGAAGTGCGAGGGATCCATGTTCACCGCGAGGTAGGGCGACGGCACCTGGCGGAAGAGCTCCTGGAGCGTGTAGTAGTCGCGCGCCAGGTGGCCCCAGACAGCCTCGACCGCCAGGAAAACCTTGCGCTCCTCGGCGACCTTCAGCACGCGCTCGTAGGCGCGGCGGACCAGATCCCACGCCTCGCCATGGGAGATGTCCTGCCCGAGCCTGGGGGCGCTCGGGTCCCACGGCGCCGGCCCGGTGAACACGTTCAGGGCGGGAATGCCATGGTCGGCTGCGGCCCGGATGCAGTCCTCGATCAGCCCGCAATGCGTGTCGAAACGCGTGGTGTCGCGCTGAACCATGTCCTGCTGCACCACCAGCTCGGAAATGCCCAATCCTCCCGCTCTCGTGGCCTCGACCACGGCCGCCAGTTGGGCCGGCGTGTGCGCCTGTGGATGGAAGTGGGCCAGAGTCCACTCGACGCCGTCGTAACCGAGCTCGGCAAGGGTGCCCACCACCCGGGCGGGCTCCATGGGGGCGAACCCAAGGCTGGCGAGGAACGCGTACTTGCGGGTGCCCATAGACCGCAGACCTCCAGTAGTACTCGGTGCGGGTTCGGCCGCCGGGATCACGGCCGCGGTGGGGTTCCCCTTTGGACTCGCGGGGACCTACCATCGGGACGCCAAGGGCCATGCCGCCAGCCGCGCAGCAGACTGCAGACGCATGGGGGAAACGCGCGGCCCTCCGGCGCCGCACGGCTCGGCCATGCCCCGCTACTCGAACACCACCGAGAGGAGGCCTTCCCGCTCGCAGCGTTCACGAAGGAAGGACCAGGGCGACATGGCCAGCACCCGCCGCACCTCATCGGGGCACCCGGAGGCCGTGGCGAAGCGGATGTAGTCAAGATACAGGTCGACCACGGACTGCTTGATGTCCTTGACCTCCGCGAAGCCAATGCGCCACAGCGGCCACCACATCTCCTCGACGGTGCCGACCGCGGTCCGGAAGCAGGCCAGCGCCTCGTCGGTCCTCCCCAGGGCCGCGTGGGCCTTGGCGGCCACGTGACCGGCGGTCCACAGTGTGTGAACGGCGCCCTGTTGCTCGGCGGCGGCCGCGGCAGCCACGGCCTCCTCGCAAGCCGCCTCAGTGTGTCCAAGCCGAAGCAGGGCGGACGCCCAGGCAGACTGCGCGTCGGCGGCAAGGCCAAGAGCGCCCATCGCTCTGGCACGGGACAGGCACCGGCTCAGCGCATCGGCCGCATCCTTCGCGCGCCCCTGATGGAGAGCGACGCGGGCCAGCAGAACCTCGCCCGAGGCCTCCTGGTGTGCGGCCCGAAGCGCCCGCGCCGCCGCGATGGCGGCGTCCAGTGGCTCGATCGCCCGCTCAGGCTGGCGCGCCTCGAGGTGGGCCGCGCCCAGCGCGAGGCAGGCTTGGATCAGCGCGAAACGCGCCTGACTCGAGGAGGCCAGGCTCCGCGCCGCCTCCGCATGGACGACCGCATTGCCACACAGTCCCGCGCAGACGTACCACTCGGAGAGAGCCCAGTTCGCCGTCGCCTCGCGCAGCCGGTCACCGGCCAGTGAAGCGCCCTGGCGAGCCTGGGTCAAGCATCGCCAGGAATCGGCCATGCTCCCCAGACGGAGGTGGCACAAGCCGGTGTTGATGAGGGATTCGAGGCTCTGGGACCGGCTATCGGCCATGGCGGCCGAGGCCGACATTTGGGTCGACGCGTCCAGAGCTTCGGCGAACTCGCCGGTATCCAGGTGAATGTTGGCCCGGTTCCCGGCGAGGTAGGCCTGCAGGTAGGCCGTTTCCCGCGGATTCGCCGGCGCACCGGCGAGGAGCGCCTCGGCGTCCTCGATCATCGCTTTGGCCCCGGGGTAGTCACCCATGAGGTGGCGGATGGCCGCGATGCTGATCAGCCCCGTGCATCGGAGGAACCAGCTATCGGCCTCGGCAACCACCTGGGCCTGGGCCAGCGCGCTCTCGGGCTGGCCCACGAGCTCGTACGCGTTGACCAGTCCTTGGCGTGACCGAAGCTCGCCCGCCCGGTCACCGATCTCGGACCACAGCTCGATGGCCTTCGAGTACGCGTCGAGGGCCTCCTCGAAGCTGCCGAGCCGCGAGTGGGCGATGCCCAGATGGTGCCAGGCATGCGCCTGGGCCTTGCGGTCTCCCAGGGACTCGGCCAGAGCCACCAGGCGCGGGCAGGACTGGATCAGCCCTCGCGGGTCGGCCGGACCCGCTTGAGCCTGAACCAGGAGGCACAAGTCGGAAAGGCGTTCGCGCGCTTCAGCTTCGAGCTCGGGCGACATGCGGGCGCCCGAGCCCTCTGGCGCGCCGGCTGAATCACGAGCCATGGTCGCTCTCCCTTGGTTGGCAGCCAGGTTGCTGGGGCCGTAAGGCCCACTCGACGGTGCCAGCCGATCCGGTGCGACGCGTCGCTAGCGCGGTCCAACGAACAGCCGCACCGTGTTCGACTCAGCCCTCTCCAGGCGCGCCTGGACCTCAACCCAACCCGTGCCCCACCCGGCCCTCACCTCCAGCACGTTCGGGTCCGAAGTGGGGAAGATGGACGCGTCAGTTCGCGTCTCCATCAGCCACACGATCTCCGGACAACCCGTCGCGGCGCGCTGGAGGAACGCCCGGACATAGACCGGCTCGCCGGGACGCACCCATGGCGCGTCCGCCGCAATCCGGATCCGATCCCTGCTGCCGGCGGGGGCCTGGCTGTCTTCGGGCACCAGACCCGCAACCACTTCGGTCCGCTTGCCACCCCTGACCTTCACTTGGATATCGGCTGCATTCGAGTTTCCGTTGAGATCGAATCGCAAGAGGGACCGGCCGCTGTGAGGAGCACGGAAGGCGAACCGGCCATCGGACCCGGTCACGCACACCTCGCGCGCTCCGTCGGGCCCCTCGAGGACCACTTGGGCCCCCTCGGCGGGAACATACGCGTCGGCACCGGCCGAACGAACCAGAGGGGGCAGCGTGTTGGTGGAGGACACCACCACCCCGCTGACGTCCTCGCCATCGGGGATGCTGCCGCCGCCCGTGCGTATGCCCGTCGACGAGGCAGCGGGATTGTCCGACGTCGGAGCGCCCCCTCCACACCCCGACACCCAACCGGTAACCACGATGAGACACACCAGACCCAACCACCGCGTCACGCTGAACTCGCCATGCCACATCAGCCTCGCCCCCCACTTCCCACGCCGAGCGCCCTGCCGGGGACCCCCGCCAGACCTTGCCGCTCCGGCGCCGACCCCGACTGCCACCCCCATCGCCAACGCAGCCGCTCGCCGGGCTTCGGCGACGGCGGGCGCTGGCTCTCCGATGCCATCCTTCCACACTGACAAGCGGTCGCCGTGACAGTCACGTGGGTGTCCGCATGGCGCGTGCCCGCCCCGCGCAGGCCGCAGGCAGTTGGCGGGGGAGGACGGCGAACGACGCCTACCGAAGAGTGCCGCTCATGACGACGGAATCCTATGGGAGGCGCGCTCGCTTGCACCCATCACCAGGCGTCCACCGCGTCATGGGCATCGTCGGCGTATGCGCGGCGGGAGTCGTCTTGCTTTGGCTGGCTCCCGGTGCTCCGGGGCAGACGCCCGGCGAGAGAGAAGGAGACACGACCATGGCGGCGCGGACGACGAACTCGAACCCCATCGACATTGGCTCGCGGCTCGAGCTGTTCGTGGACCGCTATCTGATCGACACGATGGACCCAAGGCTGTCGCTGGAACTTCATCCGCCCACGCCGCGCGAGATCGTGATGGTTCACGATGCGCCCTGGGAAGGCAGCGGCACGGGCTACTTCGACGTGTTCCGGGATGGCGACACCATCCGCATGTACTACATCGGGTATGGGCTGACGAACGAGGACGGCACCGTCATGTCCACTCGCCCCGTGTGCGCCTGCTACATGGAGAGCACCGACGGCATCCACTGGACGAAGCCCGATCTCGGGCTCATCGACTTCGCCGGAACCACCCACAACAATGTGGTGTGGATCCGCGAGAGCGCCGACAACTTCGTTGTCTTCAAGGACACGAACCCCAACTGCCGGCCCGGCGAGGAGTACAAAGCCACGGCATCGGGCCCCGGCGGCCTGTGGGCCTACAAGTCGTCCGACGGCCTGCGCTGGTCGCCGCTGCAGGATGCGCCCATCATCACCAAGGGCGCCTTCGATAGCCAGAACCTGGCGTTCTGGGACCCCCTGCGCGGGCACTATTGGTGCTACTTCCGCGACTTCCACGACGGCCTGCGCGACATTCGGGTGGCCACGTCGGCCGATTTCCTCACGTGGTCCGAGCCCGAGATGCTGGCCTATGAGGACTCGCCCGACGAGCAGCTCTACACCAACCAGATCATGCCCTATCCGCGGGCGCCGCACATCTTCGTGGGCTTCCCGACGCGGTATGTGGAGCGCGCGTGGTCGGACTCGTTCCTCCCGTTGCCCGACCTGCAGCACCGGCAGAACCGGATGAAGATCGCGCCCCGCTACGGCACCGCCATCACCGATGGGCTGTTCATGTCCAGCCGCGACGGCCGCACCTTCCGCCGCTGGGGCGAGGCGTTCATCCGGCCGGGGCCCGAACGGAAGGACAACTGGCTCTATGGCGACGGCTACCAGTGCCTGGGGATGATCGAGACTCCGGCCGAGGACCCCACGGCTCCGCCCGAGCTGTCGGTCTACTGCGGCGAGAACTCGTGGAAGACTCCGGTCCGATTGCGGCGCTACACGCTCCGAGTGGATGGGTTCGTGTCGGTGAATGCACCGCTCGCGGGCGGCGAGATGGCCACGAAGCCCTTGACCTTCACCGGCAAGGAGCTGGTGCTGAACATGGCCACCTCGGCCGCGGGGAGCATCCGCGTGGAGGTGCAGGGCGCGGACGGCAAGGCGGTGGAGGGCTTCTCGCTGGCCGACTGCGACGAGGTGTTCGGCGACTCACTGGAACGTGTCGTCACGTGGAAGGGCCGCTCAGACCTGAGTGCACTGGCCGGACGGCCCATCCGGCTGAGGTTCGCGCTGAGCGATGCGGACCTCTACGCGCTGCGGTTTCGAGAGTAGTGCGGCTCCGTCCGCCGGGGCGGGCCAGCCGCACGGGGGGCCTGTCTCGCTCACTGCCCCGCCTCCGACGCCCCTGACGGCGTTCCGGCGGGCTCGGCATGCCGGGGGCCACGACCCCATCAGTGTTCATAGGGAGGCCGGATCGATGGCCGGGGCGCTCGTAATGGTCGCGATGGCCGCAACGTACGTGGCGGCCCCAGCGGCGATGCGCGTCGACGTGGATGTCGACCACCCGGTTCAGCCGGGGCCGAACCTGATCGCGAACGGCGGGTTCGAGGACGTCGAGGGTGGCCAGCCCGTCGGGTGGCAGTGGAGCCCCCGCAACACGGACGCCACCTTCGCGTTGGTGGAGCCCGGCCGGCGCGGCGGGAAGTGTGTCCGCATCCGCAATACGACGCCCTTGAGCCCACACGTGTACGGACAGCTCGTGCTCTCCGAGCCGGTGCCTCTTGCACCGGGCGAGACGTACGTGTTGAGTGGCTACTCGCAGTCCATCGACCCGGGCCCGGCGTGGGTCGGAGGCGGCGACGGCTGGTGGATGCGTATCCCGCTGGCCGGCACGGCGGGTCGATGGCGACGGTTCAGCCGGACGTTCGTGGCGCGCGAAGGCGACGTCCGGTTCGCGCTGATGATCAACACCGACGGGCCCACCGAGGGGTTCCTGGTGGACGACGTCAAGCTCGAGCTCGGGAGCACCCCTACGCCCGTGGTGCGCGATGACGCGGACACCTCCCTCACGGCCGATCTGGACTTCGAGAGCCCGGTGGATGTGCCGGGCGACGAGTGGTCGTTCTCCGTGCTGCTCTCGGCGCCGTCGGCCGCGCCGGACTGCGTGGTGCGCTGCGAGGCCCGAGACGAGGGCGGCACGCTCATCGCCGTGGGCGAGAGCCCAGCCGACCTGCGCGCCGGGGTCACGGCGGCGCACGTGACGTGTCCTCTGGCGGGGATGGCGAATGTCACGGGAATGCTGTCGGTCTCGCTGACCGCTGGCGACGGCCGCTCGGCGAGCGACGAGGCACCGGTGGCGGTCTATACGCGGGCCGGGTTCCGCGAACGCTTCGCACGAGTCGCGCCGGCCGTCGAGGCTCTCCGCGCGGCCGTGACGCGCGCCCGGAATGCCGGGCGAAACGTGGCGTACCCCATTGCGGCGCTGCAAGTGGCGGATCGGTTCGGCCCGGTCGTCGAAGCGACGGCAGATGCCGGGAACGTGCGTCTGGCCCAGGTCTATTCCGACGACCTGGTCCGCATCTGCGAGACGGCGACCCGCCAGGTTGCGGGGATCGAACAGGGCGCGCCCGATCCGTCTGTCCCCGATCCTCCCATGGGGAGGCTCCGGATCCGCGGCCGGAACCTCGAGGCGGACGGGGTGGTCGTGAACCTGGTGGGCCCGCTCGGATACGGCGAGCTCTATGACGAGCTGGACACCGTGCGCAACTACGGGTTCAACGTCGTCGGCGATGACTTCGACGCTTTCGCCTCGCTGTCGATGGTGACGGGACCCGACACGATCGATGAGACGGCCGTCCCCCGGCTTCGTGCGAACTGGGACCGCCTCCACGCGCTCAACCTGGCCATCAGCTTCAACCCGACACTGCACTACTTCCCCGAGTGGGCCATCACGCGCTACCCGGATATCACCGGCGGGGATCCGGTGGACCGCGTGCCCGACTGGAGCGGGCTGGGGCAGGACCGCGGGCAACGGACCAAGGTCTACGGCGGGTTCTTCCCCTTCGCCATCGAGTCACCGACCGTGAAGCACCTGGTCGAGCGGTACTACGCGGCACTGTTGCCGGGCATCAGGGACCACGAGAGCTTCCACCTGTACTGGCTGATGAACGAGCCCACCTATCGCAGCGACGATCCCGAGTACCGGAGCGCCTATCATCGCTTCCTGCGGGAGAAGTACGGTGAGGTCTCCGCCCTCAACGAACGATGGGGCACCGGCTTCGAGTCGTTCGACGCCATCCCTCCGGCGCGGGAACCCGCGGACCCGGGGCGCTATGACTTCATGACCTTCCACCGCGCGCATGTGGCCGACTGGTTCACGATGCTGGCCACCGAGGTGCGGCGGCACGACCCGGCGGCCATTCTGTCGAACAAGCCCATGGCCTGGACCATCATGCAGCCCGATGACGGAATCGACTTCGAACGCCAGGCAGAGATCCTCGACATACCGGGCTGCGACGCGGGCCGGTCGCCCGGATCCAGCGAGTATGCCTTCGCATGGGATGGCGCCACGTTCCTGTTCGACTTCTACAGCTCGGTGGCGCCCGACAAGCCGCAGGCGGATTTGGAGTACCACTATGTCCACGAGCCCGAGGTCGCGGCCGAGTACGTGCGGGCTTCGTACTGGCAGTCGTACCTCCATGGGCTACGTGTCAGCACCTTCTGGGTATGGGCGCGCGGCCAACTGGGCAGCGGCGAGGCCGGAGCCGGCATGACCCACACAGCGTGGAGCCAGCCGAACGTGGGGTGGGGGACCGCCAGCGCCGCCCTGGATTTGCGGCGCCTGTCGTGGGCCATCGCCCAGTTCCCGCCGCCCGCCGAGGTCGCGCTCTACTTCTGCACCCCATCACTCTATTTGGGCGGCGGCGAGTACCAGTCGGCCATGAGCAACGCCTACCGGGGCCTGTTCTTCCTCGATGCCCCCGTCGGGTTCGTTACGGACAAGATGCTTGCGGAGGGGCGAGCAGACGGACTCAAAGTGGTGGTGCTCCCCGCGTGCCGGTGGGTCGAGCGGGAGTCCCTGGACCGCCTCCGCGCCCTGGCGGCCCGAGGCGTGAGGCTGGTCACCCTCGGCGACGGGCCGACCTTCGATGAGTACCGCCACCCGCACCCTGCCGGCAGCCTCCTGCCCGCAGATGAGGTGACGAGCGTGCGCCCCGGCCCGCCCGGCGACATCCGCCGGCAGATGGCGCCCATCCTCGACCGCGCGCAGGTCCGCCGCCCCATCCGATGCTTCCGAGCGGACGGCGAGACGCCCGAGGCCGTTGAGTGCCGGAGTGTGGTCCACGGGGACGGTGTGCTCTGCAGCCTGCTGAACCTCGGCAAAGCTCCGGTGCGGATTCGCCTCGAGCACCATGGCGAGACCGTGCGTTCGTGGAAGGACCTGATCAGCGACCGGGAGTCCGATTCCGGGTGGATGGAGTTGCGGCCCAGCGACCCGCGACTGCTGTGGATCGCCGCCGATCGGACCTAGGAAGCCGCCGCGCATCGGGGACAGGTGCGCGGCGTGGTGGACAGGCGAATGCCTTTGTGATATCTTTCACAAGGCGCGAGGCGCAACCACGCATCACCCGATCTGCCACTCCTCGTCTGCCTGAACCGCCGATCTTCCGCACTCTAGTGCATGGGTGGGAACACTGTGGGAAATGTAGAACTAACGATTAATGGCGTCAGGGTAGAGGCTGACAGCGGCTCGACCATCATGGACGCGGCCGACAAGGCGGGGATCCACATCCCACGGCTGTGCCATCACCCCCGGCTGTCCATGCAGGGGGCATGCCGCGTCTGCATCGTCGAGGTGGAGGGGGTTCGGAACACCGTCGCTTCTTGCTGTTACCCGGTCCGGGACGGCATGGTGGTCCGCACCCACACCCCCGAGATTCAGCGGCTGCGCCGCGACATCGTCGAGCTGCTGCTGGACAACCATCCCTCGGACTGTAACACGTGCGAGCGGAACGGCAACTGCGAGCTGCAGCGCCTGGCGTCGGCCATGGGCATCCGCGAGCGGCTGTTCGCGGGCGAGCGCAAGCGGTATGAGAAGGACCTCTCCAGCCCGTCGGTGATCCGGGACCCCGAGAAGTGCATCCTCTGTGGCCGGTGTATCCGCGTGTGCGGCGAGATCCAGGAGGACGCGGCCCTCAGCCAGGTCTACCGCGGCTTCGACACGGTGGTCATGCCCGCGCACAACGCGGGGTTCATGGAGACCGTGTGTGTCTCGTGCGGGCAGTGCATCAACGTGTGCCCGACGGCGGCGTTCCTCGAAAAGGACGCCACGGCACCCTTCATGAAGGCCATCGCCGACCCAGACACCATCGTGGTGAGCCAGATGGCTCCATCGGTGCGAGCCGCCATCGGCGAGTGCTTCGGGCTCCAGCCGGGCAGAGCGTGGGAGGGACAGTGCTTCGCCGCCCAGCGCGCTCTGGGTATCGACTACGTGTTCGACACCCAGTTCAGTGCCGATCTCACCATCATGGAAGAGGCGGCGGAGTTCGTGGCGAAGGTGAAGGCGGGTGGCCCGCTTCCCAACATCACGTCCTGCTGTCCCACCTGGGTGAAGTACGCCGAGCACTTCCACCCCGACATGCTCAAGTACCTCTCGTCGGCCAAGTCGCCCATGAGCATGCAGGGAGCCCTGGTGAAGACCTACTGGGCCGAGAAGATGGGCGTGGACCCCGACCGGATCTTCTCCGTAGCCATCATGTGCTGCACGTGCAAGAAGTTCGAGGCCACCCGCCCCGAACTGCATGTGGATGGCCGAGCCGCGGTGGACGCGGTACTCACCACACGCGAGTTCGGGTGGCTGATCAAGCACATGGGTATCGACTTCTTCAACTTGCCCGAGGAGGAGCCGGACAGTCCGTTGGGCAGCTCCACCGGAGCGGGCGTCATCTTTGGGGCCACCGGTGGCGTCACCGAGGCCGCGCTGCGCACGGCCTACTGGATGCTCTTCGACAAGGACCTGCCCAAAGAGGCCATCGAGTTCAAAGCGGTGCGGGGCATGGAAGGCGTCCGCGTGGCCACGGTGGACTTCGAGGGCCTGAAGGTCAAGGCAGCGGTGGCGCACGGTCTCGCCAACGCGAACCGGGTTCTCGACCGTCTCCGGGGCGGGGAGGAGTTCCACTGGATCGAGGTCATGGGGTGTCCGGGTGGGTGTATCGGCGGTGGCGGGCAGCCGTACGCGGGCGCGTACGCGGTGCCGCTGGATGAGGCCATGCTCCTGTGCCGTTCTTGCGCCCTCTATGACCTGGACGCGGCCCGGACGCTTCGCCTGTCCCATGCCAACCCGGACATCCAGGGCCTGTACCGCGACTATCTGGACAAACCGATGAGTCACCGAGCGCACGAACTGTTGCACACCCATTACTATGCACGTGTGCCGTTCGGCATCCGTCCCCAGGAGGCACAGCTCTGATGGCGTACCGACGCGAGGTTCTGGACACACCCGACTGGTGGCGAGAGCTTGACGAGTACATCAACGACCAGCGCGAGAAGAACCGAGGCCACGTACAGAGCGCCCTGATCCCGGTTCTGCACCACGTGCAGGACCGGTATGGGTTCATCCCCGACAAAGCGATCAACCACGTGGCCCAGGCGCTGGGTGTACCCACCTCATACGTGTGTGGGGTGGCCAGCTTCTATTCCTACTTCTCGCTGACGCCCAAGGGGTCATTCACCGTCGCCGTCTGTCTGGGTACCGCTTGCTACGTTCAGGGCAGCCAGGCGGTGGTGGATGAGTTCAGCCGCCGTCTGGGGATCCGGCCGGGTGAGACCACCGCGGACGGCCTCTTCACCCTGGTCGAGGCCCGTTGTCTGGGCGCGTGTGGCCAAGCGCCGGTTGTGATGGTGAACGATGAGGTCCATGCCGCCGTCACGCCCGAGCAGGTGCCGAACATCATCGCGCACTACACGGCTCTCGCCCCACGGGAGCCCGCGTCTTCGAACATGGCCTGAGGGAGCCCCGGACCGCATGCGCGACGTGCCCCTGCGTACCAAGTTGCTGGTGGCGATCATCTCGGTCGCCTCGGTGGGCGGAGTCCTCACGCTCCTTGCCGGAGGGTTCCTGCTCAACGCGCAGGTGATTCAGGAGGCCAACCGGCGAGTCGAACTGGCGCTCAAGACCGCGCGGTCGGCCCTCGAGACACGCCTGGCCGGGACGCGCACGGCGTGCTCCCTGCTCGCCGACGAGCTGGGGGCCATGAACGGAGGCCCGGAGTTGGCGTTGCCACCCGAGGGCCTGCTCGAAGGGCTGCGGGACAAGGCGGAGTTCGACTACCTGCATCTGATCGATGCTCGCGGCATCATACGGGCCACCGCACGAGGAAACGCAACGGGGCAAGCGGACAGCAGTCCGCTGGTCCAGGTCGCACTGAAGGAAGGCCGTGCCGTCGACGGGTTCCGGATTGTGCCGTCCTCGTTCCTGGCTTCCGAGAGTCAGGAGCTGGCAGCGAAGTCGCACGTGCAGGTGATCCCAACGCCCCGGGCCAAGGGCGACAAGCAGGTCGACTTGAGCGAAGCCATGGTTCTCGAGGCCGCCTCGCCAGTTGTGGTTGCTCCGGGCCGTGTCATCGGCGTGGTGCGTGCGGGCATGGTGATCAACCGCAACTCGGACATGGTGGACCGGATTCGGAACACCGTGTTCACCGTCTCGACCTACAAGGGCAAGAACTTCGGCACGGTGACCATCTTCCAGGATGACGTCCGGATCGCCACCAATGTGACCGGGCCCGACGGGAGCCGTGCCATCGGGACGCGGGTTTCGGCGGAGGTGTACGATCAGGTCCTGCGCGACGGGCGGACGTGGTTGGGGCCGGCATTCGTGGTGGGCAACTGGTACGTGAGCGCCTACGAGCCCATCCGCGACGTCCAGGGCCGGGTCGTGGGCATGCTCTACGCTGGAGTGCTCAAGGATCGCTACGACGACGCGCTCCGCGACGCCATGAGCATGCTGCTCGCCATCGTGATCCTGGTGACCACCGTGGGCGTTGTCATGTCCTTTTGGCTCTCCAGTCGTATCGCGGGGCCCGTGGTTGGACTCACCCAGGCGGCAGTCCGGGTGGCGCAGGGCGAGCTGGAGTACCGGCTCCCGGAGCCGGGCTCGGCCCAACGGGATGAGATCCGACAGCTGGTGACGGCCTTCAACCAGATGGTGACCGCCCTGCAGCAGCGGGATGCACAGTTGAGGGAGACGCTCGACGACCTTCGGAGCACGAGCGACGAACTCCGGCGGTGGAACCAGAACTATCTGGACACTCTGGAGTTCATTACCCACGAGCTCAAGAACCAGGTCGCTGCCATGAAGGTCAACCTGCTGGCCGTCCGCGATGGCTACGTGGGTGAGCTCACCGAGGAGCAGTATGAGGCGCTCGACGATGTGAGCACGGCGATCAACCGGACAGAAGAGATGATTTTAAACTACTTGAACCTGTCCCGGATCGAGAAGGGCGAACTGGAGGTTCGCGCGCAGCCCGTGGCCATCTCCTCCGACATCCTGCGGCCCGTGCTGCGGGAGCTGAAGGGGCAGTTCGAGGAGAAGCGCATGACGGTCGAGGTGCACGTGCCCGACGACATGGTGGTCCAGGCCGATCCGGCGCTGCTCCAGATCGTCTACGAGAACCTCTTGAGCAATGCGGCCAAGTACGGCCGCCAGGGTGGAACGGTTCGAATGACCGGCCGGCGCATCAACGGTTGGGTCGAGCTCCACACATGGAATGAGGGACAGGGCGTCTCCGCCGAGCGCCTCGAGGAGTTGTTCCGGAAGTTCTCCAGACTCCAGCCCCCGGGACACCAGGAGCGGGGAACCGGGCTGGGGCTGTACATCACGCGGGAGATCGTCCGCAAGCACGGTGGGGAAATCAGGGCGGAGAGCCGCGAGGGCGAGTGGATCGACTTCATCTTCACGCTCCCCCGGCATGACATGCTCCTTGAGGAGTTCCCTGAGGACGTTGCCGATACTGCGGAGGCACTGCAAACAACGCTGATCCAGTGAGGGACGGGTGACCGATCATGCCCGAGGGCCAGAAGGTCCTGATCATCGACGACGACGTGGACTTCACGGAAGCGAACCGCCTGGCTCTCGAGGCCAGCGGCTTTCGCGTCACGGTAGCGAACGACAGCAAGACCGGAGCGGAGTTGGCGGCCCAGTCGCCGCCGGATCTGGTCATCTGTGACCTGATGATGGAGCAGCTGTACTCGGGTTTCTCCGTGGTCCAGTCTCTGGCAGCGCACCACAAGACGAGCGCGGTGCCGATCATCATGGTCTCGGCCGTGACCACGAGCACGGGATTTCGCGTCGATGTGGATGGTAAGAAGCCCGAGTGGCTCAACGTCGTTGAGTTCGTGAACAAACCGATCGATCCAGTTCTGCTCGCGGCCAAAGTGGCGGCCGTGTTGGCAGCCAAGGCTTAGGACGGATGGCGTGATGGGACAGGCGACACAGGAACTCCAGAAGCAGGCCCAGGCAGCACGGCCGCACGTGACGCGGAAGCCGGAGAAGACGCAGGTACTGGTCGGCATCGCCACGTGTGCGCTGGCAGCGGGCGCCGAGAAGACCTGGCAGCAGCTCGAGACGGCCATCGCGGAAGCGGGACTGGGCGATCGCGTCGACCTGCACCAGGTCGGTTGCGTCGGTCGGTGCAACCTCGAACCCCTGGTAGAGGTGCGTGTGCCCGGGCAGCCGGCGCGCATGTACACCAAGGTGGCCGACGCGGACAAGGTTCGGACTATCGTCAACCGCGATCTGCTGGGCGGCGACCCGGTTACCGAGTGGATGCTGCCGGTGCCGGATGGGGCGCCCGAAGCCGATCCGAGTTCGGTGAGCGCCTTCATCGACGAGTGGCGTCACGTGGACTTCTTCGCGAGGCAGCTCCGGATCACCCTCCGCAATGTGGGGCGCGTGGACCCCGAGAGTATTGACGACTACCTGGCGGCCGGCGGCTACCAGGCGCTGGCCAAGGTGCTCGACGAGATGACGCCCGAACAGGTCATCGCAACGGTCAAGGCGTCGGGGCTGCGGGGCCGTGGCGGGGCGGGCTTCTCGACGGGCACCAAGTGGGAGCTCACCCGCGCGGCCGAGGGTCCCACCAAGTACGTGATCTGCAACGCGGACGAGGGCGACCCGGGCGCATTCATGGATCGCAGCACGCTGGAGGGCGATCCGCACTCGGTGCTCGAGGCGTTGGCCATCGCCGCCTTCGCCATCGGGGCGGAGGCCGGATTCGTGTATGTCCGGGCTGAGTACCCCCTCGCGGTGAAGCGGCTGCGGATCGCGATCAGTGAAGCTCGCGAACGCGGCCTGATCGGCCGGAACATCCTCGGGAGCCCCTTCAGCTTCGAGCTGGAGCTCCGTCTGGGCGCCGGGGCGTTCGTGTGCGGTGAGGAGACGGCCCTGATCGCCTCCATCGAGGGCAAACGCGGCATGCCTCGGCCGCGTCCCCCCTATCCGGCCCAGAGCGGACTCTGGGGCAAGCCGACGCTGATCAACAACGTCGAGACGCTGGCCAGCATCCCGCCCATCATTCTGCGCGGCGGCGAGTGGTACGCATCGATCGGCACCGAAAGGTCGAAGGGCACCAAGGTGTTCGCTCTGGCCGGCAACGTGGTGAACACGGGCCTGGTCGAGGTTCCCATGGGTCTGACGCTTCGCGAGGTCATCTACGGCATCGGCGGCGGAATCCCCGGCGGGCATGAACTGAAGGCTGCCCAGACCGGCGGTCCGTCCGGGGGATGCCTGCCGGCCTCCTTCCTCGACACTCCGGTGGAGTATGAGTCGCTTCAGGCCGCGGGCGCCATCATGGGCTCGGGTGGCCTCATCGTCATGGACGACACCAAGTGCATGGTGGATGTGGCCAAGTTCTTCCTGACCTTCACGCAGGATGAGAGCTGCGGGAAGTGCACGCCGTGCCGCGAAGGCACCAAGCGAATGCTCGAGATCCTCACGCGTATCACCGAGGGCAAGGGGGAGGATGCCGACATCGAGCGCCTCGAGCGCCTGGCGCGGGTCTGCCAGCGCGCGGCCCTGTGCGGCCTGGGCCAGACGGCCCCGAATCCGGTGCTGTCGACGCTTCGCCACTTCCGCGAGGAGTACGAGGCACACATTCGCGAGCAGCGATGTCCGGCACACGTGTGCGCGGAGTTGGTGCACTACCAGATCGATGGCGAGAAGTGTGTTGGGTGCGGGCTCTGCCGCCGGGCTTGCCCGGTGCACTGCATCACGGGCGAACCGCGCCAGGCGCATCTCATCGACCAGGACGTCTGCATCCGGTGTGGAAGCTGCTTCGACGCCTGCCGCTTCGAGGCCGTACTTCGGCGCTAGCGGCGAAGACCCGGGGCCGGCGCCGCGACTCGGGCTCAGCGGGGTGGGCGGCATCGCCGGCCCCCGTGCCGAGAAGGGGGCGGCCCCCGGCCGGCCGAAGGTCCTTGGACTATGGCGTCCGACGCACTCGATGACCATCATGGGCCGAGCGAGGAGGTCCCCGCGCCCCCCGCGGACAAGCTGCTTGTCGTGGACGACGAGAGTGGCATCCGCAAAGGGTGTGAGCGAGTCCTCCGCGCTCGCGGCCATGAGGTGTTCCTCGCCGAGACGGCCGAGCGGGGACTCGAGATCCTCGCCGAGCATCCCGACATGGACGTGGCTCTGGTCGATCTGCGGATGCCGGGCATGGGAGGCCTCGAGTTCCTCCAGCATGCGCGCACCGCGGTCCCCGAAATGGTCTCGGTAGTCATCACGGCCTACGCGACTCTCGAGACGGCAGTCGAGGCAACCCGGCGCGACGCCTTTGACTTCCTGACGAAGCCGTTCACGCCCGACCAGCTCACGAGCGTGGTGGACAAGGCGTTGGGCCGGGCACGGCTGATCCGTGAGCGGAACCGGCTGCGCGCGGAGCGCGAGATGCGCCTGCTCGAGCTGGCCACCGAGCAGTCACGTCTGCGCACCATTATCAACTGCATGGCCGACGCGGTTCTGGTCTGCAACGCCGAGCATCACCTCGTCCTCTACAACCCGGCGGCACTGCGAGTGCTTCCCGGCCTCAACCCCGGGAAGCCGGTGGCCAGACTCGCCGAGGTTCTGGAACCGCCGGAGCTCCTGCATACCATCGAAGAGACCGGAGCCACCGGGAAACGGCTCTCGAAGGAGATCGAGATGGTGCACCGGCGCGAGGGCGGATGGGCCCTGGCGAATGTGGCGCCGGTCGTGGATGAGACCAGCGGAAGGGTCCTCGGGTCGGTGACCGTGCTTCGCGATATCACGGAGCTGAAGAAGGTCGACCAGGTCAAAGCTCAGTTCGTGAACATGGTGGCCCACGAGTTGCGGTCGCCGCTGGCGGCCGTGGACAGCTACCTCTCCATCATGCAGCAAGGCTTGGTCGAGGACCCGGACAAGCGGCGCGAGGTTCTCTGCCGAAGCCGGGACCGCCTCCGGGCCCTCCTGGACCTGGTCAGTGACCTTCTCGATGTGTCGCGCATGGAAGCCGGGACGGTTCGCCGCGAGATCGCCGCGCAGTCGCTGGACGAGATCATCCGCGAGGTCGCGGAGCTGATGGGACCCTACGCGGCCGAAAAGGGCGTGACCATTCACGTCGACGTGCCCCCGAACCTGCCGCCGGTCGAGGGAGATCGCGAGGAGTTCGTCCGGCTCTTCACCAACCTGGTCAGCAACGGAATCAAGTACAACGTGGACAATGGCACCGTCACCATCACGGCTCGTCACGAGGGCCATTTCGTCGAGGTTGCCGTGAGCGACACCGGCGTGGGGATTAGCGAGGACGGGCTCAAGAGGCTGTTCGGCGAGTTCTTCCGCGAGAAGCGGCCGGAGACGCGCTACGCGACGGGCACGGGCCTTGGCCTGAGCATCGTGAAGCGCATCGTCGAGTTCTACCACGGCCATGTGGATGTGCGAAGCGA
Source organism: Armatimonadota bacterium (assembly GCA_029547025.1). Taxonomy (GTDB): domain Bacteria; phylum Armatimonadota; class Zipacnadia; order UBA1398; family JAKPQA01; genus JAKPQA01. The sequence continues at coordinate 28,920 of JAKPQA010000085.1, forward strand.
GCTCAACCAGGGCTCGACGTTCACCGTATCGCTGCCCTGCAAGTACGAGACCAGACCGCCAGCCTCGCCGGAGGCCCATGGCTAGCAGCGGCGGGCGCGTTCGGTGCCCGCCCAGAGGAGTGTGCCCGATTGCCTGTCGAACGGACCCTGTCGATCGTCAAGCCGGACGCCTTGAGCGCCGGTCATCTGGGTGAGATCATCGCGGCCTATGAGGCCGCCGGCCTGCGCGTGATCGCCGCGACCGTGATGCGCCTCACCCCGGAGCTTGCCGAAGGGTTCTATGCCGAGCACCGGGGAAAGCCGTTCTTCGGGGGTCTGATCGACTTCATGACCTCAGGCATCTGCATGCCCATGGTGCTCGAGGGAGAGGACGCCATCGAGCGCGTGCGCGCCATCCACGGGGCTACCGACCCGGCCGACGCGGCACCGAGCACCATTCGGGCTCGATTCGGCACCCAAGTGACCCGCAACGCAGTCCACGGCTCAGATAGTCTCGCCAGTGCCGCCCGGGAAGTCGCCTTCTTCTTCCCGCAACTGGGCGCGTAGATCGACCTAGAACTTCTGCCGCATCCGGGTGAAATACTCAGCCAACGGCTGGACCTGGCCGCGCTGGCCGGCCGGCAGCCCCCGGTAGAACTCCAGGCCGTCGTCGATAACGCCCGCGACCTTCTGTCGGACGCCGTCCGCCCCGGCGCCCTGCATGGACGCCAGCCGGTCGAACATGGTGCCGAACATGTCCTGGGCGTACTGAATGGCCTGTGCCCGGTCTTCAGGCGACATGTTCTGGAGCTCCCCAAATGCGAAAGCGAAGATCTGCATCCTCAGTTCCTTGGGGAGGTTCGCGTACATCCCAAAGTTCTTCTCGAACCCCTCGAGAATCTCTTCATCGCTGGTGTAGTCGAGCACCTGGGCGACATTGTCGGGCGTCATGCCATACAACACATACACGGGTTTGGCGACACACCCGGCGTGCGAGGCGAGCGCCTCGATCAGCTCGCGCACTGAGCACTTGGGAGCATCCACCGCGAAGGCCTCGGCCGATGGCGTGCCCTCATAGATGAAGGGAACGCGGTACAGCGTGGCGAGCTCGCCGAGGGCTTCGGTGAGGACCACACCGTCGGCCTTGATCGGGCCTACGGTAGACTCGTCGCGGACCTTGTCCGCGGGCCGATCAGGACGTTTGAGGTCCGTCGGCTGGGTCTCCTTGCCGGTGGGGTCCTTGGGGGTGATGAGGTAACCGGGTCGGCGAGCCACGCGGCCCATGCCACCCAGTAGGACGTATACCTGGTCGACGTTCGGGGCCGTGAACTGGAGCGGGCCCACCGCGAAGTCCATCGGCTCAGCCACGGCCATGGCCACGTCGAACTTCTCCTGGAGGTACGTCGCCAGATCCTTCACAGTACCACCGGCGAAGTTGATGGCGATCGTGCCCTTCTCCGTTTCGCCGGCGCCGGTGGCCTGCGTGGGCTGGTCTACTTGGGTGGCCGGGAGATCGTCCGATAGGGCGGCGCCGCAAACTGCGGCGATGGCGGCAAGGCAGCAGAGGAACAGACGCCTGGACATCATCGTCACCTTCCGTGGGTCACCATGGGTCTACGATCACCATGTCTCGAAACGCAACCATGCCCGGTCGGCCCAGACACAAACCGCGCATCCGCCCTGCCGTCGGCCGGCGCAGACATGGGATGCAGCTCGCGTTCCTGGGTACTTCGACGCTCGGCGTGGCTCGCGTACTCACACCAGTCAGCGCCTCCTTGTACTGAGTTTCCCTTCCGGACAGCCGAGCCGCCAATGGGCACCCGTGCTGCCGGGCCATGCGACGGCTCTGGCGGGGCTGAGCGCCGGGGACCCCAGAGTGGATTTGCACCGGGCCTGGACTCACAGCACTCTGCTTCGGCGAGCGAATGCGACCCAAGGGGCGGGCGCGCCGGCCGCGAATAGGCGGAACGGTGCTCTGATGCTAATGGGGTGAGAGTATGCGTCCCGAACTCCTGCTGACCGTCGCGCTGACCGCCCTGTTACTGGCCGTGGTGGCCGGTAGGGCAGCCGGTGGTGACTATGGTGGCGCCGTGCGGCGGACTGATGGGCTTGTGGCCTACTGGCCCTTCGATGGCGGACTGGAAGACGTGGTCGGGGGCGCGCTGGGGACGCCTGAGGGCATGGTCCGCTTCGTCCCGGGCGTGGCGGGCACATCCGGGATCGAGCTCGACGGCCGGGGTTTCGTGACGGCTCCACCGATCCTGGGCGCGGACGGCCCCGAGTCGACGATCGAGCTGTTCTTCCGTCCCCTGCCGTCACCGAGCCCGGGCAACCCGTGTCTGGTCTCGATTCGGGACGAGAAGCGGGCCCGGGTCAGTCTGCACATCTCCGCTGATCTGAGGCGGCTGGCGGTCTGGAACGGCGGAGGAGCCGGCTGGGTGGATCTGGCGCCGGAAGCGGACCTGGGAGAGGGTGTCTGGCACCATGTCGCCCTGACCCACGGGCGCGAGGGCGTTCGCCTCTACCTGGACGGCGTGGCGTGGCCGGGGGCGGTCGGCCCGTCGGGCGAGCGCGGTCTGCCCGTCCAGATCGGCGCGCCGACCGCGACCGGTGACTTCGAGGTGTTCCGGGGCGCGCTGGATGAGGTAGCCCTCTACTCACGAGCCCTTACGGCCGAAGAGGTCGCCGCGCACGTCGACGCCGCGGGCGACGAGTGGGCCGCGCGGCGCCGGCGTATGGCGGCGGTCGCGGCGGCGTTCACCGAGGAGCAGGCTCGGCGCCGGGAGGCCGCCCGCGCCGCTCGGCGCGAGCGCGTGGCGGCCATGCTGGCTGATCCGGCGCTCCTCGAACGCGGAGAGCGCCGCGTGTACCGGGGCGACCATCTTGAAGCCATCCGCTTCTGCGTGGGCGGCATTGGGGCGGGCACGATCCAGATGGACGGCCAAGCTCGTCTTGCGGCCTGGCAGATCTTCAACAATCACACCGAGGCCGAGTTGCCCCATAGCTTCCTGGCTATCGCGGCCGGTCCCGCCGGAGCACGTCGTGTGGTCCGGTGCCTGCAGACCGCGCCCGAGGGGCCCTTCGCGGCGATGGAGCGGCTGGGATTTCAAGGGGAGTACCCGCTGGCCTGGTACGAGTTCGAGGACGGCGAGCTTCCGGTGACCGTGCGGCTCGAAGCGTTCAGTCCCTTCATCCCGCTGCGGACGCAGGACTCATCCATCCCGTGCGCCGTGTTCCGCGTGGGTGTCGCGAACCCGGGGGGGCAAAGCGTCGAGGTGTCGCTCATCGCGGTTCAGCAAAACGCGGTGGGGTACTTGGGCCACGGCGCCGTCGAGGGGTGCGACCACGTGGACTATGGTGGCAATCGCTGCACCGTGCTGGCGCGTGACGGGGCTACGGTGCTCCACATGACGTCTGATAAGGGCCCGAGACGTCCGGGCGCGGGCGACATGGCCCTGACTGTACTGGGGCCAGCGGGCACGGGATCGGCCGATGTGGGCCACCTCAGTGGCCTTCACCACGCGCTGGCCCAAGGCCAAGCACCGAGCGCTCCCGGCTCGGCAGGGCCGACCCCGGCCGGGCGTACTCTCGACGGGGCAGTGGCATCGTCGTTTCGCTTGGCCCCGGGCGAGAGCCGCACGGTGACGTTCGTGTTGGCCTGGCACTTCCCGAACGCCGTACATGGTGCCTCCGGCAGCGGGTGGGACCACCATGGGAACCAGTACGCCAACGTGTGGGGCAATGCGCTGGAGGTTGCCGAGTACGTGCGCACTGAGCTTCCACGGCTGAGCCGTGAGACCCACGAGTTCCATCGGGCTGTGTACGACAGCAACCTCCCACACTGGCTGCTGGACCGCATCACCTCACAGCTGGCGGTGCTTCGGAGCCGGACGTGCTATTGGGCTCAGGATGGGTACTTTGGGGCTTGGGAGGGCTGCGGGCAAAGCAGCGGGTGCTGCGCGGGCAACTGCACCCATGTGTGGCACTACGCTCAGGCCCACGCCCGGCTGTTTCCCGACCTGGCCCGCCGGATGAGGGAGCAGTCGCTGTCGTACCAGCGAGAGGACGGTAGTCTTCCGTTCCGGCACCCGTCCGAGAGCGTTGCCGCTGACGGCGAACTCGGGGAGATCCTGGGGGTGTGGCGCGAGCATTTGTGCGCGGCCGACGAGTCATGGCTTTCGCAGGCGTGGCCGCGGACCCGGGCGGCCATGGAGCACGCCATCCGCACGTGGGATCCGGACGAAGACGGCGTGCTGGCGGGGTACCAGTGGAACACGCTCGACTGCGCGGTGGGCGGGAGCACGTCGTGGTTGGGGAGCCTGTATCTGGCTGCGCTGGCAGCCAGCGAGCGCATGGCGGCTCTGCAGGGCGATCCGCAGCGCGCCGAACGCTACCGAGCCATCCGCAACCGCGGCGCCGTGACGCAAGATGCCACGCTGTTCAACGGGGAGTACTACATCCAGTTGCCAGATCCCGAGCCGCGCAACGACTACGTCGACGGATGCGCCATCGACCAGCTTCTGGGCGAGTGGTGGGCCACCCAGGTGGGACTGCCGACCGCCTATCCCGACGACCATGCGCGCCGCGCTCTGTCGGCGCTAATCGAGCACAACTTCCGGCCAACGCTTGCGGGCGTGACTCAGTCGCCTCGGAAGTTCGTCGCCGATGAGGATGCGGGCCTGCAGATGATCCAGTGGCCGAAGGGAGACAGACCCTCGCCGTGCATCCTCTATGGGGACGAGATCATGACTGGCTTCGAGTATGCCGCCGCGGCGACGATGGTGCAGAAGGGTATGCTCCGTGAGGGGCTCATGGTGGCCAAGGCGGTCAGCGATCGGTACGACGGACGGCTTCGGGAGGGGCTGACACCGGGCGACACGGCATCGTGGGGATACAGCGGGAACCCGTTTGGGGACGATGAGTGTGGCAAGTACTACGGCCGAGCGATGAGTGTCTGGTCGCTCCTGCTCGCCTGCCAGGGATTCTCATACGACGGCCCGGCGCACCGCATCGGCTTCGCTCCCATCTGGCAGCCGGAGGACCACTCATCGTTCTTCACGGCAGCGGAGGGGTGGGGCGTGTACCGTCAGCGTCGCATGCCCGGGTCGCTCCGCGCAGTGCTGGACGTGCGCTTCGGCCGGGTGGCCGTCCGCGAGCTGACACTAGCGCTGCCCGAGGGCGTGAACTGCAGCGGAGGCCGGGTTGCGATGGGCGGGAGCGAGGTTCCCGCGACGATTGCGGGCGGTGGCCGTGGCGTGCAAGTCCGTATCGGCAAGGACCGACTGGTCACCGCAGGTCAGGAGCTGGTGGTGGAACTGGCGTTCGAGGCGCCAGACGGGTAGTCCGTCGTCAGGCGGCGCTTCGTCTGGATGACTCTGCATGACTGCAACCCTGGGAGGATCGAGCGATGCTGCTGGACGGTAAGGTCGTCATCGTCACGGGGGGCGGGCGCGGGATCGGTGCGAACGTGTCGCGGGTGCTGGCGCGCCATGGGGCGCGGGTGGCCGTGGTGTACTCGACGAGCAAGAGCAAGGCGCAGACGGTGGTGACGGAGATCGCGAAGGCCGGCGGAACGGCGAAAGCGTTCCAGGCGGATGTGCGCGATGTGGACTCCGTCGAGACCATGGTGAAGGCAGTGAAGCGCCAGTTCAAGCGCATCGATGGCGTGGTCAACAATGCCATTGCGGGCCGGCAGCACGCGCCGTTCGACCAGGCCACCTGGACCGACTACCAGGACATGTTCGACTTTGGCTGCAAGGCAGTCGTGAACCTGATTCGGGCCGTCCGGCCGATCATGAAGGCTCAGGGCGGGGGGCGGATCGTGAACATCGTGACCGAGCTGTGGAACATGGGCTCGGCCGAGTGGTCTACCTACTTGGCCGGCAAAGGGGCGATGGTGGGCCTCTCGCGCTCCCTGGCGAGCGAGCTCGGACCGGAGGGGATCACCATCAACATGGTGGCCCCGGGCTGGATGGCCGACGAGAAGGTGGACCCGTCCTCGGACGCGTCGATCCGCTTCGGGCAGACGTTGCCGGTTCGGTTCCACGGCAGTGCCGACGAGATTGGCAATGGCTGCGTGTTCTTCCTGAGCGACCTGGCACGGTATGTCACGGGTGCCTATCTGCCCGTGACGGGCGGCCGCGTGACACAGATGGGCGCGTAGCGGACGAGAGGGAAGGGGCCCGTCGAGATGAGCAGACCCATCGGTATGGGCGTCGTGGGGGCCGGAAGCATCGGGATCCGTGGAGCGCTCCAGCACCTGTGCCTGCCCGACGTTCAGGATCGCGTGAGACTGGCAGCGGTGTGCGATCCGGTTCCGGGGCGGGCGGCGGCCGCCGCCGCCAAGTATGGAGTGCCACACGCCTACCAGAGCTTCGAGGAGCTGCTGGCCGACGACTCGGTCGATGCGGTCACACTGGGATCACCCATTGGTCTGCACTATGAACAGGGCTTGGCCGCGGTGCGTGCCGGCAAGCACGTTCACTTCAACAAGACGATGACGACGACCGCAAGTGAGGCCACGAAGATCATCAACGAAGCCGCGGCCCATCGCGTGAGACTGGTTGCATCGCCTGGGCAGATGCTGCGGCCCATCAACCAGCGCATCCGCAGGCTCGTGCAGGATGGAGCCCTCGGACGCCTGGCCTGGGCCGCCACGGGAGCGGGCTTTGGAACGTACCATGAGAACGAGGGATGCCGCCAGGGCGACGATGTGCTCAGCAACATCAACCCGGCATGGTACTGGCGGAGACCCGGGGGCGGGCCACTCTTTGACATGACCGTGTACGGGCTGCACTCGCTTACGGGCGTGCTCGGACCGGCCCAACGCGTGGCGGGCATGTCGGGAGTGGCCGTGCGCGAGCGCGAGTTCCAGGGGACGCGGTACGCCTGCGACGCCGACGACAACACACTGCTGTTGCTGGACTTCGGCAATCAGACCTACGCATTCGTCTACGGCGCTCTCTCAGGGATGCTGACGGAGTTCGGCCTGGCCAGCTACTTCGGTACTCGCGGGCACATCGCGGGCCGCACGATGAACGGAGAGCCAATCGACTATCCGGGCCGGACCGAGGCCGAGGCGGCGGGCGGCGACAACGTGCTGTTGCCCCATGTGGTGGGCCCCCATCGAGAGCTCGATGAGGCCCACGTCTTCGAGGACATCATGCAGCTCGTGGACTGGGCTCGCGAGGGGATCCCCTCGCCCGCGACCGCCGAGCATGCGCGCCATGTAATCGAGATCTTCGAGGCCGGGTACCGAGCCGCTGAGACCGGCGAGACTCAGACGCTGACCACGACCTTCGAGCTGCCAGACCAGGGGTGAGCGGGCGCGGCAGGAGGATCGTCCGGCGGGCTGCGCGAAGCCTTGAGGACGGTATGGGGGCATGCGGGGGCGTGACTGCACCATGGACACCACTGTGGGGTCGCCTGTGCCGAAGCGTGCGGGCCGGCTGATCTGGTTCCAGGCTGCCGGCGCTGTCGTGACCAGCATGGGCGCGTTCCTGGTACTGTGTCTGTGTGTGATCATCCCCTCGATGCGCGCCAGTCTGATCGACGGCAAGCGCGAAGCGATTGCAGACCACACCTCGGTGGCCGTGGCGATCCTGGCAGAGTCCTATGCCAAGGAGCGCGCTGGCAAAGCAACACGAGAGGAAGCTCAGCGCGATGCCCTCCGTGTTCTTCGAGGCTTACGGTACGGGGTCGACGGCAAGGACTATTTCTGGGTGAACAACCTCGAGCCCCGGGTGTTGATGCATCCCTATCGCACGGACCTCGAAGGCCAGTATGTAGGGGATTTCGTCGATCCCGCAGGCTGCTACGTGTTCCGAGAGGCAGCGGACACGGCCCGCAGGAGTGGCCAGGGCTTCATGGAGTACCACTGGCAGTGGATGGATGATCCCCAACAGATCCGGCCCAAAGTGTCCCATGTGCGGTGGTTCGAGCCTTGGGGTTGGGTCGTGGGCACCGGCGTCTATCTTACCGACGTCGACCGGCAGGCGAGCGCGCTGATGCGGCGCACCGTCGAGGCATCCGTGGTCGTCGGCTGTGTGCTTCTGCTGCTGTCGGGCCACCTGGCCCTGCTCGCGACCGGCCGCGAACGCAAACGTACCGAGATGGAGGCAGCTCTGGTTCAGTCCGAGCGCCGGCTCGGTGAGATCGTCGCGTCCATCCCCGACGCGGTGGTGGTAAGCGACGCCAACCGGCGCGTGGTGACGTGGAACCGGGCCGCCGAGGAGATGACTGGAGTCGCGGCCACCGAGATCATCGGACAGCCCATCGAGCGGGTGGCCGTGGCCCTCTACGGTGAGCCGCGCCGCCTGCTGCTGGACGTGGCATGCGGCGACCCGATGGACGAGATCGGCGAGTGGGCCCATGTGCGCCAAGAGGGAGACCGCGTCGAGGGCTACGCGCGCTGCACGGGCTTGCCGAACGGCCCGCGGTGGCTCTACGCTGCGGCCTGTCCGTTGCGCGGAACCGACGGGGAGATCACCGGGGCGATTGAGACGCTTCGGGATGTCACCGCCTGGCGGGAAGTGGAACGCGAGCGGAACGAGCTTCAGCATCAGCTCGACCGGGCCCAGAAGATGGATGTCATGGGGCGATTGGCCGGTGGCGTCGCGCACGACTTCAACAACCTGCTGTGCCCAATCCTGGGCTGGGCGGAGCTGATCGCGCTGGACCCGGAGGCGTCCACCGTCTGCCGGGAGAGCGCGGCCCGGATCGCGGCCACGGCCGAGCGGGCGGCTGAGCTCACGCGCAAGCTTCTGGCCTTCGGCCGGCAGCAGGCGTTCGAGCGCGTTCCTCTGGACCTGAACCAGGTGGTCTCCGGGTTCGAGCCCATTATGCGCAGCGCGCTCCGGGAGGACACCGAGCTGTCCATCGTCCAGGACCCGGGTCTCTGGCCGATACGGGGCAACGCGGGGCAGCTCGAACAGGTGCTGATGAACCTGATCGTAAACGCCCGTGACGCCATGCCCGGGGGCGGCACGGTCCGTGTGACGACATCCAACCGGACGATCGGCGCGGAAGACCCCATGATCGGGCAGCGCATTGAGCCCGGCAGCTACGTCTGCCTGTCTGTCGAAGACACGGGCATCGGGATGGATGCGCAGACTCTCGAGAGGGCCTTCGAGCCGTTCTTCAGCACCAAGCCCTCGGGTCAGGGGACCGGCCTGGGCCTGGCGTCGGTGTACGGGATCGTCCGGGAACACGGCGGCCGTGTATGGGTGTACAGCGAGCCCGGCCATGGGACGACGTTCCGCATCCTGCTGCCTCGCACTACCCCAGCGGAGACCGTAGGGCCCGGCACTGAACTATCCGCCGTCAGTCTGACGGGTCACGAGACGGTGCTTGTGGTCGAGGATGAGGACACGGTTCGCGAGCTGGTTACCGAGGTCCTGGCCATGTATGGGTACACGGTGTTGCCTGCCTCGAACGGGGTCGAGGCACTTGATCTGCTGCAGAGGGGCAACCATGTGGCCGACCTGGTGCTCACCGACGTGGTGATGCCGCTCATGAGCGGGCGGCAGCTGCGGGATCGCCTGGCGGAGGCCCAGCCGGACCTGCGCGTCGTGTTCATGTCCGGGTATGCAGCCGATCTCACCGACGCGGCGATGGCGGGCCCAGGCGGCAGGCACCGTCTTCTCCTCAAGCCGTTCTCGACCACCGAGTTGCTGCGCGCCGTCCGCCAGAGCCTCGACGAGTAGGAACAGGGACTCGACTCCCCGAACCTGTCCCGATCGAGCGCTTGGGGCACCCGTTGGCCGCCCCCGCCGGGATGCCGGGGGACGCGCTACGGTCCGAAGGGGGCGAAATCGCGTGCTTGCCGCCGTTCTCGAGGACTTCGGCCGCCTCGAGTTGAGGGAAGTGCCCGCGCCGGAGCCGGAGCCCGGCGAGGTCGTGGTCCGGATCCACTCATGCGGCTTCTGTGCGACCGACTACAAGGCCATTCGAGGACTCCGCCGCAATGTGACCTTCCCCTTCATCCCTGGACACGAACCTGCGGGCGTGGTCTCGGCGGTGGGGACGGGAGTGACGGGGTTCGCGGAGGGCGACGAGGTCATCATCATGCCCTCGGGCTACTGTGGCGTGTGCTCGCAGTGCCGGGTGGGGCGCACACACTACTGCGAGCGGTGCTTCACGACGGGGGGCGATGGCCCCGACGATGTGCGTCCGGGTGCGTTCGCGGAGTACATGAAGACCAGCGCCACCTGCTTGTTCCGGAAACCCGCTGGTGTCCCGTTCGACACGGCGGCCCTGACGGAACCACTCTCGGGGGCGTGGAAGGGGATGATCCAGTACAGCGAGATGACCGTTGGTGACGACGTCGTCGTCATCGGCGTGGGCGGCATCGGCCTCCTGTGCCTGATGGTCGCCCGAGCAGCGGGCGCGGGCCGTCTGATCGCCATCGACCCCAGCGCGTATGCCCGCACCAATGCCCTCGCCCTGGGTGCGACGCACGCGGTGGATCCTTCGGCCGGTGATGCCAGGGAGCAGGTACACGGGATTCTGCCCGAGGGGCCAGACCTGGTGGTGGAAGCGGCGGGCCCGATTGAGGCCGTGCGACTTATGGTTGACCTGCGGCGGCGCGGCACGCGCTGGAACGTCTTTGGGATCACCACCCACGAGTCGTTCGAGCTCGATGGAGGCCTCACCCATTTCCTCGAGGGGCGCATGGATGCCAGTTTCGGTACCACGCCCCTGGCGATGCAGAAGGCCATCCGGCTCATGGAGACGGGCCTGGTGGATCCCGGCAACATCATCTCGCACCGTTTCCCCCTCTCGGCCATCCACGACGCCGTCGACACCATGGGCCAGCCCGAGCGGAACAAGGTGATCATCAATCCATGAGGGCCATCGTGAACACGGGGCCGGGCACACTCGACTGGCTCGAGTGGCCCGACCCAACATGCGGACCCGGGCAGGTCAGGATCCGAGTTCACGCCTGCGGTATCTGCGCCACCGACCTCGAGATGATCCGTGGCTGGGAGCGTACCGGCTACCCTTCGATCCCGGGTCACGAGTGGTCGGGGGTGATCGACCAGGTGGGCAACGGCGTCGATCCTCAGCTGGTCGGACGGCCGTGTGTGGCGGAGAACGTGTTGGCGGACGGTGGCGAGGTCGGCTTCGAGCATCCGGGCGGCTATGCCGAGTACCTTGTGACCGAGGCGGCCAATACGCAGGTGCTACCCGAGACGTTCGACGCCGGCTCTGCGGCCCTCATCGAGCCGTTGGCCGTGTGCGTCCGCGCCATGCGACGCGCCCGGTGCATGCCTCTGCGGCCAGACGGGCCCGCGGAGCTCCCCCCTCGGTGCCTGGTACTGGGCGATGGCCCGATCGGCCTGCTGACGGTGATGCTGCTGCGGCGATGTGGGACCCCGGACATCACGATGGTGGGCGGACGCCCGGCACGGCTGAATCTGGCCCGGGAGTTCGGCGCTGCCGACACCCTGAACTACCACGAGCTGCATGGCGAACTGAAGGAGGCACTGGGTCGGGACTGGCCGATGGTGGTCGAGGCCTCGGGCTCCGCCAGTTCGATCGAGGCAGCGCTGCTCGTGACCCGTTTGGGCGGGAGGGTGCTCATGGTCGGCGACTACGGTGACGCCCGCGCCGCCTTCCGCTGGAATCGGTTCATCCACGGCGAACTCGAGCTGATCGGCAGCAACGCCAGTGCTGGCGCCTGGCCCGAGGCGGTCCGGCTCGCCGTCGATGAGGGGTTGCCACTGGGCCGCCTGATCTCCGCCCGCGTCGCGGCGGCGCGTTTCGCAGACGCCATCGGCATGGCCGAGGCCGACCGCGCGTGCGTCAAGGTCATTCTCGACTGGACGGCAGCCTGAGGCTCGCCCCCATGCGTGGAGGTGTCTGGCCGTACCGGCGCTCACGGGCCAAGCATTCGCGCGGCAGGGACTGGTCGGCGGGTTCACCAGCCGCCCCGGGCCCGGCGGGTTCATCAGCCGCTGCGCCTCTGGGCGCCACCGTCAGTCGCGCCGAACCAAGCGCAACGCGATGTCCTCCTCGTACGCGGGAGAGGATAGCGCCAACTCGCCACCCGGGTGGTCCAGCTCCGGTCCCCGGATAGTCTCCCCGGTTCTGGGATTGACCCACTCGGCCACATAGCGCCCTGTGGGGGCCTCCAGGCGAATGCCCACCTGGGTGCCGCCCTCGACGTACACCGCGAAGGCCCGGCCTGGCTCAACGAGGGCGCGGCACGAGACGCCCCCGGTGCTCGAGCGGACCGTGTCAGTCGACGGGGCCATCCGCACGAAGTCGAAGCTCTCGATGAAGCGCTTGAGGACCCCCATCTGGTGACGGAATGCCCGCCCGCCCCCGCCCGGCTGCCCCTCGGGCAGCGGGAAGGTCCCGTCCTCATGCTGGGCGGTGAAGGAGTAGTCCAGGTGGTCGAACACCGCCCCACCGGCCATAAGGAAGTGCCAAGCCTCGGCGCGGTATGGCCGATCGGCGGTGCCCCGGAAACCGGTCTCGTCGTCAGCGATGACGCGTCCCAGATGATAGTTCCGCGTCACAGCGTCCGGCGGCGCCGCGTAGTGGAAGTTCAGGATGGAGATGGCGGGGTGCGGTGTGTCGACGAGGGCAGATCCGTTCGCGATGTTCTGGGCGATCAGGTGCCGATGAGGGCGCGCGGTTTCGGCCTCCCAGATCACATCGGCGATGCGGTGCTGCCACGGAAGGGTCACGCCTCCGAAATAGGGCTCGTTGCAGATCTCATAGTAGACGTTGTCGAAACCGGCCAGCTCATGGACGATGCGGCGCACCATGGCTTCCTGAACGCGCTGGAGACCCGAGTCGCGCAGGGTGTAGACCTCCTCACGTGCCATGTCCCCGACACCGTTGACGTTGTTCGTCGCCTTCAGGGGACTCAGATCCCACTGCTCGTCACCGTAGAACGGACAGAACAACACCAGTTCGACCACAATGCCCCGCTCACCGGCTTGGCGGCAGAAGTCAGTCAGGCGAGAGAAGTAGGCCGCGTCCCATGCCTCCAGGTCGAACTTGTTGCCGCCCCCCGCATAGCCCGGCTGGTCGCTGCGAGCCCAGGGAGTGATCAGGCGGCCTTCGGCCGGGGCCAGCGTGTTCTCGCGGATGCCGAAAGCCCCGTGATGCTCCATGTAGGCCCCCGAGAACGTGCGGGTCAGGTTGAGCCCCTCGCGACGCAGCTCGTCCAGATAGGGCACGTAATCGAAGTCGAGGTTCAGCACCGCGCCGTAGTGTTCACCTGACGTGACCAACACGGAGGGCTCGCCCCGGAAGAGGAAGTAATGTGGGTTGTCCGGATGGAGACAGATGGGCGCGCTCAAGGCCGAGACGGGGCCCAGAGCGGCCAGGAGGACTGCGGGAGCAGTGGCCATCGCGTGGTCCCTCCGTACCGGGTGGTGCGGCATCGGCCGCTGGCCAGGTGGCTGGGCTCGTTCGCCGCGGGCCACTGGACACCTGCGCGTTGCTGCCGAGCCAGACCGCGGATGAGGTGCACGCCATGTGCGGAGAAGGCCATAGGCTGGCCGGCGGCGCGATGCTCACTGATCGCGAGCTCGAGGGTGTTCTCGACTTGGCTCTCGATGTGATCTCGCGGATCGGCCTGGAGATCCATGACCATGAACTCCGCGAGGTGGCGGCACGCGGGCTCGGGGTGCCCAACGGCCCTCGGCTCACGGCCACCCGCAGTCAGGCAGAAGCGTACCTGGCCTCGTGGCGCCGGCGTGTGGACATGAGGAAGTCGACCGAGGCGACCGGAACCGCCGGCGAAGCGCCACGCCTCGGGCTGGGCGTGATGCCCTACAGCCACACGTATCTGGACCCCCGTACGAACCGCCACGTCCCGCTCACCGGGGTGCGACTCATCGAGGCCACCCGCTTCCTGTCCACGTTTCCCGGCGACCAGCTTACCTCGTCGGTACCTGGGCACCCCGTCGATGTACCGGCTGCGTTGCAGTCGCTCTTCCAGTACAAGACGGGAGCCCAGTACAACCCTCAGGGCGGCGGGTACGGCTGGCTCGGTCCCCCAAGAGTTGCCGAGTATGTGCTGCGCATGGCCGAGGAGGTGGGGCACCCGATCACCGCCACAGTAGTCTACGTCGACTCCCCGCTGCGACTCGGAGGCCACGAGCTTCGCACGGCGTATGAGCTGCGGCACCGTTTCGCCGAGGTGCATGTCGGGAACATGGGGAGCTGTGGCGCGACGCTCCCGCTCCACCCGCGAACGGCCCTCGCCCTCTCGTGGGCAGAAGCCATACTCGCGGGCCTCTGCGTCGAGTTCCTGACCGGATTGCCGACCGACTGGGGAGGAACGCTCGAGCCATTTGACCTTCGTGCGCAGACGATCCCCTTCGGCGCGCCGGAGCAGGCCCTGTACTACCAGATGGGACGGGAAGCCTCAGCTTGGCTGACCGGCAATAGGCCGCACGCCGGCCATGCGCCCCTGCTCACCATGGCGAAAGTGCCGGGCGCGCAGGCGGCGCTCGAGAAGGGCATGTCGGCCGCTCTTGGTGTCGCCCGGGGCTGCACCTCACTGGGCGCCGCGGGTAGTCTGAGTGCGGACGAGGTATTCAGTCCGGCTCAGGTGGTCCTCGATCTGGAGCTTCGCGACTGGCTGGAGCGGTTCGCGGCCGGCATTTGCCGGCCTGAGGACGAGCCCGCGGACCCGCTCAAGGCCATCCGCGAGGCATTGTCCGGCCGAGGGTTCGCCGCGGCTGACGCGACACTCGACAGCTATGCGGCGCTATCGTGGTTCCCCCGACACCTGCGCCGTGAGATGCTGGACCGGTGGCGGGACCTCGGTTCGCCTTCGGCAGAGGAAACGGCGCGGGAGGAAGCCATCGAGCGGATCGAAGGGGCCCAATGGACACTCCCGGAGCCGCTGTTTGGGGCGCTCGAAGCCATCTATGCCGAGGCGGCCGCGTGTCTCGGGTAAGGCGGCGCCGCCGTCCCCAAGGCGGAACCTGTCTGCGCAGAGGAGAGCGGCGCCGGGTCCCCGAATGCCTTGATGGGGTGAACGTCTCGACCCCGATGGTCACCCGCCGTGCCGCTGATCCCTCCCGGGCGCGGGTGGCGAGGCTTCCGGGCTCAGGAGGTTGGCGAGCATGCGTCTCAGCAAGGGAGCCATAGTGGCTCTCATCGTCGGGCTGGTCGTCGTGGTTCTCGTGACCTACTTCACTGCCGAGATTCAGAACTTCGTGGCACTGAAGGCGTGGAGCAAAGGGGCGACGCGGGCAGTAGCGGCTCGGGTCGTCGACGCGATCCAGAACCGGGATGCGGCAGCCATCCAGGAGTTCTGCGGAGGCCCCGTGAAGCCGACGGAGGCCGACGGCAAACTGGTGGCGCTCGGTATCACCGGTGGCATGGCGCCCCCGCCCGTCCCGGTCGAGAACCTGACACCGGTCGAGGGCGTCGACAAGGCACGGATCGCGTTCCAGATTCGTCCGCCCCACGGCACCGCCACAGTTACGATGGCGGGACCGAACGGCAGCCAGATCGTGCTGACCCTCAAGCCCGAGAAGGGGAAGTGGAATCTCGTGATGGTCTCCTCCTCGGTCCGGGCCCAGAATGCAGCCGCGGGGAAGACGGTGGGGCCCGGCGCGCAGAAGGGTGCCGGGAAGGCGCCGGGCGGTTCCGGAGGCCCCGGAGGCACGAGCAAGGGAGCCGGAGCCAAAGGACTGGGATCCAAGGGCCCCGGGGCTATCGGCTCTCCCGTGGGCGGCGGGAGCCCCAAAGGCGTACCCCGTGCGGCGCCCACCGAGGCGCCCGCGACATAGCTAGCTGGGGGCCGAACAGTCCATGTGAGGTTCTCCATTCCCATACCCGAAGGGTGATCCCATGCGCATCAGCAAGGGCGCCGTCGCGGTTCTTGTGATCGGCATCGTGGCGGTGATTCTGGGCACGTACTTCGCCGGTGAGATCCAGAACTTCGTGGCCCTGCGCGCATGGAGCACCGGGGCCGCACGCGCCGCCGCCGGCCGACTGGTTGAGGCGATGAAGAACCGGGACCTCGAGACGGTCAAGGGCTTGTGCGGTCCGGATGTCAAAGTGGGGGAAGCCGAAGGCCAGCTTACGGGTATCGGACAGGCTGGACCCATGGCGCCGCCACCGATTCCCATCGACCTGCTGCTCCCGAGTGAGAGTGTGGATCAGGCCACGATATCCTTCGACATTCCGCCGCCCCGGGGCACGGCACTGGTCACCATCGCTGGGCCCGAGGGACGGACGATCAAGTACCACCTGAAGCCCACCAAGGGCAAGTGGCTGCTCGTGGGCGTCAGCTCTGCGATGACCGGCACCGCGGGGGGCGGAGCCAGCGCGGCTTCTACCGGCCCCAAGTCGTCGCCAAACAGCAAGAGCAACCCGCGGCCCGGATCGTGACACCGTCCGCGCGCAACGGGAGATGAGTCGGATGCGGGTCAGCAAAGGGGCCGTCGTCGCATTGGCGGTCGGCCTCGTGGTTGTCGTCCTTGTTACCTACTTCGCCGACGAGGTTCGCAACTTCTTCTCCCTGGGTGCGTGGAGCACGAGCCGGGCTCGAGCGGCGACCGCTCGGGTCATCGAGGTGATTCGGGATCGCGACTTCGCAGCCGCGCAGGCCCTCTGCGGGCGCCAGGTCAGAGCCGCTGAGACCGACGGCAAGCTCAGCGGGTTGGGCATGGCCGGTCCCATGACTCCACCGCCGATCCCCATTGAGCTGCTCACCCCAACTGCGAACGCAGATCAGGCGAAGATCACGTTCCAGCTCGCGGCCATGATGGGCACGGCCACGGCAGAGCTCCCGGGCCCCGACGGCTCCAGGATCCGCTTGGTGCTCAAGCGTCCCCAGGGGAAGTGGCTTCTGGTCGGTGTAACGACCACGGGGACCTACCTCCCGGCGCCGGGCAAGGGGGGCGAGGGGAGCAGGTCGCCCAAGAGCCCGACTGCCGAGAGCGGCCGGCCGAAGGGACCAGGCGAGGCTGGGCCACCGGTAGACGCGACGCACACGCCAGAGGCCGCGCCGTCGAAGGCGAAGGGCCTGCCGGGAGCCGGACCCGCGACGTAGCCCGGGCGGGTTCATTCGCGAGTGATGCCCTTCTCACCGTGTGCGGAGATGCACGATTCTCACGTCGCCGGACGGCACGGACAGGCGCACGCGGGTTGAGTGCGCATCAGTCCGAACGTCGAGCGCGGTGCCCGCGACCCACTCGTCGGCGCCCACACAGGGCTCGTCGAGCTCCACGAGTACGGCGGCCGTCTCCTCTTCCCGGATCCACGGCATTCCACGGGGCTGTTTGTAGGCCCCCCGGTTGTTGAGCAGGCCAACGACCCAGCCGTCGGCAGCGCGGTTCACCATCCACTGCACGCCGGGGCTGACCCTGACGGGGACAAGTCCACTGGTCACGTGGCGGAGCAGGTGGTCCATGAGGCCGAGTGGCTCCTGGTTGCTGTCCAGGAGATAGTGCGGGGTCGTAAGCACCACGTGCCCGGCTCCCACGCGGTGATCGGACACCAGGACATCGTTCGAGCCGGGGACGGTAACCACGGGGCGGGCGCCGTGCATCTCGGCAACGGCATAATCGAACTCCGCCGAGCGCATGGTGGAGCCGTCGAGATGGCAGATGGCCTCAGTGGCGCGACGCACCTCACCGGTCAGGGCGGCCCCAGTCAGCAAGGTCGGGAGGGAGGAGCCCACCTGCCGGGCGTTGGCAACCAGAGTGCCTCCGGCACGCACGTAGTCGTCGAGCCGCTGGGCCAACGCGCCGTCGATGCGCACCTCGCCGACCAGGATCGCCACGGGGTAGTTGCCGAGTGTGTGGCATGTGGCGGTCGTCAAGCCGTCGAAGATGTCCCCGTACGGGGTCTCGGTGAGGTACCCTCGCTCGAGCTTCTCCAGGCCGAGCCCTGCGTCCTCCGGCTCCCAACCAGTTCCGGGTTCGTGCCAAGGGTACACCAGGTTGAAGAAGTGATCCATCATGCGATCGCCGTCGGACAACGGTAGGCGTCCCCAGATTCGGTGAGGCGCGCAGCCCCGCGGCGACCACCCATGCGCGAAGTCGAGGATCACGGCGACAGGGGTGTAGGGTGTGCCCCGGTCCTTCTCGCGGTCCAGGCGGAACAGGCGCTCGGCCATCTCGCCCACGGGCGACAAGCGCCACTTCTCCGGCTGACCGGACGTCTCGAAGCCGGCCAGTTGGCGGAGGGCGCTCTCGCGCATCACCAGCAACCGGTAGTTCTCGAACCACAACATGTTCGCGCCCGCCAGCCAGGTCGCGTAGCAGAAGCGCTTGTGGAGCATGGGCGAGTGCCCGCTGAACATGGCCGCATCGGCTTCGAGGACCTCGGGGACGTAGGAGTAGTCCGTCACGGTGCCGGCGAACCATGAAGAGAGATCGATGCCCCACGGCTTGCCAGACTCCCTTCCCGCGCCGCGCGTGAAGGCGATTTGGAGGTTCGTGCAGGGGATGTTCTCGCCGATCTCTGCCACGACCGAGGAGGCACCCCATGCGAACGCGTGGTGGTGGAAGAAGCGGTAGCCGTCCAGAGCCATAACGGCGCGCTTCACCGGTGTCGTGTCGGCCAGCTCCTCGTACCTCTGTCTCAGGCGTTCGAGTCCCTCATAGCGGTCGCGGATTGGGCCACCGAACCAGTCGCGCATATCCATGCGTATAAGCCCGTCGCCCCACTCGTTGAGTGGCCCACCGGGCCCGAGCTTCAGGCCGTAGAACCCAAGAAAGCGATCACGGGCGCTGGCCACGATACGCCGCTGCACACGCTGGGTCTCCGGGTCAAGCGACGGCTCAAGGGTGAACGGTCTGCGTTCGCCTGCCATGAGGCCCCGGTCGTTGGGCGCGAACAGCCAGGCCGCGTCAGCGAAGACCGGGTGGTCGGCCATACCCCACTCGTGCCATTCATCAGGACGGTACTCGGCCAGATGCCAGAACGTCCGGCCCGCGATCTCAATCGGCCGCCACGCGTCGGCGATTCTGAAGGCCGTGTCGCGCCCGCCGAGCGGGCGGCACGCGGGCTCGAGTTCAGCCTCGCGGGCACGGATGCTGATGTTGTCCAGCATGAAGCCCCAGCGGCTGTCCGGTCCCACCGCCGCCGCGTCGAAACGGATCCTCCCGCGCACCATGGGGTCGTGTGGGAATGCGGCCCGCCAGCAGATGCGGCCCGTGTCGCGTTCGGCAACGATGATCACCGCCGTGGTGTCCTGGCAGAAGACGGTGACGTGGTACCACCGGTCATCCTCGGGGGCGAGGCGTGCCCCAGAGCGCCGGCAGTCCCACCGCCCGCCGTAGTGGCTCCATGCGCCACCGGAGTACTCGACGTACCAGGCGGCGCCGTCCCACTCCTGCTCCGGCGCACTCTGCGTCACCTGGCACGATACGCAGTTGGCATAGCCTCCCAGGCGCTCCGCCGCGGGCTGCAGGTAGTCGAACTCGACCACATGGAACGGAGGCACCTCGGCCAGTGAGGTGAGGGTGCATCCACCGCCTATCCCGAGTAGGTGCAGGACGCCATTCTCGACGCGAACGAACGAGCCCGGCGTCTCGCTGGCGTGCACGTCCCACTTGCTGGCATCGACACCGGAGCCCCCGAAGTCGTCCTCGAGGATGGACCGAGCGCCCAATGGGGCACACAGGGTGACCAGGGCCACGACAAGGAAACCAGTGAGCATGATGTTGACCACTGATGGTACCTCGGTCCGCTCAGGCGGTGAGAAACTGCACTGCAACGCGGTGACGCCCGATGGGCACCGGGAAGTAGGCCCAGTTGGACGCGCATTCGGTCACGCGTTTCGGGATCACATCCGCGGATTCGACGAAGCAACGCGCGCCGACGGATTGGCCCAGACACACCCGGATGACGCACCCCGATGGGTCGGGACAGTCGACGACAAACTCGAGCAGGTTCCCGTCGAAGAGGGCGTCCTCGACCGTAGTCGCGTCGCGGTTCATCCACCACTCGTTGAGTCGATCGCTGCCCATGTATGCCACCGTGGCCCCGAGCTCGTCGACATAGCGAAGAAGCTCATCGATGGCCTCGCGGCACCCGGGAGAACCGGCGATGTAGACCGGGTGGTAGAACAGGCACATCGTGAGACGACCGGCGAGGGCCAGATCGACCGCACGACGTACCGCGGCGGGATCGCACTGCTCGTCCTGGTACCCGACTTCGTACCCCGTGATGGCCTCCTGGACGAAGGGCAGGCGCCGGTTACCGTGGCGCCAGTCGTCCCACACGTGCCGGGGGAAAGCAGTACCGAAAGAGAATCCGGTCACGTTGGTGGGGTTCATCCCGACGGGCTCGGGACCGAACCACGAGTTGTCGCCGGTCCCACCCGTGGCCGCGATCCACCGGGCGGGATCGGCCCACCCGCACCATCGGCACCAGTGGTTCACCGAGCACCGCGAGCTTCGGCCGAATGCCCGCATGAACTGGTCTGCTTGGGCCCGCACATCGTGTTCGGTGAACCCGCACGGATGGCTGAACCCGTCGACAAAGTTGTAGTGCAGCGCGAGCTCGTGGCCGTTGGCCTCGATGTGAGCGGCCTCCTGGGCGCTCACCGCGAACCCCTCACCGACGGGCATCAGGTTGATGTGATAGGGCAGGCCCCGGCTCCGCATGAAGTCCGACGCGGGCACCTGATTGCCGGCCTCGCCCTCATCGTCGCCGCCGAAGTAGAACACGGCGTCCGCCACCCGCCCTCCGGCGGGTGGGAGGGCGTCAACCATGGGGATTGGCCTGAGGCCCAGGATGACCCGGAGGAGTGATTGGAGCACGTCGGTGTACGGCACGGCCACATCGTTGTCGCCGACAATGCGGGCGTCCATCGCTCGCAGGTAGCCATCGCCATCATAGTCGCGGTCGATCGGTCTTCCCTGGTGGATCGCCCACATCGTCTGGGCGACATCGAAGGCAAAATAGCAGGCGTAGCCCGCCCCGACACGCCGGAGCGTAACCCCGGCGTACGGGGTCTCCACAGCGCGCCTGCCACAGGTTGGCGCATCGGGCGATGGCTCCATCACCGTTGCGAGAGTCTCGACGCCCTCATCGTCAGCAACCACCAGCCGCACGGGGGAAACCACGAGGAGCGGCTGGTCCTCGAACCCGGCGGGATGCACATCGGAGGCCAAGTTGCAGTCGGTGAGCCGAAGGTAGGCCGCGATGCCAAAGTCGCCTTCGGGCTGCTTCAGGCAGCCCTCCACGCGGATGCCGAACAGCTCTTCGAGCCCAACCGTCGCAAAGCCAATGAGTATCCCCCCGGCCCGGACCCATGCTTCCGCGGCTGACGGGACCGTGGGCGAGACGCCCGGATGGGAGCCGGCCACGACCACAGCATACCCGGCCAGACGGATCAGGTCCCGCGCATCGGCCGGGGCCAGACGTTCGGGCGTGATACCGAGACGCCGCAGGATCTCCTCCGTGTACACCGGCCAGTAGTTGCGGCCGGCTGCGTTCGCATCGCTGTGCGCCTGCGCGTCGTACACCCACGCGACTCGCATCGGCCTCCTGGGGGAGCCAACCAAGGGGCTCACTGCCTCTCGCAACTGGGCTGAACCTATGCGAGCCGCTCGACGGCCCGGCGAAGCCGATCGGCCTGAGCGGCGACGGCGTCGTCGGGCTGGAACGGGTAGCCCAGTATGATGTTCGGGAACAGGGCTTCCACCTTGGGGCACAACCCATCCGGGTACTGGTTGCCCGTGCCCTCGTAGAGTGGGCAGTCCAGCGGGCAGCCCCGCCCGGCGCCCAGCCGTTCGGCGATGAGCGGGTGACGGTAGGCCGGCATGTTCGTATAGCCCATTCCGATGCCGACCTGCTCCTCCTCGAGCACCCGGGCGAAGTCGTCACGGGGAAGGCCTATCCGCTCGCCGTGGAAGGTAGCGCCCCAGAGGTGGAAACTGTGCTCGGCCTCGGCCGGCCCTCGCTGGAGGTCGATGAACTCGCAGTCGGCCACCGCAGCATCCAGCATGGCGGCGGCGCGGCGGAGGCCCTCGATGTAGCCCGGCAAGCGCTCGAGCTGGGCGATGCCGATGGCGGCCACGGGTTCGGACATCCGGTAGTTGTAGTGCATCCCATATGCCACGGACATGAACGTCGGCGCCCCCGCATGCAGGTTCAGCTTCCCCGCGAGCTCATCGTTGTCCGTCAGCGCCATACCGCCATCACCCAGACCCATCTGCTTGCTGGCTTGGAAGCTGAAGGACCCGATGTCCCCCCACGTGCCGACGCACTTGCCCTTGTACCGTGTCAGCAGAGCATGGGCACAGTCCTCGATGACCACGATGCCATGCCGGTGTGCCACCTCGACGATGCGGTCAATCTCGGCAGGTAGACCGCAGACGTGGGTCACGATGAGTGCCTTGGTCCGCTCGGTGATGCGCGCCTCGATGGCGTCGGGATCCATGTTCCACGTCACCGGGTTGACGTCCACGAAGACGGGAATGGCGTTCGCATACATCGTGGCCATGGCGCCGAACACGCACACGGGATCGCAGATGACCTCGTCCCCCGCCCCGGCTCCAGCCGAGATGACGGAGGCATGCAGCACCGACATGGCACAGTTCATGGCCACACCGTGCTTCGCGCCATGGGCCTCAGCGAAAGCCTTCTGAAAGCGCGGGGTAAGCTGGCCGCCATCGAGGATGGAGAGATGCCCCGACTGCAGCACCTCGCGAACCAGACCGAGGTCTCGGTCATCGAACACTCGAGTGGGCATGGGGTCCTCCGAAGGGTGCGGGGTGTCCGGACGATCCGGATGAGCGGGGCTTCTGCCCCTCCGCGTGGAGTTCCTGCGGGGTGCCGAGCCTGCGGCGGGCGCAGGGCATGGTGGCGCACCAGGCGAAGGGGACCCCGCTCCGCTCCGCGGCGATCCGTCGATGCGAAAGGTGGGGCTCGATTTGGTCGGTATCTGGTTGGGTAGTGCCCTCGTGATCGGGGCGGCGACGCCATCCGCAGCGGGGGAGTCCCGCTCGGACGACGCGGTGGTTCGTTGGACGGACCGGACCATTGAACTCGAGACACGCGCTGTCCTGCTGCGCCTCGACATGCCAGCCGCCGGTGGCTTGCGCCGGTCGGCGTGGGTGAACCGATCCACGGGCGTGGATGTCGTTGCGGGCGGGACACAGGCCGACTTCTCCGTCACGGTCGACGGGCAGCTGTTGTCCTCGACCGATGCATCGTTCGTCGTCAAGAGCGTTGCGTGCCAACGCACCGAGCACGGTGCGCTGCATGTCACGCTTCGCGTCGCGCATCCCAAAGTGGGCATCGCGCGCCACTATGTGGTTCATCCGGGCATTGGCCTGATCCGGGGGTGGCTGGAGATCTCCAATGTCGCCAGGACCCCCGTGCGCGTGGGCGAGCCCTCGATCGCTGGAGCGCGACATGGTGGCCGCGAGCTCGACCTGCTCTGGATGAGCGGTGCTGAACTTCCCGGCGACTCATGGCGGATGCGACGCGAGCCCCTGCGCGGTGCCCGCCGCGTGTTTGACTCATACGATAGCCCGCCCGGGGCCACGAGTGCGGCTCTCCCGGGCGACGGCGTCGACACGCAGATTCGTCTCAACGATCGCGTGATCTGGCCCGAGGCGGGCTGGGCGCACTCGGCGCACTCGAACGACCCCGTCAGCCACGATGTGACCGTGGAGCTGCGTCAGGGAGACCGGGTCGAGTTCGTACTGGCTCGGGCAGGCCACATGACATGTGACACCACCGAGTGGGACCCCGTCATCGAGTTCGCCGACGGCGAGCGCTTCCAGGCGTCGGCTGGCTTCAGCGACGTTCAGGGAGCGCGGGACTGGTCCTATGAATATGAGAGCGATGGCGGCCAGCGCACCCCATGCGTGTATGACCCCGCTCCCGGGCGGTACGGACAGCGCTGGCGCCGGGCCATCGGCGTGATCGAGCCGTTCATCTCAGCCACGGAGATGCACCCCGACCCTGAAGGCCGCGCAGTCCGTGTGTTTGCGTCCTCGCGAACGGGGAAGGCTACCATCCGCGGCACCGTTCGGAACACGGGCAATGGTGGGCCGGCGGGCCAAGGCTTCCGCTTGGGCACCATGACCTACGTACCATGGTTCTGCGTGATGGATGCCGACACGCGGACAGGAGCCTATGTCGGGTTCGACTGCATGGCCCATTGGCGGGCCGAGCTCGGCGAGGACGGTTCGGTGGCCGTGTTCCTCGCCGGGTACTCGAGAGAGCTGGCGCCCGGCGGTACTATCCGGACGCCGTATTCCTTCATGGGGCTGTTCACAGAAGACCTGGACGAGATGGGTCAGGACATCCTCGAGTGGCAGTACCGCCACCTGTGGGACTACACGCGCGAGCCATGGTTTCCAGCCACTCGCATGCTCGGATACTGGATGAAGGGCACTGCGTGGGGCAGACAGAGCTGGGTCGGTGGCCAGCCGGACTACGAATCCACCTTCCGCAAGGTGTTCCGGACTGCCGACTTCATGCGCTATGTCGGCGGCGATACGTACCACCGCGACTGGGGCTGGTGGGACCGGGCGGGCGACTGGAACGGGCCCGACTTCCGCACGACAGGTCGTTACCTGAGAGAGTATGGCATGGGCCAGCTCATCTATGCCTTCATCTACACCGTCGATCCCGAGTCAAGCGTCGCTCGCGCCCATCCTGAATGGCTGGCAGACCCGAATACGTTGGACCAGTCGATGCCGGAAGTCGTCGACTACCAGGTTGACCTGCTCGCCAGCTTCTACAAGCGTTGGGGCCCATTCCAGTGGCGAAATGACAGTGTCCCGCTCGGCCGGCGCGACGGGGACGACAGCGTGTTGCTGGGGCAGCAGCAGGGCCTCATGGAGACTCTGCGTCGGTTCCTCGACACCCACCCCGACTGCGCGTTCCAGGGCGTGAACGGCGGAGGCATGGGGCTCAATTGGGAGTACCTCGGCTATGCCAGCGGCTTCCAGTTCACGGACGGGCAAGCCGGGCAGCTGGCGAGCTACTACGCGACCTACCTGTTCCCGCCCGACAAGATCAATGACATGCCCGACATCTGGGATCCCGCCAAGTTTGATCCGGCCACATGGCGATCGCTTCTGTGCACCAATTTCGACATGACCGGCGACACGTTTGACCTCGCGCAACTGGAGGGAATCCGCCAGATCGTCGACATCTACCACTACCTGCAGAGCCGCGGAGTCGTGGGGAGATGGGTGCGGGTGTACCATCCCACAGTGACAGGCGATGACCCCACCATGTACCTCCAGCGTCTGAGCTGGGACCGGAAGCGGGGCATCATCATCACCAAGCACCGGATCACGGGAGTGGTCGTGGTCCACCCGAAAGGCCTCGAGCCCTACGAGCGGTATGAGGTCACACTCCAGGAGAGCCCTGAGTCGTTCGTGAGGACCGGGGCCCAGCTCATGGAGGATGGAGTCCGTCTGAGTGATCCGCCCCCCGGTGAGCTCATTTACCTGAACCTGTCGGATCACCCAGGGAATCGCGTCGACAGGACGCCGCCGGCGACGCCCGGGAGCGTGGCCTCCAGCGTCGCGCAGCATATGGGGGTCCCGGGCGTTGACCTGCGCTGGGCCCCCGCGGACGATGACTGCTGGCTCAGCTACTACGAGATCGCCCGCGACGGGAAGATCGTCGGCCGCGTCGCGAAGGGATGCTTCTACTTCGACCATTCCGCCGACGCCGACCCGGCGGCCGTCTACGCCGTCCGAGCGGTTGACGGGGCGGGCAATGTCTCGGCATGGGCTGCCGCGAAGCCTTGCGCGGGCCCGCGCCGCCAGGTGGTGCGCGCGGTGGGCGGCCAGGGCCTGCGCTTCACGGGGACCTGGGAGCCGGAGGCCGATCTGGACCCAATCGGCAACGGGACACTCTTGCGCGCGGCGGCTGCCGGCGCGTCGGCGACTCTATCCTTCACGGGGCGCGGCCTGGTGATCCACTCGCGCCTCGGAGAGCGGGGAGGGCTGGCCCGAATCGCCATCGACGACGAGGAACCCGTCGTGGTCAGCTGCTACAGCGCCGACGAGATCCCCCAGTGGCCGCTTTTCGAGCGCGGGTGGGATGCCTCGAGCGAGCACCACGTGCGAATCGAGTGCCTCGGGCAACCCGACGCCCGCGGTACCGGCACTAACGTCTGGCTCGACGCGGTGGCGGTGCACCCGTGAAGCACATTGTCGTGGTCGACTTCGCGACGGCATCGTGCATTCTCGGCGCCGTGAAGGATGTCGATGCGGTGGTGTCCATCGGCGATCCCGGCTCCGCTCCGCCTCCGACGCTCCACCGCGAGGGCCGCCAGATCCTGCGCCTCGAGTTCCACGATGTGGAGCGCGACTCGGTGACGGCCGAAGAACTGATTGCCGCGGGTATTCCTTCGGTCGGCTTCACCCCGCCGAGCCGAGAGATGGTCCGTGAGCTGCTCGACTGGTCACCCAGGCTACTGGCAGGGGAGGGGACCCTCGTGTGTCACTGCCTGTCGGGCCTGTCGCGGAGCACCGCCTGCGCCGCGGTTCTTGCCGCCGTCGACCGCGGACCGGGAGGCGAGCTGGCAGCCATGGCGACCGTGGCGAGCCGCACCCAGCACGTTTTTATGCCGAACCGGGCCATCCTGCGGCTTGCGGATGAGCTGCGGGGGCCAGGCTCACGGCTCCTCGAGGCGTACGACACGTGGCGTACATCCGACGGCGAATGGCTACAGGGGGCGTCGCATGGTTACCGTCCGGGGTAACGCGATCGATGTCGAGACACGCACACTGGTGGCCCGTATCGAGAACGGGCTGATCACGCGGCTTCGGAGCAAGGCGGGCGGGACCGAGCGCATTCGGGGCGGCCCGTGGGACTATTCGGCTCTGCAGTTGGTGTACCCGGGCCAGGGCCCGCTGGACGTGCTCGACCGGCTGGCGGGGCGGGTCTCATGCCATCAGCGGTCGGCAGGGTGCGCCGAGGTGCGTCTCCACGGGTGGGACGCGGACGGGGTGATCCGTGTCTCGGAAGACGAGGCGACGGGCGACCTCGTCGTCGAGCCCTCGGCGTACTCCTCGCGTGCGGGTGTGCTCTCATGCCGATGGCTCGTGCCCGGCATCGCCGCGGATCTGGAGCTGATCGCACCCTTCTTCCAGGGAGTGCGCCTGCCACTGAGCGACTCGCTGCTGGAGGGCCGATGGTTCTGGCCGCAGTTGTGGGAGGCCGGCCTGGCGATCCTGCAGGGGCGCGGCGGCGGATTCTGGATCCACTGCCAGGACTCGCGCTACCGCTACAAGGCGCTCAACATTGAGAAGGCGACACTCGGGCTCGAGACCGAGGCTTACGGCCCGGTCGAGCGCAATCGGGGCGCAGGCGGGCTGCAGTGGCGAGTCAATGTCTATGAAGGCGAGTGGCGTGTCCCCGCGACCGCCTATCGCGACTGGCTGTGGGAGGCCTACGGCTTGGCGGCCGAAGAGCGAGCCCGCAAGCCCTGGGTCGGCGACGTCCGTTTCGCGGTGTCGTGGTACGGCGGTGATCCTGAGCTTCTCGATGCGCTCGCCGAACGGCTGAGTCCCCACCAGGTTCTTCTGCACTACTCCAACTGGCGCACCGACCCCTACGACGAGAACTACCCGACCTATGACCCCTCGCCGGCCGCCTGCGATGTCTTCGCCAAGGCCCGGAAGATGGGCTTCCATGTCATGCCTCACTGCAACTCGGTCGACATGGACCCCACGCATCCAGCCTATCACTACGTTCGAGACTTCCAGTACCGAGACGTCCAGACCAAGCGATTGCTCGGCTGGGGCTGGGATCCCGAACACGGCCGAGTACTGGGGGTCCCCGACTCCTACGCCAGCCTCGCCGAGAACCGTCGGCGTAAAGTGATGGTGAAGATCCACCCCGGGCTGTCCATGTGGCGCTCGATCCTTGCGGAGCATGTCGGCCAGGCCACTCAGCTTCTGGGCACGGATTGCGTCTTTGTCGATGTCACGCTCTGCAGCCACAACCTGGACAACTGCCTGGTCGAGGACGCCACCTCGACCGAGGGCATGAAGCGGCTCATCTCCGAGATAGCCGGGCTGGGAGGCGGGTTAGCCGTGGGCGGGGAGGGGCGCAACGAGGTCACGATGCAGGGCCTGTCCTTCGCCCAGGCCCATCTCTACCGGAGCTGGCAGAGCAGCATCGACGGACTCGAACGGGCGGGGCGATGCCCGCTCAATGCCTTCCTGTTCGACCGCCTATGCCGCACCTTCGGGTACAGTGGCCTGGGCGGACGCACCGAGAACGAGGAGCTTCGGATGGAGGTCCACCACCAGCTCGGCGCCATCCCGACGGTCACCGTGAGCCATGCCGAGGAGATCCGCTCGCCCAACCGGGCCGTGGCACGAGCCCTCGATCGCGCCCTGGGGTCTTGAGCGCACCGACTATCCGCCGTAGAACCACTCCGTGCGGACCCGCGCCACATGAAGCCCATCGCGGGCGTGGTAGCTCAGGACGCACACGTCCTCGTTCGGCAGGAAGGTCACGCTCTGGTAGCCGTAGTCGTCCTCGGGGTCGCTGGCCAGCTCTCGAGGGCTCTCCCAGGTCTCTCCTTCATCCTTCGAGATGACCGACACCAGCGGCGTGCGGCGTCCGCCATCGCCCGCCGTGGTCCGAATGAGCAGCAGGTCACCCGTGCTCGGGATCCGCTTCACCGTTACCGCGCACGCGTTGGCCGAGATGGGCAGCTCCCGGACCAACTCGCCCGCCGACCAGTTCGCGCCCTGGTCGGCCGAGTACGCCCGGCCCAGGAACCCGTTGTAGGTCCGGAAGACCATCAGCAGGCGGCCGTCCCTGAGCTCCTCGATGTGCGCCTCCTGGGCCTCCATGGGGTCCATGTCAACCTCGTTGGCGCTCATGTGCCACGAATAGGCGTTGTCGTCCGAGTGGAACGCGCAGGCCACATAGCCTCCGTGATCGTTCGAGTCGGGCCACCGCTTCTTCCGCTCGGCCGCGGCGATAACCCGCCCCGAGGCCAGCCGCGTGATCTTGTCGTTGTGCACGATGACGTAGCCGGGGCAGGGGGTCATCACGAACTGCTCGCTCCAGGTCTTGCCGTCGTCGGCAGACCGGCGGTAGTAGTTGTGCCCGTAGTAGGGCACGGCCCCGCTGCCGTAGATGTAGGAGAGCAGCAGATCACCGTTGGCCAAGCGCACGAGACTGGGATGACAGTAGTAGCCCTGAGTCGAGGGCGCGGCCGGGTTGGGCACCAACACCACTTCGTCGCTCCAGGTCCGTCCTCCGTCCGTCGACGTGCGCGACATGATGCCATCGAGCGTGTAGCACAGGAGGAGCGAGCCGTCGCCAAGCACCTCGATGTCCCCCGGCATGCCCCGCGGGCCGAACGGGCCCTTCTCGATCGTCACCACACGAACGTCGGTGAACAGCGCCTCCGGCGCCGCGACCGGGGTGAGCAGCAGCCCCATGCAGAGCATCAATGGCCCAGCCTCCTCCAGTGTCCGCGTTGGGGTCTGGTTCGCGGGTGCCCCACGGAGGCCCTTCGCGCCTCCGCCCACGCAGGTTGGCGCTGCCGCGTCCCGGAACAGGCAGATCTGCGGAGGTGAGCTCCCGATGCTGATGCTCATCGTGACGGTGGCCGCTCAGGACGTCCTACCCGCTCAGCCGATCGGCGACAAGACACTGGTGGCCTGGGTGTCGCCGGCGAGCCTGACCCAGAGCGGGGGAGCCGTCCTGAGCGTCGGGGGTACGAGCAACCTCTTCGATGCCATCGTGTTCGGTGAGATCGCGCCCGGGCGCTGGATGGCGGGCAGCAACTTCTTCCTCCGCACAGCGCAAGACCAGGCGGCGTGGCCCGCCGAGACGGCGCAACCAGGGACGCTCGTGCAGATCGCTATTGCCTACGAGGGCAAGCGAGTCCACATCTACCGCAACGGCGCTCCATACGCCGAGTACGGGTTTCAGGGCGATCCAGCCCCGCTGACGACCGACAGCCCTGTCCTGTTGGGGCTGCGCCATCGCGGAGCGCTGAACGGCTATTTCGCCGGCGGCATCGCGGATGCGCGGATCTACGGCTCGGCGCTCAGCCAGGAAACGATTGCCGCCCTGAAGTGCGGGCGAAGAGGCGGCCCGCAGCCGCTGGGTTGGTGGACCTTCGAGGATGACAGCCTGAGAGACCGTATGGGACGCTACCCTCCGGGACGCCTCGTGGGTGGGGCACGGATTGAGGATGGCCTGCTCCAACTGGATGGGGTGACCGGGTGCATGGTGGTTCAGCGAGGCAACACGGCGGCACGGGAGACGGAGGGCTGGCCCAGATATCACGTGACAGCGCTGCCCGACGAGGGCGTGGCGCTTCCCTATGACGCCAACGGGTGCATATACTGGAAAGGGAAGTACCACCTAATGTACATCTTCCAGCGCCCCGATGGCGGGCACTGCTGGGGTCATCTGTCGAGCCGCGACCTGATCCACTGGACCTACCACCCGACAGCCCTCGAGCCAATGCCAGGCGATCCCGACAAGGGAATATTCAGCGGCAATGCATTCATCAATAGAGACGGCGTGCCGATGTTGTGCTGGTTCGGCGTAGAGGCCGGGGTGTGTGTCGCAACAGCCCTGGACGATGACCTGGTCCGCTGGCAGAAGCACTCCAGGAACCCGATCATCCCCATGCCCAAGCCTGGCGACCCGGGGTATGGTCTCTACACCGTCTGGGACCCCTACCTGTGGCTCGAGGGCGACACCTACATGTGCCTGCTTGGCGGTAACCGCCTGCCCATCGACCGCGATACGCTCTACCTTTGCACCTCGCCCGATCTGGTGAACTGGACGCCGCGCGGTCCATTCTACGAGGGCGATCCCGCCTGGCGGCGGTCCGACGAGGATTGCTCGTGCCCCGACTTCTTCCGGCTCGGCGACAAGCATGTGCTCATGTGCATCAGTCACGCCATTGGCGCGCGGATGTACATCGGCCGCTTCGGCGGCGATACGTTCACACCCGAACAGCATGTGCGGATGAACTGGCCAGGCGGCATGTTCTTCGCCCCCGAGAGTCTTGAGGACGCCCGGGGGAGACGCATCTTCTGGGCGTGGGTCACCGATCCGCGTATCGGGCCCGCACAGCAGGCGACGGGCTCGGGTTTCCAGAGTCTGCCCCGCGTTCTGTCCCTCGGTGCGGATGGCACACCGCGAATCAGGCCGGCTGAGGAGCTGGAACGCCTCCGAGGCCACCACGAGCGGCGGCGCACCATCGAGATCCCTGCCGACGGCGAAGTCACGCTCGAGGGGATTGCGGGTCAGCATCTCGAACTGGGGCTCGAGATCCAACCGGCTCGGGCCGAACGGGTGGGTCTGAAGGTGCGCTGCTCGCCGGATGGCGAGGAGCAGACGGCCGTGTGGTGCGACCGGGCCAGCGGCGTCCTGCGGGTCGATGTGTCGAAGTCGACGCTCCGGCCCGACGTGACCTATGGCTCGCCGCCATTCACGTCCTACAGCCTCCAGAACGCTACGGACAACCCGAACCCGATCCATCAGTTCGAGGCACCACTGGAGCTTGCCGCCGGCGACCCCATCCGTCTGCGGGTGTTCATCGATGGGCCCATGATCGAGATCTTCGCCAACGACCGGCAGTGCGTGACGCAGGTTGTGTTCCCCCGGCGGCGTGACAGCACAGGGATCCGGCTCTGCGCCGTGGGGGGCGGCGCCACCGTCTCGCGGCTCGACGCGTGGACCATGAAACCGCTTGAGTTCGAGGACCGGCGGGCGAGGCCATAGGATCGAGACCGGCGGCCCCTCGGCCCAACGCCCGTCGGTGGGGCCCGCTCGCTGCCAGTGCCGACGGGTTGGGCCGTCTTGGGGCTCGAGTGAGAGGGCGCTCGACGAGGACCTCGTGAAGCCCCCCTCGTGACCCGGCGCCCGTTGGCATCATCACCCATGGAGGTCCGAGACCGCTGCGGGGTGTATCCTCCCCACCGCGAGGCGATGGACCGGCCCCCGCCTCCCACACGTCAGCGCCACATCGGAGGTACCGCAGTTGAGTGCCACCAGGCTCCTCTCCGCACCCGCTGTGCTGTCGGTCGCCGCGTGCATCGCGGGCCCGGTCCAGGCTCAGGGTCTCGAGGGACTCCCGACCATCGTCCGCGGCGACCATCAGGGATTCGCCAACTCAGGATGGAAGTACGACCGCTACTCCAACCTGCCCTCGCTCGACGCCCACACCAGCATGCTCGTGGCCGACATCAGAGGCCCGGCGGTGATCCGCCACATCCACACCACGCGCCACCATCCACCTGAGCTGATGGCGCGCGGTATCGTGCTCGAGATCTGGTTCGACGACGCCAAGGAGCCCGCAGTGATGTCGCCCCTGGCCGACTTCTTCGGCGATGGCTGCAACGGCGCCAGCCGGACCTTCAGCACGCCACTGATCGAGTGCGCGCCGTGGAGCTACAACGCCTACATCCCCATGCCCTTCAAGAAGCGGGCTCGGGTCATCCTCCGCAACGATACGGACAAGGACGCGATGAACTACTCCTACGTCGAGTGGGAGCCGCTCGACGACTGGGACGAGGACTTGGGGTACTTCCACGCGACCTATCGCCGCGAGCAGTTCCAGCTCCGCCCGGACACCAGCCACACGTTCTTCCAGATCGAGGGCACCGGCCACGTGATCGGCCGGCAGTTGAGCATCCTCACCGATGAGCCGTTCTTCCGCGGCTTCAACTGCGTGATGGAGGGCAACAACGAGATCGACGTCGACGGCCGCGAGCGTGCGTTCGACTACCTGGGCACTGAAGACTCGTTCACCTTCAGCTGGGGCTTCCAGGAGGAGTTCGTCGGCCTTCGCTCGGGTATGCCGCATGTGGTCCACGGTGACAGCAACTCGCTATCGATCTTCCGCTTCCACGACCACATGCCCATCCGTTTCGACAAGAGCCTCACCTGGCGCATCAACTGGCAGGAGGAGAAGGGCTTCGTCACCTCGCCGAAGTGGCAGGAGGCACTGGCCCGCGACGGTTCGTGTAGGGTCGACTATGCAACCGTGTTCTACTGGTATCAGGATGAGCCGGGTGGCTTCGAACACGCGCCGCTGGCCGAAGTGGCCCTGCGGGGCAACAAGCCCGCGGCCCCGTAGGTCGGTAGTCGCCGCGCCACCGAGGGCGCCCGCCGACATGGGGTCTCGGTGCTCGTGCCCGCGGGCCTGGTGGCCGGCACTGTCCGGGGTCCGTGATGGCTCTGATTGCCCGGCACACTGCACTGCCTGTTGGGAGGTACCCACCCATGGCTCCATCCTCCTCTCTCGCTCCCGCTGCCCTCGCCGCGGTCCTGCTCCTCCTTGTCCCGGCCATGGCAGTCGACTACTACGTCGCCGCCGATGGTGCCGACGCCAATGCCGGCACGAGCCCCGATGCCGCCTGGCGGACACTCGCGCGCGTCAACGCGGCCGAGCTGCTGCCCGGCGATACCATCCGGTTCCGCCGCGGCGA
Source organism: Armatimonadota bacterium (assembly GCA_029547025.1). Classification (GTDB taxonomy): domain Bacteria; phylum Armatimonadota; class Zipacnadia; order UBA1398; family JAKPQA01; genus JAKPQA01. The sequence continues at coordinate 62,300 of JAKPQA010000085.1, forward strand.
CACCTGGCGCGGGCAGCTCATCCCGAAGAGCGGCGGCGACGCAGGCGTCATCACCTATACGGCCTACGGCGAGGGGCCGAAGCCACTCCTCCTGGGCTCGCTGGACCTCTCGCCGCCCGACATATGGGTGCCGGCCGGCGACAACCTGTGGGAGACACGGCCTGCCGAGTCGCTGGGCGAGCCAATCCTCGGCACGCCGGGCGCCCCAGGCCCGGTACGGTGGTCGCTCTACTGCGAGAACGGCGCTCAGGCCACCATGGCCTACGATGCCGCCACGGGGGAGTGTCGCATCCACTGCGATGCCTCGGGCGGGGTCGGGTCCGACATCCAGCTCATCGCCGCCCCGTTTGCCGTCTCGAGCAACGTCGCCCTGCAGCTGCGGTTCCGTGCCAGGGCCAGTCAGCCGTTTCACCTGCCCGGCCCGGTTCTCATGAAGGCCGGGCCGCCCTGGACCGGCTACTCCACCACCCGCTACGAGCGCATCGGCGATGTGGGCACCGAGTGGGTCGAGATGTCGCGCCTCTACGGCATCTCGGTGAACGCCGACGACGGCCGGCTCACCCTGTTCCTCGGCGGGGCCCTGCCTGCGGGGGCCGACCTCTTCCTCGCCGACCTGACACTCAGCCCGTGCGATCCCTCGGCAATTCCACTCGTTGATGTGGGCAATCTGATCTTCGACGACGAGGCCGAGTGCGGCGTGAAGGTCTTCGAGCCGGACCAGCTCGACGGCCAGGGCAAGTACTGGTACGACGAGGCACGCTGCGTGGTCCGAATGTGGTCCGCCGGCAACCCCGGCGAGCACTATCGGCACATCGAGGGAGCCCTTCGGCAGCACATCGTCGACCAAAGCGGCGTGGGCTATGTCACCTACGACGGCCTGTGCCTCAAGTACGGCGGCGCCCACGGCTTCGGTGGCGGCAGCACCCAGCACATCACGATCCGCGACTGCGACCTGGGCTACATCGGTGGCGGCGATCAGATGGGCGGGGACCAGACGGTCCGCTTCGGCAACGGCATCGAGTTCTGGGGCGCCGCCCACGACTGCCTGGTCGAGAACTGCCGGCTCTGGCAGATCTACGATGCCGCACTCACGAACCAGAACCTCGGCAGCGTGGTCGAAGAGGCCAACATCACCTACCGCAACAACGTGATCTGGGATTCCGAGTACTCCTTCGAGTACTGGAACCGCCCGGCAGAGTCCATCACCCGCAACATCGTGTTCGAGCACAACACGTGCGTCCGCGCTGGTTTCGGCTGGGGGCACACGCAGCGACCGGATCCAAGCGGGCGGCACCTGTGTTTCTACACGTCCGACGCCACCGCGTCGGACATCATCATCCGCGACAACATCTTCTGCGAGGCGCGGGAGCACGCGTTCAGCGCCCAGTGGTGGAACCGCGAGCAGCTCCCCTCGCTGGTGATGGACCACAACCTGTGGTTCCAGAGCGAGGGTGCCGTGATCTCGTACGCCGATGCGCGGTACACGGTGGATCAGTTCGCGGCCTATCAGGCTGAGCTCGGGCTCGACGCCAACTCCGTCGCGGCCGAGGCCCGGTTCGTGAACGCCGACGCGTTCGACTTTCGCCTCGCCCCCGGCTCCCCCGGCATCGGCGCCGCCAGTGACGGCACCGACATGGGCGCCGCCGGGCCAGTCCTCCAGCCATAGGTCCATGGAGCCGGGCGCAGCCCTGGCCCTGAGCCCCACTCCACCCAGGCCGTGTGCATGGGGGCGACCCGCGAGCTGGGAGGCCAGACAGGGGCGCGCCGCCTCTGCGCTAACGCTTGCGCGTCCTACGCAGGCCACCCGTACCCCCCATGGCGAATGTTGGCCGTATGCGCAACACCAGCCAACGACCCGATGAGCATCGCATCACCCGCCGCGACTTCGTCCGCTCTGCCGCCCTGACGGCCGGCGCGGTCGGCCTCGCCGGCACGATGGGACACGCACAGGAGGCAGACCCGGTGGCAGAACAGGGACCGATCCGATCGCGATTCCTCTGGACGTGGGACCACTGCACCACATGGGCGCTCAACCGCGCCGGCGGACACGACATGGGCGCCTCGAACGATTACGGACGCACCACCGAATCGTTCATCGCCGACTACTCATCTGCGCTCCGCTGGTGCGGCAAGCACGGCATCGAGGGCATCGTCGTCTGGGGGCTGCTCAGGGACCGCCACGGCGGGCTCGAATCGGTGAAGCGCCTCTGCGAGGTCGCCAAGGAGAGCGGGACCAAGCTGTTGGCCGGCGTCGGGCTCAACGCCTACGGCGGCGTTTACTACGAGGGCAACTCACCGTGGTCACTCGAGCAGCACCTGAAGGCCAACCCGGAGCTCTATGGGATCGACGCCAAGGGCGAGCGGATGATCTTCGACTTCGGCTTCGCCGGGCAGAAGCTGTGCCATCACGCGTGCCCCTCGCGCCCCGAGAACCAGGAGTACGCGGCCGAGTCGCTCCGCTGGCTGATGGAGACCACCGACATCGACGGCGTCCAGATGGAGGCCGGCGATACGGGCGTCTGCCAGTGCCCGACCTGCAAGGCGCGGCGCAGGCACCCCGTGTCGGGCTTCTCGTGGGAGGACATGGCCCTGATCTACGCCAAGGCCACAGAGGCCATCCGGTCGGTGCGGCCCGAGGCGACCGTCATCGTCGAGACCTACTCACATCCGCAGCCCCACGAAAACCCTGAAGAGGCCCCCGGGTTCGGCGGGGGCGCCCCCGAGTGGGCGGGCGAATGCCTGGCTCAGTTCCCCGAGGGCGTGTTCGTCCAGTGGGTGTGTGACCAGTACATCGCGCCCACGCGTGCCCGCGAGTGGACGGATGCGGGACGACCGCCGGCCGGCCCCAGGCGCCACATCATGCGTGCCCACATGGGGACCTACTGGCATCGCTACCGTGACGAGCTGGCGATTGACTGGATCGCTGAGATGGCCGGGCGGAGCGCCACCCACGGGTTCGATGCGCTGTCGATCTTCGGCGAGAGCTCGCCGTTCCACGCCGGATCGGAGCTCAACTACCTGGCCCTGGCCGACTACGGTTCGGACAGCAACCCGGCGTGTGAGCTCAGTTCGTTCCTCGACCGGGTCGCGGCGCCCCTTTTGGGCGGGCCGGAGCGGGCACGGCGGTTCCTCGAGATCGCGCGGCTCATCGACCACCGGGAGCAGATCCCGGAGGCCCTGGCCGACGGCCGGCGCATCGCGGCCGACCTGTCTGGCCGCCCGGCGCAGCGCTGGACGTGGCTGTGCAACTACCTGGCCTCGTTCATCTACCCCGAGCCGCCGCTTGGGGACGACTGACGCGGCCGCGCTAGCACCCGCATTGGAGGTGGCGATGGTGAAGGTCCTCGGGATCCTGGGATCACCGCACGCGCAGGGCAACACCGTACTGCTGCTCGACGCCGTGCTCGAGGGCGCCGCTGCAGAGGGCGCAGAGACGGAGAAGGTCGAGCTGGCGAAGCTCGATCTCAGGTTCTGCATCGGGTGCGGCCGGTGCTACGCCGCCGGCAGCTGCATCCACGACGACGGCGTGGCTGCCGTGCAGAGGCGGATGGTCGATGCCGATGGTGTGGTGCTGGCCAGCCCCAACTACATGCACTCGGTGACCGCGCAGATGAAGGCCTTCATGGACCGCTGCAGTCTCCACGTGCACTGTTTCTTGCTGACCGGGAAGTACGGCGCCGGCGTGGCCACGGCGGGTGGCGGGGGCGAAGAGCGCGTCGCGGGTTTTGAGAACGAGTTCCTGCGGCTCTGCGGCGCTCAGACCGTGGGCATCGCCGCCGCACTGGCGGCCGGACCGGCGGCGCTGCGAGACCAGGAGGCCGCGCTCGCCGGGGGGCGGGACCTGGGCGCCGACTTGGTGGCCGCGATCCGCGAGCGCAGGCAGTACCCCGATCAGGCGGAAGAGCACGCGGCCTTCGCGGGGCGGATGAAGCAGCTTGTTGCCCGCATGGCCGAACACGCTCCGTTCCAGTATGAGTACTGGGAGAAGATGGGGTGGCTGTAGGCGGTTCGGGCCCAAGGGGTGGCTTGCCGTGCCGAAACCGAGGATTGCCATCGCCGGCATCGGGCACGAGAGCAACACGTACTCGACACGCATGACGGGGCGAGCGGATTTCCGCATCCTGCGCGGGCCGGAGATTGGGGACGACGCGTCACTGCCTGCGGCCGCGGAGGTGGACTGGGCGCCAGCCCTGGTGGCCTACGCGGCACCGAACGGGATCGTCGCGCGCGATGCCTACGAGGCGCTCAAGGCCGAGCTCCTCGAGCGACTCAGCGCCGCCACGCCCCTCGATGGCGTCCTGCTGCGCCTGCACGGGGCCATGGAGGTTGAGGGGATCGGTGACGGCGAGACGGACCTCTTGATGGGCGTTCGCGACGCGGTTGGGCCGGACGCGCTCGTGTCCGGGCGGCTTGACCTGCATGCGAACCTGTCGCCCCTCGCCGCCGCGACCGCCGACGTGCTGACCGCGCACCGCACCGCACCGCATGTGGACGCGCGGGAGACGCTGGGCCGGGCGGCTCGCCACCTGATCCGAGCGCTGGCCGACCGGCTGCGCCCACGCAACTGCCTGGTGAAGCTGCCCCTGCGCCTTCCGGGCGAGTTCGCGGTGACGGATCACGAGCCGGCCCGGTCGCTCTACGCCCGGTTGGTGGAGCTGGAGTGCCACCCGGGCATCCTCGATGCGTCCCTGGCCATCGGGTGCGCCTGGACCGATTCCGCGCATGCGGGTGTCGGCACGTGGTTGGTGGCGGAGTCGGAACCTCACCAGGCCCGCGCGCTGGCACTGGCGCAGGAGTTCGCCGAGACCATCTGGCGCCGGCGCGGGGAGTTCGGGCCCGACGTGCCCACGGGCGAGCTGCCCGTCGTGCTCGAGCGCGCGCTGGCCAGCGCTCAGCGCCCCGTGGTCATCGCTGACTCCGGCGACAACCCCGGCGCCGGCGGGGCGGGGGACACGACGGTCGTGCTCGAGGCGCTGCTAGCGGCGGGCGTCACCGGGGCACTGGTGGCAGGCATCGCGGATGCAGAGGCCGTCGGGGCCTGCTGCCGAGCCGGCGAAGGCGAGTCCGCCACACTGGCACTGGGCGGGAAGCTGGACCGGACCAGCGGCCGGCCACTCGAACTGCGCGTCGAGGTTGAGCGCGTGGTCCCTGGGGTTCTGGCCGTGGTCCGCGCCGAGGGTGTACGCCTCATCATCACGTCATCGAGGAGCCAGCTCTCGGAGGAGAGCCACTACCTGGAGGCCGGCCTGGATCCCTCGGCCTACCGGATAGTCGTGGTCAAGTGCGGGTACATGTCCAGCTACCTGAAAGGCATCGCGGGTGAGCGGCTAATGGCGCTAACGCCGGGCTTCACCACACTCCGCCCGGCGTGTGTCGTCGATCGGGCAACCGGATGGGCCACGCCGGCCCCGGGGGGGTGGGGCGGGTAGACGAGGCGATGCCGAGAACGCCTCGCGAGAGCCGTGGGGACTCCCGCTCGCGCCGCCCTTGGTCGCGCCGCGCGAACGCGACGGCTCAGGAACGACGGCCTTGGGGGCCTGAGATGTGGGCGCGGGGCCTGCCTCGCCCTGGCTTCACCCGACCGGAAACCACCTGCGTACCTGCCGCCAGAGTCCGGCGCCCTGGCCGCGCCGGATCTGGTCGAACAGTACTGCGGCGAGGAGGATGAGGCCGCGAGCGACATACTGGTAGAAGGTCTCCACATTCCGGAGATTCATGGCGTTCTGGACCGCCCCCATGACCAAGACGCCGATGATCACCCCATGAATGGTCCCCACGCCGCCCGAGAGCGAGACCCCTCCGAGAACACATGCCGAGATGACGTCGAGCGACAAGCCCACCGAGCAGTTGGGCTGACCACTCGTCATGCGCGCCGCCAGCACCACGCCAGCGAGGCCGGCCATAAGCCCTTGCATGGTGAAGATCAGGATCTTGAGGCGGTCCACTGGGATACCCGCCAACCGGGCTGCTTCGGCGTTGCCGCCAATGGCGAGGGTGTTCGGACCAAGAGTCGTCCGGACCAGCAGGATCCCAAAGAACAGGAAACACAGCAGGGTGATGAACACGGGGTTTGGGATGGGGCCGATGGTGCCGGTGCCGAGCGGGAAGAACCGGTCGTTGTAAATCGCTACTGCCTCGCCCTTGGAGATGATAAACCCGAGTCCACGAACGATCTGCATCGTCGCCAGCGTGGCAATCAGGGCGTTGATGCGCAGCTTCGCGATGAGGACGCCGTTCACGAGACCGACGATGCCGCCCGCCAGGACGCCTCCCGCGATGCCCATGGGAACACTGTCGGTGGCGTTGATCAACACGGCGGCCAGCACGCCCGAGGCCGCCACGACCGACTCGATGGAGAGATCGAAATCGCCCGAGGCCAAGCAGAAGAGCATGGTGCAGGCCACCATGCCGACCGTGGAGACCGAGAGAGCCAGGGCTTCCATGTTCCGCACGGTGAAGAACGCGGGGACCCAGAGCTTCAGCCCCACGAGCAGTGCCAGGATGACGACCAGCAGGGCAGCGTTTTGCCAAAGCAGGCCGAGCACCCGCGTGCCGAGTGGCGCGGGCAACGTCGACGGTGCGGTAGAGCGGTCCATAGTCACTCCCCGAGCCTATCGTGTGCCCGACGGCGTCGCCTCAATGTCAGGCAGCGCGAGGCGAAGGACAGTCTGTTCGTCGGCGGCGGAGCGAGGCAGTTGCGCCACGATCCGGCCGCCGCGCATGACGAGGACTCGGTCCGAGATCCCGAGCACCTCGGACAGATCACTCGATGCAACCAAGACGGCCAGGCCCTGCGCGGCCAGCCGTGCTATGGTGGCGTACATCTCGCTCTTGGCGCCCACGTCGATGCCGCGCGTCGGCTCGTCGAGCAGGAGCACGCGCACCGGGCACGAGAGTGAGCGCGCCAGCAGCAGCTTCTGCTGGTTCCCACCCGAGAGCGTGGATGCGAACTGCCGTAGTGACGCAGCGCGAACATCGAGCAATCTCGCGTGTCGCTCAGCGTTCTCCCATTCCTTCCGCGGCCGGAGAAACCCGAGCCGCGCGAGGGAATGACGAGCGGTCAGATTGATGTTGTCGGCCACCGACCGCTCGGGCACGATGCCTTCCTTCTTCCGGTCCTCAGGGCAGAACGCCAGGCCGGCGCGGACCGCGGCCCCGGGGCTGTTGGCGCGCACCTCCTGCCCATCGATCGCCACCGTGCCGCCCTGACGAGTCACGGCGCCAAAGAGACACTTGAGCAGCTCGGTGCGGCCGGCGCCGACCAGTCCGAACAGGCCCACGACCTCGCCTCGCGCCACCGTCAGATCAAGCGGCGCGGGGATCCCGGGGCCCACGAGACCACGGACCACCAGACGGGCGTCGCCCGTCTGGCGCGGAGAGTAATGGTACACATCCCGGATGTCGCGCCCCACCATCCGACTCACGAGCACATCGGTGGACAAGCCCTGCAGGGAATCGAAACTGCCGACAACACGACCGTCGCGGAACACGGTAGCCGAGTCGCAGACCTGGAAGATCTCCTGCAGGCGATGGGAGACGTAGATCACCACACGACCGTCGCGTCGCAGGGAGGCGATCACTTCGAAGAGCCTCTCGACCTCGCGGTCCGAGAGGCTGCTCGTCGGCTCGTCGAATGCCATGATCTTGGCATCGCGGGCCAGCGCCTTGGCAATCTCGACGACCTGCCGTTGAGCCACGGGCAGTCGGCCCACTCGAACGTTCGGGTCGATGTCCTCTCCGAGCCGGGCCAAGTGCTCGGAGGCCGCGCGCCGGGCGGCGCCCCTGTCGAGCCACCCAGCTGTGGCGGGCATGTGCCCAAGATAGATGTTCTCAGCCACCGACAGATCGGGCACGAGCTGCAGTTCCTGGTGGATAACCGCCACACCCGCACGGAATGCGTCGGCCGTGGACCGGAACGACTGGAGCCGCCCGCCGAACCGAAGCGCGCCGGCATCGGGGGCGTGGACGCCTCCCAGGATCTTCAGGAGGGTCGACTTCCCCGCCCCGTTCTCACCGATGAGCGCATGCACCGACCCCTCGGCGACACTCAGCGACACGGAATCGAGCGCCTGGACACCCGGGAACGCTTTGCTGACCGCGTCGAACTCAAGGTAAGGCCTGGAGCCCAACTGGGCACATCCATCCCTTCGCCACGGGCCGCGGGGCGCTTCAGTCGAGTAGGCCCTGCTCGGTCATCACCTTGCGGCACGTGTCCCGGGTCACTACCGTGGCTTCAGTGAGAGTCATCTTGGGGGGCTCCTTGCCCTCGGTGATCCACTTGAACATCATCTCGGCGGTCTCGAAGCCATGGCGGTATGGGTTGATCAGGCAGGTTGCGAAGAAGCCGGTTGGTTCCGGCTTGTCGAACTCCGCCAAGGCCGTCGTGCCGCCGATCCCGACGCCGATAATCGTGTCCTTGCCGAAGCCCCGTTGCTCCATAGCCCGGACGGCACCCAGAACCCCCTCATCGTTCATCGACACGGCCAGCCACTTCTTGACCTCGGGGTGCTGGGTCAGCAGCGATAGCGTCGCCTCCATGGCGCCGGGCACGTCGGTGGTCCGCTCCGCCGCTTTGAAGACCCGCTCCTTTGGGAAGCCGGCTCTGGTGATCACATCGATGGCGCCGTCGGTGCGCTCGCGTGCCGTATCAAGCTGCTCGTAGGTGACCACACACAGCCCAGTCTCATCGGCAGCCCAGCCTCGCTTCTGGAACTCGTCGTAGGCCGCCTGGCCCATCATCTCGCCGATCTTGCGGGCCGCGATGCCCATGTAGTGGACATCCATGAACTCGCCCTTGTCGACGAACTGGTCATCTACGGCGATGACCTTCATACCATACTGCTTGGCCTTGGCCATGATGGCCGGCCCGAGCTTCACGTCGGGAGTGCAGATGATGAACCCCTGGGCCCCCTGCGTGTGGAGCGCGTCGATGTTCGCGAGCACCTTCTCCCCGTTCTCGGCGCCCATCTTGCTGAGCCGGAACCCGTACTCCTTGGCGCACTTGTCGGCGAACTTCCACTCGTTCTGGAACCACGGCTCTTCGGGCTGTTTCACCAGGAACCCGATGGTCACGTCCGCCGGGTGGACTGCAGGGGCGGTCGACGACGTGGTCTGGCCCGCGGCCGGTGCAGCGGCGGGCTCCGGCTCGGGCTTCGACTTGCACCCGGGGAGTGAGGCCGCGACGAGAACGGCGAGTGCGATCCAGCACAGTCGTCTATGCACGGGCAATGAAGCCTCCTCAGGCGACACTCGCGCAGGCCGAGTGAAGCCGGCTCTCTGACAGCTCGCAACTCGACAGCCCCAATGCCTGGGTGGCCGGGGCTGTAGCGAAACGCCAAAGGATTCTTCGGCTGCGGCGCGGCGACAACCTCCCGATGCGGCCGGAGGCAGTGCAGGGCGGAGCCCCAGCCACCGTGCCCGACGTTGATGGTAGAGACACCCGCTACGCGTGCAGTCCGCGGGACCATGGGACTGAGGGAGCGCATAACCATGAACCCGGCCGAAGTCAGACAAGCGATTGCAGCCCTGCTCTCTTCGCAGCGCCTGGGAGTACTCGCCACCCAAGATGGCGGGCAGCCCCATACGGGGTTGGTCGCCTTCGCCACGGTGCCCGACTTGAGCTCGCTCGTGTTCGCCACCGACCGTGACACCCGCAAGTACCGCAACCTCAAGGCTGATCCGCGGGCATCGATGCTAGTGGACAACCGAGAGAACCTACCGGCCGATCTGCGCCACGCGGTGTCAGTTACCGCGAACGGAACGTGTGGCGAGCTCGCGGGGGCGGATCGAGCGCGTGAGCTCGACCGCCTTCTCACGCGCCATCCGAGCCTGGCGGCGTTCCTGGGCGGGGCCAGCACAGCGGTGTTCCTGCTGGAGGTGTCGGCCTACTCCTTCGTCTCGCACTTCTCGGCGGTGCAGGGGTTCGTCCCCAGCCCGTGAGGCGAGCTCGGGGTCGGCCAAGGCCTCGTCCGGCCAGCGGCGAACTAGCTCGGCAGTGACGCTCCCGGGCGTAGTCGGAGGAATGAGCCGTGTCGAGTTCGTGTAGACCTGTCTGTCTTGCCGCCCCCGTGCTGGTGCTGGCCTGTGCTCTTGCGCCGGCCGATCAGGAGGTGCGCTACGGCGTCGGATCGTGGCCTGAGGCCGGGCACGGGAACCACCGGGCCGTCGTGAGAGCCGATGGCCCGGCCCCGGCGGTGTGGGCGCACATCGACTGGCGCCGGCGGGACCGCGACCCGGAGGCCAAGGACGTCCGGGTGGTCGACCTCACTACCGGGCAGGCCGTCACCAATGTGGTTCGCGCCCATGTCGGCCGGGAGTCGGGCGATATCATCTTTGAGCCTGCGACGGCGCCGGGTGACTATGGGATCTACTACCTTCCATACAACCCGGGAACCGGGAACTTCGACGCCGCGGGCACCTACTTCGCGCCAAAGGACACGGCCGACCCCGCATGGCTGGCGACGGCCGATCTGGGCGCGTCGGCGCTGGCTGCCGGTAGGTGGCGTGATCTCGCACAAGCTCGCGTCCTTCGCATCGAAGCCCGCACTGAGTTCGACCGTATGGACCCGATGGAGGTCCCGGCCACGGCCACCGAGCTCTCCGAGCTGCTCGCGAAGCACGCCGATAGGCCCTATCTGCTGTTCCCCGAGGATCGTCGATTCCCGATCAAGATGCCAGACGAGCTGCCGCTGAGGTGGATCGAACGCGGTCCGAGCGCCGCTTTCGAGGGCTCGGCCCAGCCTGGCGAGTACTACGTGTTCCAGATCGGCCTCTTCGCCTCGCGGGAACCCCTGGAGGACGTCCGGGTCGTGGCGGCGCCACTGGTGCCGTCCGGCGGCAGGGCACAGCCCGTGCCGGTCGTGTGCTTCAACACGGGCGGGGCCGACTGGCTTGGTCGGCCGATCACGCGCATGGTCAACGTGCCACAGGGCGCGGTCCAGCCCTTGTGGTTCGGCGCCGCCATTCCGGAGGGTGCCTCCGGGCCCCTCGTGGGGCGTGTGCGGATCGCGCCGTCTGGTGTGCCTGCCGCGGATGTGTCGGTGCGGATCCACCTGGAGGGCGGTCCGGTGGCGGAGTCGGGAGACACAGACCTGTGGCGGCTATCGCGACTTCGCTGGCTGAACTCGACGCTCGGCATCGATGATGACGTCGTCGCGCCCTACACGGCCCTGGAAGTGGATGGTCGGACGGTCGAGTGCCTCGACCGGACAGTGACGTTCGGCGCGTGGGGTCTGCCGTCGCACATCACGAGCCGGGGGATAGAGATCCTCCGCGCGCCGGTGGCCCTGACAGTTGAGGCGGCGACGGGGCCCGTGCCGTTCGGGCCAGCGAGGCCGTCGCTGGAGAGCACGGCACCGGCCAAAGTCGTATGGCACGCATCGGATGAGTCGTGCGGGCTGCGACTCGATCTGTCTTCGATGATGGAGTCCGACGGCTGTCTCGCCTTCGACGCGACGCTGAAGGCCGTCCGCGATCAGGAGATCTCCGATGTGAGGCTCGACCTACCCATTCCCAGGGAAGTAGCCCGGTACCTGATGGGCATGGGGAAGCGAGGCGGGCACCGCACGGGCGATGTGCACTGGAAGTGGGATGTCGAGCGTGCGGACAACATGGTCTGGATCGGTGACGTTGACGCGGGCGTCCAGCTCAAGCTCATGGAGAATGTCGATGTCTGGCACACGGTGAGCCTGCGGGAGACCGGTATCCCTGAATCATGGGGGAACGGCGGGAAGGGCGGATGCGACGTCACCGAGGAGGGCGACACGGTTCTCGTCCGTGCCTACTCCGGGTCTCGCACCATGGCTGCTGGCGAGAGCGTCCGGTTTCGGTTCCGGCTGCTGGTGACCCCCTTTCGGCGCATCGATCCGAAACACTGGAACTGGCGCTACGGGGACACCGACGGACCGGCGACGGTGCTGCACGTGCACCATGGCACAGTCCAGAACCCCTACATCAACTATCCGTTCTGGACTTGGGAGAGTCTGCGGGACATCGTGACGGACGTGAAGTCGAAGCGCACCCGCGGCACCGACTTCGGCAAACTGACCTACCCAGCCGCCGGGAACATCGATATGCGGCAGGGCCATATGCACCTGTGGACGACCATCGGGTTCGACCCCCACGCGGGTGGGCCGGGCGATGCACGCTTCAACCAGCCACTGTTCTCGGTGGACTTCCCGAACGGCGATGCGGCGGGCCTCTATTGGAACATCGACGACCGCGGCATGCGGACCTACGTGCGCCGGGGCCCGTCGATCAACAACCAGTACCCGGTCCTGTTCGGGACGCATCAGCCGGGATGGGAGAAGGGGCAGCGGCACCTGATCACCCTGTCGTGGGGCAAGCGCCTGGCCGTGTATGTCGACGGGGAGCTGGCCGGCGAGGCACATTACCAGGGCCTGGTGGACGAGCCGCTGGGTGGCGTGCGCCTCCGGTTCGAGGGCCACTTCGGGCTGGAGGGGATTCTCATCTCGAGTGTGCCGTTCGGCGGCGGGGCGGTCGGGGCGCCGACCGCAGGGCCCGACACACTACTCCTGGACACGTTCAGCGACTGGCAGGGGGACGACCAGACGCTCCCTGCGCGCGGGATCGGCGGCCGGGCCGAGGGCGTCGTCCAACGGTCCGACGGACCGTTCGGGAAGACAGTCACCTTCTCTCAACGCGAGATCGAGGGTCCTGAGAAGGGCGTGAACATCTACTACACCGTCGGCCAGATCAGTAACCACGTGGCCGAGCTGTGGCCATTGCGCAGTCTGGGCGACGAGGTGTTCCTGACCCGCGAGCTGCTGGCGTTCAAGGTGGGCGACACCGAGTTCGGCGGCGTGGGCGGGGGCTATCCCTGGCTGCAGGAACATCTGGTGAGCGACTACGTGCCCGGCTGGCGCCAGCCGCTGCCGACCGGCGAGACGTGCGCCTCCATCTCACAGCAGGGGCTCTCGCGCTGGCACAACTACTACATCGAGGGCCTGCGCTGGCTGTTCGGGCACACGGGTATCGACGGGCTCTACCTCGACGGCATCGGCTACGACCGCGAGATCATGAAGCGCGTCGCCAAGGTCATCTACCGCGACCGCCCCAACGGCCGCATCAACTTCCACGGCAGCGATAGCTGGTCTCCCCCGTGGGATCCCGATCGCCGAGTCAGTGCGGCCAACATGAACCTGGAGCACTTCCCCTACATCAGCAGCCTGTGGTTCGGCGAGCTGTTCGACTACAACATGCCGCCCGACTACTGGCTCGTGGAGATCTCGGGGATCCCGTTCGGTCTGACCGGCGAGATGCTCAACTACGAGAACGGCGGGAATCCCTACCGCGGCATGATCTACGGCATGTCGGGTCGCCAGCACCCTTCGGCACCCTACATGTGGGCCTTCTGGGACCAGTTCGCGATCCAGGA